>CADBFZ010000022.1 GCA_902794095.1 uncultured Lachnospiraceae bacterium | reverse complement strand
CTCGGTCCGGTAGTAATCCATCCAGAGCGAAGCGCCTCACACACTTCATCGATTTCCGCTTTACTTATATCAGGTGGGCTAAACGAAATCTGTCTATTACTCATAACGCTATCCTCTCTTCCCGTGCATTCTTAGAAGAACGAAATCTCGCTCCCAGTATTCTCCATATGTTCCTTCGCCCAATCTGCTGACAAATCATTAGGCACAATGCTGCTTTCCGCAAGTTCAATAGCGATACAACCGTTTTTTACCGATATGCATGCTACCTCATACTTCTTTGCGAAGTCCTGATCTAACATAGCTTTAACATTGGAATACACTGTTTCCTTTCCATCCATTATGCAGATGACGGAACCCTCAATCTTTTCAAGGGTAGGAGCATACAACTTGTAAGTCATATAAAATTGCCTCTCTTTCTTATTGTCATTAAGGACAAGATAATCTGACCAAAAGACATTTGCGTTATTTTTATTCTTGCTTATTCTAATATCCTGTGATATTCTTTATTTGTGGAAAAGCGTACTTATTTTGCTAAAAGCAAAAAGTAAGTGGCCGACGAACCTGATGGCTCCCCGGCTACTTAGTCCAACCTCCTTATTCGATTCTGTGCTCATTTGATTGGGTCAAAACTGAGCGACCAAGAAACCACGATGTTCACTGATTTGCAGTTTCTTACTCAGTACCCTGTGCACTAATTATCGATAAGGGGACTCGACTCAGTAGCCGCAAACCCTTGAAAAATCAGAGATTTTCCCGGTTGTCCCTAATATTACCCTGTTTCCAAGAACACGGAAGATAAGCTCCTCTGAAGATGTAGCTGAGTTAAGGCATACAAGATTCGGATCAGCGACCGCTTCACCATCTTTAAGTCCGTCCCTCACACCAACAAAAGTTGCCAATTCATGTTCAAGCTTCTTCGTCTTCGGTCCTGTTGTAATCCATCCGGATCTGAGGGTATCTACTACTTCCTTCTCTTCCAGTTCGCTCATATCTGGCGGACTAAATGAAATTATTCGTTTTGGCTCTTCGTTCATTTCTTTCTTCTTCCTGTTCTTATTGCGTATTCATCAGCAAACTGCACTAAATCTCGAACTTAAAAAGGATATAAAGCTAAAGTAATAACTCCCATATTTGGTATAATTGTTAAGTAGAAAACGAGAAATTTCAAGAGAATCGTATTCTCTTGATGGTAATTATACTTATTGATATACGAATAATATTATCACACGATAAGTCCTTCATTAGGATAACACCGAAGCCCACTCAAGTAAAGGGTGAACCGCCTGATTTAACATCGCTGCTTCGGCTACTGGCTCTTGTGTATGTCCATTAATCCATCTGTTATGCGATGATCCCCTGTTCCTGGTCCACATGATCCAGATCCGGCTTGTAGGTTGTGACAACCTCTGATACCACTCTCTTCATTTCCATCGGCTCCACTTCTTCACGGCTGATCCGGTCGAGTCGTTGGATCTGCTGCAGAAACTGCTCGTCGTTCATTTCAATCGGGTGGCCGATATGGATGAGCTTGTTCGGGGTATCCTTCATTCCCTCTTCGTCCATCAGGAGCTCTTCATAGAGCTTTTCTCCTGGTCGGAGGCCGGTGTATACGATCTTGATATCCACATCCGGCTGGAATCCGGACAGGCGGATGAGCTTTCTGGCCATGTCATCGATCCGGACAGGTTTGCCCATGTCGAGAACGAAGATTTCTCCGCCTTTCGCGTAGACGGAGGCCTCGAGCACGAGAGACACAGCTTCCGGGATCGTCATAAAGTAACGGATGATATTTTTGTCAGTTACGGTGACAGGACCGCCCTTTGCGATCTGCTCCTTGAAGAGCGGAATTACGGAGCCGTTTGAGCCGAGGACGTTTCCGAACCGGACGGCCATGAGGGTGGTGCCGGGATATTTGCGGTCCATCATCTGGATGATCATCTCACACATCCGCTTGGTGGCGCCCATCAGAGAGGTCGGATTGACAGCCTTGTCCGTGGAGATCAGAAGGAATCTCTTCACTCCGTGCTCGGCAGCCGCCTTTGCCAGCTTGTAT
>CADBFZ010000021.1 GCA_902794095.1 uncultured Lachnospiraceae bacterium | reverse complement strand
GGGAAAGAGAATCGGCGAATACAATGATACCTCTTATAAAAGGGATCCTTCTGAGAAGACTCTTCGGGTCGTAATTCAGTTCACGGGTATCGACTTCTATCTTACCGTCCGGTTTACGTACAGCAACGGCATACTTGTTTTTATTGCGCATCATTACGCCTTCAAGTACAGCCTGCCCGCCTATACCGCTGTATACGCATTTCTTGTTTTTTCTGCTCAATATTCTACCTCGCAAATATAAAACAAGGTTGAGACAGTATAAACCTACACTGTCTCAACCTTGCAAACTGTTTAAATATGAACTAGTTATTCTCGCTAATGCCGTACTTCTTATTGAACTTATCAACACGACCGCGAGCACTTGTAGCCTTCTGCTGGCCTGTGTAAAAAGGATGGCACTTGGAGCAGATTTCTACGTGAATATCCTGCTTTGTTGATCCGGTAACAAATGTATTACCGCAGTTGCATGTAACGGTTGCCTGATAATACTCAGGATGGATTCCTTCTCTCATGGTTCTCTTCCTCTCTAAAACTTATCTTAAAAATTAATTATTTTTAACGATTCGGTCCTTTTCTTCAGGACAGCTCGTTTATTGTATCACATACTTTTTTTGAATGCAAGCAACAATTAATAAAATCTGGTTTTGAGTATCTGGCCCACCAGATCTCGGTTATTTGCGGTCTTTGAGAACATATCGATAACCTTATCAACCGTTTCATCGGGATGGATACCGTTGACCGCTCTTCTGATATTACTGATAGCTTCAAGCTCCTCACCTGTAAGGAGAAGATCCTCTCTTCTGGTGCTGGACTTCGGAATATCGATAGCAGGGAATATCCTTCTCTCGGAAAGCTTTCTGTTGAGAACTATTTCCATATTACCGGTTCCCTTGAATTCCTCATATACCACATCATCCATCTTGCTTCCGGTTTCAACAAGAGCGGTTGCAAGGATAGTAAGACTTCCGCCTTCTCTCATATTTCTTGCCGCACCGAAGAATCTCTTGGGCGGATGTAGAGCCGCAGGATCGAGACCGCCGGAAAGGGTTCTTCCGCTGGGCGGTACCACCTGGTTATAAGCTCTTGTAAGTCTTGTGATGGAATCAAGCAGGATCACCACATCTTTCTTATATTCCACAAGACGTCTGGCTCTCTCGATGACCATCTCGGCAACTCTCTTATGATGATCCGCAGTCTCATCGAAAGTCGAATAGATCACTTCAACACCGGGACCGCCGACTGTTTCTTTCATATCCGTAACTTCTTCCGGGCGTTCGTCGATGAGGAGGATTATCATGTGAACTTCGGGATTATTCCTCTTAATTGACTTTGCCACATCCTTAAGAAGAGTCGTCTTACCTGCCTTAGGCTGGGAAACGATAAGACCTCTCTGTCCCTTTCCGATGGGGCTGATAAGATCCATGATCCTCATGGACACAGGTGCTCCCGGATACTCAAGTTTTATCTTCTCATCAGGGAAGATAGGTGTCATATTCTCAAAATTATATCTTGCAGCCGTTGTTTCGGGCGGAAGATCATTAACCGTCCTTACGAATAAAAGAGCCTGGAACTTCTCGTTCTGCGTCTTTACCCTTGTATTACCCGTAATGATATCGCCTGTCTTTAAAGCAAATCTTCTTATCTGACTGGGAGCAACATAAACATCCGAATCACCCGGCAGATAATTATCGCTCCTTATGAATCCGAAACCGTCCGGCATAACTTCAAGTATTCCGTTTACCGTGACGCCGCTGTCCAGTTCTTTCGACGCTTCTTCCGTGATATCCTCTGCAGCAGGCTTTGAAGCCGCCTTAGCCACATCATTCTTTCTTGTATCGGCTTTTTTTACGTCATCCTTTTTCGGATCTTCTTTTTGAGAGCCAGCCTTTTTGGTATCGTCTTTCGCAGCCTCAGCTTTGGCAGCAGCTGCAGCCGCCTTGGCAGCCTCAACCTCGTTGCGCTCATCTTCTCTGTCTTTGATGAGCATCGCTTCCACGAGATCGGCTTTCTTCATTGAAGAAGCACCTTTGATCTTACGGTTCTTGGCCATTTCACGAAGATCCGTAAGTGCGATAGACTCATACCTGTCTCTCATATTTACCATATAAAATCCTCCTGCCGAAATACTTCCGACTGAAACAAATAATATTCAATTACAAAATGGAAAAAATTTCTTCGATATTCTTCAGTAATAGTTCTTGTAAAATAGTCTTGGGAAATATTTTACGAATTGTGTCATTGAAATCGCTGTTATCCTAACACGTTTTCCGCTATAATGCAAGTGGTCAAAAAGCCCATACAAATACGACGCAATCATATTGCGCTTATTAATTTATAAACGGAGGTTTATCATGACAAACGCTGAAAAAGCACTCAGTCTCCACGAAGAGTGGAAAGGAAAGGTAGAAACAGTTTCAAAAACACCTGTTGATTCCAGAGAGGCTCTTGCCCTCGCCTATACTCCCGGTGTTGCAGAGCCCTGCAAGATAATCGCAGAGAATCCCGAAGCAGCATATAAGTATACCATCAAGTCCAATACCATTCTTGTTGTTTCCGACGGAAGCGCGGTTCTCGGTCTCGGTAATATCGGTCCCAAGGCTGCAATGCCTGTTATGGAAGGAAAGGCTATCCTTTTCAAAGAGTTCGGCGGTGTTAACGCTGTCCCCATCTGTCTCGACACGCAGGATACGGAAGAGATCATCAAAGCAGTTACATGGCTTGCTCCCGGATACGGCGGAGTCAATCTGGAAGACATCAGCGCTCCCCGCTGCTTTGAAATAGAAGAACGTCTCAAGGAGACTCTTGATATTCCCGTATTCCATGATGATCAGCACGGAACAGCCATCGTTGTTCTCGCCGCTCTTATCAATGCAACCAAAGTAGTTTCCAAAGATCCCGCAAACTGCAAGGTTGTAATAAGCGGTGCAGGTTCTGCAGGTATCGCCATCTGCAAGCTCCTGTTAAATTACGGATTCAAAAATATCATACTCTGCAACAGCAAGGGCGTTATCTCCAAGGATGCTCCCCGTCTCAACTGGATGCAGCAGAAAATGGTAAGCATCACCAATCCCGAAAATATAAGTGGTACCATGGCAGATGCATTGAATGGCGCAGATATCTTCATCGGCGTTTCCGCACCCGGTATCGTTACCGAAGAAATGGTACGCAGCATGAACAAAGATGCTATCATCCTTGCTATGGCTAATCCCGTTCCCGAGATCATGCCGGATCTTGCAAAGGCAGCAGGTGCAAGGATCGTTGGAACAGGTCGTTCCGACTTCCCCAACCAGGTTAATAATGTAATAGCATTCCCGGGAATCTTCAGAGGTGCTCTTGA
>CADBFZ010000020.1 GCA_902794095.1 uncultured Lachnospiraceae bacterium | reverse complement strand
AATGTAATTCCCGTTCGACTTGCATGTGTTAAGCACGCCGCCAGCGTTCATCCTGAGCCAGGATCAAACTCTCAATAAAAGTTTAATCTCAGCCAGATAAATCTGGCATATCCATAATCTACTGATTAAGGTTTTGTTCGTCTCTGAAATTTCTATGCCGGTTTCGAGTTCCGGCTTATATAGGAATTTTCAGGGATGCATTAGTATTGAATTATCAAGGAACTAAGCGAATCTTACGATTCAACGGAGAAGGAGGGATTTGAACCCTCGCGCCGCTATTAACGACCTGCACCCTTTCCAGGGGTGTCTCTTCAACCACTTGAGTACTTCTCCAAAGTACCATGCTTGAATTAAAAGCAAGTATGAACAGCCATTTAAAAATGGTCTGAAATGTCTGAGCGGAGAGGGTGGGATTCGAACCCACGCGCCCTTTCGGACAAACGGTTTTCAAGACCGCCTCGTTATGACCGCTTCGATACCTCTCCAGGCGGCTGATTAAGCACAAAAAAATAAAAGCGCCAGCACAGCGGCAACGATTATATTATCAAACACGCCGCTCTTAGTCAACAGAAAATTTGAACTTTTTTGAACTTTTTTAAACTATTTTTCTTCGGAATCTTTTGCTTCGATTTTTGCCTTTCTTTTTAAGAGAAGAGGCATGATGAGTTCGTCATAAACGAACGAGAAAATTGCAGCAAAAGGTATAGCCAAAACGATGCCCGCAGGACCGAAAAGCTTTCCTCCGACTACAATCGAGATAAGAATAAAAGCATCGGGTACTCCGAGTGATCCGCCGAAGAGCTTCGGCTTGATCAAATAACCGTCGATAAGCTGAATTACCAACGTAAATATAAGGAAGGCAAGCGCATACATGGGATCAACCAGAACAAGGATGAACGCACCTATGGCTGCGCCGATAAAAGGTCCGAAGGTAGGAAGCAGATTTGTTACACCTACTATTACGGAAATAAGAGGTTTATAAGGAAGGCCGAACGCCACCATAAGTATGGCATTGACCACACCCACGATAAAGCCGTCAAGCACATCATAACCTATGTATCTGATAAGTATCTCATGGCACTTCTTCCAGAATGCCGTATGAGTGTTATAAGCCTTGTCGGTAAGTATTGCATGGCGGAGGCGTCTGAAACCCGCCTTAAAGCTTTCTTTTCCAGTAAGGAAATAGATAGCAAGGATAAAGCCTACAATGAGGTTAAACAGGCTGCTTCCGACGCTTACGGAGGTGCTTAAGACTTTACCCATGTTATCGGGAATCGTCTCAACAAAACCGTACAATGATTCTTCCAGTTTCTTCTCTATATTACTTGCATCGATTCCGAACTTGGATAAATTGCCGGATATCTTATCAAAATACTCCTCAAGGTTTTCCAGGTATGAGGGAGCGTTGGAAACAAGTAAAGTAATACTGTCAACGAGTGAAGGAACAAGCGCTACAAACAAAAGCACTATAGCTGCTATTACGATCAGAACCGTGGTTATGACCGCAAGCGAATGCCTGCTCTTTTCTTTTTTGATTTTGCGATAAAGCGACTTCTCAAAAAAGTTTACGAGAGGGTTCATGAGATAAGCAATTATCATTCCGCATATTACGGGAGATACTACGTTTTTGAACGCAGCAAAGAAATTGCCTATGCCCTCAAAATGCGTGAGCATGACGTACAGGATTACCGCAAAGCTTGCGGCAAAAGTATAAGAGAACCATTTCTTTTCCAGCAATTCTTTAAGCTTCTTCATAAACGCCTCTAAATATTAAACTATGATCATCTCTTCTTCTGATGAGCGAGAATATATCCGATCGTTCCGGGAGCAAACTCTTCACGCGCTCCGCCCTGCTTTCCTGCCGGCTTACCGGATCTGTTATTTCTGTTATCTCTTCTGTCGTTATCTCTTCTATTATTATCTCTTCTGTCCTTGTCCTTCTTCTCTGCATTTGATGCACCTGAAGCACCGGGAACCTTCTTGACAGGAGTGTCATCTCCGTCAAGTCTCATGGAAAGAGAGATTCTCTGTTTAGCAACATCAACTTCAACAACGCGTACTTCAACAATATCTCCTACAGATACAACCTCAAGAGGATGCTTGATAAATCTGTCGGTCATTCTGGAGATATGTACAAGTCCGTCCTGATGAACTCCGATATCAACAAACGCACCGAAGTCGATTACGTTTCTGACAGTTCCCTTAAGGATCATTCCGGGCTTGAGATCCTTGATATCAAGGACATCGCTTCTGAGTACAGGCTTGGGCATATCCTCTCTGGGATCGCGGCCGGGCTTCTGAAGCTCATGGAAAATATCAGTAAGAGTGATCTCACCTATTCCGAGTTCTTCGGAAAGTTTGATCTTGTCGGCTGTCATCTCAAACTCTTTGATAGCCTTCTCATCTCTAATCTCGCATCCCATCTTATCGAGAAGCTTCTTTGCTGCATCGTAGCTTTCGGGATGTACTGATGTCTGATCGAGGGGCTCTTTTCCTCCGTTAATGCGAAGGAAACCTGCGCACTGCTCAAAAGCCTTGGGTCCGAGTTTGGGAACCTTCTTAAGCTGTGCTCTTGATTCGAATCTTCCGTTCTCTTCTCTGTATGTAACGATGTTCTTGGCAAGTGTTGCAGATACACCTGATACATATTTAAGAAGTGCAGCGGATGCGGTATTAAGATCAACACCTACGCTGTTAACCGCATCTTCAACGACGCCGCCGAGAGTCTCGGAAAGCTTCTTCTGATCGCAGTCATGCTGATACTGGCCTACACCGATTGACTGAGGATCGATCTTAACTAGTTCCGCAAGAGGATCCTGAACTCTTCTTGCAATTGAAGTAGCGCTTCTTTGTCCTACATCGAAGTTAGGAAACTCCTCGGTAGCAAGTGCACTTGCGGAATATACGGAAGCTCCTGCTTCGTTGGTAATAACATACTGAACATGAGATTCGGGAACTTCGCTGATGATCTGAGCAATGATTGCTTCAGACTCTCTTGATGCGGTTCCGTTACCTACTGAGATAAGATTGATTCCGTACTTTTTGATAAGAGCCTTAACAACTTGCTTAGATTCCTCGACTTTATTCTGAGGCTCGGTAGGATATATGACAACAGTGTCAAGAACTTTACCGGTAGGATCTACAACGGAAAGTTTGCATCCGGTTCTGAATGCAGGGTCCCATCCGAGTACGGTGCATCCTGCAATGGGAGGCTGCATGAGAAGCTGCTTTAAGTTCTTGCCGAATACATCGATAGCTCCGTCTTCCGCTCTTGATGTAAGGTCGCTTCTGATATCTCTTTCAACCGCAGGTGCAATAAGTCTGTCGTATGCATCCTTAACTGTATCTTTAAGAAGAGGTGAAGTGAACTCATTATCCGAAGTAATGAACTTCTTCTCGAGATAGCCTAGGCAGTTCTCTTCAGGTGCCTTAACGGAAACGGTTAGAATCTTCTCTGCCTCTCCTCTGTTAAGAGCAAGTACTCTGTGACCTGCAACTTTCTTAACAGGCTCGTTGTAATCATAGTAATTGGTATATACGGACTCAGCCTGAGGATCTTTAGCACTTGATACGATAAGTCCCTCGTTAACGGTGAGTTCTCTGATAAAGCTTCTTACATCCGCATCATCGGAGATTCTCTCTGCGATGATATCGCATGCACCTGCGATTGCAGCAGCTACGTCCTTAACTTCCTTCTCAGCAGCCTTAACCGCAGCTTCCTTGGTATCGTTCTCGGGCTTTATGACACCTGTGACATATTTAGCAGCTTCATCTTCAACGGAAGAAGTAGCATTCTGTGCCTGAATGAAATCCGCGAGAGGCTCGAGTCCTCTTGCCTTAGCTGCAAGTGCTCTGGTCTTTTTCTTCTGCTTATAAGGTCTGTAGAGATCTTCGAGAGTAACGAGTTTCTCTGCGGCTTCAATCTTAGCTTTCAGTTCATCGGTGAGCTTACCCTGCTCATCAATAGATGCAATATATGATGCTTTCTTCTCTTCGAGATTTCTGAGATAAACAAGTCTCTCATGAAGAGTTCTGAGCTGCTCGTCATTAAGAGAGCCTGTAACTTCCTTTCTGTATCGTGCGATAAATGGAATGGTATTTCCTTCATCGATAAGTCCGACTGCGGCATCGACCTGTGTCTTCTTGATTCCGAGTTCTTCCGCGATCTTAAGAGATATGTCCAATTTTTGCCTCCAATATTTTCTCCGCGACAGTTATGTCTTCCGGAGTAGTAATCTTGATATTATCGTAACTTCCCATGACCAGTTTTATTTTCGTACCGAGATACATATTAACCATCTGTGCATCATCGGTTATCTCGGGAAGTTTGATTTCGTTATTTTGTTTTGCGTCTTCGTATGCTTTCTTGGCAGCAAGGCACGCTTTATAGATCACATCCGTGGTAAAGCACTGCGGTGTCTGCATAAGCCATACATTCCTGCGGGGCGGTTCGTCCGTTACGATTCCGTTTTCATCCGCTATCTTAACCGTATCCTTAGAGGGAACGGCTGCAACGCATCCTTGATCTGTGCTTACATTATCAAGGCATCTTTTAATGATCTCATCATCCACAAAAGGTCTTGCACCGTCATGGATAAGTATCACTTCGGGTTTTCCGTCAAAAGCTTCACATCCGCCTTTTTCGCAGATTGCAAGCACTCCGTTTACTACGGAAAGATATCTTTCCTCACCGCCTGTAACTATGTGCGATACTTTATCAAATCCGCCGCGGTCCACGATATCCCTGATTGTCTGTATATCCTCGGCACCGGATACAAGTATCACTTCGTCGATGAGGTCTGATTTTTGTATTGTGTTTAAGCTGTGCCTGATGAGAGGCTCTCCGCCGAGATCAAGGAACTGTTTGGGAATATCGCTACCCATCCTCTTCCCTCTTCCTCCGGCGAGAAGAATAAGTGCGTTTCTTTTTCTCATATTTTGAAGACGCCCTTCCTGTCACCTATGGAAAGATTCGGAACGGCATTAAGATCAAGTCCGCTCCTGTATCCGAGCAGGTATTCATAGGATCCTGCAACCCCTATCATCGCTCCGTTATCGGTGCAGTAGATGGGCTGAGGTCTCATGAATTCTATTCCCGCTGCAGCGCATTCTTTTTCAAATGCTTCGCGAAGCGAAGTGTTTGATGCAACGCCGCCCGCGATTGCAAATTTCTTAACTCCTCTGTCCTTGGCAGCCTGCATGCTGTGTCCCACAAGTGTATCCACAACTGCTTTTTGGAATGAAGCCGCAACGTCTGCGGAGTTAATGGTCTCACCTTTCATGTTGCATGAATTGAGATAATTCAGAACTGCGGATTTAAGTCCGCTGAATGAAAAGTCGTATTCATTTTCCCTGACCTTGGCTCTGGGAAAATCTATTGCATCGGGATTTCCGTTTTTCGATTCTTTATCGATCTTGGGTCCGCCGGGATAACCGAGTCCGATTGCTCTCGCAACCTTATCAAAAGCTTCGCCCGCAGCATCGTCACGGGTTCTTGCTATGATCTCGTACTCTCCGTATCCGGTTACATTAACGAGGTGTGAATGTCCGCCCGAAGCTACAAGGCACATGAAGGGCGGTTCCAAAGAAGGGTTATCGATGAAGTTTGCACAGATATGTCCTTCGATATGATTAACGCCTACAACAGGTACGCCTGCTGCCCATCCGAGAGCCTTGGCATGAGCCACGCCGACAAGGAGCGCACCCACAAGTCCGGGGCCATATGTTACGGCAATTGCATCCATGTCCTTAAGCTCTTTGCCCGCTTCGGACAAAGCCTTTTTAACAACCTGGTTTATTTTCTCGATATGTCCTCTGGATGCTATCTCGGGTACAACGCCGCCGTAAACGGTGTGAAGATCAATCTGAGAGTAGATCACGTTAGAGAGAACTTCCCTGCATCCTTTTATTACAGACGCTGCCGTTTCATCGCAGGAAGATTCTATTCCCAAAACCAGCAGCTCTTTATTTTCCGTTAAAATATCACTCATAGTTAATTGCCATCGGACCCCGTCTCGGAAGGAGCTCCCTCACCGGTTAAGTCCACATTTTCATAAAGGTCCCATCCAAAGATCTTCCATCTCTTATCGGTGGGATCTTTTCTAAGCAGATAAATAAGACGAAGTGTGCTGGACTGATTGTTCTCAGTCACATTGTAAGTGCACATAAGTCTTGCAAAATGAAAACCGTCGCGATCGTAATAATCGACATTGGTGGAATTGGCAACGGAAGCATTGGTAATCTTCCTGCCGTTGTCCTTGTACTCATTGATATCCTGATGAAGTCTTACGAGATAGGTTCCGGTTTCGTTAATAGCCTGAAGGTCGGGATCAAAAAGCTCCCTGGCTCTTATACCGAGTTCATCGATCTCATCGCTTGTTACGTCATCGCGGTAATAGCAGAGCATGATCTCGTTGTAGTACTTCATAACTTCCTTAGGGGTCGGGGGATAATCAGTTGTGATATCCCTCGAAAGAGCCTGCTCAACAGCCGTCATGGTGGCATCTTTTTGAGCAGTCTTCGCCCTTCCGGCCAGGTAAGAATAATATCCGACCAAGCCGAAGACCAGGATGATTATTGTAATTGTTACACGTATCTGTCCGGACTTCATGGGATCCTTCCCGTTTATTCGTCAAAGTTCAGTTCCATGGTCTCGCCGTCATCGGGTATCAGGACGTTCTCAAAAATCTTCTTAACTCCCGAAGTATATCTGGCCGCCTTACCCATAGAGGGTGAGAAATGTGTGAGCCAAAGCCTCTCCACACCGGCATCCGCTGCAATCTGCGCAGCTTCGTACATAGTCATGTGTTTCTTCTTAAGAGCCTTCTGTTCGTCCTCGGGATCTCCGTACATTCCCTCAAGGATGCACAGGTCACTTCCCGCTGCGTTTTCGCCGATCACGGGAACAGGTCTGGTATCGGTGCAATAGGTGATCTTAATGCCCTTTCTGTCAGGGCCCATGACCATCGAAGGAGTATATGTCACTCCGCTGTCTTCCACGGTCTCGCCGTTTTGAAGTTTGCTCCAATACTTAAGCGGGATATTTGCTGCAAGTGCAGCATCCTTATCAAACCTTCCTGCTCTGTCTATTTCAAAAGTATATCCGTAGCAAGTTACGCTATGGCTTACTCTGAATGCTTTAAGCCTGTAACCGTGAGTCTCAATGATTTCCTCGGGTCCTGCAAATTCATGCAGCCTTACTTCGAAAGGAAGCTCGGGTGCAATTACTCTCAAGCCCCCGACAACTCTTTCAAGACCTTTGGGTCCGTAGATATCAATGGGGTCTGTTCTGTCGGAATTCGCCATATCCAGGAGAAGTCCGGGAAGCCCGCTGATATGATCGGCATGATAATGGGTAAAGCAAATCACATCGATGGGATTGGGGCTCCAGCCGCGTTCCCTCATTGCTATCTGTGTTCCTTCACCGCAATCGATAAGAAGCGAGCTGCCGTTATATCTGACCATAAGGGAGGTCAGCCATCTGTATGGAAGCGGCATCATTCCACCGGTGCCGAGAAGTGTTACATCAACCATAAATTCTCCAAATTATTTCTTTCGGATCCACATGATGTTTGCATCCTCTTTGGGATCCTCGTAAAAGCCGGGGCGTATGCCTTCGCTTACAAATCCGGCACTTTCGTAAACCTTGATCGCAGGTACGTTGGATACTCTTACTTCAAGAGTAAATTCCTCAGCTCCCGCTTTTCTCCCCGCATTGAGGAGTTCTGTCATAAGTTTCTTTGCAATGCCCTGATTTCTGAATTCGGGAAGGACAGCAACATTATCGATGTCGCCCTCACCGCTTATTATTCTCATTCCTGCGGTTCCCACGACCTTGCGTGATCCTTTTTCATCAACCGCTTCCGCAACAAGATAAAGTGCATCGGATTCATCTACCAGATGTCCGAACTCTTTGGCGGACCAGGGTCTGGAAAAACACTGATTCTCGATATAGGCCAAAGGACCGATATCGCTCACACCCATTTTCCTAATCTTAAGCTCTTTGACAATTTGTCCCATAAGCTTCCCCTCCGTCATGCATTGCCCTAAGTGTTTTATTTTCTCAGATCGAAATTCTTGGTGCCTTCGCGCTCTGCCTGGGATACTCTCAAATATGTCGGCGAATGGTCGTCCGCATTAACCGTTAGTCCCTCTGCGTACATTACCGAACCGAGTACCGCAACCGATGCTGCGTTTTGTCTGTTTAAATGAGCGGGGGCAAATCCGAAAGGCACCTTTACGCTGCTCTCTAAGATCTGCTTATATGCATCAGCTCCGTCGCCCAGGAATATAACTTCTTTGCCCAGAGAATTAATGCGCTCTATCATCTCCTCAACAGCTACGGCCTCACCCTCTATATGAGTTACGAGCTTGCCGTTTTCGAAGCTGTAAAGAGCTGTATAAACCTGATTCCTTCTGGCATCCATCATGGGACACACGTAAGAGCCCGCGCCCCAAAGGTTATATGCAAGTCCCGAAAGTGTGGGCACTTCTATAACCGGTACATCAGCCGCCATTGCTATAGCCTTGGCCGTTGCAGACCCTATCCTGAGTCCCGTAAAAGAACCCGGGCCTGCCGAGATTGCTACTGCATCGAAATCCTGAGCCTCGGCGGAGGTCTCTTTGCAGATGGAATCTATCATGGGCAGAAGTGTCTGCGAATGTGTTTTCTTATAATCCGTTGAACTGACGGCAAGTATGCATCCTTTCTCTCCGGGATTGCCCTCCCAGATTGCCGCACTCGCCACAAGTCCCGACGAATCTATTGCTAGTATCTTCATATCTTCGTAACCGTTATCTTCCGATAATCAAAGCCTTTATCATTATCTCTTTCCACGGAAATCTTGGAATAATGCTCGGGAAGAAACTCCTCGATATTGCATGCCCATTCGATCAGGCAGGCTCCGTCTCCGTAGAAATAATCCGTATATCCTATCTCTTCCATCTCACTCGGATCGTCGATCCTGTATGCATCATAGTGATACAAAGGGATCCTTCCGTCCTCATAGATCTGCATGATGGTAAAAGTAGGACTGGTCACGTTCTCGCTTATTCCGAGTCCCTTGGCAAATCCCTTGGCAAATACTGTTTTGCCTGCGCCGAGATCTCCCTCGAGAGTATAGACACTGCCGGATAAAGCAGCCTCTCCGAATTTTACGCCGAGTTCGTATGTATCATCCGCAGAAAAGCTCTCATATATCGTTTGGTTAGGGTTTTCTACGGTTTCTTTTAACATTTGATGTTCACCTTATCAGGGGACATATTCTGCGAAATACACTGTATTATCAGTGGCATCTTGTCGCCGAGCTGGTTTCTGGGGAAAATAGTTGCTCCCGTAAGTGAAGTAAATACCAGCACGCTTCTTGATGTGGATACCGCCTTTACGCAGTCCTCCCATTTGATGGTCTCTTCATTTTCTCCCTGCGATACGGTAAGTCCTTCATCATCAAGGCGGTAATGCAGAGGCTCTTTAAAAGCAGGACTTAATGCCGCTACCTGTGCGCTTCTTGTCCAAAGAGTTACGGGCAGGTATATAACCACGACAAATCCGATAACGGCAAGGGGATAATTGGCACTGTAGATGCCGTAAACAATGGCTGCAAGGCCCATTACCTCTGCCAGGATGTTAAAGAATTTGCCGTAGGTATATTTCAGATTGTAGTCATAAAGATCGGCCCTTCCGATCTTAACATCGCATTCGATCATTACTCTTCCTTAAAAGCCCAAAAACTTCCGTTTTTATGCCTTCAAAACGGGTGGGCGCAGTATACACAAAATATCACTTTATTTTACCTTAAAACCCTTAAAAAAGCAACGAGCGGCGGGTCCTGGACCGCCGCTCGCTGCTTGATTATGGGAGGATTTATTAATCTTTAGATATCATCTTTCCGCCACGCTTCGAGACGACATCGAAGATAACTGCTGCCAAAAGAACAAGTCCTTTTACAACCTTCTGCCAGTTAGCATCAACGCTCATAAGTGACATACCGAGGTTGATGATACCCATGAGAACTGCTCCTACGATAACTCCGGGTACGGTACCGATTCCGCCGTATGCTGAAGCTCCGCCGATGAAGCAGGATCCGATAGCATCCATCTCATAGTTCTGGCCGTATGTAGGCTGAGCTGAGGTAAGTCTTGCAATGGTGATCATTCCTGCAAGTGCTGAAAGGAGTCCCATGTTGGTGTATGCAAGGAAGTAAACCTTGTTGGTGCTGATACCGGAAAGCTTGGTTGCCTTCTCGTTACCGCCTACTGCGTAGAAGTAACGTCCGGTCTTGGTATTGGAGGTAATGAAACCGTATACCAGGACAACGATCATAACCCAGATAAGAACGGTAGGGATACCTTTGTGCTGTGAAAGTCTGAATGAGAATGCAAGTATTACGAGTGAGATGATAACGGTCTTAGCCCAGAAGAAGGTAGCCTTCTCAACTTCATAATGCTTCTTGATCTTGCTGATTCTGCCCTTGAACTGGATCAGTACGAAGATTGCTGTTGCAATGGCACCTGCAAGCATACAGGTAATGTTGAATCCTTCATGTTTGAAGATATCGGGGATGTAGCAGTTAGCACCGCCGCCGAATACGTTTACAAAAGTGGTGTAATCCTTGATTGA
Organism: uncultured Lachnospiraceae bacterium; assembly: GCA_902794095.1. Taxonomy (GTDB): domain Bacteria; phylum Bacillota; class Clostridia; order Lachnospirales; family Lachnospiraceae; genus AC2028. The sequence continues at coordinate 646 of CADBFZ010000020.1, read as the reverse complement.
AATGGTAAGTCCGTCGAGAACTACGTTAGAAAGTCCTCTGAAGATGAGCATACCTGCAAGTGTTACGATGAAGGGAGGGATTCTTACGTAAGCGATCCAGAAAGCCTGGAAAGCACCGATGAGAATACCGATAGCGAACATTGCAAGTACGGTTACGATGAAAGGAGCATTATACTTAGTCATAAGGATTGCTCCAACCGCACCGGTGAAACATACAACCGAACCAACTGAAAGGTCGATGTTACCTCCGGTCAGTATGCAAAGTAGCATACCTGTTGCAAGAACGAACACATAAGCGTTCTGTGAAATAAGGTTTGATACGTTCATGGGAAGCAGAATTGATCCTCCGGTACGTACCGCGAAAAATCCGAGCACAAGAATGAGTACAATGATCATTGTGTACTTCTTGACCAGATCAAGTATTTTTGTCTTATCCATTTTCTTAATTCTCCTTCGTATCCTTCTTATGCCGTTTTAATGATATGAGACATTATGATTTCCTGACTTGCTTCGCTTCCTTTGAGCTCAGCCACCATCTTGCCTTCATTCATAACATAGATTCTGTCGCACATTCCGAGTATCTCGGGCATTTCGGATGAGATCATGATGACCGATTTTCCGGCAGCAACAAGCTGATTCATGATGC
>CADBFZ010000019.1 GCA_902794095.1 uncultured Lachnospiraceae bacterium | reverse complement strand
TCGAAGTCCGGTCGAATACCGAAAACAGATGTTAGCTGCATAGAAAAACTCCAGCGATTTCTCGCTGGAGCAAAAGTCTAACTTTTGGGGGTCACCTCATTTTGAAGCTCTTTTTTTAATTTCTGATACTATTTGCATGCTTTTTTGCTTTATTTTGCTCATAAAACGCTAAAATGTTACATCATTGTTACGAAATGTTTGCATAAATTTTTTTATAATGATATAGTTACCCATAATCGGAACTTATTAACTGGAGGTTTGATGGCTTCACGTTTTGTTTATGTGCTGAAAGATTCAAAGCACAGAAAAAAAATCAGACGCCAAATGATCGTAGCATCCGACGATGTAAATGAGCGGATTAAGCCGATCAGAATTCACAAAGGATTCATCTACGCAGGTACATTGATCATATGTACCGTTCTTGGCGTATCAGTCGGATACTTTGCAAATGAAGCCGGAATAATCAAGAGATATACCGATGGCATCAATGTCAGAAATGAGAGAATTGCAACTCTTGAAGGAGATATCGCAAAGCTCAATGATACCATCACTTCCAAAGATTCCGAGATCATGATGCTCTCACAGACCGTTAATGCAAAGAGTGAAGAACTCGCAGAACTGACCGCTCAGGTTGAGAGCATGTACATTCCCACAGGATTTCCCTTAAGCGGATCTGCCTCCATGCATATGACTTTTGACGGAGACATTCCCGTTATCATTTTTACAGGCTCTGAAGGCGATTATTGCAAAGCAACCGCATCAGGCACAGTCATCGAGATCAGAACTAATCCTAAAAGCGAAGATGACGGATCCATCGCAGAATATTATGTTGCAGGTGAAGAAGTTGACGGTTCCGACAAAGAGGTTAAAGACCTCGGTTACTATACCGTTATTACCATCGATCACGGCAACGGATACCTCACCATTTATATGAATGATGGTGATCCCATGGTTTCCGAAGGCGATACTGTATCTGCCGGCAATACTCTTTATAATCTTAAATCGGGCAATACCTCATTGGGTTACAAGATGATTTATGAAGGCAACTACATAAATCCTGATGAGGTTATGATAATCAGCGGATGATCTTAAAGGGAGTATACTAATGAAAAATCAGAAATTGAATATCAGTACACTTATCGGCAAAGGTTCCGTAATGAACGGAGATTTTGCGGCACCCGGAAGTGTTCGTATCGATGGTAAGATAACCGGCAACGTTAATGTAGAGGGAACTCTTGTAATCGGTACAAGCGGTGTTATCAGAGGAAATGTAAAGTGCGGCGGCATTGTAGTCGGCGGCGATATCGAAGGTAATATCATCGCACCCGAAAGAGCAGAGTTTTCATCCACCGCAAGAGTTATCGGAGATGTACATACCGGTAACATCATCATTGATGAGAATGCTCTTTTCCAGGGCAGATGCATCATGAGCGAAGAGGGCAATCCCGTCAGGGAAAAAGAAACCTTATCCTACAAAGTCAAGGAAAGAAAAGATTCCAAGAAGGCTGCGAATGAGGTTAAGGAAGCTCTTGAAGAGGCTAAAGAAAACGAGCCCGAACCTGTTGTCGAGCACGTTGTCGAAGCAGAAGAAGAGAAATAATTTAGAAAAACAAAACTGTGGAGAGGTAATCCTTTCCACAGTTTTTTATTTGTATTTATTCACTTTTGTTTATTCTTTTTCTTTCATCCTCGCAAGGACTACATCATATCCGTCATTGCCGTAAGTAAGGCTTCTGTTAACCCTGCTTATGGTGGCGGTTGATGCACCGGTCTTTGCTGAGATTGCAAGATATGTCTGACCTTCTTTTAACATCTTTGCAACTTCGAATCTCTGGGACATACTGACCAGCTCTCCGATAGTGCACAGATCTTCGAAGAAAGAATAACATTCATCGAGGGTCTGAAGCTCGAGGATTCCTTTAAAAAGCTGATCTACCGATTCCGATTTCAACTTTTCATTCATTGTAATCTGTCTCCTTAAAATAATTGCTTTTACAAGTTAAAATTTTAATACTTTAATCAGTGAAAGTAAAGAGGGCATACAAAAGCAACGAATCGTAACAAATTCGATATGAAAATGTATGCTTTGGTTGGTAGATTCCCAAAATGCCTCGGAATAATATGATGTTAACGATTATTGCAAAAGTGAGGTATTTATGAGAAAACATTACTTAGACAACATCAGATGGATCACCGTAGTAATTGTAGTCATTTACCACGTGTTTTACATGTACGCGGGAACGGGCGTTGCAGGTGGCCTTGGAAAAATTACGGGGCTGGATGTTCAGTATTGGGATATGTACCAGTACGCAGTATATCCCTGGTTTATGTTCCTGCTCTTTATCGTATCCGGCATAAGTTCAAGACTTTATCTTAATAACCATTCCGGAAAAGAATTCGCAAGGAGCAGAACAACGAAACTTTTAGTCCCTTCAACAATCGGACTTTTTGTATTCGGATTTATCCAGGGTTATTACAATATGGCCTTTGGCGGTGCTTTCGATACGTTGTCCGGTACTCCTAAAGTAGTGGTTTACCTTATAATGATCGCATCCGGCATCGGCGTTCTTTGGTACATTCAGGTTCTGTGGATTTATTCCATGCTTTTACTTCTTGTAAGAAAGATTGACAAGGACAGACTTTGGAACCTGGGGAGAAAGACCGGTATCATTGCTATAGTGCTTATGGCACTCCTTGCATTCGGTGGGGCACAGATTCTTAATACTCCCATCATATGCGTATATCGTTTCGGATATTACGGAGTTGCATTCTTCCTCGGATATTTTGTTTTTTCACATGACGAAGTTATAGAAGTTTTGAAGAAATATTTCTTCCTGCTTCTTGCAGCGGCAGTTATTATCGGTTTTGTATTCTGCTATATGTACTTCGGTGAAAACTATGCGGATGCTCCGCTTAACAGAAATCCTGTTTTCACTTCATTCGGTTGGTTTGCTTCAATGGCAATCCTCGGAGGCAGCGCAAGGTATCTGGATAAGACCGATGCATTTATGTCCCGGATGACTAAGAAAAATTTCGGATTATACGTATTTCATTACCTCGGAATATCACTGGTAGCTTACTACCTTGCAAGGCCCGGCATTTGTCATCCCGCGCTTATATATCTGCTTTCACTCATATCGGCATTTGTAACTTCTTATGTGTTGTATGAGATCATATCGAGAATTCCTTTCTTCAGATGGGCAATCCTTGGTATCTCTCGTAAAAAGAAGGAGAAATAAATTGTTCAAAGATAATATCGTAAACCTCAGAAAAATAAACGATCTTACTCAGGAAGAACTTGCGGAGAAGGTCGGAGTTACAAGACAGGCAATCGCAAAGTGGGAATCCGGAGAGACCGTGCCCGACCTTGAAAAGTGCCGACTGCTTGCGGAAACCTTCGGAGTATCCCTGGATGATCTTGCAAACTACGAGCCCGAAGAAAACATGGGAGTGGATGTTCCTCCAAAAGGAAAACATCTCTTCGGACTTGTTACCGTGGGTGAAAAAGGACAGATAGTAATTCCTGCAAAAGCAAGAAAGATGTTCGATATTAATCCCGGCGATTCACTTGTTGTTCTCGGAGATGAAGGACAGGGGATAGCTATAATGAAATCGGATCAGTTCCTAAGCCTTGCGAATATGATCAAAAAGATTTCAAAGAAATAATCAGAAAAAGTAAGGATTCACTTCATGAAATTATCTTCATTTATGCCCCTTGCACGCTTTGGTGTAAGAACGGTTTTATTCAAGAAAAAAGATCCCATACTCGGAACGGTTATTGTTACGGACAGATGCAATCTTAAATGCAAACATTGCTCTGTAAATAACATCACTGCCATCATGCATCCCTATGAACAGATTAAGGGAGAGATGCAGAAGCTTTTTGACATGGGAATCCGTATTCTTTTCTTCTGCGGAGGAGAAACATTTCTGTGGAGTGATTCCGGTAAGAATATCAGGGACCTGGTAGTGGAAGCCAAGCAGATGGGATTCCTTATCGTTAACGTAGTTACCAACGGAACATTTCCCATAGATCTTCCGGAAGCGGATCTGATACTCCTCAGCCTTGATGGAGATAAAGAGCGCCATAACGAAGTGCGCGGTGATACCTATGATACGATCATGGAAAACATTGCGAATGCAACTTCCGACAATATCTGTTTTTACATGGCAGTTAATCAGATCAATAAAAATGCGATTGAGCATGTTTGCCGCACTGCAAGAGATACGAAGAATGTAAGAGCGGTTTCTTTTAACTTCCATACTCCATATCCGGATACGAGAGAACTGGCTCTCAGCAAGGAAGATAAGGCTGCGTGCTGTAAGACGATTGAGAAGATGATGAAGGAAGGATGCCCTGTATTTAACTTAAAGAGTGCATTCCCTTATATCATTAACAACACCTTCCCGACGCCTTGCTATCAGTGTGTGGTTATCGAAAACGGTAAGGTTTCCACATGCGGAAGATGTATCGAGGTTCCGGGACTTTGCGATGAGTGCGGATATTTCTTCGTTGCTGAGTACACACTTTTATTCAAGGGAAATCTGAAGATCATCTTTGAGATGATGAGAACATATTTGAAATACGTTTGATATGAGTTTTAAAACCACACTTACCAGAACGTGGCTTACCAGATCTACAAAGCCATTTCTCTTTACAAAAGAATACGACGAGCAGTTAAGTTTCAGTGATCTTGATAGTCTCGGATTATATGTGCATATCCCCTTTTGCGAGAGGATATGCAATTTCTGTCCTTATTGCAAGATGCCTTATTCAAAGGAAGTATGTGACAGATATATCGATGCTCTGATAAAAGAGATTCACAAAGTAGGCTCCATGCATCAGGGTAAAAAAGAAGTATCAAGCCTTTACTTCGGAGGCGGAACACCTGCCCTTGCAACTGACCGCCTCGGTGAGATCATCGGTGCAATATCCGAGCACTTTACAATCACCGAAGGAATAGGTCTTGAACTTCACCCGACCAATGTTAATCCCGATACGTTGCGTAAGCTGAAAGCTGCCGGTGTAACCAAGATAAGTATCGGCATTCAGTCATTCGGAGAAAAGTATCAGAAGATCCTTGGAAGATGTGCAGTGGATCCCGAGTCACTTAAGGATGCTTTAAACGAAGTGCTTTTCGAAACCGTCTCCATGGATTTTATCTTTGCCCTTCCGGATCAGACATTTGAAGATATTAGGTCGGATATTGATAAAGCATTCGAGAGCGGTGCAAATCACGTGGCGATATATCCCTTCATAGACTTTACCTTTACTAAGAGTCCCGTTAAGGCTATGCCCAAACGTGAAAAGAGAGCGCTTCTGGATAAGGTCACCGACTATTGCAGCGAAAAAGGCTATCCCAGAAATTCCATTTGGACATTTGCAAGTAAGGAGGAAGCTGTTTATTCATCCATGACAAGGGAGAATTTCCTGGGATTCGGATGCAGCGCGACAACTCTTCTTAGGGACAGTTTTAAGATCAATACCTTCTCGGTGGAAGAGTACTGTAAGAGGATTGATGAGGATAAACTTCCCACATCCCTTACCATACGGTTTACCCTGCGCCAGCGAATGGTTTATTTTCTCTTCTGGACGGCATATTCAACCAAGGTCGATCCCCGCAGGTTCGAGGAATTCTTCGGCGCGCCTCTTAAGAGGATGTACGGATTTGAGTTTGCCCTGGCCAAGATGTGCGGCTTTATAACGGAAGAGGGCGGTGTATACAAAATGACCCCTAAAGGGGCCTTTTACTACCACTATTACGAGAATTTCTATACCCTCGCATATATAGACAAAATGTGGGGAATCATGCGAAAAGAAGCCTTCCCTGATAAGATAATACTTTAAAACGTTTTCTCCCCTTTTTTATGGTGCGAACCGCTTGATTATCGTGTATAATTATAACGGTTGTTTTAACCAGGGGGGACATATGAATTACGAGAAGATCATTAACGATTTTGTTAAGGATGGTGCAGGGGAATTTATCATTACCGACAGACAGGGCAAGATCCTGTTTAGAAACGGTGTTGAGAATTTCACCGACGACCAGTGGATGGCATGGGCTGCCTTTAATATTGATGCCCGGACCATAGACCACGAAGAAGATTGGGAGATCTCGGACAGAACCGGCGGAAATTATTATTCTGCACGTTCTATTCCCGTCACAGAAGACGGAACCGAAGTCATCCTTCATCATGTCTACAATACAAGCCAGTACGCAACTCTTTTGCGTGACGTATCAGGCTATCTTAAGGATTGGAGAGACCTCAGTGCATTCCAGACAGCTATGCTGGAGAAGCTCTCGGGTAACTATGAATCCTGTCTGCCCGTTGTTCTGAAATATTTCAAAGTATCAAGCGCAGTTATGTATATCGGTCGTGACAGGAAGATGGAGAGACATCTTCTTAATAAGGGCACGAAGACTATTGAATCCACCCGTATAGACAGGGAGGATGTTTTTGATACTCCCAAGGGTGAGTTCAGAAAGCTCCCCGGCATGGGCGATAATGCATATCTTTGCTATATCTGTGACAGTGCGATTCACGGAACCGACTATGCACTGTATCTTTATTCCGAAGAGCTGGAAAGCGATGACGACTTCAGCATGCACTACAACGTTATCAAGCTCTTTATTGAAAACGGACTTCTCCGTGAACAGATCACTTATGAGAGCGAGCACGACAAACTCACCTCTCTTTATAACAAAGGAAAATACATGTCCATGCTTTCGGACTTCATGCCCAAGAAGAACCGCGTAGCAATCTACAACATGGATGTTAACTATCTGAAGAGAACCAACGATACTCTCGGACACGAAGCAGGAGACGCACTTCTGGTTAAAGCGGGAAAGAGCCTTCTTGCAGTTGAGAGAGATAATGTCAGAGGCTTCAGAATGGGCGGAGACGAATTCATGCTTCTCGGATGGGACCTTGAAGAAGATGAAGCAATCGCCGTTAAGAAAGAGTGGGAAGAAGCTCTTAAGAAACTTAATGAAACCGACAACGGTGTTGAATGTATCATTGCATGCGGACTTGCTTACGGTAAGGATGACTTCGATCTGAAGGATCTCCTTAAGAAAGCGGATGATCTCATGTATGAAAACAAAGTAGCAATCAAATTATCACGCGGAGAAGATCCCAACGCCAGATAATCAGTTTTAAGAACGGAGGAGAATAACATGACCATCAACAAGAACCAGGAAGGAACAAAACTCGAGATAGCGCTTGAGGGAAGACTCGACACTATGACCGCACCTTCACTCGAAGAAGAGGTTAAGAATTCTGTCGAAGGAATCACCGAGCTAGTATTCGATCTTAAGGATCTCGTATATGTATCTTCCGCAGGACTTCGTGTCCTTCTGTCCGCTCAGAAGACCATGAACAAGCAGGGTAGCATGACCATCAAGAATGCCAACGAAGAGGTTATGGAGATATTTGAAGTTACCGGATTTATCGATATCTTAAATATTGAGGAGTAACCACTCGGAATATGAATACGATACCTACCGGTTTACAGGTTCTCAAAGATAATATCTATACCATAATTACCGGGGATTATAACGAGGGCAGCACCAGTTTGGATCTGCTGTCCAATGTTGCAATCATGCGACTGGATCGTAAATTCAGTTTTCCCTCTTTCAGGGATGTTCCCAAACTCACCGAAGAACAGAAAGAGTCTTTGGATGAATTTTGGCGTCCTTATGTACGTCATATGGATGACAAATTTCACAGACTTATGACTATGCGCTCCGGCGGATTTTTTTATCCGGAATACATTCCCGAAGATTTCTATTTCATGCATGTGGACCGTTTCTACAACGACAGACGCGAGTCTGCATACATGGACAATAAATGCTATTACCCCAAATTCTTTCCCGAGATCAATCAGCCGAGAACAGTTTGCATGCGTGTAGGTAAGAACTGGTTTGACGGTAACGGAAAGCTTATCGATCATAGCGAAGTAAGACGCCGCATAAACGCCGAACCCGAGGTTGTGTTAAAACAGGCTGTTTTATCCGAGGGTGGCTTCGGCGTTCATTTTATTTCGGGTGAGAATAAATTCGAAGAATTCAGAAAGATCCTTCGTAAGATACCCACCGATGTAATTATCCAGGAGCCAATTAAGCAGCATGCAGACATGGCAGCCCTTAACGCATCATCCGTTAACACCATGCGTATCATGACATGGCTCGACGGAAATGAAGTTAAGGTGCTTCTTACCATAGTCAGGATCGGTGTCGGCGGAGACCGCGTCGACAATAATGCATACGGCGGTTTCTTCTGCAAAGTTAATGAAGACGGGAGTCTCGGATCAAGAGGATATTTCCACGGCGGACGTCAGATAGACAGACACCCCGAGCACGGATATCTTTTATCCGATATGAAGATTCCTAATCTTGATAAAGCATACGAACTTGTAAAGAGAGCACATCCCGCCATAAGCCATTTCAGGATTGCGGGATGGGATGTGGCAATCTGTGAGGACGGAGAGCCCACACTTGTTGAGGTTAATTTCTCACTGTGCGGAGTTAATGATGTACAGGCTTGTTGCGGTCCCTTGTTCGGAGACGATACGAAGAAAATGCTGGATGAAGTATTCAGAGGAAAGAAGGCGCAGTTTTCGGTATTAGCATGAGTCACGATGACAGTTTTTTACGAAGACAATATTTGATAAATCTTTTTCCGATAATGTTTTCGATTTTGGGCGGCACCATCAACGCTCTGATCGACAGCGTTTTTATATCCCTTAAACTCGGAAAAGACGGTCTGAGTGCTGTCACATTATCGATGCCGGTATACCTCGTGCTGTGCAGCCTCGGAGCTCTTATTGCCGCAGGCGGAAGCATGTTATCTGCCCGCGAAGCGGGAAAAGAAAACCTTGAATCCGCAAGACATTTTTACCACAGTGCAATTACTCTTGCTTTGATCACGGGAATAGTTTTTACATCCCTTTCCGTATTTTGCAGACCTGTTTCGGTTCTTCTTGCGCAGGGTAATGCATTAAGCGAATTGATATATCAGTATTGCTATGTATCGTTTCTCGGTTCGCTTCCTTTTATGATGTTGTACTTCCCGGTGTTTTATCTTCAGCTTGCGGGAAAACGCAAAGAGATATCCGTGATGACTTCCGTCATGGTGATCATAGATTCCGTTTTGGATATCCTGCTTTTGTTTGTGATTCCTCTCGGCATGACTGGTGCGGCTCTTGCAAGTGTGATCTCAACACTTATCGCATGCTTATATGGATTTGCATGTCTTAATCGTAAGGGATCCGATTACCGCCTTGATCCGAAATTGTTTGGATTAAAGGGTACAGGCTTGATAATCTACTACGGAAGCCCCACGGCACTCGGTAATTTCTACGATGCGATAAGGCTTTTTGCGGTTAATGCACTGATACTTAAGATAGCGGGAGTAAGCGGTGCCGCTGTATGGGCGATATTAAATACACTGTCCGAGCTTTCACTGATGATAGTATCCGGAATTCCTCAGGCAGCAGCTCCCATGACAGGTGTTTATCACTCGGCAAGGGAAAATACCGGAATCAGGGTTTTGTTTAAACTTGAGATTGTCGTCGGATTTGTGATGAGTATAGTTTTCAGCTTAGCTTTGATCGTACTTCACAACCCCCTGGAGAATCTCTTTAATTCACCGGAAGATCTGGTGATGCCCTTTATCAGTTTGGGATTGTCCGTACTTGCAAATGTTATTTCAACAATTTGGTCCGTGTATTTTAATGCTTCCGGACAAATTGTTTTATCGAATATCCTGACAGCTCTGCGCCGTCTTGTTTTGCCCGTAGCGGTGCTCAGCTTAAGCCTTGTGCGAAGTGATCTCTACATTTGGAATTTCCTTCCGCTCTCGGCAGTTTTATCGATCATCATCACTTGGATAATTGTAGGCACAATTTCTGCCGCAAGTTCCAAGGATAAATATCCTCTTTCGGGAATGCTTCTTCTGGATGATCATCTCGAAAGAGAAAACAAGATCCTGGATTATTCCGTTGCAGCAACCGTTGAAAGTGTTTGCGATGCAAGTGAACGCATCAAGGAATTCTGTCTTGCCAATAACATGGATAAGAAACTTATCATGCGAATGGGTCTTGCCATAGAAGAGCTCCTTACGGTTATGATCCAAAAGAATACTAACCTTAAGACTATCGACATGAGAAGTTTTGCGCTGGATGAAAATACCGGCATACGTATCAGATGTGCCGGAGAAAGTTTTAATCCTTTCGAACATATTGATGAGGATGAAGACTTTTATATGGGAATAAGCATGCTGGAGAAAACAGCTACTTATGTTCATCACAGTTACACGCTGGGAATGAATACCATAATCATATTGTTGTAACCTAAAATGCTATGACTGCAATTTAAATTATTAAATTCTGGGGGGGATTTATGATTTTCAAAGACGCAGCGTACTGGCATCAGCTTGAAGAAGAGTGTGCCCACTCGGATAGGATCAATCTTGATAACCTGCTTACACTTATGCGGGATAACAGGGATACCAAATTCGGAAAGGCACATGACTTTGTTTCCATCGACTCTGTTGAAGAATACAGGAAGAAAGTTCCTGTTTCGAATTACGAGTCGTTCAGAAGCTATGTCAATTCAATGCTTGATGGTAAAAAGGATGTCCTGACGGTTTACCCTGTCGTAAATTATTGCAGAACATCCGGAACGGAAGGCCTGGCTAAAAATATTCCGGTCACATACGAAGCGTTTAAGCGCTACGGCAATGCGGTGGGATACAGACAGGATGAGGTTATCAAAGAGTTCGGAGGTAAAAGATTTATCATCAACACCTTCAGAACGGACATTGGCAAAAAGTCTTCAGGGGACTTGCTTTTATCCGAGGCGCTTTTCAGATCTTTGTATGAAGACGGATTGCTACAAGAGGAAAACTTTGCCGGCGGTTTTGCAACTCTGTTCTCAGATGAACTGATTGACAGACTGTATGTAAAACTCTGGGTCGGATTTGCAACGGAAGATGTTACGGTCCTTGAAAGTATCTTCATGTACGATCAGCTGATCTTCTTTACTTACATGAGTAAGTTCTGGAGAGATGTGTATGACGGAATGAGAACGCATTCCATTCCCGAAGAGATGAAGATTCCGGATAACATCCGTAAGTATCTTCTTTCAATGCCCGTAAGTGATGAGAGACTTGATAAGATTCAAAGCATTTGCGAATCCGGAATGAAAGGCGTGGCAAAGAAGCTTTGGCCTGGTCTTAAGCTTGTTAGCGGAGTAAGCAACAAGTCTTATTTTGCGGAAGACAGGATGCTTCATGAATACATCGGCAAAGTCGATGATTACTATCTGGCCTACTGTGCATCCGAATGCTACATAGCAACTGCGGTTGCGGATAATGATTTTAATTATGTCCTGCTTCCGAACAATGCATTTTTTGAATTCTTACCGGTTGAAGGCGGAGACGAAACATTTCTTCCACATGAACTTGAAGTCGGAAGATGTTATAAACCGGTCATCACCAACTTTTCCGGATTGTACAGATACTTGATGGAAGACATTGTATGTGTGCAGGGATTTATCGGTAAATCTCCGAAGTTTGAATTTATAATGCGAAGCTGTCAGACGCTTAACATTGCCGGAGAGAAGATGGACATTCATCTCGTGGAGAAGGCAATCGCATCACTTGATGGATCCGGCGAGATCACGGAATGGACCATAGGAATAGAACATGAAATAACTCCCGCAAGATATTTTATTGCGGCGGTTTCAGCAAACGGTGAGATGGGACTCAGCCCGGATCTGTCCGACAAGATAGATAAGAAGCTTTCGGAATTTAATCCCGATTACGCTGACTTAAGACAGATGGATTACATCAGGGAACCTTCGGTACTTCTCATGTGTCCCGGTTCATACGGATATCTGTTAAAAGAAAACGGACTCGCCGGAGGACATAAGAAACCTAATCATGTAGCAAAGCAGGGATTCACCTATCAATCATACAGAAAGTGGGTAGAACAGATATGAAAGGAAAAAGGATATATATTACCGGTCTGACCGGACGACTGATATTGGGCCTTGCGGTATTCGTAGCAGCGGTTACGGCCGGTTCCATAATCGTCGGTGTTAACACGTATCGTGCATCGATTCACAGACATTATAACGATGTCGGATATCAGATCGCACACAGCGTAGAACTTCTCTTTGATAATGACGATCTTGAAGAGTGGGGTGACCTTGCTTTTAAGTACAACACTACCGGAGAAGGCGCGGAAGAAATAGCTGAGGTTGTGCAATCAGAAAAGTTCCAAAATCTGGAAACCACACTTCTTAATCTTCGAAGCGGAATGGATGTTAATGATATTTTCGTAGGCGTTATTGATATCGATGAGTTAAACGCTTATACACCCGAACGAGTCGAAGACGGAACATGGGCGCCCATCTACTACATAATGGATGCTTATCCGATGGAAGAGTACAGATTTTCTCTCGGTGATAAGAGTCCTATAGTGCCCGACTACTGCGAAGGTGCACGAATCTCTTACGAGACCGGTGTTCCATACGGCGGATACTTCATAAACGAGGGAAGCTACGGATACAACATCACCGCAGTTTATCCCATCGTTAACGGAGGAAGGACGATAGCATTCATCGGAGTTGAAACTCCCATGCGTACACTTGAATCCGATCTGAATCAGTTCATCTTCATCGTACTGGTAATCGTATGTATCATTTCGCTGGTTCTCTTTATACTGACAGCGTTTATACTTGTAAATGCACTGATCAAACCCATTAAGACGATTTCTCACGAAGCTGCATACTTCGTAGAAAATGAGAACGAGATTTCCGAGAAGCTTAAGAAGATCAAGAATCACGATGAGATTCAGGTTCTTGCCGAAAGCGTTCTTAAGATGGAAATCGGTATCAACGAATACATTGAAAACCTTACCAAGGTTACGGCGGAGAAGGAGCGTATAGGAGCGGAGCTTAATGTTGCTACACAGATTCAGGCGGACATGCTTCCCAGAATCTTCCCCGCATTCCCCGAGAGGAATGAATTTGATCTTTATGCTTCCATGAATCCTGCCAAGGAAGTCGGTGGAGACTTCTATGACTTCTTCCTGATCGACGACGATCACATCGGTCTTTGTATGGCGGACGTATCCGGCAAGGGAGTTCCTGCCGCATTGTTCATGGTCATTGCAAAGACTCTCATCAAGAACAGAGCGCAGATGGGAGGTTCACCTTCACAGGTTCTTGCTTATGCAAATGACCAGCTTGGTGAAGGAAATGAAGCAGAGCTTTTCGTTACCGTATGGTTTGCTATAATAGAGATATCAACCGGAAAAGGTATTGCCGCAAATGCAGGACATGAACATCCCGCGCTTCGAAGAAAAGACGGCAAGTTCGAACTTGTAAAGTATCGTCACTCACCTGCGGTTGCTACAATGAACGGAATTACCTTTAAGGAACACGAATTCAAACTTAATCCCGGTGACAGCCTTTACGTTTATACCGACGGTGTTACCGAAGCGACAAGAAGCGATGATACACTCTTTGGTGTTGACAGAATGCTGGATTCCCTCAACAAGAATCCCGATGCCGATCCCAAGACAATGCTTGAAACCGTTCGTGCCGACATTGATGAGTTTGTAGGAACTGCTCCTCAGTTCGATGATATTACCATGCTGGGATTCAAATACATGGGTCCCGGAAAGGAGTGACCATGAGGGAATTAAACATAGAAGCTCTGGTTGAAAATCTGGATCAGGTGCTTGCGTTTGTCGATGAGGAGATCGATAAGCTGGAGTGCTCAATTAAGATTAGAACCCAGATTGATGTTGCTGTCGAGGAGCTTTTTGTAAACATCGCGCATTATGCGTACAAACCCGAAACAGGTCCGGCAACGGTCAGAGTAGAGGTGGAGCAGGATCCTCCCGCAATCTCGATTACATTTATCGATCACGGTGTTCCTTACGATCCTCTTGCCAAGGAAGATCCCGATATTACTCTTTCTGCTGAAGACAGAGAGATCGGCGGACTGGGAATATTCATGGTTAAGAAGAGCATGGATGTTATTGAGTACGAATATAAGGACGGACAAAACATCCTTCATATCCGCAAGCTTATCTGATTTAATAACAAAAAGGGGACGATTCCTTAACGGAATGATATGTACCCTCTTTCCTGGACAACCAGGAAGGAGGGTATTTTTGCGTTATAGTTATGAATTTAAAAGAGAATGTATAAAATTATATAGAGAA
>CADBFZ010000018.1 GCA_902794095.1 uncultured Lachnospiraceae bacterium | reverse complement strand
ATAGCCTCTGACCTTCTCGTCATCATCACCTTCTGCCGGCATGATGGGAATAAAGGTTACTTTAGTCCTGAAGGGTGCAAGTTCTTTAACCGCATAATTAGCACCACGCTTTACTCCGTACCAGAAATCATTATCGTTCATGCTGAGCATTGCGATCTTGATCTCTTTACCGCTTCTGTTGTTTTCGGGCATTACACCGGTATCAAATCTTCCGATAAGCTTTCTGATTCCCTTAAGCATATCGTCAAGAGCCGCAGTGTTTTCACCGATCTGAGTTGCCTCTGCGGTAACCTCCTGGGATACAGCTGCAATATCCTGCGTGGTATCATTGATATCCTTCGCACTTTCGTAAAGCTGATCCGCAATATCTTTGGAATGCTCGAAGTTATCTTCCATTACGCTGAACATCTTGTTGATGTCAGTGATCTTGGTCTGGATCTGAGTTGAATTAGAGTTGATTGCCCTGAAGGAACTGTTTACTTCAGCAAATGTAGCCTTACTGTTATTGAAAGACTCGGTGACCTTGTTGATGCTTTCAGTAACATGGGATGAACTGGTCATGATCTCCGAAAGGATCGTGCTGATCCTGTCCATGCCCTCCTTGGTCTGTTCGGACATTCCGGTCATTTCACCGGCAACGACCGCAAAACCTCTTCCTGTCTCCCCGGCTCTTGCCGCTTCAATTGATGCATTAAAAGAAAGAAGCTTAAGCTGGGTGCTGATATCAACTATGAAATCACCGACCTCGTACACCTTCTGGATCTGGTCATTGAATCTGACAAGAGTCTCGTTAATATTGTTAAGATCTTCGGATACAATATCCATTTCTCTATTGTATCCTTCGAGGGTCTCTATTCCGTTATTGCTCATATGAGCAGTCTCGCCAAGCAGATTGCCGATCTCAGTCATGGAATTGCCGATCTCATTTAACTGGTCGGAGTTAGACTCCATAACCTGCTTGTTGTCCTCAACCATCTCAAGCTGTTTGGATGTTCTCTCCTCAACACTTATGGTGTTGTTGGCGATCATCTCTGTGCCTTCCTGATTGGCCTTCATGTTCTCGGTCAATCTGTCAATGGCATCCGAAAGTACAACCGTGTTCTGCTTGGTCGACTCTACAAATGTAAGCATATTTGACTTGATGAGATTCAAGCCCGATGCAATTACATCCTCTGAAGAATTATTGCCCGAAGTCGGAATATCATCGAGATTAAGCTTGCCCTTTGCAAGCTGTCTTGCGTTATCGACCATGGCATCATTCTTCTTCTTGCCAAGAAGCCATACCACAACGCCCGCGATGATAATCAATAATTCGATTACCGCCAAAACAATCCAAAATGTACCCATACCTTTTACCTCTCTATCTTTAAAATGTCCCCCTGATAATGAAAGGTGTTTTTAGAACTATTATTCAACCCCGTCCCAGCAGTAGGTGCAGAGTTTGTCGTGAGGAAGTCCCGTTGAATCAAGCATGTCATCAAGACGCGCATATCTGAGGGATGTAAAATTCATCTCCTTGCGGATCTCCTCTATCATTGCAGCATACTTCTCGGTATCGGGATCTGCGTACTGCTTAAGAACTTCTTCCGTTACGTTACCGCCTTCAAGTCTTTCGATAACTCTTCTGGTGATAAGATCCATCTCAGACTTGGATCTGGAGAAGTTAAGATACTTACATCCGTATACAAGAGGAGGACATGCAGGTCTTACATGAACTTCCTTAGCTCCGGACTTATACAAAAACTCCGTAGTCTCTCTGAGCTGAGTTCCTCTTACGATCGAGTCATCAATGAGGATAATGCTTCTGTCTCTGATAAGTTCCTCGACAGCAAGCAGTTTCATCTTAGCGATAAGATCGCGTTTGCTCTGAATGGTGGGCATGAACGATCTGGGCCAGGTAGGTGTGTATTTAATAAAAGGTCTTGAAAAAGGAATACCGGATTTGTTCGCATATCCTACTGCATGTGCGGTTCCCGAATCAGGTACTCCGGCAACGATGTCAGCTTTGACATCATCTCTGTCTGCCATAGCAGCACCGTTGTTGTAACGCATCTTTTCAACAGACATTCCTTCGTATGAGCTTGAAGGATATCCGTAATATACCCAGAGGAAAGTACAGATCTTCATCTTGTCTCCGGGTGCTTTAAGAGTTACACAGTTCGAATCCGTTACGCATACTATCTCGCCGGGTCCGAGTTCTTTGTAATCGTTATATCCGAGATTCTTATATGCAAAGTTTTCAAATGATAAGCAGAACGCTCCGTCCTTCTTACCTACTACAACGGGAGTTCTTCCTGCCTTATCTCTTGCGGCGTAGATTCCCTTGGGAGTGAGCATAAGAAGTGATACACTTCCGTCGATTGAACTAAGTGCATAATCGATACCGTCGATAAGATTCTCTTTGGTATTGATAAGTGCTGCGATAAGTTCGGTTGCATTGATCTCTCCGGAGCTCATCTCCATGAAATGGCTGAGTCCTCTGTCGATAAGATCCTTTGCAAGCTCATCAGCGTTATTAACTTTGCTTACGGTAACCAATGCATAGGTTCCGTGATGTGAATGAATGATAAGGGGCTGAGGCTCGTAATCGGATATGGAACCTATTCCCATATATCCGTCCATTTCCTGAACCTCTTTGTCGAACTTGGTCCTGAAAGGTGAATTCTCGATATTGTGGATCGCACGATTGAATCCGTCCTTACCGTATACTACCAATCCGCCTCTGCGGGTTCCGAGGTGTGAATGATAATCCGTTCCGAAAAACAGATCAAACACACAATTTTCTTTTGCCGCTACTCCGAAAAAACCACCCATCTTAAACTAACCCTTTCAATCCTTTATATTTCTCAATTTTCTGTATTTGTACCCGCTTACGCTTCGCTTTTAGTCTTCACCCATTAAACCGATAAGTTCGGAAACATTCGATTTAATATCCCCTCTGAAAACCGAAGACCCCGCAACAACTACATTTGCTCCTGCATTAGCGATATTCTCAATATTCGACGATGAGATTCCGCCGTCTACTTCGATATCTACAGCAAGCCCCTCAGAATCAAGAAATGCTCTCAGTGCCCTGACTTTATCGATGGTCTCGGGAATGAGCTTCTGCCCACCGAAACCGGGCTCGACAGTCATGACCATTATCACATCGACATCGGCTGCATAAGGCATAACCGCACTTATCGGTGTTCCGGGCTTGATGGCAAT
Source organism: uncultured Lachnospiraceae bacterium (assembly GCA_902794095.1). Classification (GTDB taxonomy): domain Bacteria; phylum Bacillota; class Clostridia; order Lachnospirales; family Lachnospiraceae; genus AC2028. The sequence goes on along the minus strand of CADBFZ010000018.1, from coordinate 20,954 downwards.
GCCGGCCTTGAGAGGAACGCCCTTAAGACTCTTGGTCTCATGAATATGCTTTATGGTCTCTGCCACGTGACCTTCATCTGCTTCAACGTGAAAAGTAATGCCGTCAGCTCCGCATTCGGCAAAGGTTTCCACGTATCTGTCAGGCTTTTCGATCATTACATGAACGTCGAAAAACATGTCGGTACACTTCCTTACGGATACCATCACCGGCATCCCGAAGGATATGGACGGGACAAACATCCCGTCCATTACATCTACATGAAGATATGGTGCTCCGCCCTCTGAAGCTGCCTTAATCTGTTCACCGAGTACGGTGAAGTCAGCTGCAAGGATGGAGGGCGCCAGGATTTTTTTCATTTAGACAAACTCCTTGACCTGCTTGTAAACGCCTTCTGCATCCAATCCGTATTTGTGGGTAAGCTCGGAAGCAGATCCGGACTCACCGAATACATCCTGCATACCGATTCTCTTAACCTTTACGGGATACTCATCTGCAAGTACTTCGCATACGGCAGATCCGAGTCCGCCGATTACGGAATGCTCCTCACAGGTAACGACCTTACCGGTCTTCTGAGCACTCTTAATTATAATATCTTTGTCAATGGGCTTGATAGTGCAGATGTTGATGATCTCTGCATCGATGCCCTCTGCTGCAAGCTTCTCTGCTGCGCCGATTGCGGAATCAACCATGATACCGGTTGCAACGATGGTAACGTCCTTACCTTCTCTTACGAACTGGCCCTTTCCGATCTCAAACTTGTAATCGGGCTTATCGTTGATTACGGGAACCGCAGCACGGCCGAATCTGATATAAACGGGGCCTTCGTGCTCAAGAGCTGCTCTTACTGCTGCCTTAGCTTCGATATCGTCTGAAGGAACCATGACTACCATTCCGGGGATGGTTCTCATAAGTGCGATGTCTTCGTTACACTGATGTGAAGCTCCGTCCTCACCGACGGTGATACCCGCATGGGTAGCTCCGATCTTAACATTGAGATGAGGATATCCGATGGAGTTTCTTACCTGCTCGAAAGCTCTTCCTGCTGCGAACATAGCGAATGAGCTTGCGAAAGGAATCTTTCCGGTAAGTGCAAGTCCTGCAGCGATGCCCATCATGTTGGACTCTGCGATACCGCAGTCGATATGTCTGTCAGGATATGCTTTCTTGAAGATTCCGGTCTTGGTTGCACCTGCAAGGTCTGCATCAAGTACGACAAGCTGGGGGAATTCCTCTGCCAGCTCCTTGAGAGCGTTTCCGTAGCTCTCTCTGGTTGCTATCTTTTTAACGTCTGCCATTTTTATCCCTTTCACGCCTAAATAGGCATTTGTAATTTTAATGTTTGTTCTTTATGCGAGTTCTGCATCGATCTTGGCAAGATCTGCCATTGCGATAGCATACTCCTCATCGTTGGGAGCCTTGCCGTGCCAATCTGCTTTGTTTTCCATGAAGGATACACCCTTACCTTTTATGGTCTTAAGGATGATGCAGGTAGGCATGCCCTTGGTTTCTTTTGCATTATTGAATGCACTACGGATCTGATCGAAATCATGTCCGTCGATCTCAACAACATTGAAATTAAATGCCTTGAACTTGTCGGCGATGGGATAAGGAGAACATACCTCATCTACGGGTCCGTCGATCTGAAGTCCGTTGTTATCTACGATGACTACAAGGTTATCAAGCTTACGGAAGCCCGCAAACATTGCTGCCTCCCAAACCTGTCCTTCCTGGATCTCACCGTCTCCGAGAAGGGTGTATACTCTGAAATCCTTATTATCAAGCTTTGCGCCAAGTGCCATTCCTGCGGCAGCGCTGATTCCCTGTCCGAGTGATCCTGAAGCCATATCAACTCCGGGAATGTGCATGTTGGGATGTCCCTGAAGGTATGATCCGAGCTTTCTGAGAGTCTTAAGATCTTCTACGGGGAAATATCCTCTGTTTGCAAGTGCGGAATAAAGGCCGGGTGCGGTGTGTCCCTTGGAAAGAACGAATCTGTCGCGGTCTTCTTTTTCGGGATTCTTGGGATCGATATTCATTTCCTCGAAGTAAAGGAATGTGAATACATCTGCAGCTGAAAGTGATCCGCCGGGATGTCCCGCTTTAGCGCTGTGAGTTGAGGTTACTATGCCTTTGCGTACTTCATTGGCATATTTCTTGAGCTGAAGGTTGTCCATTTTCTCTCCTTTTTTGCAGGTTTTACTGCGTTATTTTTTCTGTCCGTAATAAGCATTCGGACCATGCTTTCTAAGATAGTGTTTGTCCTGAAGTTCCTGAGGTGCGGGCTGTATCTCGGGATTGATGAGACGAGCCATGAATGCCATCTTCGCAACTTCTTCAAGGACTACCGCATTGTGTACCGCATCGTTTGCATCCTTGCCCCAGGTGAAGGGTCCGTGGTTTTTGCAAAGTGCTGCGGGTACCGCCATGGGATTTCTTCCGGATTCTTTGAAGTAATCGACTATAAGTACTCCGGTGTTTTTCTCATAAGCCTGATCGATCTCTTCGGCGGTAAGACATCTGAGGCAGGGAACAGGGCCGTATATATAATCGGCGTGGGTTGTTCCGTAGCAGGGAATGTCCAGTCCCGACTGTGCCCAGCTTGTCGCATGTGTTGAGTGAGTGTGAACCACTCCTCCGATTTCGGGAAATGCCTTGTAGAGTTCTACATGTGTAGGCATATCCGATGAGGGGTTAAGGTCGCCCTCAACAACGTTTCCTTCAAGATCGACAACTACCATATCGGAGGGTTTCATGGTCTCATAGGGAACCCCGCTGGGTTTTATGACTATGAGTCCCTTTTCATGATCAATCTGGCTGACATTACCCCATGTGAAGGTTACCAATCCGTACTTCGGAAGAAGCAGATTTGCTTCACATACTTTTTGTTTTAATTCTTCGAGCATTGTTTTCCCCTGTCCGACAGTAACTTATGAATCAGCTACTATCTTTTCTGCTTTAAGTGCTTTCTTATATCCTTCCAGATATTTATCAAATCCCTTAACCCCCTCAGGATCGGGACTTAATGTCTTCTGACCCTGGCCGGAGAATACCTTTTTCTCAAGGTAATCACCAAGGCTCTCACCGCTTTCTTTGTTAAGAACAAATGCGGCAAGTACTGCCATTCCCCATGCGCCGCCTTCTGAAGCGGTATCGGGTACGGTAACGGGACAGTCAAGTGCATCGGCAAGCATCTGCTGTGCCGCAAGGGGAGTCTTGAAGAGTCCGCCCTGTGCCATCATGACTTCGGTCTTAACATTCTCCTCGCGCGAAAGAATGTCGTTGCCGTACTTAAGTGTTGCAAATGCGCTGTAGATATTGCTGCGCATGAAGTTTGCCATTGTAAAATCTGCATCGGGAGTTCTGACTACCATGGGTCTTCCGTTTACAAGACCGGTTACGGGCTCTCCCGAGAAATAGTTGATGCTTAATACTCCGCCGCAATCTGCAGCTCCGTTCTTATATGCATCAGTGAAAAGCTTGGTGTAGATATCGCCTACATTTACCTCAAGTCCCATGACCTTGGCAAAGTCAGCGAAGAGTTTTACCCATGCGTTGATGTCTGAAGAGCAGTTGTTGCAGTGAACCATCGCTACGGGAAGTCCCTCGGGAGTGGTTACCACGTCGATCTCTTCGTGAGGCTTTCCGAGGTTCTTATCAAGAACAACCATTGAGAATACGGAGGTTCCTGCCGAGATATTACCTGTTCCGGGTTTTACTGCATTGGTAGCACACATTCCGGTTCCGGCATCGCCCTCACAAGGCGCAAATACGGCACCTGCCTGAAGCTCTCCGCTCTCATCAAGAAGCGCTGCTCCGTCTGCGGTAAGGCATCCTGCCTTCTCGCCTGCCTTAAGAACCTTGGGAAGGATATCTTTAATTTTCCATGAAAATCCTTTGTCTGCGATAAGTGCATCGAATGATGCGATCATCTTCTCGTCGTAATCACAGGTTGCAGGATCGATGGGGAACATTCCTGATGCTTCGCCCACACCCATATTCTTTTCGCCGGTAAGGCGGAAGTGAATGTAACCTGCAAGGGTTGTAAGGAATGAGATGTCCTTAACATGTGATTCGCCTGAGAGAATTGCCTGATAGAGATGAGCGATGCTCCATCTCTGGGGAATGTTGAAGTTAAACTCCTTGGAGAGTACGCCTGCTGCCTCAGCGGTCATGGTGTTTCTCCAGGTTCTGAACTCTGCAAGCTGTTTGCCGTCCTTGTCGAAGGGAAGGTATCCGTGCATCATGGCGCTGATTCCGATAGCGGACAGCTTCTTAATGCTTGTCTGATATTTCTCTTTAACGTCAGCTGCAAGTGAAGCATAGCTTCCGCGCATTCCCTTCATGATCTCGTCCATGGGATAAGTCCAGATACCGTCTACGAGTGAATTCTCCCAATCGTAAATACCGGTAGCAAGAATGTTATGTGATGCGTCCGTAAGAACGCTCTTGATTCTGGTTGAGCCGAACTCAATTCCAAGAATCGCTGTACCGCCTTCAATAATCTGTTTTGCTTCCATAAAAATTAAATCTCCTGTCATTCATCCGATTCGGCCAGTTCCATACCCGTCTGGTCAACCAGTGCTTCAAATTTCTCGCGGCATTTTCTGAAGGATTCCATAACCTTGGGAGAAAATGCTCCGCAGTCCCCGGATATTATAAGTTCGAATGCCCTGCTCTTAGGTATCGCCTTTTTATATATCCTTTCACTGACCAGTCCGTCGTAAACATCTGCGATTCCGACTATCTGCGCCGAAAGAGGAATTTCGTCCCCGCTTATGCCGTAGGGATATCCGCCGCCGTCGTACTTCTCGTGATGATATTTGCAGATATCATAAGCCGCGTTGAAGTAGTCCTTGCTGATATATCCCTTGATTCCTTCCATAAGTTCACAGCCTTTGGAAGTGTGGGACTTCATTAACTCCTGCTCTTCGGGAGTAAGTCTTCCTGGTTTTAAGATTACGCTATCGGGAAGACTGATCTTACCTATATCGTGAAGCATGCTTGCAATGGAATAGATCTCGACCTTTTCCTTGGTCAGTCCCATATCGGGATAGTCCTGCATCATCTGAAGACCAAGTATTTTGGTAAATTCCTTAACACGCTCTATGTGGTCCGAATGCTCAAGGTTTCTGTCCTCGACTATCGAACCCAGTGAAGCCATTAGTAGGTTTCTGTTTTTCTTAAGCTCTTCGGACTGCAGCGACAGGAGCTTGAACTGTTTTTTAAGTGTCTCGTCCTGTGTTCCGAGTTTAACCGAAGATGCCGCCTGATTCTTACATATTCTCGAAAGGTTCTCGACTCTTCTTCTGATGGGTTTTGATCTGAAAGGCTTTCTGGCAAAATCCATCACACCCATTTCAAACCATGAACTTGGGGTATCGGGATCGTCTTCTCCTTCGATCACGATAAAAGGAACCTTCTTGGTAAGTCCGCTCTCATAAGCAGCCTTAACAAGTGTATCCCCGGATATTCCCGGAAGGTCTGCTCTTATGAAGACGCACTCAAGGGACGCTCCGTTATCCAAAAGATATTTTCTGCCTTCCTCTCCGTTTGTTGCGCAGAGGATTTCATAGTTATCTTTCAGTATGTCGGAGAGTTCTTCCCTCTCAACCAATTTTCCGGTAATGATCAGTATTTTACCCGCCATACGCAAATGCCTCTTGTGAGAACCTTAGGAGCCTTATTCGATGATCGCATCGGGATCCTGAGGATCTTTGTTGTTGTGATAAGCAAAGATTTTCTCTTCAGAACCTTTCCTTACCTTTCGCAGAGTAACATCCGTAAGTTCTTTCTCGCTTGTCCAGCTTACTTCCCCGAGCCAGACTTTAACCCCGTCATATACAGTGCCTTTGGCTTCAACAACCGCCCTACTGAGCTCAAGGAGCCTTGCCCTTACTTCATCCTGCTTGGCAACAAGCTCTTCGGCTTCTTTTCCCTTGGTAAAGAGGGCGTTTTGAACCTTTTCGTAAACCGGCTGCTCCGCAAGCTGTTCGGCGTTCAGTTTCCCTTCCATCTCCCTGCGGACATTCTCCAGAATCCTGATCTCCTCGTTTGTGCTGCTGAGCTGTCTGTATATCTCGTTATTGAGTTTCATGAGTGCGGTTGAAGATCCCGCACGTATTGTTGTCTGTACCGCAGCCCTCGTCCCGATGTTCTGAGCCGATACTCCTTTAACGCCCGTACAGACACCGCCTACAATGGTGCCGTTTCTGAGTTTGGCTTCGACTATATCCTCGGAATAGAGGATGCTGTTCATGGAATAATCGATGTGTATCATTCCTCCGGCATATACATCCGCGGACTCCAGGAATTTGGCCGTTACGCTTCCGCCCGCCTTAATCCTGCCCTTGCCGGATCCGTTCATTCCTTTTCTGAGGACTATCTCCCCGGCTGCTTCAAGGGTTGCGCCCTCGATGAAACCGTCTACGATAATATCCTTACCTGCTTTGATCGTAACGCCGGCACCAACATTTCCTCTTACGTGAACCGAGCCGTTGAATACGATATTTCCGATGGAGGAATTGATCTCTTCGACTTCGAGCATCTCACTGACTTCGAGTCTTTCTCCGTCGAGTTTGACCATTCCGTCTATCTTGGCATAATAGGTGCATCTGTCGGAATCCATCTGGAATCCGTTACCTGACAGTATCGACTGCTCCTTACCCCTTGTGGACTTAAGGATGTTTCCTTCAACGTCGTATCCGTCAACGCCCTCTTCTGCCTTATGATAAAACGCCAGCTTGTCGCCCTTCTTGACCGCGTCATACCATTCAATATCCTGGTAATCAACCGAGCCGTCGGGAAGCAGCTTGGGTTTTCTGTTTACATCTGTTTTAAAAAAGTACTCATACCAGCCGTCGCGTCCGTTCTGTGCGTTCTTACCTACTGCGATAAGTACGGTATCTTCCTCGTATGTTCCGTCGACAGCTTTGGTGATCTCTTTTCTAAGGATTCCCTTTCTGATCTTACAAGCCCAAAGCTCTTTGAGAACCTCGTCTTCTGTTGGTCTTTTGTTTAAGTTCTGGATGGAAAGATATGCTTCCATTCCGTCGGGAGATACAACTATCTTGAAGGGAAGTCCGATCTCGCTTAAGGGATCTTCTTCGATAAGCTGTCCGAGTTTTTCGAAATCGATGGAATCCGATGTCTCGGATATCTGGGTAGCTCTGGAGACTTCCTCCTTGAGCTTGGCCCTCATTTCCCTCATGTCCTCTGCGGAGAAACGAACACGGGCATAGGAACTTACATCAAGTCCTTCCTCAAGTCCGAGTCTTATCTCCTTCATCTGGGATGCGTGGAAATAAGGATCCGAATAGATAGATATATCAATTCGCTTTTCCAGACCGAGCCTTATCTCTCTCATCTGTCTCCACTCGTATGAAGTGTTGACATAGGGAGTAATATCAAGACCCTTTTCGAGTCCGCTCGTAAATTCGCTTATGGAGGGAGCTCTGAATTCTACTCTAAGGTATTGTTCAATGGGTATTTTCTTCGTAAGAGCGATACGGATCTGCTCGAGCTGATCCTCTTTGTATCCCTCTTCGACGTATTTCATGATGTCTACGCCGTCACGTCTCGATTTACGAATCTGACGTACGACGAGAGGCGGATAATCCAGGAATCCGGATATGTCGATGCCGCTCTCCAGACCTTTTCTGATCTGGCGCATTGCGTGAGAAGATATCTCAGGCTTGGCATAACGGCTTACATCAACCTTGCTCTCAAGTCCCAGACGGATCTCTCCCATCTGAAGCCAGTCAAGCTCGGGGTTTCTGAGCACACTAACATCAAGACCTTTCTCCAGCGCCAGACGGATCTCTCTCATCTGGATAGCCAGAAAGCCGGGGTCTTCATAAACCGTTGTGTTCAGGCCTTTTTTCTTGCCCTCTTGTATCTCGAACCTTTGGTCCGGGGTGTAGAGCGCGCCGTTACCAGCCATATTAGCAGCACCTTAGAGTAATTTAACTGTTTGCAAAGCAGTCAACCGATCTCAAGTTGACAATCTTGGCAAACAGATTATTACCAAAGTGTCGCTATCTAGAATTATATCATCCAAACCGCTGTTTCTCCACATTTTTTGAAGATAAACAGACTAATTTTTGCTAAAAAAAACGGACAGGTTTTACCCTGTCCGTTCGTATTGCAACTAATGGTAATTATCCGATTTTGGTTCCGCAACCTGCGCAGAATTTTACGCCTTCGGCAAGCTTCTTTCCACAGTTGGGGCAAACCTCGGGAGTCTTCTTGGGAGCCTCTGCCTGAGCGGGTGCTGCGTTAGCTGCTGCAGCTTCTGCTTCAGCCTTTTCGATTCCTGCTGCAAGCATGGGATTTACTGCTGAAGATACAGGTCTTGAAGCACCTACATTAACGGGTGCGCCTGCGGAAAGACCCTTGATAACGTTGATTACGATGAATACAAGGATTGCGCCGTAGAAAAGTCCGTCAAGGAAGTAATCTACTCTGTTCATGAATCCGTAGAATCCGTTAAGTCCGTACTCGGAAAAATCGAAGCATCTTACAAGATAGACAACTACATCCAGTACGTACTGAAGAATCTTTACTCCGGCATAAAGAATGAGTGCGCTCTTGCTTCCGCCCTTGATAACCTGACTGTTCTCACATAAAGCACCGTAGATGACAAGGCCGAGGAAAGGGATGGGGCCGAGAAGTGCTGCCAAAAATACAAGTGCTACAAACCAATAATCATTAATGCCGAGTTTAGTTTCTTTTCCCATAGTTATTCTCCTTAAATTACATTTGATGTCTGACAACCGCGTACTCGTCATCGAGCCTGTAATACGGGCACTGTGCCCTGCTGTCTGCGTTTATGCGGTATGCATCATCTTCATCCATTTCGACCATACAGTCGTAGGAATCATCTTCTTCATCATACACGTAATTTACACATGTGTCACATGAATACATTATTTTGCACCTTTGGTGTTTGAAGGTTTAACAAGAACCAGGCAAAGAACAAGTGCAAGGATGTAAAGTGCGATGGTGAAAAACAGTACGTTCTGATATCCGACGGGGTTGATCATGATAGCCTTGCCGGCTGCGTCGGTTCCGTGCTCGATGAACTCTCCGGTGTGGTTAACGATGTAGGTTGCAACCTGGTTTCCGGTAAGTCCTGCGAAAGCCCATGCGGAAAGAGTGATTCCGTGAATAGCTGAAATGGAGCCCATTCCGTAGTGGTCGGAAAGAAGGGTGGGAACGTTGGAGAATCCTCCGCCGTATCCTGCGTTAACTACGAAGATAAGTGCAAGAACGAGGAAGATAAGAAGTCCGTTGCCCTCACCGTTCTTGATACCGCCGGTGATCATTACGAGAGCGGTAAATGCGATTGAAAGGATGAAGATCATCTTGTAGATGGTATTTCTGTCCTTCATGGTATCTGCCCAAGCGGAGAATCCGAGACGTCCGCCGGCATTGAAGATAGCTGAAACAGTGGAGATAACACCTGCCATAGCTGCAAGGCCTACACACTTAACGATCATCTTCTCCTGAGAGATAAGAGCAAGTCCGCAGGTGATGTTAATGTAGAACATAAGCCAGATACCGATGTAGTTGGTAAGGGGCTTGGTCTTAAGAACATCCATGATCTTGGGCTTGTCAGCACTGTTCTGAGGCTCGTGCCAGTCAGCGGGCTTAGCAAGAAGGAGATGTCCTACGAACATCATTACGAAGTAAACTCCGGCAAGGATCATGAACATCTTGTAGATTCCGCCTTCTCCGAGTCCGTTAAGCATTGCCTGCATGATAGGGCTTGCGATAGCCTTAGCTGCACCGAATCCTGCAACTGCAAGTCCGGTAGCAAGTCCCTTTCTGTCCTGGAACCAGAGCATAAGAGTCTTAACAGGTGAAAGGTATCCGGTTCCGAGACCGACACCCATGATGAATCCGTAGCTGAGGTAGATACCGATAAGAGCTACGGGACTGTGCTGATGTGATCCGCCGTACATAATGAATACGCCGGTAAGGAGCATTCCTGATGCGAAACAAATGGTAGCGATGAGTGAGGACTTGTGGATGTCCTTCTCAACGATGTTTCCAAGGAAAGCTGCACTCATTCCGAGGAAGAAGATAGCAAAAGAGAACGCCCATTCAACGGCTCCCTTTGAGTATCCGATATAGTCTGCAATCTCCTGAGAGAAGATTGACCAGCAGTAAACGGTACCGATACTGCAGTGAAGAAGTAGTGCGGGAATAGCTGCACGAACCCACTTATTGGCGCGCCATCCTCCCTGTTTTGCCTGTTCAGCCATTTTAAAAACCTCTCTTAAATATATATAATAAATTCGGTGAAAATACTGGACCGAAAAGTCCGTAAAGTGGTAAAAACCCTTAAAAGATTAGCACTTCGGGCGGTTTTTTTCAAGATAAGAGTAGATATCCCTCTTTGTCACACCTCTGTCCGCAGCCGCGGCTTTCATGGCTTCCTTGCGGTCCATGCCCTTATCTTCATACATCTTAACGTGATCCTCAATGCTCATCTCTTCCCAGGACGCCTGCTCCCTTGCTTTGAGTTCATTGGGATCCATGCCTTCTATTACAAGAACGTATTCCCCTCTGGGCTCTTCATCTTCATATCTGAGAACCGCGCCTTCAATAGTGGTATGAATAACCTCTTCGAACTTCTTGGTAAGTTCCCTGCAGAGTGCAATCTGTCTGGCACCGCCGTTTGAAAGGGCGTCTTTAAGATCTGCCAGGGTTCCCTTCAGGTGATGGGGAGCCTCATAGAAGATCATGGTCCTGGTCTCGTTTTCGATTCTCTTTAAGACCTCGGCTCTCTCTTTCTTTTCCCTGGGAATAAATCCTTCGAAAACAAAACGTCTTGTATTTAAGCCCGAAAGGGTAAGTGCGGTGATACATGCACAGGGACCGGGCAGGGACGTTACGGTAATGCCCGCTTCGACGCACATGTGAACGAGAACTTCGCCGGGATCGGATATCGCAGGGGTTCCGGCATCGGTTATCAGTGCGATGTTTTTGCCCTCTCTTAAAAGTCCCACAAGTTCCGCTGCCTTGTCGTACTTATTGAATTCGTGGTAGCTGGTCATGGGGGTATGGATATCGAAATGATTGAGAAGCTTGATACTGTTTCTCGTATCCTCCGCAGCAATAAGATCTGCGCTTTCAAGGCACTCCAATATTCTCGGGGACATGTCTCCGAGATTTCCTATGGGTGTTGCGCAAAGACTGAGTATTCCTTCCATCTTATCTCCGGCCGTTTAAAATCCGTACCACTCTTTAACTTCGTCAGTGTAACTTCCGTCAGGATTTTGAAGGATCAGGGGCTTTTCCACATTGATCCTCATATTCGCTCCTCTTATCCCCTCGATAAGGACCATATTGGGGTCTTTATCCGCAGAGGGATACACAAGTCTCATCCTCTTGGGCTCCAGATTATGATCATGCATTACGTTCATGATTTCCGAGAGCCTGAAGGGTCTGTGTACCATATAGAAATGTCCGCCGGGTTTAAGCAGCGCCTCGGCAGCTGATATTACATCTTCAAGTGTGCAGAGCACTTCGTGACGGGCTATTGCCTTCGCATCCGAGGGATTGACTATTCCGTGGTCATCCTGCAGATACGGAGGATTACAGGTTATAACGTCAAAAGAGGCACGGGAAAAAATACTTCCTGCCTCTTTGATATCTCCTCTTACGATAGTGATCTTATCCTCAAGTCCGTTCAGTCTGACGCTTCTTCCCGCCATGTCGGCGCTTTCTTCCTGAATCTCAAGAGCGGTCAGATGTGAGCTTTCGGTAAGTGCGCTCATCAGTATCGGGATTATCCCGGTTCCGGTACCAAGGTCGAGGACTTTTCCGCCCTTTTTGACCTGTGCGAAATGACTGAGGAGCACCGCATCCATTCCAAAACAGAACCTTTCGGGATCCTGTATTATCTTAAGACCCGCTCTTTGGAGATCGTCTATTCTCTCTGAGCCCTTAAGACTGACCCTGCTCTCCGCCACTTTGCTTATCTCTTTCGCCTTTGCCGTGTCTGTCACGGTTTCTGCCTTCGTTTTTTCCGTTATTATTATGGGGCTTTTTGTCCCTGTTACCACCCTGGTTTCCGCCTTGATTTCCGCCGCGGTTCTTATCCTGATGGTCCTTTTTACCGCCCTGCTCGGATCCTGAGGGTTTATTGTTATGGTTATTTTCAGATTTCTTCTCCCTTGCCTCGTCCTCGAGAAGTTTCAGCATTTCCGGAGAATCCTCCGCTGCAATGCTTGCATGGCTTCCGCCGCGCTTTCCTTTCTTCCTGCGAAGAACGGTGATATCGCTTGCGGGATAATCGCGAAGCTCTTTATCGTCTCCGTTTTCTACAAGAACCTTTGCAATCTGTCTGAGGACATTAATACTGGAAACCTCTCCTCTCATGCCGTCCGAAGTAGCAACATAATCGCCGAGAGCGGGCATGGTTGAGTTGAGTTCTTCATAAGCTTCCTCTTCATATTTGAGGCAGCACATAAGTCTTCCGCATACTCCCGAGATCTTGGTGGGATTAAGGGAAAGATTCTGCTCCTTCGCCATCTTGATGGATACGGGAACGAAATCACTTAAAAATTCCGAGCAGCAAAGAGGTCTTCCGCATGAACCGAATCCGCCGAGGCTTCTTGCCTCATCTCTGACACCGATCTGTCTGAGCTCGATCCTGGTTCTGAAGATTCCCGCAAGATCCTTAACAAGATCTCTGAAATCAACTCTCTGCTCCGCTACGAAAAAGAAAACGATCTTGCTGTTGTCAAAAGCATACTCGACGTCGGTAAGCTTCATGTCAAGTCCGTGCTCTGCGATCTTCTCCTGGGCGATGCGGTACGCATTCTTTTCCCTGGATACGTTCTCTGCAACCTGTCTGTCATCTGCATCGGTTGCCTTTCTCATGACCTTGCGAAGAGGGATTGTAATCCTTGATTCATCCACATCCTGAATATCGCTTACGACGAGAGCATATTCGATACCCTTTACTGTCTCGACGATGCAGTGGTCGTCCTTTTTGAGATCTATGTCTCCGGGATCGAAGAAATAACTTTTCCCGCCTGTTTTAAATCTTACAGCTATAACCTTCATCTTAACTCCCGGGGCGATGAGCCCCCTTATTATCCGTTCTCCTGAATTACGGCAAAGAGAAGTTCCATCGTGATCTCAAAGCCGACATTCGCTCTTAATCTCTCTCGTGCCCTGCTGATAGCCTGGAGCACTTCCTCGATACCTTCATAGCTGCTTCTTCTGGAAGCTTTTCTGATAATGGAGATATCGTCTTTATAAACAAGGCTGTCGGTTTCGCCGGTTGCCTTGAACATAAGTATGTCTCTGTACCATACGGTGATCATATCCAGGAATTCACCCGGATCGACCTTATATTCCGCAAGGCTTCTTACCAGCGCGATCATATCCGCTATGGAATCATCCCGGGCATTTTTAACCACGGACTGAGCCGCTGCCTGCATTGCGGAGAAATCATCGCTTGATGCCATATCACGTGCTTTGCCGAGATTACCCTGTGCAAATGCGATCGCGATATCTGCTCTGTAATCGGGAACCTGAAGTTCCTTCATCAGATATTTCTTAAGTGTATCGCCGGATACCGGCTTAAGTTCCCAAGTGATGCATCTTGATCTTACTGTGGGAAGCATCATCTGGAGATTAGCGACAAGAAGCAGGATGACCGCATAGGTCGGTGCTTCTTCAAGGCTCTTCAAAAGGGCGTTCTGAGCCTGCGGAGTCAGTTTATCCGCTTCGCTTACGATGTAGACCTTACGCTCTGCCTGATAGGGTTTGATGGGAAGGTCGTTACATATCTGATCCCTCACTTCATCTACACCGATGGAGTTCGGTTTTTCGTGGATCACATATTTAATATCGGGGTGGACACGGCTTTCGGCCTGTTTGCATGAGTGACACTCTCCGCACGCATCGACTCCGCGATTTTCACACACAAGGAACTGTGCAAAAGCAGACGCTATGAACTCCTTACCGGCACCTTTTTCTCCCGTAAGGATATACGCCTGTGCAACTCTGTCGTTTTCGACGGATTCCTGTATTTGTTTTTTGATAAGATCCTGTCCGATTATCTGAGAAAGCTTCGGCATCGTTAACCCCCCTGTCAGGTGAAGATATCCAGCAGCAAACCTCTTATCTCGCCTATCTTATTCAAGATCTCGAGATTATCCTTCTCGTCTCTCATCAGTTCCTGAGCCAGCTGATCGAGATTGTCATCAACCAGCCTTATTATTCCGTAAACCCTGTGTCTTCCTTTTCTGTCGAGGAAGTTCTCACGGGTAAAAGAATGCGAATGTGTTACGACCTCATTGAGGAAATCCTTGACCAGGCTGCGGTAATGTCTCATGTCTTTGACATCCCTGCGCTTTGCGAGTTTCTTGCCCTCGGCATCAATCTGCTCCATAAGCGCACTGAGCTTTCCGGCAAGTTCGGCTTCCTCGATGTTGCTGGCAAGCATGAATTTAAAGCTGCCGTCGGATTCCTGAACATGCTGACTCTGTGCTACCTGAGCTGTTTGATTTACCTGGTTTACTCTGATATCCATTAAAGCCGCCTGATAAATTCCTTCACTTCATCAACACACTTGGCAAGATCGTCATTGTTCATGAAAATGTCTGTAATGCCCGCCTCTTTGAGCTTCTCCTCATCGAAGTCTTCGGAGTCGGTTATAAACCTGCGGCACATCTCTTTATATCTGGGAGCCGCCTGTTTCTTCTCTCGTCTCATGGCTCTCTCAAGCCTGATACCGTCATCGGTTTCTATCATGACCGCCACAGTATTCTCCGCTCCGAAATGATCCCTGAGTCTTATAAATGCGGGGATCGTTCCTGCCGCGGCGATGACGTTCTTACCGTTTGGATCGAAGGTTCCGTCATCTACGGTGAAATATCTCCAAAGTCCGTATACCGTATCATAGGACCTGTCTTCAATGACTTTGCCCTGTTCCTTCAAGGAATTGAAGCCATCTTCATCGGTGAAATGATACTCTCTGCCTTCCTGCTCACCGCTCCTTAAAGGGCGGGTGGTATAAGTAACAAGGGGCACGAGCTCAAGGCTCTCATCCGCAATAAGCTTTTTGTATATTGTGTCTTTACCGCTGCAGCTCTTGCCCAGCAGGCATATGATCTTAGCCATTTTCCAACCGTATATTCCGTAAAAAAAATCGTCCGAAGCTCCGCCTCATTTAATAAAATGGGCAGATTCGGGGTAACTTATAGTTTATCACAAAAATCAGGAAAATCCCATAAAAAAGCCGTCCGCTTTGTGATCCGCGGGCGGCTTTTGAATTACTTGTTCTTCTTTCCGATCATCTCATCAAGCGTGTGCCATCCGAGCACCGCGCATTTTACTCTTGCGGGCATATGTGAAATGTCGGCCAGAGCGCCTGCCTCCTGGAGCTCATCTATCTCCTCGGGAGTTGCCTCACTCTTGATCATCCTGATGAAAAGGTCTGCCAGGTGAAGCGCTTCTTCGGTCTTTTTGCCGATGACCATATCGATCATGATATCCGCGGAAGCCTGCGATATTGCGCATCCGTCTCCGACAAAGCCTCCATCGGTGATAACTCCGTCCTCAACCTTAAGCTGAAGCTCGATCTCATCTCCGCATGAAGGATTTACGCCTTCCATAACAAAATCCGGATTTTCGATCGCCTGTTTATGAAGCGGATGCATATTGTGGTCGGTAACAACCTCATTGTAAAAGGTTTTAAAATCCATATCCCATCAATCCCCTGATCTTGGAAAGTTCCGTGATGAACTTGTCCACTTCTTCTTCGGTATTGTAAAATGCAAAACTTGCTCTGCAGGTGGACTTAACTCCGAGATGGTCCATAAGGGGCTGGGCACAGTGATGGCCCGCTCTTACGCATACTCCCGATCTTCCGAGTATATCCGCAACGTCGTGGGGGTGAACATCATCCACCATGAATGTGACGATGCCCTTGTGATCTTCGGCTTTGTCGGATCCGATAAGACGGATTCCCTTTGTAGCCTTGATTCCCTCTACGGCCTTTATCGTAAGCTTTTCTTCCTGCGCTTCCATTATATCCCAACCGACCTCATTTATAAAATCGATTGCCGCAGAAAGACCTACCGCACCGCCTACATTGACGGTTCCTGCCTCGAACTTATGGGGCACCTCTGCATATGTAACTCTGTCCCAATGCACGGTCTGGATCATCTCGCCGCCGTACATGAAAGGGCGCATGTTCTCAAGGTGTTTCTTCTTCGCATATAATGCACCGATTCCCATGGGTGCATACATTTTATGTCCCGAAAAAGAAAGAAAATCGCAGTCTAAATCCCTGACATCAACCTTCATGTGGGGAACGCTCTGTGCTCCATCGACACTGATGAGTGCCCCGGCAGCATGGACCTTCTCCGCAATATGCTTGATATCATTTACTCTTCCGAGAACGTTTGAAACCTGGGTCAGTGCTACAAGCTTTGTTTTCTCCGAAAGGCACTTATCAAGTGCTTCATCGGTGACAGCACCTGCTTCGTCAGGCTCGAGCTTAACGAGCTTAGCGTTCTTTTTTTCAGCCATGTATTTCCAAGGCAGAAAATCGGAATGATGCTCCATTACCGAAACTACGATCTCCTCGCCTTCGGAAATGTTGTCCTCGCACCAGGAGTACGCAAGAAGGTTAAGTGCCTCGGTGGCATTTCTTACAAATACGATTTCTTCGGGGGATTCCGCATTTATGAACGCAGCGGTCTTTGCCCTTGCTTCTTCGTACCTTTCTGTCGCTCTTTCGCTTAAGTCATAGACTCCTCTGAAGGGATTTGCATTGTCATTCTCATAGTAGCCCTGCATCGCATTAAGCACGGATACGGGCTTTTGCGTTGTAGCGGCATTGTCGAGATATGCAAATTCATCCGACAAAAGAGGGAATAATTTCCTGTATTTAATTACGTTATCTCTAAGTTCCTGATCAGTCATTTGCGTATTTTTCCGCGATTATATCAAGTACGTACTGTTTTGCCTCATCATCCTCGATATGGTTTGCGGCCGCTTCAAGAGCGGCTCTTTCAAGGATTTTGATTGCCTTTTCCTTGGTGATTCCTCTGCTCATCATGTAAAAGAGCATGTCCTCTGCGGGTTTTCCGATGGTTGCTCCGTGGCTTCCGGCAACATTTTCCTCGGTACAAAGGATGAGGGGTACGGTCTTATTAACTACAGTGTCATCGAGAAGGAGCATGTTTTCGGATTCTGCTCCGTCCGATTCTGCACATCCGCGTACGAAATCAATGGTACCTCTGAAGGTCTTCTGCGCATTCTTGGAAAGCGCACCGGATACATTAATCTCAGCCTTGGTCTTAGGCGCAAGATGCTTCATGATATAGTTCATATCAAGAGTCTGTCCGTTTGTTCTGACAAGACCTACTCTGTTTTCGGAAGCGGCATCTTTGCCCTTAAGTTCTGTTCTGCAACCTGCGTAGATATCGGTTCCGCCGTCGAAGACCTGGATAATATTAATCTGAGCCTTCTCGTCAGCCTGTGTTCCGATATCGTTGATAACCTTTAGTCCCTTTCCGGGTCTTACAACCTGGGCGAGATTAACCTTCGCACCTTTTCCTGCCTTAATCAGGATTCTGAGAACTGCGGTCGCATCGGTGGATTCATCCGAGGTTGCATCGGTAAGAATGTTTATGGTCTCACCGTCCTTTGCTTCAAAACAAAGAATGTCGGAAGCATTTTCGGTATATACCTTCTTAAAACTGATGAGCTTATCTCCGTCTGTTTTAACCAAAACGGGTTTGGTTCCGCAATTTTCGAAAGCCTTGGTAAGCTCCTCGCCGCATCCGGTTTCAAGATTCCAATCAGCGGCATTTACAACTTCTGTATTAACTCCTTCGGTAAGAGTTCCGGAGGCAAAGCCTGCGGGCATCTCAACCGAAACATCATTTACTTTAAGCCTGTTCCAGGTGGGAGGAACGAGGCTGTTTATTTTGATCTGTTCAGCCATCATCCTATTGTCCCTTTCATTTCAAGCCTTATAAGATTGTTCATTTCTGCGGCATATTCCATGGGAAGCTCTCTTGATACATTGTCCGCAAAGCCGCTGACGATAAGAGCTCTTGCATCAGCTTCACTTAAGCCCCTGCTCATCATATAGAATACTGCCTCGTCGGAAATGCTTCCTATTGTAGCTTCATGTCCGACATCCGCATCGTCCGTACGGATATCCATTACGGGAATGGTATCCGACTTGGAAATGTTGTCTATCATAAGGGACTCACAGCTGACAACGGACTTGGCCCCCTTTGCCTGCGGCATTACCTGAACCGAAGTTCTGGTAGTGTTGACTCCGCCGTCCTTGGAGATTGACTTGGTATTTACCACGGAAGAAGTATTTTTGCCGAGATGGACTACCTTCATTCCGGTATCAAGATCCTGTCCCGCTCCCGCAAAAGCAATTCCGGTGTATTCCATGGTGGAATTGTCACCTTTAAGGATCGTGGAAGGGTACAGATAAGATACGTGAGAACCGAAAGATCCGGAAACCCACTCCATTCTTCCGCCTTCCTCAACAAGCGCTCTCTTGGAGTTGAGGTTGTACATATTCTTGGACCAGCTCTCGATGGTTGAATATCTGAGTTTTGCGTTCTTTCCTACAAAGAGCTCTACACAGCCGGAGTGCAGGTTTGCAACATTATATTTGGGTGCGGAACAGCCCTCTATGAAGTGAAGATCCGCATCGTCCTCTACAATTATAAGTGTGTGCTCGAACTGTCCCGCTCCCTTGGCGTTAAGTCTGAAATAAGACTGAAGGGGAACGGATACCTTAACTCCCTTGGGTACATATACGAAAGATCCTCCCGACCAAACAGCGCCGTGAAGTGCATTGTATCTGTGGTCGGTGGGAGGGAGAAGTGTCATGAATTTCTCATGAATGAGATCCGCATATTCGCCCTTAAGTGCACTTTCGAAGTCGCAGTATACTACGCCCTGCTCCTCGACTTCTTTTTGCATATTATGATAGACAAGCTCAGAGTCATACTGCGCTCCGACACCTGCAAGGGAAGTACGCTCCGCCTGAGGGATTCCCAGACGTTCGAAAGTGTTTTTAATATCCTCGGGAACTTCTTCCCAGGTATGCTGCATCTTGGTATTTGGACGGACATAGGTATAAATGACATTCATGTCCAGACCTTCAATACTGGGACCCCAATTGGGGTGCTGTGATTTGTTATAAAGCTTAAGACAATTAAGCCTGAAATCCCTCATCCATTCGGGATCCTGTTTCTGATCGGATATCTGACGGACTATATCTTCAGTGAGGCCCTGCTCCAATTTGAAAGCATCACTGTCATCGTCAACAACATCGTAGATTGTCCTGTTGATATCCTCTACGTAAGTTTTTTCTTCGCTCATATTTATGCCTTCAAATATTTCTCAAATCCGTTTTTATTGATCTCTTCAACAAGGCTTCTGTCACCCTCTGCAACAATCTTGCCGTCTACAAGAACGTGAACTTTGTCTACATTAAGCGCATCAAGGATCTTGGTAGAGTGAGTTATTATAAGGAGTGAGCCATTGGTCTGCTCCTGATAAGCCTTAACACCTTCAGATACTGTTCTTACAGCATCGACGTCCAGACCTGAATCGGTCTCATCGAGAATGGCAAGCTTAGGTTTAAGCATAAGAAGCTGGAAGATCTCAGCTTTTTTCTTCTCACCGCCGGAAAATCCCACATTGAGTTCTCTGTCGAGATATGAAGGATCCCAGTTAATAACCTTTACCTCTTCCTGAGCGGCTTTTTTGAAGTTCCAAAGTGACATTCGATTGCCGACTGCCTCGCAAGCATTTCTGGTGAACTCGGAAAGTCTTACTCCGGGAACCTCAATAGGATTCTGGAAAGTCATGAAAAGACCCTTCTTGGCTCTTTCATCGGTAGCCATCTCGAGAAGGTCTTCGCCGGCAAATGAAACTTCGCCTGAAGTGACCTGATATTCCTCTTTTCCCATAAGGGTATTTCCGAGAGTAGATTTACCCGCACCGTTGGGTCCCATTATTACATGGGTTTCGCCTTCCCCGATTTCAAGGTTAAGGCCTTTAAGAATCTCTTTTTCCTCAATTCTTACACAGAGATTTTTGATATTTAATAATTCCTGACTCATATTTACGCCTTTCGTAATATATGTTAAGTGACAAAACTATCCCTATTTTAAAGTAAGAAACCCTACATTACAATAGGTTTTAAACAAAAACCTACTAATTTAGTATATTTTAATAAATTATAGTATTTATGCGGGGTTCTTTTGTGCTTTTAGACGGGATTCTATAAAAAAAGAGACCTCATATTGAGATCTCTTATTCGTGCCCAGAGCCGGAATCGAACCAGCGACACGCGGATTTTCAGTCCGCTGCTCTACCAACTGAGCTATCTGGGCATCTGCAGTTTCGGATTCTTTATCCGTCCCTACAAAGTAGCGGGGACAGGATTTGAACCTGCAACCTCCGGGTTATGAGCCCGACGAGCTAACCGGATTGCTCTACCCCGCGTCGTTTCCTATAAAAGGAAGTGGGTGGAGATGGATTCGAACCATCGAAGCAATTTGCAGCAGATTTACAGTCTGTCCCCTTTGGCCACTCGGGAATCCACCCATATATTAAGTTAAAAGCCGACGATCGGAATCGAACCGATAACCTGCTGATTACAAATCAGCTGCTCTGCCAATTGAGCCACATCGGCACTTTGGAACACCGAACCTTTCGGCAAACGACCCAGAACGGACTTGAACCGATGACCTCCGCCGTGACAGGGCGGCGCTCTAACCAACTGAGCCACTGGGCCTTATTCACTTTAGTCTGTTCCTTCAAAACCGAATCCGAACTAATCAAATCATCCATCTCTTGGCAACAACAGGATAAGCCTTCGACCTATTAGTAAATGTCAGCTGAGAGCATTACTGCTCTTACACACCATTCCTATCTA
>CADBFZ010000017.1 GCA_902794095.1 uncultured Lachnospiraceae bacterium | reverse complement strand
AACGCTTCTGGTAACCTTAGCGGGATCAAGGATTCAGGCCTTAACCATGTCCACATACTCCTCATTAAGAGCATCGAAGCCTATTCCCTTCTTAGACTCACGAACCTTGTTTACGATAACGCTTCCGTCAAGTCCTGCGTTAGCAGCGATGTGATAAAGAGGAGCTTCGAGTGCCTTGAGGACAACTCTTGCACCGGTCTTCTCATCTCCGTCGAGGGTCTCAGCAAGCTCTGCAACCTTCTTGGATGCGTGGATGTAAGCTGATCCGCCGCCTGCGATGATTCCTTCCTCAACAGCTGCTCTGGTAGCTGCAAGAGCATCTTCCATACGAAGCTTAGCTTCCTTCATCTCAGTCTCGGTTGCAGCACCTACTCTGATAACTGCTACGCCGCCAGCGAGCTTTGCAAGTCTCTCCTGAAGCTTCTCTCTGTCGAAGTCTGAAGTGGTCTCTTCGATCTGCTTCTTGATCTGAGCGATACGGGAAGCAATTGCCTTCTTATTTCCTTCACCGTCAACGATGATGGTGTTCTCTTTCTGAACCTTAACACTCTTAGCGGTTCCGAGCTGATCGATGGTAGCATCCTTAAGCTCAAGACCTACTTCGGAAGAGATAACGGTTCCGCCGGTAAGGATAGCGATATCCTCGAGCATTGCCTTTCTTCTGTCGCCGTATCCGGGAGCCTTAACAGCTACTACATTGAAGGTTCCGCGAAGCTTGTTAACGATAAGGGTGGTAAGTGCCTCACCTTCAACATCCTCAGCGATGATAAGGAGCTTTCTTCCTGCCTGAACGATCTGCTCAAGAAGGGGAAGGATCTCCTGGATGTTGGAAATCTTCTTGTCGGTGATAAGGATAAGAGGATTGTCGAGAACAGCTTCCATCTTGTCCATATCGGTAGCCATGTAAGCTGAGATGTATCCTCTGTCGAACTGCATACCGTCAACGGTATCAAGCTCGGTAGCCATGGTCTTGGACTCCTCGATGGTGATAACACCGTCTCCGGAAACTTTCTCCATAGCGTCTGCAACCATCTGTCCTACTTCATCATCTCCTGCGGAGATTGCAGCTACACGAGCGATGTGCTCCTTGCCGTTGACCTTCTGGCTCATTGACTTGATTGCTTCAACTGCAACTTCGGTAGCCTTCTTCATACCTTTTCTGAGGATGATGGGGTTAGCACCTGCAGCGAGGTTCTTCATT
The DNA here is from genome assembly GCA_902794095.1 of uncultured Lachnospiraceae bacterium. GTDB lineage: Bacteria > Bacillota > Clostridia > Lachnospirales > Lachnospiraceae > AC2028. The sequence goes on along the minus strand of CADBFZ010000017.1, from coordinate 31,724 downwards.
CCTTCGTTGATCATTGCCTGAGCGAGTACGGTTGCGGTAGTGGTTCCGTCACCTGCTACATCGTTGGTCTTGGTAGCAACTTCCTTAACGAGCTGTGCGCCCATGTTCTCGAAGCCGTCCTCAAGCTCGATCTCTTTTGCGATGGTAACACCATCGTTGGTGATAAGGGGAGCGCCGTAGCTCTTGTCGAGAACAACATTTCTTCCCTTAGGTCCGAGGGTTACACGGACAGTATTAGCGAGGCTGTTTACACCGTTTTCAAGTGCCTGGCGTGCCTCAGCGCCGTATTTAATCTCTTTAGCCATTTTAAAATGCGCCTCCCGTTATTTTACAATTGCGAGGATATCGTTCTGTTTAACTACGATGTACTCCTCGTCATCTTCAAGCTTAACTTCTGTTCCGGCATATTTCTGATAGATTACTCTGTCGCCCTTTTTGACTTCCATCTTGACTTCTTTGCCGTCAGCGGTGATTCCGGGGCCTACAGCAACTACGTCACCCTGTGAGGGCTTCTCTTTTCCTGCAGCTCCTGCAAGGATGATTCCGGACTTGGTGGTCTCTTCGGCAGCTACTGCCTTAAGGACTACTCTGTCACCTAAAGGTACTAACTTCATATTATTGCCTCCTTTGTTGACGCATATAAATGCGTTGTTCGTTTTCTCTTGTTAGCACTCATTTAATTTGAGTGCTAATCGACATTACATATATTAGTATTTCCTATTTTGAATTGCAAGTATAAAGACGATAATTTTCAAATAATTTATAAATATTCCTACTCCCCGTAATATTCGGCTCTGGGAACGGCTCTGAGTCCCTGCAGGCCGAAGTATTCGGACATCATTCTGTTCTCTTCCTGGGACGGATCGTCAGATATGTCACGATTGATCAAAAACCAGGGTTTATAGGCATATTCGGGCACATCCACCACTCCGTGATCGGATTCTTCGATGATTCTTACCCTCTCCATAAACTCCATATGAAAAGCGTACGCTTCGCCGGTATGAATATAGTAATAAGCCCCGAAGGATGAAACCGCACCGATCTTATCCTGTATACGGTTAAAAGAAAACAGCATAAGGAAAAGCGCCACAACATAGTAAAGGACGTAATGTCCGGAGAAAACCTTCGAAAGTCCGGGAAACTTCTTAACCAGATATCCTATCCAGTAGATCTCATTTGCAAAGAGCAGAATCTGGAAAGTAAAACAAACCGCGATCCAGGTTCTTGAAAGGCCCGCATTACCCATGGAATAAAAACTTGAGGTGTAACCCGTGCAGTAGAAGCAATAGGAAAAAATAGTAAAGACGGCGGGCAGGCGGAACTTGCACTCCGACTTTTGAACCATCTTAAAGATTACGGGAATAGCGATGATCATAAGAACAATCACAATGGGTCCGCTGAATTTCCATGCGTTTACGACTCCCTCTTTCAAAGAATCGATAATTGCAGCCACTGCTCCCTCCCCCTGATATGAGGACTGTCTGTGGGCATTTCCGGGTGCAAAGAGGTTAAGCCTTAAACCGAGCATATAAACAAAGAACGCGGGCAGATACCATATAACCTTGCGCGCATCCTTGATAAGGACGATGACAATATATCCGGATAGAAGCAGGATTCCCTGAATGCATGTGACGAAATTGGCTCCCGCGCAAACAAAGGCAAGTGCGGTCACTATCAAGAATAAAAGAATACGTGCGGGAAGCTTCTTCGCATCCGCAAGAAGAACCATAAATCCCACCATGATAAACATCATGCTGTGCATGAATACGTAATGCACACCGCTGTTATACCAGAAGAACCCCTGCTGAGCGGTGTAGATGCACTCGGTAAGAGTAAGGGTAACTATCACTGAGAAAATGATTCTCTTGAATACATCCGCTTTCAGATAAACCCCGGTAAGAACCATGGACATGAAAAACACCGATACAACCAGTGATGTGATAAGCATCACTGGTCCGATAAAATAATACTGAAAGCCAAGTGCTCCGGGCATCTGAGCCATCATAAAGATCGAAGAATAAGTTCCCTGCCAGGAATAGTGAGAACCGAGAGCTGTATCATAACCTGCTTTGATAATGGTAAGAAGACCATATCCGTATCTCTGCTCCTTCCAGAGATTGATGCCGTATCCGAAATCATCGTATCTGGGAATCGCATACAGAGTCAGCCTGTACAGAGGAATAAGCGCAAGAACAAGCGCAAGCAGCGACAAAGCTGCCAGGACCTTATCAGAAAATTTTACCTTTAAGATTTTACCGATCAAGATTTACTCCTTCTTACCGTAAAACAGGCTCCGAGCCTATCATCCCGGAGCCTGAAGAAAACATAAGCGGATTTAATTATATCATATTTTGATCTCGAGATATCCGACAAGCTTGGTCATGTCATACTCATCCATGATTCCGAGGTTTGGATCATAGAACTTGCCGTTAAAATAGAGAAGGTAGTGGCTGAATCTTCCCATCTTCTCCATTAGGATGGCACACTTGGGAAGAACAACGGTATCTCCTTCACCGGGATATACGATTACGTTATTGTGATCGATTCCGTAATAGTTGAGAGCTGAGATAAGTCTGCCCATGGTTCCCTGCCACTCACGGCAATCCATTACGGTAATTACATCTGCGATGGTAACTCCGGCAAGCATTGCGATACATGCCTGTCCGCAAAGTCCGTCACCGGGCTGAATGATAAGATCAATTGAATCAATCTTTCTTATTGGTGATTCTACGCTGTAGGGAGAATTCTGGTCCATTCTGATAAGCGTATTGGTAATATGAAGAAGGAACTTGTGGTTCACATTCATATCAAGATTAAGCTCTGTTCCGGCAGGAATCATAAGCTTGTACATTCCCTTCTCAAGAGGAATGAGATTACAGTTGATAAACTGGTTGTCGATGATAAGCTCTGCACTTATCTCGTCACGATGCTTGCAAACTTCCCAAATATTAAAAGGTATGTTGATCTTAACCTCATCGTTTTCTTTTTCAATTTTGGATGTGAAATAGTATTTCATAGTGCTTTTCCCCTTAAATTATTGCCCCTCATGTAAGCGGTTTCAAAACTTCGATTTGTAGTATATAAATTGCAGGCTTACCTGTCAATAATACACGGTTTCGCCGGCTTTGGGAATAACTCTTCCGCCCGTCATGTCGGTTATCCGGTTCATCAAGCCTTCAGCCTTTTCCTCGGGGCCTAAAACAGTGATCGTAACTTTATCCGTATATCCCGAATCCGTGATGTCAAAGCCCTCGCTTTCAAGAAGTCTTCTGATGCCGCCCTCGTCCGGATAATCGCAGACAAAGGTGATATACGTGCCCCTTCTTATGGGTGAAACCTCAGCCGCTTCAAGGGCCTGAGAAGTCGCATCGGAATATGCCCTTACAAGGCCTCCCGTTCCAAGAAGTACTCCGCCGAAATATCTGGTCACGGTGCATACCGCATTTACCAGTCCCGCGCCTTCCATGATGCTTAAAATAGGACGACCCGCAGTGCCGGAAGGTTCCCCGTCATCGGAGCATTTATTAATGATCATGTCACCGTCCATTACGATGTATGCCCAACAATTGTGTCTTGCATCGTTATATTTTTTACGGACGGAGGTGATGAATTCTTCAGCCTCCTGTGCTGAGGAAACGCTCACGAGATTTCCGATGAACCTGGATTTGGTCACCACTATCTCGCTTTCTCCGTTTTGTTTTATTACATTGTATGAACCGCTAAGTGCCAAGTTTATTCCTTTTCAATTAAACGAACAAATGCTATAGTAATGGAGCAACTAATCTGTAAAGGGGGCAAATGTCTAATGGACGTTTTTGAAAAAATCGGTGAATCCGTATATATGGCCGGCATTCAGGTCAAAAACAAAGCCAAAGAGGTTGCTGATATTGCCAGCCTTAAAGCTCAGGTAACAACCTGTGATGAAGTCATTCGCAAGAATTATATCGCCATCGGAAAAGCCTTTTATGAGAAGAACAAGGACAATCCGAATTCGGAATTCATGAAGCATATCACAGCTATCAAGAATGCGGAATCAGGTAAGGAAAGACTTCTCGGTGAGATCGAAGCCCGCAGAAACGGTCTTGATCCCGAAGCTGAAACCGACGCAGATCCCGAAGACGAACAATTCTTTGATTAATACTTTAAACCTTTAAACGGCGGAAGAAATCTTCCGCCGTTTTCTTATCTCATCAACCGTCCTGGGAAGCTACCTCGCCGTTTAGTGCAGCCCAGTAAGCTTCTTCATTGGCTCTCCTGATAGCATCAAGCTGTGCCATCTGCGCAGCCAGTATGTTCTGGTTATCCGGAACGGCCAGCCATTCATCCGTGTGCTGACACATATGGTCCATATCCGCCAGTACTATCGTCGAAGTTCCGTCTCCGTTATCGATAATGACATTGTTTCCTGCCTGAAGTTCCGGATCACCCATGTAAAGATCGGGGTGATATCCGTCTACTTTAGGAAGAAGCGTTACGCCCTCATATGCGAAAGGACAGTTGGGGCACGCAATCTTATTATCATATGCACAGATAAGTCCGGCATAGTGAAGATCACAAGTATACTGAGGCTCGGTTCCTTCCGCAAACCACTCTGTTACAACGCATCCGTCGCAAAGTCCCTCGATGGGAAGAAGTCCGGACTCGGAACAAACCTGAACCGCAACAAGACCTTCCGGCATGTTAAACTCTTTATATTCGAGGTCCTCATGTACCCTGCTCATGATTGCCTTCCAGAGCTGTTCGGATGTATGCATCTCATCCCAGTTCTGCTCGGTATTGTCATCATATCCGGTCCATACACCTGCGGTGTAGTAAGGAGTCATTCCTACGAACCAGTGGTCCCAACCGTCGGATGTGGTTCCGGTCTTACCTGCCATATCCATTCCGGGGAACTTTACTCTGGTTCCCGTACCGTAGTTAACGCAGTCTCTCATGGCGCTGATAAGAAGCCATGCAGTTGTTTCTTTAAACACTCTCTTACCTGCAACATTTCTGTTGTCGAGAATAATGTTTCCGTCAGAATCGGTAACAGTGGTATAAAGGTGGGGCTTTACGAATGTACCGCCGTTTGCGATACAAGCATAAGCACCGGTAACCTCTTCATTGGTAACACCGTAAGTAAGTCCGCCAAGTGCAAGTGACTGAGTGATATCGGAGTAAACCATTCCGTTGATTTCTTTTCCGGCAGTGATATGTGCAAAGCCCAGCTGCTGGAGATATGTAAATCCGGTGATGGGTCCGATATAAGTAAGGTTCTTAACTGCAACGATGTTCATGGAATATGCGATGCAGTATCTGAGGGAAAGGTTCTTTCCGCTGGTGGATCTGGAAGTATTCTGAACGGGAGTACCGCCGTTATAGTTGAAGGGGTTATCCGCATAAGTAGTTGCAAGAGTTACCATTCCGGTGTCGATTCCGGGGCCTACTGATGCAAGTACCTTGAATACTGATCCGGGAGATCTGGTGGAACCTGTTGCTCTGTTGAAGGTACGTCTGTTTTCCTTATCTCCTCTTCCTCCGGCGATTGCTACGACTTCACCGGTTGCCTGGTTTTCGATGACCATGGACATCTGGGGCTGGAGCGTAAGGGTAATATCTTCAAGATAATTATCTTCTGTCTCTACAAGTCCTAGTTCTTCAAAGCATCCTGCCCTGTACTCATCAACGGCAGCCTGTGCATTCTCGGGTGAGCTGTAGAGGAGCTTGTACTTACTGTATCCGTACTTAGCTTTGTACCAGCTGATCATGTTCTCCTTGGAGAAGTTATGCTCGTTACCGTCCTCATCATAGATGGTAAGTGCATAGTTAAGGAGATACTTGTCGCTGAACTTAAAGTTCTCGGGATTAGCAAATTCCTCATCAACGATGGACTGGATATAGGGATCCATGGTTGAGTAGATTCTGAGTCCGCCGCTGGTAATCATGTGCTCAGCCTGAGCTCTGTCATATCCCGCAACATTTATAAGATCGTAAAGGACATCATCGTAGAGAGCATCGGAGAAATAGTTTCCTTCGAGAGTATCGGTCTCTGCGATGTAGGTGTTGTGATACTGAATTCTGTCGTAAACATCAGCGGTATCTGCAATGGCCTCATCATACTCTTCCTGAGTGATGAATCCGAGCTGAAGCATCTTATCGAGACAGTTCTTACGACGCTTTACATTATTCTCGGGATGCTTGATGGGATTGTAATATGAAGGGTTCTGAGTGATCGAAGCAAGAACCGCACACTCGGAAAGATTCAGCTCAATCGCGGATTTACCGAAATATCTCTGCGAAGCCGACTCAACACCGAGGGTATTTTGTCCCATGTTGATCGCATTCAGATATCTGAGTAGAACCTCGTCCTTGGTGGTTGATTTGGTAACCTCAATCGCAAGGTACTGCTCCTGAATCTTACGCTTAAGCTTCTTGACCATGTTGTCACCCTCTTCGGTCCAGGTGGTGAAGATGGTGTTCTTAAGAAGCTGCTGAGTTATGGTAGATGCACCCTGGGTCTCGTCTCCGCGTGAACGAATGTACCAGTAAAGAGCTCTGGCCATACCACGGTAGTCGACACCGTTGTGCTCATAGAATCTCTCGTCCTCACTTGCAACAAATGCAAGAGCGAGCTGTCTGGGAATTCCATCCCAGGTAACTTCGATTCTGTTAGCATCCTTACCGACATAGTGGTCAAACTCGTTACCCATTGCGTCATAAACGATGGTTGCCTGACCGTTTGCGATGATGTCGGAAATATGTATTACGGGAGTTCCCGCAAGAATCGATTTAAACAATCCGATGCCGCCCGCTGCAAGACAGATAAAGACGGCAATGATCGCAGCAAGAACCATCTTGATGGCAAATAAGAGGATCTTCCTGACAATCTTGTCTCCGTATGAATTTAACTGACGTCTTCTCTGAATGACGCCTTTTCTGCTGTAGTCCATTTCTTTCTCCGTAAAACCTTAAAACCGATCCCTACGTCCTTATAAATAATCCACGGGATTCTTCTGTGAGATCATCTTAATGACGGGATCTTCTCCGAAAAGCTCGTATACGATCTCCTCGGCTTCCGCCAGATTGTTCTCATTTACACAGAAAATGCAATTGAACTTATGGCGGTCAAAAAGTCTCTTTCTGGGGTAGTTCATATAATAAGAGATTCTTGCTTTGAGAAGCGCCTGCTCGAGAGTATTCTTTGCTTCCTCCGAATAGACATTGCAAAGTTCGAACTCATTATTAACCTTAAGCGATGAATAAATTGTTTCCATATTTATCTACCTGTTGTCCGTTAAAATAAAACTCCGACAAACGTTTATTATACACCAAAAATGCCTACTTTGAAAGCAAGCACACCCTGTCGCCGAAGACCCCCTCTTCCATCAAAACGGTAACGGAAGAATAGCCGTACATATCGCCCATTGTCGTAAGAACACCCCTTCTGTCAACCTCCGGTCCCTCAATCACGATTATCTCATCGTGGGAGGCCAGTTTTTCGTCATAAATGTTCAGTTCATCCCTATTGACAATAAGGCAATTGTTATAATTCATAAGCTCGGGCACGTTCTGATAAAAGCTTGTGCCCTCATAAACAACCACTGCATCCAGCTCCGTGTATCTCTCGGAAATCTTAAGTTGGTCTGCATATCCCTTGTACAGATAGTTCGGAGTATTGATAAATACATACGCAAAGCTCGTTGCGCAGACAATGATGCAGGCGATTGTTTCGATGGTACCTTTACTCTTCTCGGTCTTAATAAAGCTTTCAATCAGCATTCCTATTACAAAAGAAACCCCGGTCACAAAGCAGACCATGATAACTCCCATAACCGGCATCAAATATCTGTCCACGGTATAAGGAGCAATCTTTGCGACAACAAGGAAATAACCGATGACTGATAATCCGGGAGCGATTGCCCAGATTCTTGTTTTCTTCATCTTAAGTGCAATGACCACGCCTGCTGCCATGATGAAAACTAGCACTCCCAGTGCCACGTGGCATCCCGCACATTCAGAAGCTATGATTCCTGCAAAGGCAAGAACCTTGTCCACGTATCCTCCCAAGCCCGATACGCTCTCCATTACGGAATTTCCGATGGCTGTTCCGAACATATCGTGATAAACGAAAGGATACAGAACAAGTCCGATCACTGCAGAGATTGCAAGAATCTTAACCAGGTTTGTCAGTACTCTTTTCCTCTTGGTGATAAGAAGATATAAAACCACGCAAAGAGTCAGGAAGAAATAATAAATGCAGACAAAATACTGGGTTAAGAATCCGAGAACGGTAACCAGAATAAACAGCTTGTTCTTATACTTAATATCCTCCTTACTCAATTTCAGGAGGAGAACATAGGTAAATGCCAGGCAGAAGAAGGATGTCATGGAATACATCCTGATCAAAAGTACGGTATTTAATCCTGCGGGGGAAAGTCCATAGACGATTGCTGCCACGGGACCAAGGCAGGCCTTGCCGACAATATTTTTGAAAAATGTGCAGATGATCAGTAGTGAACCTGCCATGAAAAGCATGTTCAGGATTATTCCGGGCCATGCACTGAAACTACCGTATGCAAAAAGCGAATACATGACGGAGAAAATATTAAGGAGCATGAAATAAAGAGGGGGATGATTATCAGTGGTTGTGTTGTAGTACGCAGAAAGTGCAATAACGGAATCACTTCCATAGTAAGTGACATACTTAGTGATATCATCGTCGCTCATCCACTGGGGTGCATCATAAACATCCGCGGTATAAGAAGCTGCAACAGATGAACCTCTGTTGGAAAGAACGTCCTTAACCTGATCGAAAAGATTGGATACAGTTCCCCCGAATCTGTCGTCATGAATCTCTGCTCTATAGAACTTCTCAAGCCTTCCTTCGGGCTGAGTGGGAGTTATCCAGGGAGTGAATTCAGAATTTGAGAGCTCATAGCTTAGGACTTCGTCCATGTGGAAGCCCTCTTTTTGGAATGCGAAAAAGACATCGAAGGCCATGACGATGATCACCGATAAAGCCGTGAGCAGATGAAGTTTTATATTACTGTCAGTTTTCATATCTGTAGCCGTACCGCTCTAGGGCCGGATGAAACTCATCACTTTAATCCGGGGAAAATATAACCCGTGTAGATATCATATCCTGCAACATTACCTGCAAAATACAACTTGCCTTCGATTTCGGTAACATCGGTTCCTTCAGGGAAAACATAGAAATAGTCGGGCAAAGAATCCATGGTCATTATCATCGGGTCCCCGGGGAAAAGCACAGCAGTTGACCATGTGAAGCCTTCAAATGTATCTTCGGTAAGTGCACTGACGGTAAGCTTTCCGTCTGAAAGTTCCATGAGCACGTTCGAATCCGCAAAGAATGAAAATCCGCGATATCCGAATTTAGCAGGATCACTCAAAATATAATCGACAACTTCTCTTCTGGCTGCGTTCTTATCATTTGTAGCCATAGAATACGATATTTTAAGTGTGCTCAGTGCAAGGCATCCTGCCAGGACGAGAATAAATACCTTCTTTACCGCAGGCTCACTTTCCCTGTCCAGCCAAATGATAAGAATGGGAAGAGCCATGTAAATACAAGTAGAAAAATATCTCGGTGTCAAAGTGGTATCTGTAAATGTAAGGAAGAATGCCATTACGGCAAATCCTGCGATGAAGTAGTGGATAAAGAACATATCCGCCATATCGGCATCGGTATATACATCATCTCTTCCGAGAGCACCTGATCCCCCGAATACATCTTCCGAAGTACGCTTTACCAACAGATACATCAAAACGATCAGAACAAATGCGATCATGGTAACAACGCCGCGAAGTGACAATACACTTCCACCGGGAATGTATCCGAAGATTTCAAGGAGACATCCGAAGACTGATGCTACTCTTTCATACCAGATACCGTTATTGATGGTAGCAAAAGAAAGAGTCTCATAAGTGGTGAACTGATATGACTGTCTGATAACGATACTGTTAAATATATATCCCGCAAATGCAGCAGCGGATGATACGACCGCAATCTTAAAGAGTCCGAGTTCGCCTCTCCATTTCTTCAAGGCACCTTCTTTGATACCGCACTTTACGTAAGCTCTTAAAAATGCGGTGATAAGAAGCGGTGCATAGATTATAAGAAAATATCTGACGCCGGAAGCTCCGCAGATAATGCTTAAGACTATCAGAAGGATATACCATATTACTTTTCTTCCTGCAGTCTCTTCAGCCTCCACTCTTCTTACAAGTCCTATGGATAAGAACATAAGGATCATGTGAGGCATATATGTATTGCCCATCTGAACATGCTGGGCAATAGCTTCCGAAATGGGAAGAAGTAAAACAGCGGAAGTAAGATAAATATACTTTCTCTCATATCCCTTCATCATGAAGAAATATGAAAGAATGAGGATCACATAGGTGATCATATTGGTGATGACACGTACAACCGCCCAACTGGGAATAATCTTCAAAAGAGGAACAAAGATTAGCTGAGTGTAAAGAATTCTGAATTCGGTGGAATAATACCAATTGGTGCTTGCAATATAATGTCCGGTATCTCCGAGAAAATCAGAAAAGACCATCTCAGCGGACATATCGGTATCTATCCAGTTTTGTCCCCATAAGATATTAAGAACAAGAAGCAGCACAAAGGAAAGACAAAGCGGAACAACATACTTTATCTTCTCCCTGTCATCTGCCATCATACGTATCTTATTTTTCTTCGAAATCGTACTCATATTTAATCTTATCCGATGCACTGATCTCGGTTCCTGTCTGAACTTCGATCATCTCGAGTCTGGTCTTTGCGATTATGGTATGTTTGCACCCTATCGGAAGAACTATTACATCCCCGGAATGAACATCCTTCTTAACACCGTCTATTACAGATGTGCCTTCGCCTTCGATCACGGTCCACACTTCTTCACGTCTGTCATGGGAGTGATAGTACATGTGATGTCCTGCAAGAAGCGTAACCTTTATCGTAAGTGACTTATCCGTCGAATCGATTACCTTAAACGATCCCCAGCTCTTCTCGGAATATCTGACATCGCCGGATACCGCATCGACAACAGGTTTGATATAGCTGGATTTATGTTTGTCTGAAACAAGAATTCCGTCAGGTCCCGCAGCTACGATCACATCCTTAAGTCCCATGCAGATCACGGGGATATCAAGGTCATTAACCGCAGTGGTGTTTTCGCACTCACCTGCAAGGACTACGTTTCCGAAGCTTTCTGAATCCATGGTCTCAGCCATGGTATTCCACGTTCCTACATCCTTCCATTCGCCGCCGAATCTGAGAACTCTGATACTGTTTTCTTTTTCCAGAACGGCGATATCGAAACTGATTGCCTCAAGAGTGGAATATCTGGCAAGGAGATCTTCGTATCCTTTGTATCCGATAAGCTTCTCGGCAATCTTAAGTATGTAACCTGCTCTTACCCCGAATACGCCGGCGTTCCAAAGAGCACCTTTTTCGATAAGCGCTTCGGCATCAGTCTCCGAAGGTTTTTCTTTGAAATATGATACGGTGCTTATCTCCTCTTTATCCTCGGGGATAATGTATCCATACTTGGCGGTAGGGAATGTAGGATCGATTCCGAGAAGGCAAATGCCCTCTTTCTCAGCCACCATCTTCTCAAGCTTTACAAGTGCCTCGAAATATTCATCCTCAACATAAGGATCGACGGGACAGATTATCACGGGTTCATCCGGTGATACGCCCTTAACATCCGTAAGATAAGAAAGCGCAAGGACGATTGCTGCAAATGTATCTCTTCTGTCGGGCTCGGGTGAAATGCTTACGTTTTCACCGAGCTGATTTTTAATGGATGACAGCTGCCTCTTCGATGATGCAATCGTAACATCGGCATCGGGGATAACGGAGACAATCTGTCTGTACACCCTCTGCACCATGGATTCAGGCTCACCGTCAGGGGACCTGAATACCTTGATGAACTGTTTACTTCTTACTTCATTTGAAAGCGGCCAGAGCCTTCTGCCCGAACCGCCGGAAAGCAAAATTATATTCATTATCTGTTTTTAGCCTCGATAGCTACTTTCTTCATATCGGACTCGGTCATGAGTCTTACGAGTTCTTCGAAAGAGGTCTCGGTAGGATTCCATCCGAGTTCCTTGGCTGCCTTGGAAGGATCACCGAGAAGATTTACAACATCGGTAGGTCTGAAGAAATCGTGACTTACTTCTACGAGCACCTTGCCGGTCTTCTTATCGTAACCCTTCTCCTCTTCGCCCTCTCCCTTGAATTCAAGTTCGATCCCGGCATAGTGGAAAGCAAGTGTGCAGAACTCCCTTACGGAATGCTGAACTCCTGTTGCGATTACGAAATCATCGGGAGTGTCGTTCTGAAGCATGAGCCACATGCACTTTACATAGTCCTTGGCATATCCCCAGTCACGAAGTGAAGAGAGATTTCCGAGATAAAGCTTATCCTGAAGTCCTGCTGCTATACGAGCTGCAGCCAAGGTGATCTTACGTGTTACGAATGTCTCGCCGCGTCTTTCGGATTCATGGTTAAATAAAATTCCGGAGCATGCAAACATGTTGTAAGCTTCGCGGTACTCTTTGACGATCCAGTATCCGTACTGTTTTGCGACAGCGTAGGGAGAATAAGGATGGAAAGGAGTCTTCTCGCTCTGGGGAACCTCCTCAACCTTTCCGTAAAGCTCGGAAGTAGATGCCTGATAGATTCTGCAGGTATCAGAAAGTCCCGCAATTCTTACAGCCTCAAGCACTCTGAGAACACCTACAGCATCAACGTCTGCGGTAAACTCGGGAACGTCAAAAGAAACCTGAACGTGGCTCTGCGCCGCAAGGTTATAGATCTCGTCAGGTCTTACTTTGCTGATGAGTGCAACGAGAGAAAGCGAATCGGTAAGATCGCCGTAGTGAAGGAAGAAATCATCACGTCCTTCAAGGTGTGCAATTCTCTCTCTGTATTCAACGGAAGATCTTCTGATGATACCGTGAACCTCGTATCCTTTCTCAAGCAGAAACTCCGCAAGATAACTTCCGTCCTGTCCGGTTATACCGGTGATAAGTGCTTTTTTCATTTTATAATCTCCAACTTATTAATCGACCGGTACAGTTTGTTTTCTTCCAAATTTCCCGGTTATTTTATTTCCGAACAAATATATAATTACCGAAACAAATGCAAGATACATCACCCACATATGGTCCATAAGGCCCGGTGAAAAGAAACTCATCTCAATGCGATGCTCGCCGGGTGCTGCTTCAAATGTGATAAAGGTATCTGCAAATTTCTCGTAAGATACTTCCTCTCCATCCAGCAGAATGGTCCAACCGTCCTCTGCGGGAATGGATGTCATTACCCTGCACCCTTCAGGCACAACTATCGTTCCCTTGATACTGCCTCTGTCATAACTTTCAATGTTAATTCCGGTTGCTCTGAGACCATCCATAAGCGAAGCAAGTTTTACGGTGTCAAGTTCTACCAGCCTTATAGCAGGTTCATATACCGGCTCACCTGTCAGGGATACTATTTCTATCTCCACGCTTTCACCCGCTGAATACGAGCCTACATAAATGTTATGAACCGTATCATCGGTAAAATACTTAACGTATTCTTCACCGTTTACATACACTAGCGATTCATGATTTGCATAATTGACCATGTGCATATAAATCGGTTCTTCAGAAGGTGCTTCGAACAGAATTCTGAGACCGCCGTCTGAAGTATCAACCGCATAAGGAATCTCGGTAAAATATTCCTCACTGCCTTCATCACCGTCAATGGCATCCAATAAAGAATTGATATTTCCGTATGTGTTCCACTCCTCCATTTCCGGATTAAGTGTACTTACTGGTGCGGCATATATTATTCCGGCCGTATGAGGGTTTTCATAAACCGATACTCCGTTTTGCTCGGAGCCTTTAATGTAATACTCACCCGGATCATTTTCACTGAGAGAGTATTTTACGGACAGCAATCCGTCTATTGCAGGATTAGTTCCATATCCGCCAACCCAGACGCTGTACTGGGCAAATCCGACATTTCCCAAGAACGCATTCACATCTCTGTTAAAAGTAGATGAGAAGAAATTAAGTCCCTTATATCCGAAAATCATCGGATCGTTTCTGGTGAAATAATAGTCAAGATTAAGGCGATAAAAATCTTCGTCAGACTCAAGTATCTCATCAGTAAGTGGCTGCGTTTTCAGCACAAAATCTTCGTACTCGCTTATCGATTTATAGCCGTATTTGATATCAAGTTTTCCCATTACTGCAAGCGATCTCTTACCGAGTTCAAGGCACTCTGTGAAAACCGTCAAAACGCAGATAAACCCGAAAGCAAAAATAATCTTACGTGTAACTTCGACCTTTTTCTTCGAAGCAATTTTTGTTATCAGTTCAAACAGTGCCGTAAGTGCTCTTAATGCCGTAATAAGAAACAAAAAGTTATATATGAACTGAAAACGTACATAAAAGTCATTCGGATATTTAAAGCAGTGCCACATCAGAACGAGATTATCGTAATAGAAACTTACGATCATAAATACATGAAGCAATGCTATGGATATCTTCTCTTTGATCTTGATATTCGGAAGTATCAGGAACAGCAAAACGAGTACTGCTTCAAACCATCCGGTTCTGAGTGTGGGAAGTTCCAAACTGTCCGATAAAAGTCTTTCGAATAATGCAGCGAAAGAATCGAACTGAAGCTCGTTAAAAGTATTTCCCGCACCGCCGTCAAGCTTTCCTCTGGTCAGATCCGTAAGAACAGCTTCCAACATAGGAAAGGCAAGCAGTATAGCCATAAGACTTGTGATAGCATACCGCACACCTTTGATAAACAAGGCTTTGATATCGGAAAGTTTAAATTCCCTGATAAGCACGGCGATAAAATACAATGCCGAGAAAATACCTATCATGTATCCGGTGTAGTAATTAAAATAAAATGCTGCGGTAAGCGAGCACAGATACAGTAGGCCTTTCTTTCCGTCAAATATTCTCTCAATCCCCATGATTACAAGAGGAAGAAGAATAATTCCGTCAAACCACATCAAATGCATCGCGTATTTAAAATTATAGATAGTAAATACGTATCCGATGCAAAGAGGCAAAAATGCAAACAGTCTTACATCAATCTTTCCGACATGCTTCCTGACAAAATAAACCGAAAGAATCGAAAAGGTCAGTCCCATAAGTCCCGCTTTAAGAAGTGTCAGAACCGCAATTGCCTGAGGCATTTTCATTACGGGAAACAATTTCGTGAGTACATTAAACGGACTGTTAAGATAATAAACATGAAGCCCGTAATAATTCCCCCCAAGCGAACTGGACCAGCACAAATAGTCGGAATTACCGCGGGCATTTACATACCTGAGTGATGTTAAAAACGGAAAAAGCTGATCATTGAGATCGCATACCAAAACCGATCTGTCACCGAAGGGCCAAAAGTCTCCGCGGGCATATACGGTCAGATACAATAAAACCGGAAGGACAAAAGAGCAAACATAGAACAAGGGCAGAAGATATTTATTTGTACCCGGTTCTTTATTTCTCATAGATCATTTCGCGTAATATGTCGCCAATTTGGTGACGGCATGAATGGTATCTTCAACATCTTTATCGGACATCTGAGGATACAGAGGAATACTCATGATTCCCTTGTAAACTTCCTCGGCATTGGGGCAAAGTCCCTTTTCGTAACCGAGATGTCTGTAATAAGGGAACCAGTAAACGGGAACGTAGTGAATCTGGCACTGAACGTTCTCCGCACTCATTGCATCGAAGAATTCTCTTCTGGTACAGGTAAGCTTATCAAGATCGAGCCTGATGACATACAGATGTCTTGAGGTATCGGACTCGGGAATGTTCTTCTGAACGATGATTCCGGGAACATTTGCAAAAGCTTCGTCATATCTCTTAACGATTTCTTTTCTGCGCGCTACAAAAGAATCGATCTTCTTCATCTGACTGATAAGGAGGGCCGCCTGGAAGTCAGTCATTCTGTAGTTGTAACCGAGGCTGATCTCTTCGTAATACCAAATACCTTCGTGAGGAGCGTCTTCCATCATGTCCTCATCGTGAGTGATTCCGTGAGCATGAGCAAGAACCAGTTTCTTGTAAAGCTCATCATCATTGGTAAGGATTGCTCCGCCCTCTCCCGCGGTTACTGTCTTAACAGGATGAAATGAGAAGCATGTCATGTCGGCAAGGTTTCCGACATATTTTCCGTTGTATTTGGTTCCGATGGAATGAGCGGCATCCTCGATGAAGATAAGTCCGAATTCATCACAGATTGCTCTGATCTCATCTACCTTTACTGCCTGTCCGGTGTAATCAACCGCAATAACAGCCTTGGTCTTATCGGTAATGCACTTCCTGATGCTTGCGGGATCGATGTTGTATGTCTCGGGATCGATGTCCGCAAAAACAGGTCTTGCTCCGCAATAAAGCGCACAGTTAGCGGATGCGGCAAATGTAATGGGAGTTGTAATAACCTCATCGCCTTCACCGATTCCTGCAGCGATGCATGCACAGTGAAGTGCACTGGTTCCGCTGTTACAAACAACCGCATGCTTTGCACCGGTATATTTCTCAAGTACTCTCTCGGCTTCCTCAACTTTGGGTCCGCAGGTTATATAAGGACCTCTGAGGACGTCGGCAACTGCTTTGATGTCATCTTCGTCAACCCACTGTCTTCCGTAAAAGATCTTATTGTCCCTCACAGGGGTTCCGCCGAGAATTGCAGGCTTTTCCATCTTTTAAAACCTCTACGAGCATTTAATACTGCTCGCTCTTTCTTCTTTCACTTCTTCTGATTCGGTTATATCTCCTGATTGCCCTCTTTTCTTCCATTCGGGCAAGGAAATACGGTTTTGTCTTTAAGTTGCAGGCATCCTCAAAAGTGATGACATTGAAGAGATTCTCTCTTAAGAATTCAAAGATGGTCTCCCTTCCGTCAAGATTCTCTGTGCTGACATTGATGCACATGGTGAGAACGCCGCTCTTATGATGCTTCCAGAAAGGTGATGCAGGTATGCACTTTACACCTTCCAGCATATAAGGCGATTTGCTCATTCCGTCGGATATATATCTGAGTCCGAGTTTAGAGCATGCCTTTAATGTCTCTCTGTCATATGAATGATGAGGTGCGACAAACACTTCGGTATCAAGTCCGTTCTGTGCAAGAAGGTGCTTTCCTTCTCTGAGCATCTTAAGCTGTGACTCGTAAGTCCTTCCTGCATATTCCGTAGGAACATCTCCGCACAAAATACCGATGCTCTTACCGGTAGAAAGATGATGCGTACCGTGCATTGCGATACCCCATCCTTCGTCCTTAAGTCTTCTCATCAATCCCCAAAAATCCCTGTTGAATGTACCCTTTACAAGCTTGGGATCTTTATTGTCAGGAACGATACAAAGGAGCGGCTTGATCCCCACTTCATCGAAGAAATTCTTGAACAAGATAAACTTGTCCAGATCCATAGTGGGACATATGTCCTCCAACCTGACAACTATAGGATAATTAACCTTTTTACGCATGTCCCCATCCTTTCCGTTTTTGCCCCAAAAAACAGCATTTGCGATGTAAGGTAATTTTTAACCAAAGTTAGTTATATTTTAAGATATTTTGACAATAATGGCAACTTTGGAGGTCCGAGGTGACATCCGTAAATAAAGGACCCGTTTGAGCCGTTACGGTCCAAGCGGGTCCTTCGAAAACATGTGGATATTATGTTAACTATTCAATCGGAGGCATTCCAAGTGACCATTCTCCGAAATGCTCGTTCAGATAGAGAGGGCCATACCAATATATTCCGATTTCAGTCTTTACTTTTCCGCGGCCAATCGTTGCCTTATAATCCGTTCCCATGTACGAATACTTATAGACTACGGTTATCTGAGGATTTTCCTCAAGGGTCATCATTATGTCATAGGGAAGCTTATTGCCCTTGCTGTAATGAATGGTCTGCTCTCCTCCGCACTCGATGGCAATTCTGATAAGAATTCTGAGATCATCATAGAAATCAGGTTCACCATACTCTTTGTGTGAGTCAACTGATGAATCAACGGATGAAGAATCTACGCTACCGTTCGATGAAGGTGCAGGAGTATTGTTTCCTCCGTTTGAAGAATTTGATGCAGGATTGATGTTTCCTCCGTTTGAAGGATTTGATGCAGGATCGTTGTTTCCTCTGTTTGAAGGATTTGATGCAGGATCGTTGTTTCCTCCGTTTGAAGTAATTGATGCAGGATCGTTGTTTCCTCCGTTTGAAGAATTTGATGCAGGATCGTTGTTTCCTCCGTTTGAAGGATTTGAAGCAGGATCATTGCCTCCACCATTTGAAGGATTTGAAGCGGGAGTATTGCTACTTCCGCGTGATATCGCGGGAATGGTTATCGACAGGGGAGCAGATGCATAATCCGTAGCATTTCCGCCGTTTACATCCTCTGCAAGGATATATACAAAATAATCGGTTCCGAGAGTTTTGTCCGCATATTCCTCGGGCATAGTAAAGGTTCCGGTTCCGGATGTTCCAAAGGATTCTACATCAAGCTTAAGATATGTATATCCGCTTGTTGCAGATGTTCCGAGATTCCATGCGCCGTCCTTGATAACAACGGAAATCTGAGTTGTTTCTCCGGCATTTGATCCAGAAATGGTATAGGGAACAGTGATAACAGCTCCGTCTCTGGTAATGTCGCTTCCGCTTGTAACAGAGACTGACATATTCGCATCTTTCAAAGTGAGCTTATATTCCGCACCTGAAGCACCGGGTGTACCTGAAATCAAAGATGAAAAGATAACGGATGAAAGATCTACGTTAAATGCAGGGCTGACACCGGCCAAGTATGAATTTTCAACCGGTACGGCAGGATTAGTGTTCAATCCACCGTCTGCTTGTATTATAGCCGCATCTTCGCAGATATAATTTGGTAAGGATTCAGACCAATCCTCGTATGAGCGTAGCCACCAATCATAAGCCGATCCGTTGTAACACTTAATACGTACAGCCTCATCATCATAGCTTTCTTTATATCCGTAGTCATTTCTGTTAACTTCTTTCGCATCAAGCAAAAATACATGCTCTCCGGTCAGATTCTGAGATGCATAATCTCCTCGCACCTCACCGTCATTGGAAAAATCAGTTTTAGTACTTGCTACGATTGCTGATTTCTCAACGCTTGTAAATACACCGGCATTTCCGTAGAAATCACTTCCGTTTAGCCATCTGTAAGGTGTACTGGTCCCCCATGAATATCCGGGATAAGTAACCGTTCCCTGGCCAATCTCAACCCAATCATAAGCATCATCTGCAGCCATAACCGCAAGTATGGTGTCACAATCAAGAAGCATGGTGGGATTGGAACCAAACTCAGTAGTATAGTTGTCAAGAACGCGGTACTTAACGTTGCTTCCGTTATAGGAACCATAATAGACATAGCTCCATCCTCCTGCTCCGGGAGTAGGGTTAGCTATCGCTCCGGTTCCAAGACCTGTAATGGTCTTATCCGCAGCTGCCTTTACCGTGCCGGCTGTCTGCGGAACAATACCGGCAGTGACTATTGCAACAAGCATCATAGAAAGAAACTGTGCAAAGCCTTTCTTAAATCTTTTTTTCATATTCCTTTTTCTCCACATCCAATAAAATGTTTGACCTAAACAAACCGTGTGAGCATAGCACATATAGGTTTTGTTCGTAAGTGAAATTTCTATTAAACAAATAAAAAATCCCGAAACACCGATGGTTTCGGGATTTGTGTGTAATTATTGTTATCATTTTCTTCGATCTTTGCCGGTTTCCATATAATATTTTTCTTTATCAGCATACATCTTCTTTTCAGCACGCCTTACCGGTTCAAGGAAATCTTTACCGTTTCCGATTGCTCCCCCACATTCCGGCTGTTTTGTATGACCGGATAAGATATGGTAAAATATATCATATTTCTATTTTCTACAAGTATTTCAGTACTAAAATTTTGGTATTTTTCCTCTCGTTTTATTTTTATATGAATGTTGCCTGACCCGGTTTTACGGAAACTGATGTTACAGAAGACTTTATGATTGGTTTTATGGAGGTTGATATGTCTACCGGCAGACCACGTATTAATCTGAGACGTAAAGCATTCATTTTTACAGCCATAATTGTACTTACGGTGGCATTGGGCACCGCTTTACTGACGTATAAAATAAGCGCGAATATCATCGACGACTATTACAAGAGTCTCACCATGGATTGCGCCGAGAATTTTGCTCAAATAGTTGATGTTGAATTTCTGATGCAGCTCAGAAAAGTCGAGGAATCAGAAGAATATCGCTCTGTAAGGGATCATGCCGAAGAAACCGACAACGAACAGGAAGTGGTGGACTACCTGAAAGAGCACGGACTTTGGGAAGGATTCACCAGATTAAGAAATCAGCTGGACAATCATATCGAGAGTATGGATGCCATAGAATACACCTATATTCTGGCAAGAAATGAAGAAGGGTTAACAACCGACATGTACATTGCGGATGACTCCACCAATCCCGCATATGTAGCAGGCAGTTATATAGAGTGTCAGCCCGAATTTTACGGCATAGCTGCCGATCAGATAATAGAGCCCACCATTTCAAACGGAGAATGGGGATGGCTCTGTTCCGCCTATGTACCTGTCTATTTGGAAGACGGTACGCTTGTAGGCCAGGTCGGATGTGATATTGGAATGGATGAAGTTGTTCTTGAACGAAGAACTTTCCTCATATACATAATGCTTGCAGCCGTTGCGCTTACTTTACTGATGGTGGTGCTGTACGGAACTTTAATCGACAGAACTCTGGTCAGGAGAGTCACCGGACTTACAAGTGAACTGAAGAAATTTAACCCTGCTCCCGCACAGGACCATGAAGCTGCCGGTGTAATAAAGGCACCGGCAAAAAGCGGTGATGAAATAGACGATCTGTATCAGGGCGTACATGACATGCAGGTAAAGATCGTCGACAACATTAATGACATGGATGCAATGAATGTTGAGCTGGACAGAGCGGCCAGAATGAAATCGGACTTTCTTGCAAATATGTCCCACGAAATCCGTACTCCCATGAATGCGGTATTGGGAATGACAGAGATCGCGCTGAGAGAGAATCTGTCCGATACGGCGCGCGACGCTCTTATACAAATTCAAAAATCAGGCAGAAACCTGTTAAACATCATCAACGACATACTGGATTATTCCAAGATCGAGTCCGGAAAAATGGAGATCATTCCGGAAAAATATGAGCCACTGAGTGAACTGAATGATGTTGCCAATATTTTATCAACCAGAATAGGCGGCAAAAATCTCGAACTCTGCCTGCTTATAGATGATGACCTCCCCCATGCTCTGTATGGTGATGCCATGAGAATCAGACAGGTTCTGATTAACCTTGCGAACAATGCAATCAAATTCACTCAGAACGGAAGCGTAAGTATAAGACTGAGCTGCGAATTTATCGACGAAGATCAGATAAAACTAACCTATCACATAATAGATACCGGAATAGGTATTAAGCAGGAAGATTTAGATAAGCTTTTTACCAGCTTTACACAGATTGATTCAAGACGTAACCGCTCTGCGGAAGGTACCGGCCTGGGACTTGTCATATCCCAGAGGCTGGTTAAAGCCATGGGCGGTGAATTAGGCGTAAACAGCACTTACGGAGAGGGCTCCGACTTTTGGTTTACCATTAACCAGAAAGTCATTGACCGGGCCAAGGATCTCCATATAGAAGATGCCGACAATAAAAAAGCCATATGCCTTGACAATGATCCCGATCGAATCAAGTTATTCAAAGAGGAAATTCAGAAAAGACATATCGAGCACGCCGTGATTTCCGACGTCGAAGATTACGTGCCTTCAGGAAAACAAGATTATATTTTCATGGAATACAGTCAGTACTCCGATAGGATACGTGATTTCTTTGAAAATCATCCGGATACAAAAGGCATTGTTCTGGCAGAGTATAATTCCGATTTCACACCGGACCTTGCAAACGTTCATGTAATGAGAAGACCGGTCTCTTCGCTCGGAATGATCAGAGTGCTTAATGATAATTTCGAGTCCATAAGGTCTTCCGAAACAGAGGATGATTTTATCATTGATTTTACAGCTCCCGATGCACGCATCCTGGTTGTTGATGACAACGCCATTAACATCACGGTCGTAGAAGGACTGCTCTCCCCTCTCAAGATTGGTATTGATTCGGCATTAAGCGGTCAGGAAGCAATAGATAAAGTTACTGCAAATGACTATGACATTGTCTTCATGGATCATATGATGCCGGGGCTTGACGGAGTCGATACCACGAAGATCATCAGGGAACTTCTTCCCGACAAACAGGATCTTATAATCATCGCGTTGTCGGCCAATGTCATGGAAGAAGCCAGAGAACAGTTTGCCGCTGCAGGTATGAACGATTTTGCGGCTAAGCCCATAGAAATCCGTGAACTCACATCCAAACTGAAGAAGTGGCTTCCCGAGGAAAAGATCATCAAGGGCGCAGTAATAACTGAAAGCACCGAAACCAATGCCGAGGTACTTCCGATACTTGAATATAAAGGCTTAGAAAACGAGTCAGCAATAAAAGCCATTGGGTCCGCTTCTCTTTTCAATAAGATAGCCAAGGAATATTTCCACTTCGGCGCAGAAAAATATGCGGATATAAAAACAGCATATGAAACAGAAGACATAGAAAACTATACCATCAGAGTGCATGCATTAAAGAGCAGTTCCAGACAGATAGGTGCAATGGCTCTCGGTGCTATGGCAGAGGAACTGGAAAAAGCAGGCAAAGCAGGGGATATGGATACCATCCGCAGTAAAACAGCCCCCATGCTTGAAACCTACAGTAAGCTGCTGGATGATCTGTCCGTATACTATTCAGAGTCCGAAGATAACGATAAACCTCTGATTGGCAAAGAAGCCCTCAGTGAGCAGCTTGGAATGCTTCATGAAGCCTGTGAGAATCTGGATATGGATGCAATGGATGCAATCGGAACAGAGCTTCGAAAATATTCTTATCCCGATGATCTGAAAGAAACAATCGATAAGCTCCTGCATGCCATCGACAATATCGATACCGAAGAATGTGAGAACCTGATAAAAGAAATATTCTTAAAATAAAGGGATTTTTAGACGAATAATCATAGAATAAAAAAACCCGAAACCCTGTATTCATCAAGGTTTCGGGAAAGAGCTGATGACCAGAATCGAACTGGTGACCTCCGCCTTACCAAGGCGACGCTCTACCGACTGAGCCACATCAGCGTAGCGAGGGGGAGATTCGAACTCTCGACACCGCGGGTATGAACCGCGTGCTCTAGCCAACTGAGCTACCTCGCCATAAAAAATGGAACCTATAGGGCTCGAACCTATGACCCTCTGCTTGTAAGGCAGATGCTCTCCCAGCTGAGCTAAGATTCCATTTTGTGTTCGGCTATCTCGCCGACCGACAAAGGCTATTCTACATGGTAGAAGACCTCTTGTCAACAAAAATTTTCACTTTTTTTTCGAAAATTTTTTTCATCAAAAAAGTGGCGTAAATACGCCACTTTTTAAGGGTCTGATATATCATCTTACATTCTGTCCGGAGCTGAAAATCCGAGCATGTCGATACAAGTCTCGAGCATTTCTTTTGTGAAATTAATAAGAGCGATGTACTCTCCTTTTTTAACTTCATCCTCTTCAGACAAAATCTTGGTCTCGTGATAGAAAGAATTAAGTGCATTTGCAAGGTCATAGATGAATGCACAAATCCTGTGAGGTGCAAGTTCTGCCTCAGCGCTCTCCATAACCTGTGAGAAGGACGACAAAGCTTTCATAAGGTCTTTCTCGGAATTATTGACGGGCACACCTATCTTAAGGCCTGAGAGGTCTCCTCCCTGAGCCTGATACTTAGCAATTATAGACTTGATTCGTACGATGGTATAAAGGATATAAGGGCCGGTATTTCCCTCGAAGGATATAAATCTCTCCATATCGAAGATATAGTCCTTAACAGCCTGATTAGAGAGGTCTCCGTACAGGAGTGCGGAAAGACCTACGATGTCAGCGGTCTGTCTTGCCTCTGCATCGTCAATATCCTTGTTTTCCTTGATCTTGTTATACATCTCATTCTGAATATCACCGATGAGATCTTCAAGGCGCATAACTCCGCCGTCACGGGTCTTGAAAGGCTTTCCGTCTTTGCCGTTCATGGTACCGAATCCGATGTGTGAAAGGGTTACTTTATCGGAAACAAGACCTGCCTTAACAGCAGCTCTGAATACCTGCTCGAAATAAAGATCCTGGCGCTTATCGGTGATATAGATCATCTGAGCGGGATCATACTTTGCAACGCGCTCTTTGATGGTTGCAAGGTCTGTTGTGTTGTAAAGGCTTGCTCCGTCTGATTTAAGAACGATGCAGGGAGGGATTTCTTTGGTATCGGTGTCTTTCTTAACATCGATAACAATAGCTCCGTCGCTTTCATATGCTACGCCGCTCTCCTTCATCTCCTTAACCATATCGGGGATGAGGTACTGTACGGTGCTTTCGCCGTTCCACAGATCAAAATCAACATGGAGCTTTTCATAGATGCGCTTCATGTCATTAACGGATACATCAATGATGTGATTCCAAAGCGCACGGTATCCGCGTACACCACTCTGAAGCTTAAGAGTTGCCTCAAGCGCACGTGCATTGTAATCGGGATCTTCTTTACTCTTGGCAGATGCTGTGGGATAGATTTCCTCAAGATCTTTTACGGTAAAAGGAGGCTCCTTGGGATACTCTCCGGTGAAGCTCTCGTCAAAATAGGGAAGGTCAGGCTGGCGGCACTGAATCTCGGTCATAACAAGACCCATGGGCTTGCCCCAATCTCCCATATGAACGTCACCGATGACGTTATGTCCCATGTATTTAAGAATACGCTTGATGCTCTCTCCGATGATTGCGGGACGAAGATGTCCTACATGAAGAGCCTTGGCTATATTGGGTCCGCCGTAGTCTACAATAATGGTTTTAGACTCGGGAAGCTCCACTCCGTATTTTGCATCCTCTGCCATCTCTGCAACATACTTTGCAAGGAAGTCAGAGCTGATGTTCATGTTGATGAATCCGGGCATTACCGCTTCCACACTGTCAAAAACAGTGCTGTCTTCAAGAACCTCTACAACGGCATCGGCGATCATCTTGGGTGCACATTTGCACTCCTTGGCAAGTGCCATTGCACCGTTGCACTGATATTCACACAGGTCGGGACGATTTGATACAGATACCCTTCCCGCTTCTTTCTTATATCCGGCCTTCTCAAAAGCAGAGCCGACTTCTTCAGTTAACAGATCAAGTAATTTCTTCATGCTAAAATCTCCAAATCATTAATTCACAAGCATTGATCCTGCAAACGATGCAATGATCATCAAAAACATAAGCGCAAATCTGACACCGACTATAATAAATGCAACTTTCGTATACTTATGCATCTCACGGCCCTGATTTTTGCTGTTTGTATAATCTACAATTGCCATAATAAGTCCCACAATAGGGAAGATTATGCTCAAAACAAGTGCCATTATGGGCAAAGCGGTCTCGGGGGATCTGGTATATCCTCTGAGAATGGGAGGCGTATCATCAGAACCCGGTGAAACTATCCTGATGCTGATTCCCAATGCCGCACGGCTTACATATATCTTAGTCGCTCTTCCGTCGTCAGTGATCAAAACCGATCTGTATTCGGTCATGCCGTCACAGGTTACGACTAAGGTGTGATATCCGGGCGGAATATCCTTTGCCACTGCTTCTCCCGCCTTAATAATGAATCCCACGTTGCACTCCGGAATAGATATGGTAACCGTACTTCCTCCGGGAGATTCATTAAATACTGTCATATTGAAGAAGTTATCATTTCCCTGAGGAAGAACTTCCTGATATCCGCAGTATTCGCATATCGCTTTATTATCTACAATTTTTAAACCCGCACCGCAATTTGGACAATTCATATTTTTGTTCCTCCGATGTTGTAGTGACCGGCATTTACATTAATACAGATTATACATAAAACTATACATCATCGCAATTTTCGCATTTTTCGCAGAGCCTTGTCGCTTTCGAATAAACGCAGCCGCAATAATCCTGCCTGTAGAGATCGTATTCTTTAGACAATTCTATCGAGCGCAGGAATCCGTTTCTCTTCTTAAAATCCGAAGGCAAATATTTCATCCCCGTCTCTTCTTCTATCTTCATGCCTATACGGTTTATCGCCTCGGAATCTTTAAGCGGGGAAAGAGTCAGAGTCGTTGCAAAATAATCGAATCCGCCGTGTGAAAGAGCAGCTTCTGCGGTCCTTCGCATTCTCAGTTCATAACACTTATGGCATCTTTCGCCGCGCTCAGGGCACTTCTCAAGTCCCTTAGCTATTTGGTAAAAAGAAACCGGGTCGTAATCCGCGTCCAGTATCTTAATCTCGTACTTACCCTTCTTCTCGGCGTTATATGCGTTTATAAGTCTTATCTGTTCTTCTTTTCTCTTAAGGTATTCAGCCTCTTCGCCAATATTAGGATTGTAATAATATACCGTAACATCGCACCTGTCACAAAGCTTTTCAATACAGGTGCTTGAACACGGAGCACAACATGAATGAAGAAGAACGCGCCCTGCCTTCTCCCCTATCATATCCTCCATCAATTTGTCATAGTTTATCTTATTCATAATAAAGTTACGGGCCGATAATCTATCGGCCCGCTTGGTTTATTACTTGAAGTACTTAACACCGGATTCGAAGATCTTAAGATCCTGTTCTCCGTAGATATTGATTGCTACGCCGTTTCCTATACGCTCTGAGTGACACATCTTACCGAGGACTCTACCGTCGGGTGATGTGATACCTTCTACGCATCTGAAGGAACCGTTGATGTTGTAATACTCATCCATGGAAGTATTTCCGTCGGGATCTGAGTATACGGTAGCGATCTGACCGTTCTTAAAGAGCTCATCAAGAACTCCCTCGGGTGCAATGAAACGTCCTTCACCGTGTGATGCAGGGTTTGCATATACGTTACCGAGGCCTGCTTCCTGAAGCCAAGGGCTCTTGTCGGATACAACCTTGATGTATGCCATTTTAGAGATATGTCTGCCGATGGTGTTGAAGGTCAGAGTGGGTGAATCAGCGGTCTGACCGGTTATCTTACCGTTAGGTACAAGTCCGAGCTTGATGATAGCCTGGAATCCGTTACAGATACCAAGAACAAGTCCATCCCTCTTATCGAGCATTTCTTCAACTGCTTCCTTGATGGATGCGTTTCTGAATGCGGTAGCGAAGAACTTAGCGGAACCGTCGGGCTCATCACCTGCGGAGAATCCGCCGGGGAACATGATCATCTGGGCCTGTGAGATTGCCTTCTTAAACTCGGCAACGGACTCTCTGATATCTTCTGCGGTAAGGTTTCTGAAGATCCGTATGTCTGCGTTAGCTCCTGCTCTTTCGAATGCCTTAGCAGAATCGTACTCGCAGTTGGTTCCGGGGAATACAGGGATGAATACGGTGGGCTTAGCTACCTTATTCTTGCATACGTATACTTCGGGAGCCTTGTACTCGGGAATCTCTACCTTATCCTTCTCATCTGTTGATACTGAGTGGAATACGCTCTCAAGAGTTCCGGTCCATGCTTTCTTAAGATCATCATATGAAACCTTAGCTCCTGCATATTCGAAACCTGAATCGGTTACTTCACCGACAACTTCGTACTCATCTGCGGAAAGAAGTGCGGATACTGCGGTGACCTTATCTGCGGGAATCTCGGCAACGATATTTCCGAGACCGTTTCCGAATACTTCTTTGTCAGAAACCGAAGCTTCAATCTTAGCACCAAGTCCGCATCCCATGCCCATCTTGGCTACCGCTGCAGCAAGTCCCTTGGAATCAAGAGCATATGCACTGACGATAGACTTATCAGAGATAAGCTTGTATACGGCTCCGTAAAGCTTAAGAACCTGTGCATACTCGGGCTTGAAGTCCTTGTCCTTCTTGATCTTAAAGAGAACAAGCTTGTTGCCTGCTGCTTTAAGTTCGGGAGTGATAACAGTCTTAAGGCTGGAGATATCAACTGCAAATGACACAAGTGTCGGAGGAACATCGATGTCTCCGAAGGTTCCGGACATGGAGTCCTTACCACCGATGGAGGGAAGTCCATAACCGATCTGTGCATCAAATGAACCCAGGAGTGCTGCGAAAGGCTGGCTCCAACGGGTAGGTCTCTCATCCATGCGTCTGAAGTATTCCTGGAAGGTAAGTCTTACCTTGCTTACATCACCGCCGTTAGCAGCGATACGAGCCAGGGACTCGGTTACCGCATAGATAGCTCCGTGGTAGGGTGACCAGCTTGAAAGGAAAGGATCGAATCCGTAGCTCATCATGGTTACGGTATCGGTCTTGCCTTCAAGTACAGGAAGCTTAGCAATCATTGCCTGAGTCTCGGTAAGCTGATATTTACCGCCGTAAGGCATTACAACGCTGCCTGCTCCGATGGAAGAGTCGAACATCTCTACCAGACCCTTCTGAGAGCATTCGTTAAGGTCTGAAAGAGTATCGATAAGTGCCTTGGAGTAATCCTTGTTCTTGACATCCTCAGCTACGTTATCGAGTGCATATTTGTCAAAGTAGGAATCTGCTGAAGGAGATTCAACTTCTACCTGAGTCTCCTGGTGAGCTCCGTTGGTATCAAGGAATGCTCTTGCGATATTAACTACATCCTTGCCTCTCCACTGAAGAACAAGTCTGGGCTCTTCGGTAACGACTGCAACTTCAACGGCCTCAAGATTCTCCTCGCCTGCATACTTAAGGAATTCCTGAACATCCTTGGGAGCAACAACTACTGCCATTCTCTCCTGGGACTCGGAAATTGCAAGTTCAGTTCCGTCAAGACCTGCATACTTCTTGGGAACCTTATCCATATTTACGACAAGACCGTCAGCAAGTTCTCCGATTGCAACGCTGACACCGCCCGCACCGAAGTCGTTACACTTCTTGATAAGCTTGGTTACTTCGGGACGTCTGAAAAGTCTCTGGATCTTTCTCTCTGTAGGAGCGTTACCCTTCTGAACCTCGGCACCGCAGGTATCGATGGACTTTACATTGTGTGCCTTGGATGAACCGGTAGCTCCGCCGATTCCGTCACGTCCGGTTCTTCCTCCGAGAAGGATGATGATATCACCGGGATCGGAATTTTCTCTGATAACGTTCTTTCTGGGAGCAGCACCCATAACGGCACCAATCTCCATACGCTTTGCTACGTAATTGGGATGATAAACTTCCTTGACGTAACCGGTAGCAAGACCGATCTGGTTACCGTATGAAGAATATCCGCTTGCTGCGGTTCTTACAAGTTTCTTCTGAGGAAGCTTTCCGGGAAGAGTCTCGGATACGGGCTTGGTAGGATCGGCAGCACCGGTCACACGCATTGCCTGATATACATATCCTCTTCCTGAAAGGGGATCTCTGATAGCACCGCCGAGACATGTCGCAGCGCCTCCGAAAGGCTCAATCTCGGTGGGATGGTTATGTGTCTCGTTCTTGAAGAATACGAGCCACTCTTCTGTCTCTTTCTTACCGTCTTTCTCGATCTCTACGGGAACTACGATTGAACAAGCATTAATCTCATCGGACTTCTCTTCATCCTCGAGCTTGCCTTCTTTTCTAAGACGCTTAGCTGCAATGGTTCCGAGATCCATAAGACATGAGAACTTGTCGGGACGGTCTGCGAAGAGATCCTTTCTGGTGTTCATGTACTCTTCAAAAGACTTCTCGAAAGCTGCCTTGTAAGCACCCTCATCGAACTTAACTCCGGTAAGTTCGGTGGAGAAGGTGGTGTGACGGCAGTGATCCGACCAATATGTATCAAGCACTCTGATCTCGGTAACGGTGGGATCTCTGTGCTCATCGTTCTTAAAGTAATTCTGAATATGAAGGAAATCCTTGAAGGTCATTGCAAGTCCGAGTGAATCATAGAGCTTCTTAAGCTCAGCCTCGGGGCTGTCTGCAAATCCGTCAAAGGTCTTAACGTCTTCGGGTTCTGGATAATTTACGACAAGAGTGTCAGGTTTGTCCATTCCTGCTTCTCTCGAATCAACAGGGTTAATGAGATATCCCTTGATACGGTCGAACTCCTCATCGGTTACATTTCCGATAACCGCATACACAACCGCAGTCTGAATGATGGGATCTTCGTTCTCATTCAGGAATTTTATACACTGAACGGCAGAGTCTGCTCTCTGGTCGAACTGTCCGGGAAGGAATTCAACGGAAAATACTCTTGTTCCCTTATCAAGAGGAAGCTCCTCCTGGTAAATATCATCAACGGGAGGCTCCGAAAAAACCGTCTTGCAGGCAGTTTCGAAAGTTGCATCCGAAATATTCTCGGAATCGTATCTGATGAACACTCTCATGTCATCGATCTTGATGCCAAGAAAATTTCTGACATCGTGCCTTAAATGCTTTGCCTGTACTGCATAAGGTTTTTTCTTTTCAACATAGACTCTTCTGACGCTCATTTTGTATCCTTCTTTCTTAAAAAAGGCCTCAGAAAAGATTTTCCCTTCTGAAGCCTTCTTGTTTTCATATAGTGACTTTACGCCTCAACTCCAAGTGACTCCAGAATGTAAAGAATCTGTCTGTCATAGGAATCGGATGAAATGCCAAGCGTAAGTGCGGTGGTCTTCATTCCCTCGATTAAGTATACGATGTTGAATGCTGCGGTAAGGGGATCCTCACATGTAAACTCCCCACTCTCAACTCCGATCTCGATGAGTTTTCCGATCATCTTGATATTGGAATCGAACTTCTTCTTAAGAACATTGTCTGCCTTGGAAGGCTTCTCGTCAAAATAGAACTCGTAATAAGCACGGTTCAGATTGTTCTTTTTCTTGAAGAGCTCTTTCTTCTCCTCCTGAAGGAAAAGAAGAAGTATGTCCGCTGCAGTTGCGTCGTCGCTGATAAGGGAAGTAAAATCTCCGCCGGCCTCTGCTTGGGACTTCATAACATCGATGAAAAGCTGTGCGGTGCTCTCATAATAAAGATAAAGTCCGCCTCTGGAAATCTCGCAGGCCTCAACAACGTCCTTCATGGTTACGTTCTTGTAGCCCATCTCTGAGAAAACCTTAGCCGCTACATCGATAATGTACTGCTTTTTCTGAATTGATTTGTCACCCATCTGAACTCTCCCGTTCCTCTGCGAAGAAACCCTCGCTTAGTTACTTGTATTGCCATCCCAGAAATCAGTAATCTCTCTCATCTTACTGACCGTCAGATAAAAGATCTGCTCGGTAATTCCCTCTCTCCAGAAAGATGATCTGGTCTGACCTCCGAGAACATATTTACTTAAAATACCGCAAAGCACATCCCATTCCTTCCAGGTCGCGCTGACGATGAGTCTTCGCTCCTGTTCATGAGTCTTAATGGCTCTTCTGGAATATACATAAGGATAATTGCGGTCCATGAGTCCGGAAATCTTACATGCTTTGATAAAAGACATAAGTTCCGCAGAATACACGGGAAAAGAAATACTGGCGTCGGTCACGCCGTTCCCGGAATAATTACTGACAGCACTTTCCGTGGCCTGTCCCAGCCAAGGAAGGAACTCAGTCAGAGGACCTATTTTCATTTTGTAATCCTGCATCAGAGCTCGCAGGTATTCAGATGAATCAGTCGAATTCCCCATATTTGTATCCCCGCTGTTAGATGGCCCGCCTCAAAAGGGCAG
>CADBFZ010000016.1 GCA_902794095.1 uncultured Lachnospiraceae bacterium | reverse complement strand
TCATCTATTCCGATTCCGTTCTTTGCAGAAATAAGAGGTGCATCCTGAGCTTCGATACCGATTACATCCTCAATCTCATCGATAACCCTCTGAGGTTCAGCACTGGGAAGGTCGATCTTATTGATAACAGGAAAAACATCCAGATTATGGTCAAGTGCCAGATATACATTGGCAAGGGTCTGAGCTTCAACACCCTGAGCAGCATCTACTACAAGAATAGCTCCGTCGCAGGCAGCAAGGCTTCTTGAAACCTCATAGTTAAAGTCGACATGGCCCGGAGTATCGATGAGGTTAAAGATATACTCTTTACCATCCTTAGCCTTATATACGGTACGAACCGCCTGAGACTTGATGGTAATTCCTCTTTCTCTCTCAAGTTCCATGTTATCAAGGACCTGCTCCTGCATTTCTCTTGCAGTAAGAAGTCCTGTTTTCTCTATGATACGGTCGGCAAGTGTGGACTTACCGTGATCGATATGAGCAACTATGCAAAAATTTCTGATCAGACTCTTGTCCATAAAAACCTCAATTTATCTAAAATACCCACAGTAAGCAATTATACCATAAAAAAACTCCCGGACAAACATGCCCGGGAGTATGAATACGTATTACGCTTAAGCCATCTTGTTTACAGCCTTAGCCATCTTAGAAGTCTTGTTAGCGACGTTGTTCTTGTGGTATACGCCCTTAGTAGCAGCCATCTCAAGAGTCTTGGTAGCAGCCTTGAGTTCTTCAGCTGCTGCATTCTTATCACCGTTCTCTACTGCAGTGTAAACCTTCTTGATTGCAGTCTTAGCGGAAGAACGGATAGCCTTGTTTCTCTCTTCGTTTCTACGATCAACAAGTACTCTCTTCTTTGCAGACTTAATGTTAGCCAAAGTAACACCTCCAAATGTTATATACAATGAAAATATTTAAGTGCCGGTGACTTTAGCCGGATGCAATGACGGTTGCATCTAAGCGAGACACGCACGCTAAAACATCACACACTTTGCTAATATACTCATTTTCTCCGCTTTTGTCAACGGATTTTTACTTAAATTATGTTAATTATTGTTCAGTTTCCTGGTCTTAGTCTCTCTACCCAGGTATTTATCGGTAGAAACGAGTATCTTCTTATTCTCCGAGGCCACATAAGTAGCGGCATTTACCGTTACCTGACCGGGTGCGGGATGAAGATTTACAAAACCTACGATAAGACCGATAACAATTGCGGCAATTACAGGGATTGCGAAGCTAAATTCCATGAAATATGCAGCCGCAAGGCCTAGCAAGAGGATAACCGCAGCTACGATCGCAGCAAATGTCCATACTCTCTTGGGGTCAACAGGTGCCTTACCTACGAGTTTTCCGGTCTGGCCGTTGATGAAGAAGGGATAAGGAGTTCCCTTATAGGAATAATCATATTTCCAAACGGGCATAAGTCCGTAGTGAGGTTCTACTGACTTATAGGTAACATCCAGGATCTTGTTCTGAACCCTGTCATATTTTCCGTGGGAACCGCTCTTTGCAGCATCGGAACACATATCCATACCGAAGGTCTTAACCTGCTCCTCTGCACGGGGTCTGAGCTCCTTGGCGCTCATGTTATAGATCTCCGAATAGAATCCGGAGAGGTATCTTGAGTCATAAGGAAGGGATTCCTTGGTATCAAAAGGAGCCAGAAGGTCCATCATCTCATCGGGAAGTGCTTCAGCCGCATCAACGGGAAGTCTGTCAAACTTGGCATCGATAACACGGTTTACGCCGTAAGAATCGATGTCGGTATATTCGGTATTGCCCTTGGTGTACTTCTTCTCCTGAATTCCGACTCCGTTAAAATCAAGAGTGGTATCCATGTCATAGAACCAGGTAGGCATATACCAGCCCTGAATCTTATTAAGTCTGGCTTCGCTGACAAGATCTCTGGGAGCAAATCTCATGGAAGCAAACTTATCCTTGACCATCTGCTTAGCCTGCTTCTCATTGATCTTGAAAGGAGTCATGAACTCGGGCTTATACTCGCCCTTCATTCTTGAATCTACAATGATATTTGAATCACATGCGGGACATCTGAGTGCTGAGGTGAACTTTCCGAGTTCAATCTCAAAGTTACAGTTGGGACACAGAAGATTTCCGGCCTTGGAATAACCGAGTTCTTCCGCATTTTCTTCAGTAGCTACGTCACCGTCTTTGACTACGGATCCGGTGCTCTCTTCCTCACATTCCGTTGAATCACAGAACGGGCACTTCATCTTGCCTATAGAGGGCTCAAATTCCATATCTCCGCCACAGTTTTTACATTTGTAGATCATAGCTTCCTCCTGGTTTATCAGGCTTTGTTTCGCCTGTTATTAGTAATAATCGTGATAAGATGTGGGATAATGATCTCTGTTCATCTGAACTTCGGAGATCAGGAAATAGTTATAAGTAAGCTTGTCTCTGCGAACTCCGTTAACGGTATAAATGGGATCGTCCCAGGTAACATCGATATAGAGCCACTGTCCGTTGATTGCAACACGGTTCCATGCATGATCGTTGCTCTCGATGGTCTCGCAAGGGATTCCGAGTACGGTCATGAAATACTCAAAGGTCTTGGCATATCCTGCACATACTGCGGTTCTGTTATAAATAAATCCCTCAACGGTCTGGGAAGCATCCATATAAGTCTGATCATAGTTGGCATAGCCTATCATCCAGTCATGAACAGCCTTAACCTTCTGATCTGCGGTCATTCCGGGAGTTGTGATTGCGGCAGCAACCTGTATGATCATAAGCTTTGCATTTGCATTTAAAGTAGTACCGGCAACGGGTCTTCCCTGAAATACTCCCTCGGTCTTGTACTCATTCCAAAGAGCATTCTTGTCGGTTCCGTAAATTGCGGCAAGATCGGGATTCATTGCGGCATAAGCTGCAGCATCGAAAAGAACGGACTCATCTCTGTAAACATTGATTCCGCCGCCACTAAGGCTGTACCAATACTCGGGACACTGGATTCTCATATAGCCGGATCTCTGATCGGTAATTCTGCCATTTTCAAACACATGGCCATGTCCTACAAGAGCTCCGAATACATCAAGCTGAACCTGAGCAATATTGGTAGCGGGAGTTGCTGCTACTCCGCCGAGAGCAGGATCATAGGGAAGTCTTCCTTCAGCCGCACCTGCAAGAACATAGTGCATGTAGAGCATATTGGCATCGGTTCCGAATACGGCAACTACATCGGGATAAGCAGCCGCATAAAACTCGGCATCGAAAATATTACCGTCAGCCATCTGCTGAGGTGCTGCTACTGCTGTCTGCGAATAAAATAAAACAGCTGCGGCGCATGCCACTATGGATAATAATATTTTCTTAAGTTTCATATAGGAATTCCTCCGTAAATCATCTCATATATCATAACATAAAAGAGTTTTCAAATCTCGATATTTTCAGTTCTCGACAATAACGATATCTCTAAGAATATAGTGAAAAGAAGGAGCTGAAGCATATCTGTTTTCGATATATTCCATTCTGAGATTTATGGTATCCGTGGGCGTTTCGGGATCAACTCCGTAATAGTTGCCGGAATATACATGAACTCTTCCAAGTTCAAACTCGTCAATGGTTCTGTCTATAAGCTCCTGACCGCCTTCGGGGGCTATTGCGGGATTAAGTTCGAGCATTTCGACCCATCCTCTTTCAAAGCCGGCTCCAACATCGTTTCCGTTGATATGACCCTTTACCACTTCCTCTATCTTACGGTCACTCATAACCGCCCTTACTGCATCTCTTATGTAAGGGGTCCAATTGATCCTTGTTCCGATAAGTGAAGTGGTCGGTGCAACATCTATCATATCCAGATTGTATCCTACATGGAAAACAGGATGGTCCGCTCTTGCATTCTCGCACATTACGGCGGGGCCTATCGTATCGGAATGCTGGGATATGACTATGCATCCTTCATCAATCAGCTGGCCCGCAAGTTCCTTCTCCCTCATATATCCGGTCCAGGTATATGTGTACTTAACCCTCATGACGGCAGTTTTGCATGTCTGCCTTGCACCAAGAATAAATGCGGTATAACCCGATATAACTTCAGGATAAGGATAAGCGGCAACATATCCGATCCAGGCCTCATCTTCAGCAATCTCACCGGCGTCGATAAGTTCCTGAAGTTTCATTCCGGCAATCATGCCCGCTATATATCTGCCCTCATATATCTCACCCATAAAAGTGTGATAATTCTCCAGTACGGGTGAAGTATTTGCATTGTTACCCGTAGCCTGGCAGAACTGAATAGCGGGATAATCCTTGGCAACAGCTTTCACATAATCGGAGAAGCCGATGGAATTCGTAAATATAATGTCGCAACCGCTTTCAGCAAGTTCTCTGAGCACGCGGTCAACTTCTTCGTAAGGTACATTGCATCTGGTAATTACGGAAACCTTATCACCATATTCGGGAACCACGGACTCCACAGCCTTTATGAAATTTCGGCTGTAAGGAGTACTCTCATCTCCGTCAAGGATAAGTCCGATCGTTACGCTCTTTTCTTCCGGTTCAAAATAAGACTGAAGATAGTGATAGGAATAGAAACCGATGATGCAAAGAACGACTGCGATTATAACCCATATTAAGTTTTTCTTCTCAGTCTGCACTCGATTCATCCTCCAATACATCCGAATAAAGAGATGCAGTGTCTATATCTCCGTTTTCAATAAGTTCAAGGAACATATCAAGTAGTTCGGGATCAAACTGTGTTCCTCGTCCTTTATGAAGCTCATCCATAACCTTCTCAAAAGGCATACGCTTTCTGTAGACACGGTTTGCAGTCATTGCATCGAATGCATCGGCAATGGCTATGATTCTGCCGTAAAGAGGTATCTCACTTCCTTTAAGGCCTTCGGGATATCCGGTTCCGTCATAGCGCTCATGATGATACCTGGCACCCTGAGCGGCATTTTCAACAAGAGTAAAATCCTTAAGTATTTCGGCGCCGAGAGTAACATGACTCTTCATGCACTCGTACTCTTTTTCCGTAAGGGCGGAAGGTTTGTTAAGTATTGCATCGGGAATACCGATCTTACCTATATCATGAAGCAAAGCAGCTTTTCTGAGATTATCGATTTCATCACCGGAGAAACCGTACTTTCTCGCGATCATGACGGAGTATTCGGATACTCTCTGAGAATGTCTGCTGGTAAGTGCGTCCTTGGCATCTACGGTTCTTGCAATAGCCATAATGGTCTCGTTACCCATTGAGACCTGTTTAAGAGCAAGAGCAAGTTTCTCCTGCTGAAGCTTCATAGCCTTCTGTGCACGATATCTGGTTCCGAACCATGTAGCCCATCCGACAAACAAGCCTCCAACAAGAAGCATGTAAAGCATGAACCAGTTGTTGTCATAAATGGAGTTTTCTTTTACGAAACCGTATGTGCTCTCTTCAATGATCCTGCCGGTTTCTTCATCGATGATCGCAATGTGGAAAATATATTCGCCGGCGGGAAGATTGGTATATACCGCACTTGTAATCTCACTCTGGGACACGGTCTTATATCCGCTGTCAATTCCTTCGAGATAATAGGAAATCTTGGGATCTTCAAGTGAGAAATTAATAATCTCGGGAATAAACTCGATGGTATTAACATCCCTGCTTATAGAAAGAGAATTTCCTCTTTCGATGATAATTGGAATTCCGTCGATTATGATCTTGGAAACCATAATCCTGTATGCCTGTCTTTCATTCCTGTAATCATCGAGGTTGAACTTATATACACCGCGGTCTGTGGAAAGATACAGATCACCATATCTGGAGATAGCGTTCCAAGAATTGGCAGTAAGCGAACACTGAAGTCCGAGTCTGGAGTTAAGAAGTTGGCAATCCGGTACGGAATTATTTAACAGATCATCTTTATTTACAACGTATATTCCTGCACTTCCGAGAACAAATGCCTCTCCGTCCTTATCAAGGACTATGTCGTAATTATTGGAATATGGGAAGTTGGTGACAGCTTTGATCACGCCGTCTTTCATAACGCAGATACTGTTACTGGTTACGATAAACATTGCGTCGGATTCTTCATCATATACCATCTTCAGGATAACTTCCGATCCGAGTCCGTCTTCTTTGGTCAGATGGCCGGAGATCATGCTGTTATCGTAGATGACTATTCCGTTTCCGTCAGTTCCGAGATAAAGCTTTCCGTCGGGAGTCTGACACATGGAAAGGATCTGAGAAGATCCGAGGTCGTTTCCGTAAGGAATGGTTTTTACAACTCTGTATCCGCGAATGAGTGACAGACCGCTATCCGCACTTACCGCAATTGTGGCATCGGAAAGTTCAATACAGCCTCTTACCCTTTTACCTATGCCCATGGTTTCAGTATCAAATTCAACGATCCGACCGCTTGGCAGCATGCAGGCAAGACCTTTTCCGTATGAACATATCCAGAGGTTGCCAAGACTGTCCTTGGTAAGGCATCTGATACGAACGCCTTCATACATGCGGGTAAGATCATTGTTCAGAACAAGTCCGGGATAAAGGTCAACCGCCGACAGTCCGTTGTCGGCACCGATGTATAATATCCCATCCATAAGTGCAGTACTGTTAACTACCGCAGGATCGATTCCGTATGTAACATACAGATTGGAAAAACATGATTCGGAGAGTTGCAATAAACCATGTCTTGTAGATGCAAACCAGAAATTTCCCTGATAATCCACAGTCATGTTAACAATGGATGAATTGAAATCTTCGGTTGATACACGTGAATAGGTATAGCCTTCGATAACTCCGATACCGTTATCTGCAAGAACCCATACTCTGCTGTTATCAAAATAAATCCTGTTTATCTCAGTAACGCCCACGCATTTAATGGTATGCTGAAGCATTGCTGCGCCGTTATTAATACGATAAACAAGAATTCTGCCGTCAGATGTAGAGGCATACAAAAGCCCCTCGGGGCTGAACTGGCATGATGAAAATCTGATATCTGAAGCGGATGCTTTTATCTCGAAATCAATCTTTCCGTCTTTCAGAACGTAGAGTTTACCCTCTGCGGTTACGGTAGCAACATTTCCGCTTCTGTCCGCAGTTACGCTCTGTGCATATCGTATTTTGGAAATCTCGGTTTTAACTCTTATACCGTCTTTAAGGCATACAACAACCATCTGATCGGATGTTCCGATGTAATAATCTCCGTTAGAGCACTGAACAATACTCCTTACGGAATCCGAGGGAAGTCCTTTGTTAGTATCGAATACACTGACCTGTCTTCCGTCGATGGCAACTACAACGCCGCTGTCATTTGTGCCAATCCAAAGCCTGCCCTCTTCATCCACATAGAGGCAATTGACATTCTTAACGCTGTCAAATTCATCCATGAATGTGAAGTTTGTTCCGTTATAGCGGTATAGTCCCGAATAACTTCCGACCCATAACATTCCGTCGAAAGTTTGAGCAATATCATTGGCATGACCGCAGGGAAGTCCGTTATCCGCATTGTAGAATCTCTGGATATAAGTATTATCGTAAACTGCGGCGCTTGCCTTAAATGAAGGAGCAAGTGATGAAACACCGAGGGATAAGATCAGGAGAATCAATGAAGGAAGGTGGTAGTGCAGACGACGTTCTCTTTTGGCGGATCTGACCATCCTGACTATGAAGTACATGAATAAAACGGTGCAGACTTTATCCAGAAAATCCAGATACATCTCACCGATGGTAGATGCGATAATTTTGGGAATGCCTTTTTCCATAAAGTAACTAACGACGCCGTCTCCCCAGACATTGCCGGTAAAACCGTCATAGAAAAAGAGATTGAGAATCGTGGAGATTATTACGGAACCAAAAGTAACTCCGCCTGCAACCGTAGTCGCACCAAAGAATGAGTCAAAATATCTCTTGCGTGCAGCCAAGCCGAAGCTGATTCCGATAAAGATGCTCGTGAGGGCATAGGCCAGAGACTTCGGATCCCAGAAAAAATAGATAATATTGGTAGAGCAACCTACTATGGCTCCGCTTGCAGGACCGAGTACATAAGCTGCAAAAATAGTCCCGAGCGAATCCAGCCAAAGGGGAAGTTCATGGGTGACAGCACTGTGTTTTCCGACAAAGTTCACCAAAACACAGCAAAACACAATGAACATTATAACGATAGGGCTGTTCCTTAAGTTATTTTTGTTATGGTTTTCTTCCATCTTTCACCTAAGAAATAATAGCGTTATCCCCTCATGAAACGCCGTATGAATCGCGGATTCATACACAATAATTCTATATTATATACCGCTATTTATCAATTTTTTCATAAAAAAAGACCCGGACGCCTGAGCGCCCGGGCCTGAAACTTATGAATTACTCTTCGGTGGT
This sequence comes from uncultured Lachnospiraceae bacterium, assembly GCA_902794095.1. Taxonomy (GTDB): domain Bacteria; phylum Bacillota; class Clostridia; order Lachnospirales; family Lachnospiraceae; genus AC2028. Next base: position 26,025 of record CADBFZ010000016.1, on the reverse strand, counting down.
GTTATTTACGGCTTTTGCAGTCTCTTTAACGATCTCGGCATCAAGACCGGTAACGTTAATGTTCTTGGTAACCTTAGCGTCATAGGTATTAGCCTTCATGACTTCGGTAAGGTCAAAGCCTGTGGTCTCCTTAACGGACTGGATAACCTTAGCCATAACTGCGGGAGCATATCCGCCGACACTTGCAACACCTGACTCACCGCTGCCTGAATCGATAACGGTAACCTTGTCGATGGATGCGATGGGAGCTGCAACTTCCTTAGCGATAGCGGGCAGCTGCTTGATGATCATTTCGGTGATAGCGGCATTGTTATACTTAGCGTATGCTTCTGCCTTCTTCTCCATTGCCTCAGCTTCTGCAAGACCCTTTGCCTGGATAGCTTCTGCCTCTGCACGTCCTACGGCTGCAATACCGGCAGCTTCCTTCTCCTTAGCATAAACTGCTGCATCAGCCTGAGCCTTAACAGCTTCAGCTGCTTTCTCCTGCTCGTACTTCTTAGCATCTGCTTCACGCTGTCTCTCGATAAGGGCTGCGTCTGCTTCCTGCTGACGACGATATTTCTCTGCATCTGCTTTCTTTCTGACTTCAGCGTTGAGGACCTGCTCTTTAACGTCAGCTTCACGCTGCTTGAGTTCGGTCTCTCTCTCCTGACGTGCGATGTCTGCATTTGCTCTGGTGACCTCGATGGTCTTTCTCTGTTCCTCTTGCTGAATCTCATAAGCTGCGTCTGCAACTGCCTGCTTGGTATCAGCTTCCTGCTTCAGTTCGGACTGCTTAATAGCAAGTTCGTTCTGCTTGGTAGCAATTTCGGTCTGTGCCTTTACCTGCTCTTCGTTTGCAGCCTTGTCAGCCTGAGCTTGAGCAATCTTAATATCTCTTTCGGACTCTGCTCTTGAAATAGCAGCAGCCTTCTGGATACGAACAACGTTATCAACACCGAGGTTCTCAATTACGTGATTGTCATCAACGAAATTCTGAACGTTGAAGCTGGTGATCACAAGACCCATTGCCTCGAGATCGGGATCAGCGTTCTCTTTTACGAGAACAGCGAACTTCTGACGGTCGGATACCATCTCTTCGAGATGCATCTTACCAACGATCTCACGGACATTACCTTCGAGAACTTCTCTTGCAACAGCTGCGATGTACTCGGGCTTCTTGTTCAGGAAGTTCTTGGATGCCTTCTTGATAAGCTCGGGAGTGTGGCCGATCTGGACGTTAACGGTAGCATCAACCATGATGTTGATGTAGTCTGCGGTAGGTACTGCAGAACTGGTCTTAACGTCGATAGGGATCAACTGGAGCTTCAAGACGTCCTTCTTCTCGAAGAAAGGGATCTTGATTCCGGCACGACCTATCAAGTATCTGGGCTCCTTGTGAAGACCGGTGATGATGAATGCCTCATCGGTTGAAGCTTTTACGTATCCGGTAATGAATATGATGATCAAAAAGATCAGCACTATCGCCGCAATAACGATTACTCCAATAAAATCTTCCATAAAATTCCTCTCTTTCTGCCGCTTCTTACGGCTGTAGAATTGTTTCCGGAAGCGGCTTCGCCTTTGGCTAAAAAAAAGACTTTTACCGCAACCGTTTAGTTACAGTAAAAGTCTTGCCTTCTCACTTGATACGGGCTACCGATTTGTTTCTAAAAGAACCTCTTCAGTGCCGAGTGACGATCTCAAGCCGGATGGAAAAGTTTCCATCTTTTGGCTACTCCCTTTCACTTGAGTAAATTATATATTTTTCGCGTTTCCGTGTCAAGAAAAATCGGTTTCTCTCAGTCGAACATCTGAGGCATGAAAATCTCCGCATATTTGCTCCAGAATTTCATGTCATGAATGCCTTCTGATTCTTCATATACATGATCTATTCCGGTATCATTCAGGAACTTATGGAATGCTCTGTTAGGCTCGAGAAGAAAGTCCTCTGTGCCGCATGCCATGAAGATCTTGGGAATATTCTTACCTTCCGCTTTCAGTCTCTTAGCAAGGAATTCGGGATTGTTCTCGCTTTCGGGAAGCTTAGCGGGATCGCCGAAACACTCACGATAATATGCGTAGTTTGCAACAGAGTTTCCTTCTCCTTCTTTCATCTTCGCAACTTCGTTATGGATAAGTGCTGATGATAAAGCTGCGCACACGCCGAAGGTTTCAGGGAATGCAAGAGCTGTATGAAGTGCTCCGAATCCGCCCATGGAAAGTCCCATTACACCTGTCTTATCGGGAGTCATCGCAATACCGAAAGTATCTCTAATATACTCGATAAGTTCCTTACCGACATATGATGCATACTGTCTTCCGGTTGCTTCAGCATCAAGCCAAAATCCGTTCTCTCCCGAAGGAGCAACCACCGCAATGTTAAGTGATGCCGCCTGCTCTCTGTTAACCCAGATATCTCCGTCCCCGGTATATCCGTGAAGAAGCAGGATCACCTTCATATCACCCTTAGTGTGCTTATCTTCTTCCCAAGGAATATCGTTCCTCTTATCATTGGGAAGAAACATCTTGAACTCTACGGTTCTGTGAAGACAATTTGAAAAAAATCTGATACTAAGGTCTGCCATAAAAATCCTCCAATACATTTATTACTGTTAATCTCTGTAGAGATCATCAATAACATTTTCTCTGAACATGCGGCGCATCGCATAATATCTTGCACCGCTTCTCCACCCCTGATCTACCGAACCTTCCCCGTCATATACTATTTGAGCACTCGGATACATCTGTCTTAATCTGCAATATCCGTCATATGAAATATATGTATGTTCCATCCAAAGTCTCTTGAGATGCGGAAGGTTTGTCATATACTGAATACTGCTGACAGAATTGTAACTGATGTTTAGATCTTCAAGTTCCGTGAGATTTTCCATCCATGAAAAATCGGAAACATTATTAGCAAATATCTCGAGATATCTGAGTTTCGTACAATAGCGAAGTTCGGATAAGTCCGTAAGATGCCTTAAAGTCTCTCCGTCTTTTTCCTTCACATTATCTACGAGTATCAGCACTTTAAGTTCAGGCATATACTCGAGAAAAGAAAGATCCGAGACATAGTTATGTCCGAGATCCAGTGCCACAAGTTCAGTGCAATATCTCAGGTAATACGCATCCTCATTCATCATGTAGTATTCTTCAGCAGTTGTTTTGTATGTGCTGAATGCAACCGCATCTGTGCGTATTGTCCAATACTCAAGAACTATCTCCCATACAATTTTGATATCGGGATGTCTATCCTGAAGTGATGCATATCCGTCATTATCAAGTCCGCAATCTATCATTACAAGTCTTGAAAGATTCGGGAGTCTTTCTATGATCTTATCGATGTCGACATCTCTTACATCGATATATGATATATCAACGTAATCCGCCTGTGCATAGATGTGATGCTCCTTTATCCATGCATCTGCTTCATCCACAGAAGCCTGCTCAAGTTCTTCTTCCGAAACTACCCTTGGCACATACTCTTCTTCAAGAACCGAAATCTGTTCTTCGGATACTTGCTCTTCGGAAGGCTGCACAGCAGTGATTTGCTCTTCAGAAGTCTTGGTGCATCCTGATAATGCAGCAAGCATCACAGCAGCGATCAATATGTAATTGTACAGTCTGAATTTTCTCACTGTACACCCCTCAAATGATATGAATCCATTATACACAAAAAAGAGAGATCCGAAGATCTCTCTTTTAAATAAGCAGTAAAAATTATGCGTTAACGATCTGGCCGAAATCGGGCTTAAGAGAAGCACCACCGATAAGTCCGCCGTCGATGTTGGGCTTGGAAAGAAGCTCAGCAGCATTTCCTGCGTTCATGGATCCGCCGTACTGAATGCGAACTGCATCAGCAGTTGCTGCATCATACATCTCAGCGATGGTCTCACGGATCATAGCGCAAACTTCTTCAGCCTGGTCAGCGGTTGCGGTCTCGCCGGTTCCGATAGCCCAGATAGGCTCGTAAGCGATAACGAGAGTCTTAACCTGATCAGCGGTTACGTCAGTAAGATCCCACTCGATCTGTCTCTTGATCCACTCTTTATAGGTTCCTGCCTTACGAAGAGCAAGTGACTCTCCGCAGCAAAGGATGGGAGTAAGACCTGAAGCGAATGCCTTCTTAACCTTAGCGTTGATGAGGATATCGTTCTCGCCGAAGATATCTCTTCTCTCTGAGTGTCCGATGATTACGAACTCAACGCCTGCCTCTTTGAGCATGGGAGCTGAGATCTCACCGGTGAAAGCACCCTTGTCTTCGATGTAGAAGTTCTCTGCACCTACGTGTACGTTGGTTCCCTTAACTGCTTCAGCAACGGGAACGATATCGATAGCGGGTACGCAATAAACTACATCTACGGCATCATTCTTAACAAGGTCCTTGAGCTCTGCACAAAGTGCAACTGCCTCTGAAGGAGTCTTGTTCATCTTCCAGTTGCCGGCAATAATTCTTCTACGTGCCATAATAATTCTCCTTAAAAATTCATCCCGGAAATCTTCATTCAAGTTTTGTTTGCTTGCCTGTGCCTTCGCTTATCGGAGCTCCGATTCCTTACATATTCGAAACCGCCCGAATGCAACTCGCAACGCTCGTGCTAAGTTGCACGAGCTGCTCGAACAATGCATTCGGGAACCGGTTTCATGTAAGGCATCTGCGCTCCTGCTCAGGCGGGCAGCGCAAACATAAACTTAAACGTAAGCTTTCCTGAATATAATTGTTAATTCAGAACAATATTACTTGTTGTCAGCTGCATCAACTCCGGGAAGAACCTTGCCCTCAAGGAACTCAAGGGAAGCTCCGCCACCGGTGGAGATGTGGCTCATCTTGTCAGCGAATCCAAGCTGGTTAACAGCTGCTGCGGAATCTCCGCCGCCGATGATGGTGGTAGCATCGGTCTCTGCAAGAGCCTTAGCTACAGCCTTGGTACCTGCTGCAAGAACGGGGTTCTCGAATACGCCCATAGGTCCGTTCCAAACAACGGTCTTAGCAGTCTTAACTGCCTCAGCATAAAGAGCTGCGGTCTCAGGTCCGATATCAGCGCCTTCCTTGTCTGCAGGAATAGCATCAGCCTTAACAACCTCAGTCTTGATGTCAGGATTGTCGATAGGATCAGGGAAGTTCTCGATAAGAACAGTATCAACGGGAAGAAGGAGCTTCTTGCCGTTAGCTTCTGCCTTAGCGATCATTTCTTTGCAGTAATCGATCTTAGACTCGTCAAGGAGTGACTTTCCGATCTCATATCCCTTAGCCTTAAGGAAGGTGTAAGCCATTCCGCCGCCGATGATGAGGGTGTCGCACTTCTCGATGAGGTTATTGATAACGTTAAGCTTGTCAGCTACCTTAGCACCGCCGAGGATAGCTACGAAAGGACGAACGGGATTCTCAACCGCATTTCCGAGGAAGTCGATTTCCTTCTGCATGAGATATCCTACTGCACAGTTGCCGCCCTTCTCGCGAACGTACTTGGTAACAACAGAAACTGAAGCGTGTGCTCTGTGAGATGATCCGAATGCATCGCATACATAGTCATCGCAAAGATCAGCAAGCTCTTTAGCGAAAGCCTCGCCAGCCTTCTCAGGCTTGGTCTCTTCTTCCATACGGAAACGGGTATTCTGAAGAAGGATAACATCGCCCTCGTTCATAGCGTTAACAGCTGCGGTAGTAGCTTCGCCGGTAACGGTGTAATCAGCGATGAACTTAACTTCCTTGCCGAGCTTCTCGGAAAGAGCCTTTGCAACGGGTGCAAGAGATTCCTTTTCGTTAGGTCCTTCCTTAACTTTTCCGAGGTGAGAGCAAAGAATAACCTTGCCACCGTCGTTAATAAGCTTCTTGATGGTAGGAAGAGCTGCAACGATACGGGTCTCGTCGGTGATCTCGCCGTTCTTAAGAGGAACGTTGAAGTCACATCTTACAAGTACTCTTCTTCCCTTTGCATTAAAATCATCAACTGATTTCTTGTTTAATGCCATGATTTAATCTCCTTGTAATTTTTTGTTTAAAAAAGACCCGGCCCTTGCCGGACCGGGCCCTTACTTCGTATTTTATTCGAGCTTTCTAATTACTTAAGAAGGCTTCCGAAGTGCTTGATGGTACGAACCATCTGGCTGGTGTATGAGTTCTCATTGTCATACCATGAAACAACCTGAACCTGGGTAGTTCCGTTATCAAGAGGAAGAACCATGGTCTGAGTTGCATCGAAGAGTGATCCGTAGGTCATTCCTACGATATCGCTGGATACGATCTCATCAACGTTGTATCCGAAGCTCTCGTTTGAAGCAGCCTTCATAGCGTCGTTGATCTGCTCCTTGGTAACGTTTCCTTCAACAACTGCGGTAAGGATAGTGGTTGATCCGGTAGGGGTAGGAACACGCTGAGCAGCTCCGATGAGCTTTCCGTTGAGCTCAGGGATTACAAGGCCGATAGCCTTTGCAGCGCCGGTAGAGTTGGGAACGATGTTGCAAGCAGCTGCACGTGAACGTCTCTTGTCACCCTTTCTCTGAGGTCCGTCAAGAGTCATCTGATCGCCGGTGTAAGCGTGGATGGTGCACATGATTCCGGACTTGATGGTAGCAAGATCGTTAAGAGCCTTAGCCATAGGAGCAAGGCAGTTGGTGGTGCAGGATGCTGCAGAGATGATCTTGTCATCTGCGGTAAGTGACTGATGGTTTACGTTGTATACGATAGTAGGAAGGTCGTTTCCTGCGGGAGCAGAAATGATAACGTGCTTAGCACCTGCATCGATGTGTGCCTGAGCCTTATCCTTGCTGGTGTAGAAACCGGTGCACTCAAGTACAACGTCTACTCCAAGCTGTCCCCAAGGAAGATCAGCAGCCTTAGCCTCAGCATAGATGGTAATCTTCTTGCCATCTACAGTGATGCTGTTCTCATCGAAAGAAACCTTGTCTGCTAAAGCATACTTTCCCTGTGTTGAGTCATACTTAAGAAGATGAGCGAGCATCTCGGGAGAAGTAAGATCGTTGATAGCTACGATCTCGAATCCCTCTGCGCCAAACATCTGTCTGAAAGCAAGACGGCCGATACGGCCAAAACCATTGATTGCAACTTTTACTGCCATTGAACAATTCCTCCTAGAAATTTGTTATTTTAACTGACAAAAAACTTTGTCAAATTTTTATCAGCCAACGAAATTCATTGTACAGTTTTCACCCGCATAATTCAAGCAAAAACAAGCGTTTTTTTACTGTCTCTTGCCACAGCTGGGGCAGAATGAGGAATCCTCTTCAAGGTTAGCTCCGCAAGCCTTACATCTGGGGCGAGAAGCGGGGCGCATAGCCTTCTCCTTCTCCTCGGTCTTGGAAGGGAATTTATATCCGCACATATTACAGAAGCGGCTGGCAAGTACAAGCTCGTTCTCACACTCGGGACAAGCCTTGAGACCCTTGGCAGCGAGTTCTTCTGAAATGATGGTATCTATCTTATTCTTAATGGTGTTGATTCTCTGAATCTGATCGTTGAAAAGAGATGCTCTGGGAACCTCTCTGGGTCCCTTGCCGTTCTGGCCACAGCACTCTTTATAGAATTTCTGACCAAGCTCGGTATAGACTGACTCAAGCTCTGCTTTAAGTTCTTCTTTCTCCGCAGTTCTGTCGACATGAGAGGCTGCAGCCATCTTCTTCTTGCTGTCGAAATCTACTACTACTTCTTCTGCGTTCAAAACCTTTTCTTCCATAAGTACCCTCCCTAAAAAAATTGTTTGGAAAACCGCCCCTTTGTTTTCCCCGACAAGGGGACAGCGAAAATATTATATCATCCCGTATAAAAATATAAAAGGAATGCAATTGTACAATTATTAATGGTAAAATATCAGCATATTTACTTAAAAACTAATATTATAATTCTAGTTTTCGGAGGACTTTGTATGGCTATACTTGCAGATTGTCATATGCATTCTCAACATTCCGGTGACTCGGACGCTTCTATGGAATCAATGATAGAATCCGCTATTGATGCGGGTCTCGAGACGATTTCTTTTACCGAGCATCAGGATTTTGACTATCCCAAATCACCCGAAGGTGAAACCGAATATTGTGATGAAAACTCTTTCATGCTCAATGCCGATTCTTATCTCTATGAACTTCTCAGCATGAGGGAGAAATATAAGGACAAGATCCGCATCGAGTTCGGAATCGAAGTAGGTCTTCAGCAGAGTTGTGTAAAAAAGAACCTTATCTTCTGCAGAGATCATGAATACGACTTCATCATCGCTTCACAGCACGTTGTCGGCGGAAAAGATCCCTACTACGCTTCTTTCTTTGAAGGCAAAGATGAGAAGCAGGCTTTAAGAGAATACTTCACCGAGTATCATGAAAACATCAGGAAGTTCCATAACTTCGATGTACTCGGACATCTCGACTATCTCGTAAGATATTTCCCCAGCGGAAATCACGAGTACAACTATTCCGAATACGGTGACATCATCGATGAGATCTTCAAAGAGCTTATCGAAAATGAAAAAGGAATTGAGATCAACACCAAGGCAATGAGCAAGGGCATGAAAGAATTCCATCCCTGTATGGCTGCTCTCAAGCGCTACCGTGAACTGGGCGGTGAGATTGTAACAATCGGATCCGACGCTCACAAGCCCGCAGATATTGCAGCTCACTTTGCAAAGGTACCCGATGTATTAAAAGAAGCCGGATTCGAGTATTACTGCATCTACGAAAACAGACTTCCCGAATACCACAAATTTTAAAAGCCTATGGAAAAGAAACCGCCTATCATCGCTATAATCCTTACCATATTGTCGATGGTGCAGCCGACGCTGTCTCTGTTTTTCGCTTATATATGGAGCCTTGACGCTACTAAAGGATTTTTGTTTTATGCTTTGTCACCGATAGTAAACTGGGTTGCAATAGCTTTGGCGATAATATCAATCATCATCTGTCAAAGATCGGTTAAGCGAAACGGTCAATATCTTTCCGCATATATCCTGTTGGTTGTAAACTGTGCATCGGTGATCATCAATCTGGCGTTAATACCTCTCAACTACTTTGAAAGATTCCCAAGATTCATGTATTAAAGCAAAAGAAGCAGCCTCTCAGGCTGAGAACTTTTCGTCATTTACTGAATCAGTACGCTCAAGAATAATCAATAACTGTTATTTGACTATTTAAAAGTTTTTAAGTTCACTTCGTTGGGGGGCTGCCTTTGGAATATCTCAACAAACTCAGAACTACTGATTGTTTTTACATCGCTGCTACCTTTTTACACGGAGTGATGCTTTTGATTTCTTCATTTATACTTTCTTTCATTACTCTTAAATCTATATCATTTTGAATATCCAAAAAATATTTATCGGATACACCGAAAAATCTTGCCAATCTAAGGGAAGTATCTAGGGTAATCTTTCTTCTGTCATGTAGTATATCCTGAACACGAGAAACAGGAACATGTATTTCTTTCGCAAGCATATATGCGGAAATACCATTGGGTTCCATAAATTCTTCTAAAAGTATTTCTCCCATTTTAGGAGTTTTAATATACATATCCATATTTAATCTCCTTATCACACTAATGATAATCAACTATCTCCAATTCGTAAGTATCAGTACCATCTGTTTTAAAACAAATTCTATATTGATCATTTATCCGAATACTGTACTGTCCGTCTCTGTCTCCGGATAGTTTTTCCAAGTGATTTGAAGGCGGTGCTTTTAAATCTTCAATACCACGCGAATTATTTATCATTATGAGTTTGCGCAGTGCAATATGCTGAATATCATGTGGTAATTTCTTGGAAAAAATCTGATTAAATATCTTTTCAGTTTCTTTATCCTTAAAACTTCTTATCATAGAAAAATATACCTGCCTCACGTGTATACGTCAAGCAGGTATAATTATGCTTTCTATGTATAAGATTTTGAAGCTTACAGAGCAAATACCAAATTCAAGAAGCATCAATCACTTGAAGAATCCCGTCCGAAACTATGAATTTTATATTGCGTCCCGCATATGACAGACCATAGATTCTGTCCGGATCGTTCTGATATGAAGGCCTGGGATCCAGTGATAATATCTCTATCAGACCTCTGACCTCTTCATCCGCAAAAAGAGAACGTATTTCATCCGGCATATTTACCTCAAGTATATGCCCCAGGTTTTCTTCTTTCTGAGCAAAGCCGCCTTTCACATCCGGATATGCATCGGCGTACGGCAGATACGGCTTCACATCATAAACTTCCGTTCCGTCTGTCATATCTGCGCCGGATACTGCTATCTCCATCAAGCCTTCATCATTCTTGCGTATCTCTTCAATCTTCACGCAAGTAAGGCCCAGGTGATTCGGCCTGAAAGGAGAACGCGTAGCGAACACCCCCATATAAGTGTTACCGCCAAGCCTCGGAGGCCTTACCTTCGCACGAAACGAATCATCCTCTTTTACATCAAATTTCCAGATGATCCATAACCTCTCGAACTCCTCCAATCCATCAAACGCATCCGGATCCGAGAACTCCTTCTCAAACACTATCGTACCAATAAGATGAGGCGCGAGTCCACTCTGCCTCGGCACCCCAAACTTTTCAGGTAATGAACTTTTATACGTTGCAATTCTCTTCATGATTTCCTTCAAACAGGCGTCGCAGTCGATGAAGTTTCAACGCGGACACGACTCGCGTCTCCGCGTTTTGCCGTAGCGGTACTAAACTCATGCTTCGCACAGCTCGCATTCATTAAGTACCGACGACAAAACAAGGGTCCGCTTTTGAAATCTTCATCACCTGTGCCGCCTTAGTAACGAATCTTTTGCATACATAAACATGTATAAAACAGAGCAACGTGGGCAACAATATTTTGTAAGTGCACCCTTATTTTCCCGTCAGTACTTAATGAGAACAAGCTCTGCGCAGTTCGAATTTAGTACTGCTACGGGAAAATGCGGAGCCGAGAGGCGCGTGCACGGCAAAATATTGTTGACCGCGATGCTCGTACCTATTCAGGTCTTTATGATGGTGCCGCCGCCGTAGATATAAGTTCCTGATTCATCATAGAAAACAAGAGCTTGCCCGGGTGCTGCAGCTCTGACCGGCTTGTCGAAGGTGACCTTCACAAGTCCGTCTCCCGCACTTTCAAGATATCCCGTCTCACCCGGATGATTGTACCTGATCTTCGCCTTAACCCTAACGCGCTCTCCGTCACCTACACCTTCAATTCCCATCCAGCGTAAATCATTAGCCGAAACCACTGATGTCATCAGATCATCGTTAGAACCCAGCGTAACCTTATCCGTTGCAGGATCAATATCTGTTACATAAATCCTCTCACCCGCAGGAACACCAAGTCCTCTTCTCTGACCAATCGTGTAATGAGTGATTCCCTTGTGCTTTGCTATAAACTCACCTGAAGGCGTAACAAAATCTCCGGGTCCCGGAACCGTTACCCCGTCTTCTTTTTCAATAAATGATGCGTAATCCCCATCGGGTACAAAACAGATCTCCTGCGAATCCTTCTTGTGCGCAACAGGAAGTCCCGCTTCTTCTGCAATCTTACGCACATCACCCTTTTCATATTCACCTATAGGCAAAAGAGTATGCGCAAGCTGATCCTGGGTCAGTGCATATAAAGCGTAAGTCTGATCCTTTGCGGCAGTCTTTGATGCGGAGATCGAATACCTTCCGTTTTCAAGCTGCATGATCCTTGCATAGTGACCAGTTGCAAGATAATCCGCACCGATATCGCGGGCCTTCTTAAGAAGTGCTTCCCACTTAACATGCCTGTTGCATTCTATGCATGGATTCGGAGTAAGGCCCTTTACATACTGAGCCGCGAAATGATCGATGACCCACTTCTGGAATTCACTCCTGAAGTCCATTACGTAATAAGGAATACCTATGCAATCAGCAACACGCCTTGCATCATCAACCGCAGACAGTCCGCAGCATCCGCCGTTGTCCGAAACATCGCATGCATTCTCCGGACGCCAGATCTGCATCGTTACGCCTATTACATTGTATCCCTGTTCTTTTAACAGATATGCGCAAACCGATGAATCAACACCGCCGCTCATACCTACAACTACGGTCTTGCTCATCCTCTGCTCCTTAATCTGCCTACTATATCTTTTAATACTTCCACTGCCGTATCTATCTCTTCTTCCGTATTGTGTGCGGACAAAGTAAACCTGAGTGATCCCTTGGCCTCATCATCCGCTCTTCCGATTGCTTTAAGTACATGGGACGGTTCTCTTGCACCCGAAGCACAAGCCGATCCGCTGGATGCACATATGCCTTTTTGATCCAGCATAATTAGCGCGGATTCACCTTCGATGCCCTTTATACATACCGAAACATTTCCGGGAAGCCTTCTTGAGAAATTCCCTTCGGAATATGCTCCATTAACAATAACATCTGTTATATCTGCAAGTTTGGCAATCATTCTGTCACGAAGCGCCGTTTCTGCGGAGATTTTTGCATCTAATCCTGCAAAAGAGTACTCTGCAGCTGCTCCAAATCCTGCAATGCCTGCAACATTTTCAGTGCCGGCTCTTCTTCCGCTTTCCTGCATTCCGCCTCTGATATAGGGTGAGAATTTAACTCCATCCCTTACAAAAAGCATACCCACACCTTTGGGCCCGCCAAGTTTATGTGAGCTTGCAGAAAGAAGATCCACATGTTTTGAAATATCCTGTAGACCTATCTGACCGAATGCCTGAACCGCATCAGTATGAATAAGTACATCTTTTCTAAGTGACTTGACCGCATCTGCTATCTCACGGACAGGTTCAATGGTTCCGATCTCATTGTTTGCCGTCATAACGGATACGAGAAATGTATCATCGCAAAGTGCACCGGTTACCTGCTCCGGTGAAATAAAACCTTCTTTATCCGGTTTAAGATATGTAACCGAAACTCCCAGGCTTTCAAGATACTCCGCAGTATGAAGTATCGCATGATGCTCTATGGCAGTCGTGATGATATGCCCGGACTTTTCCTTATCCGTATTCTTTTTCCGGAAGGATTCGTACGCACCGCATAGAGCCCAGTTGTCGGACTCGGTTCCGCCGGACGTAAAAAAAATCTCTGATGGCATGGCGCCTATCAGGGATGCACACTGTTTTCTGGCTTCAAAGACTGCTTTCTTGGAACGACGTGCTATCTCATAAACAGCAGAAGCATTGCCATACTCCTCTTTTAAAAAGGGGAGCATGGCATTAAAAGATACGTCTTCGATTTTGGTTGTGGCTGCGTTATCTAAATAGATCATTTAAGCGGTCTGCTTTGAGTTATTTTTGAGGATAAATGCAATACCGAACATCACTGCGATTCCCACGATGAGAGGCAGTACGGGATTCTTGGCATAACCTGCGATGCAATAGCAAATGCATGAAACAAATGCGCAGGAAAGTGCGTAAGGAATCTGAGTTGATACATGGTTCAGGTGATTACTCTGAGCGCCTGCGGAACTCATAATGGTTGTATCAGATATGGGTGAGCAGTGGTCTCCGCATACGGCACCTGCCATACATGCACTCATGGAGATAATCATCATGGTGTAATCAACATTTTCAAACACACTTACAACGATGGGGATAAGGATACCGAAGGTTCCCCATGAAGTACCGGTTGCAAATGAGAGAAATACTGCGATCAGGAAGATAATTGCGGGAAGAAGGCTCATATATCCGGAAGCTGAATTATTTACAAGTTCTGCAACATATTCCTTGGCACCGAGTGAATCGGTCATGGCCTTAAGTGACCAAGCAAAGGTAAGGATAAGAATGGGAGCTACCATTGATTTGAAGCCCTCGGGGATACACTCCATACATTCTTTGAAGCTGAGTACTCTTCTGCACAGATACAGAATGATAGTGATCAGAAGTCCGAAGAATGAACCGAATACAAGTCCTACGGATGCATCTGAATTTGCAAATGAATCGATAAATGTCTCACCCGAGAAAAATCCGCCTGTATAGATCATTCCGATAACACAGCAAACAACAAGTGCAATAACGGGAATTACGAGGTCAATAACCTTGCCCTTTGTGCTGACCTTGTTATCAGCCGCATCGGCATAAGGTCTGTCGGGAGTAGTAAACAGATCACCTTTTTCAATAGCATTCTTTTCATGAACAGCCATAGGACCGAAATCTCTCTGTGATACCGCAAGAGCGATCATCATAGCTATGGTAAGAAGTGCATAGAAGTTATAGGGAATTGTTGATACGAAAAGTGCAATACCGTTTGTTTCACCGGGTACAAATCCCGAAACAGCTGCAGCCCAAGATGAAACAGGTGCGATAATACAAATGGGAGCTGCTGTTGAGTCAATCAGATAAGCAAGCTTTGCTCTTGAGATCTTGTGCTTATCGGTAACAGGCCTCATAACAGAGCCTACGGTAAGGCAGTTAAAATAGTCATCTATGAAAATAAGGATTCCCAGAAGAATCGTAGCAAGCTGTGCACCCACTCTTGTTTTGATATGAGCTGATGCCCATTCGCCGAATGCTGCACTTCCGCCGGCGCGGTTCATAAGAGATACCATAACGCCTAAGAGAACGAGGAATACAAGGATTCCTACATTATATGCATCTGACAAAACGGCGATTATTCCGTCTACAAATACGTGATTAACGGTTCCTTCAAAGTTGTATCCGGAATAAAGGAGAGCTCCGGCAACCATTCCGATGAAAAGCGAACTGTAAACTTCCTTGGTGATCAGTGCCAGGACAATGGCTATGATAGGAGGAACAAGGGCCCAGAAGCTCATCTGAACCGTATCCGCATCAGTGACAAATGCCGCAACAACCATTACTACCACGACAAGTGTCAAGGCGATAATGTTAACCGTTCTTGAAAATTCTTTCCTTTTAGTCTCCATATCATACTCCTTTTCCCGGGTCCGTTAAGACCACAAATACTCATAAAAAACCAAAAACATTATAAATCACGCAGGGGATTTAGAAAAGAAAAAGAGAACAGGTTTTAACCTGTTCTCTTAAGTATTTGTCATTGATTTTACTTAGCGATTACCATTCCCTCTTCTCCGGCATATACCGGAACCTGAGTTTCGGAAGCACGGTAGCTGTTTAATATGTCATCTCTCTTGGAAATGGATACAGCCTTTTCGATATCGAGATTGGTGATATCACTTGTGGTTCCGATAAGATCGAAATCATCGTTCTTATTGAAGGATAGTGAGATATCCTCAAGTCCGATAAGCTTACCGGGGCGGGCTGCAACCTGTTCTTCAAGGCTTGCCTTAGGCGCTTCCGCAGGCTTAACCTCTTCCTGAACCGGCTTTACTTCGGATAAAGTATCACGAAGTCTTATGGATGACAGATCATTATATACTCTCGAGTAATCGAAACCTTCGCCTATTCTCATATGCTGACCTCCGTGTCAAACAAACGCCCTGTGAAATATATATCGACACAAATCGGCAAATCTTTAACCGGATGACAGATAAAAGAATTATTTCTTACCAATGAAGCCTTTCAGCTCATCCATGAAGGAATCAACATCCTTGAACTCTCTGTAAACGGATGCAAATCTTACATACGCTACGGCATCGAGATCCTTTAGCTTCTTCATAACGATCTCACCGATAACGCGGGAAGGAATTTCCTTATCCTCAAGAGTAGAGATTTCGTTCTCGACCTCGTCAACAAGTGAAGTGATCTGAGTAGCACTTACAGGTCTCTTGTGGCATGCTCTCAAAACACCGGACTCGATCTTGGAACGATCGTAAGTCTCTCTGTTATTGTCTTTCTTGATGATGATAAGAGGAATCGTCTCTACCTTCTCGTAAGTGGTAAAGCGCTTCGTGCAGTTATCACAGATTCTGCGCCTTCTGATGGAATAGTTGTCATCAGCAGGTCTTGAATCGATAACTCTGGTATCATCACTTCCGCAATAAGGACACTTCATACCCTTCTCCTATAAAACGGTTATTCCGCGGAATAGCTCTTCCAGTTGGTGGCTGCTTTCTCCCATTTATCGGGATCTTCCGCAAGTTTATCGTTCATCCAAGATATGGCATCTGTAACTCCGTCTTCGTCAAAAGAAAACTCTGCGGATTCCTTAGACTCCTCGGGAGTTGTATGATAGTTGAACGGTCCGGGCCAGATCTCGCAAAGGAGTGCATCCTGTTTGATCTCTTCTCCCGAATCCGAAACCGACTTTTTGGTAATCTTGTTAAGTCTGTATCTTAATCCACCATAGGAACCCGAATAATCTGACTTCTTCAGAAATCCCATGGGCAAAATATCTTCACGTACGATCATCATTCATCGTTCTTTTTTCTAAGGAATGAAGGAACTTCCATGTGAACGTCCTTTACCCTGCTCTTAAGCCCGGGAATCTCGCCGGTAGGTGCGGGTGCGGGGCTTGCGGGATTAACGGTTCTGATGGGAGAAACGTTTCTCTCGTTGATTCCGGTCTTGGGTGCAACGGTTGCTGCGGGTGAAGGATTGTAAGAAACTGCTTCAACGGGAGGGATGTGGCTGGTTCCGAACTTGCTTGCAGTTGAAGGAACACTGCGAGGAACGAATCCTCCGTGAATTGAAGTGTTATCGTCGATACCGGTAGCGATGATGGTAACGCTGAGCTTCTCGCCGAGGCTCTCGTCACTACGCATACCAAGGAAGAACTCAACTCTGTCTCCGAGGAGTTCCTTGAGATAATCATCAACTTCCTGTATATCACCGGCAGTAACATTACCGACAACGTTTGCGATAACTGCGCTTGCGGAATTGATCTTGGAATCGAGGAGCTTGCTCTCAACTGCTGCCTTAACAGCTGCGGATGCTCTGCCCTCACCTTCAGCTTCTCCGATACCGATAAGAGCAGTACCCTTATCCTTCATAGCCTTCTTGATATCTGCGAAGTCGAGGTTAAGATCTCCGTCCTCATTGATAATATCGGTGATACCACGAACAGCCTGCTTAACAACCTCATCCGCAAGTTTGAACATTGCTTTGATGGGGGTTGATTTGCTGGCCAAATTAAACAATTTATCATTGGGAATTACAAGAATGGTATCAAGATCGTCACGGATCTTGGAGATACCGAGTTCTGCGTTCTCTCTACGAACTGCTCTCTCGATTGAGAAAGGAGTGGTCATAACACCAACGGTAAGAATACCCATGTCTCTTGCTTCGTGTGCAATAACGGGTGCAGCACCGGTTCCGGTTCCGCCGCCCATGCCGCATACGATAAACAGCATGTTGGCATCTTTGATATGCTCTCTGATCTCATCAACACTTTCCTGAGCTGCTCTTTCACCAACTTCGGGATCGGCACCTGCGCCAAGTCCCTGAGTCTCTTTCTCACCGAGAGGTACTTTATCGGGAGCAAGTGAAAGCTCAAGATCCTGGAGATCTGTATTCATAGCCACAAACTCAACGCCTGTGACATTGTCTTCTATCATTCTGTCAACAACGTTGTTGCCGGCACCGCCGACGCCAACTACGATTATTCTTGCTTTTCCGTTAGGTTTTGTGGACTCTTTTATCTCATACAAGGTTTTGTCCTCCTACTTAAAAACACAACATACTGTATTATAATAATTTATAAACACAATAATTTCAACTATTTATGAAATATCAGGCGTTATCAGTTCGTATCATCCGGGGTGAAAACATAAATCCCCTCTTCGCTATACTCTTCCATATCCAGAACGCCGCTTAAATTTCCGACGCGCTCCAGGAAGGTTCCCAGCAGCATTACCTTATCTTCTATACCTTCTTCATCTGTTCCCAGATCAACTCTTGCATTGCCGAAATATACAGTAACTTCGCCGTTTTCATGGAAGTGTATCCTGTCGGCAGTAAGTTCATACTTGGCAAGAAGTTTGGTAAGATCCAGAGTTCTTGTGAATATATCCGTATCGTCGGATGACAACGGTTTTCCTACCTGTATCCCCGAGAAAACAATACCGGTAACCTGGGGTATTCCCTCAGTTAACACGTCGGAACTTTCAACAACCGTTCCGTCTTTATCGAAGTAGATATATCTGTCGAGATACTTTACATATCCCGCAAGAGCCTTTTCAAAAACTCTAATTCTTATTGAATCTGATGCAATGACTTCTACTGTTATCGCATCGACGAAAGGAACATCGGTAATCTTTTTATTTTTGTATTTGAGTGAAAGGACAACGGAATTATCTCCGAGAGGTCCGTTCATTACGATGTCTATTATCTCTTGATTGGTGTAATGTTTATTTCCGTCAACATAGATCTTCGCAGGATCTACTCTGTAAATCTCCAGGAAATATTCAACACCCATTACACAGGCAAATACACCTAAGAATATCAGCAGAGGAATCATTATCCTGCGAATGCCTCTGCCTCTGCGGGCGCTCATCCTCTCCTGCTTTCCGCCCTTGTAACTCTGTCGATGTTAAGAACAAGCCCTACTTCGACAAGGAGGAAAAGAGCTGATGATCCACCGTAGGAAATAAAGGGAAGTGACACACCGGTGTTGGGAATGGAACCTGTAACGACCGCGATGTTAAGTACGATCTGAATCGCAAAGTGTGCCATGACTCCGCTTACTATCATGAAATGGAATCTGTCTTTGGTATTTCTTGCGATGTAATACATGCGATAGATCATAAGTGCGAACATGATCATAAGTGCGATCGCACCTACGATTCCGAGTTCTTCGCAGATTACAGCAAATATCATATCGTTGTGAGGCTCGGGAAGGACGGATACTTTCTGAACGCTCTGTCCGAGTCCTCTTCCGAAAATACCTCCGTTACCGATTGCATATAATCCCTGAAGCATCTGGTGTGCTGATGTTTCTGTTGAATTCTCGGGACGAAGCCATGAGGAAATTCTTGTAAGTCTGAATGATCCGTCGGATGCACCTTCTGTTGATGCAACATATGCAACCAATCCGCCCGCGGCGGCAAATCCCGCCACTGTCAGCAAGATATATTTCTTATAATCCGCTGCTGCTACAAAACACATTACGAATGCGATTGCAAAAACAATAAGTGCGGAACTCAAGTTATCTGTAAGTGTGTAAAGAAGTAATGATGCAAATGATGCGATTCCCATACAAAACAGGAATCCCTTCCATGATGAGATCAGCTTGTTTCCCATGGAATTGATCATAGCAGCAAGGAATAAGATCATGAAAAGTTTGGTGATCTCCGCAGGCTGCAGACGCTGTCCTACGAAAGGAACCTGTATCCATCTTCTCGCACCGTGTGATTCGATACCGAAAGGAATAACGAGGAAAATAACTCCGATTCCGATTGCAAGGAAAGTATATTTAAATCTCTCCAGCTTCTTAAGCGGAACAAAAAGAGTTAATACCATGCAGATGATTCCGAGCACATCCGCAATGATCTGTTTTCTGAAAAAGTAGGACGAATTTCCGAAGTCACGAAGTGCAACATACGACGATGCGGAGTAAACCATCAGCAGTCCGAATCCGACTAAAAAGAGAACGATAAAAAGCAGATTGAGATCTATATTGCTGTCAATATAACCGCCCAGTTCCGAGGTGGTCTCCCTCAGATCCGGCATTCTCATATTGATAACATTATTCTGTTTTGTCTGCTTTCTGTTAGCCATTCTTCGTTATCAATTTCCTTGCTGGTTTTCGGATTCGATATTCTCGTTAACGGGAATCGAATCATCAAGTATCGCTGAAGTATCTGTTGCAAGTTCGCCCGTATCGGCATCGTAATATTTTCCGTCAGGGCCTACTCTGTAACCTGTTGCCGGATCGATGGGATAACTCATCCATCTCGGATAAACATTTGCGGTTTCACCTGTGGAGTCGGTTACTTCCTGCATTTCTATTTCTTCGTAAGGATCTTCTTCGCCTTCCTCAGTTGTCTGCTCATCGGTTGTCTGAGTATATCTGAGTGTATTCTCAAGCTGCTTTTCTTCGAGGTATTTGATCTCCTCGTCGGTAAGAGGCTCGGTCATGTAAATTCCCATGTAAGGAAGAACTTCCTGAAGGATGTCTCTGCAAAGAAGACATGCATATTTAACGTTGTCCTGCTTAGCAAAGTTAGGTCTGTCGATTACAACATAGATTGCAATCTGAGGATCGTCTGCGGGAGCAAATCCCATGAATGAAATAACGATCTGTCCGGTCTCACGGGGAATGGTCTGTGCGGTTCCGGTCTTTCCGCCGATTGCATAACCGTAAGGTCTTGCATTACGTCCGCTTCGTCTGGATCCGCCCTCTTCCATTACGGTTGCTCTGCAGTACTGTCTGATTCTCTCGGATACAGACTCTGATACGGTCTGCTTGAGAATCCTGGGCTCGATGTTCTGAATAACGGCACCGGTTGAATCGGTGATCTGATTAACGATGTGGGGCTCGTAATAATATCCGCCGTTAATAAGAGAACTGAATCCGCAGATCATCTGGATCATGGTTGCGTTGAAGTTCTGACCGAATGAGTTGGTGGCAAGGTCAACGGCACCCATTGTCTGAGAATTATATACGAGAGTATCGGTTCTTGCTTCACCTGCAAGATCGATGTTGGTCTTAAGTCCGAGGTTAAAGATTCTCTGATACTTGCACATGTTCTCTGTTCCGAGAGTCTGTGCAATCTTCATGAGTGCTACGTTACATGACCAAGCAATGGAATCCTGAACGGTTACAACACCGTCTCCGCCCGAATCATAGGTGTGGCACTTGATGAAATAGTTTGAAACCTGAAGCGCTCCGTTACAGGTATAAACTTCATTTCCGGTAATGGCACCGCAGTCAAGAGCTGCAGCCACGGTGAAAGGCTTAGCGGTTGAACCGGGCTCGTAAGTATAGCTGATGCACTGATTCTTCCAAAGGTTATACAGATTAACGTTAATCTGATCGGGAGTCATCTGATCGATCATTTCCTGAGTAATGATATCGGTAGACTTCCTGTATTCGATATATCCTGCGGCATTGGTAACTGCTTCATAGTAATTGCAGCCGATGAGAGGATCGGTGTTCATATAATCACCGGGATTATATGTAGGAAAATCCGCCATCGCAAGAATCTCACCGGAATTGATATCCATGATGATACATCCGAGATTCTCCGCACCGTTTCCGAAACGATAATTGTTTCTGTATGTCTCGTTAAACTCGCTTAACTTCTCTTCTACGATTCTCTGAATGGTTGCATCGATCGTAGTGTGAATGGTATATCCGTCAACTGCGGGCTTGATGGTACGCTCGAGAGTTGCATCTTCATTCTGATATCCGTACTCTCTTCCGTCGGTACCGGTAAGAACTGCTTCGTAATACTCTTCAAGTCCGTACATTC
Organism: uncultured Lachnospiraceae bacterium; assembly: GCA_902794095.1. Taxonomy (GTDB): domain Bacteria; phylum Bacillota; class Clostridia; order Lachnospirales; family Lachnospiraceae; genus AC2028. Next base: position 4,796 of record CADBFZ010000016.1, on the reverse strand, counting down.
CGCCGGAATTTGTGTTACCTGTGGTATATCCGAGAATGGTTGAGCAGAGATTACCCATGGGATAAACTCTCTTGTACTCTTCCTCGAAAGTAACTCCGCGAATGTATGAATTTGCAGCCTGCATGTTCAGAAATTCACTAATCTCGCCGTATGAAAGTCTCTTGGCAAGTATTCTGTACTGGCTGGTCTGGTTATTAAGTACGAATGTACGAAGTTCGTTAATATCGATCTGAGGGAAGCATGCTCCAAGGGCTGTGAGCGTGGGCTCGAGATATCTGTCATCATCATAAGTGGTCATGACGGATGCATCGACGATGAGGTTATAAACCTTCTCACTTGTTGCAAGAATAGTACCCTTTGAGTCAACAATATCCCCTCGTCTGAAGGGGATGATAACAGAGTCATATCTTTGGTTGGATAAAACTATTCTCTGATACTCTTCACCGTTGTCTCTGACGATCTTGATAAGCCTTATTGTAAGAGCAAGAAGGAGCACCAATAAAATCGAAAACAAGACAGTCAGCTTATTAAACCTGATCTGCCTTGCCGAGAGCGTGCCCCGATTATTCTTTTTTGTATTCTTTTTCCGAGGTGCCATCAATTAATTTCCGTATCTTCTCATATAATCACCGGTTTCTCCCGAGTAGAAGCAGATCTGTCCTTCGTCTGCATAAGTCATTCCGAGTTCTCCCCTTGCGACTGCTTCGATGGAAGCAAGATCTACGGAAGCCATGATGCGATTATACTCTGCATCGTTGTGAGAGATCATGGTGTTAAGTTCTGATCTCTTGGTGGTTACGGAACGGCTCATCTCGGTGAGCTCACTGCGGAGCCTTACATATGATACCATCATATATGCACAAACGGCAAAAGAAAGTACGGCGAACATAAAAGAAGCCACAACAGGAAGGGAAAGACGCCTTCTTGCGACCTTTCTCTTAGGCTGCTTATGCTCAACAGGACGAACATAAGGTCTTGCGGGAGCTTCTTTTCTTACCGCTGTTCCCTGTATGAAATCTGAATATGAAGTACGAATTGCCATTTTCTAATCCCCCTCTTTTAAGAATCCGTTCTTAAAGAGCTTTTCATTTTGTTTTTTCAAATACCCTGAGCTTTGCGCTCCTGGATCTGGAATTCATTTCTATCTCTTCATCCGTAGGAGCTATGGGCTTCTTGGTAATTACTTTTCCCTTTGATACTTTTCCGCATACACACTGAGGAAATCCGGGAGGACATGTGCAAGGATTTTCAAATCTCTTAAATGCGTTCTTTACTATCCTGTCTTCCAATGAATGGAAGGTTATGATGCAAAGTCTTCCGCCGGGATTTAAGAAATCCGCCATCTCATCGAGTGAATTCTCAAGTACGTCCAGTTCTTCGTTGCAGGCAATGCGGAGTGCCTGATATGTCTGCCTTGAAGGATGTCCGCCTGCTCTGAACTTGGCAGGTATCGAATCCTTAATGATGTCATTGAGTTCGAATGTTGTTTCTATCTTCTTCTTGCTTCTTGCCTTGCAGATGTTTGATGCAATGTTCGAAGCAAATTTCTCTTCGCCGTAATCCCTTAATATCCTTCTGATTTCTTCTTCCGGATATTCGTTAACTATTACCGCTGCGGATAAGTCTTTTCTCGTATCCATCCTCATATCAAGAGGTGCGTCATAGTTGTAGGAAAAACCTCTGTCTCCCTGATCGAACTGCCAGGAGCTTACTCCCAGATCAAGAAGTATTCCGTCTGCGCCGCTTACTCCCATTTCCTTCAGGATTCTTACGGCATTTCGGTAATTGTCTCTGATTACCGTTACGTTCTTTTCATAAGGCTTTAATCTGGCCGTTGCGGCCTCAATTGCGTCACTGTCCTGATCTACTCCGTAAAGATGTCCTGTCTCCAATTTGGAAGCAATCAAGGAGGAGTGGCCCGCTCCGCCGAGTGTTCCGTCGAGGTATACACCGTCGGGGCGGACCATCATGCAATCAACTGTTTCATTTAAGAGTACTGAGATGTGTTTGAATTCCATCTATCAGATAACTATTCCTCTTTCGAAAAGATTCTTAGCTGCATCCTCGGGGCTTACATTTCCTGCCTCTGAGTTCCACTTGTCGGTATCCCAAACTTCTGCTCTTCCGTCTGCGGTTCCGACTATCGTTACGTCTTTCTTAAGTCCCGCATATTCCATAAGTGATGCAGGTACCAGAACTCTTCCGTGTGAATCGATGTCAACTCTTGTAGCACCGGATCCGAAGAATCGTTTTATCTGACGAGCCTGAGGATCAAATGAAGGAAGAGAATTGAGTTTTTCCGAAAAAAGAGTCCATTCCTCGTCCGAGTAAATAACGAGGCATCCGTCAAAACCTTTGGAAATTACGAATGATTCGCCTAAAACCGTGCTGAATTTCGAAGGAACTGACATGCGGCCCTTGGCGTCTATTGTTCTGTTGTATTCGCCGATGAGACCGGTCATCACTCGTTACCTTCTTGAAACGCTTGATTTTACTGGGTTTTGTGGGATTGTGTCTGTGGAATTGTGGTTTATAGATTCTCCCACTTTTGGGGACATTTTTCCCACTTGTTCCCACCGACAAGTCAATAATACCGAATTTATTAACTAATTGCAAGCAAATTATTAAATTTGTTAATAAAGTGTTTGGGTAAAAAATGACAAAAAAAGACTCCCAAAATCTACATTTTGGGAGTCGATTTATACAAAGAAACTATATTTAGTTTTTAGTGGGAAGAAGTGGGGCAAAAAACAATAGTTTTTAATTTTCCCTTTGAGATCATAACTCTGATCACGATATCTGCCGCAAGACTGCATACGAACATGATTATTGCCAGAACCTGTGATACCGCAAGGGTTGTTCCGGGGATAAAGAGCGTATCTGTTCTGATTCCTTCGATCCAGAATCTTCCCAGTCCATATCCTCCGAGATACCAGAGTGCTACTTCTCCTACAAACTTCTTCTTGGGCTCAAACTTAACCATAAGAGCTACGATGGCTACATTCCATAAACATTCATATAAGAAAGTGGGATGAACCTGTATGAAGTTCTGGCCCTCTGCCATATGAGCTCTGATGCTTTCGGAAATATCCTGAGGTCTTACTCTTGATACGGGAATTCTCATCGCAAAGATGTTATCGGTATACTCTCCGAACACTTCTCTGTTAAAGAAGTTGCCCCATCTGCCGAATGCCTGTCCCAGCGCTAGTCCGGGTGTGGAATAATCCAGCAGCCTGAAAGCATTAATCTTAGTGATCTTACAATATATAAATACCGTAAGGAATGCAGCGATAACTCCGCCGTATATTGCAAGTCCGCCCTGTCTTATGTTAAAGACCTGAATCGGATTGGACTTGTAGTAATCCCAGGCAAATATTACATAATAGGCCCTTGCTCCGATTACTCCGAAAAATACTCCGTAGATAAAGAAGTCCCATATCTTCTCTTTGTCCCATCCGCCGCGCTTGGCAAGATATGCGGCAAGGGTTCCGCCTGCAAACATACCCAGGACGACACATATCGCATAAAGCTTTATCTCAAAGCCAAATATGGAAAATCCATCCGGAACATTATGAAGGTCTATTCCTAAATTAGGAAAAGATATCTCATTATTAGTCATCATACATTAAACCTAAACAGGATAACGTCTCCGTCCTGTACAACGTACTCTTTTCCCTCGATGCGGACAATGCCCTTTTCCTTAGCTGCGGCGATTGATCCGTTGTCGAGAAGATCCTGATAGTTGATTACTTCAGCCTTAATGAATCCGCGCTCGAAATCGGTGTGGATCTTGCCGGCTGCCTGAGGAGCCTTGGTGCCCTTCTTGATGGTCCATGCACGGCACTCATCCTCTCCTGCGGTAAGGAAGCTCATAAGTCCGAGGAGATCGTAACTTGCTCTTACAAGCTTCTCAAGTCCGGACTCTTTAAGTCCGAGTGCGTCGAGGAATTCTTTCTTCTCGGCATCATCAAGTTCGGAAATCTCTTCCTCGGTTCTTGCGGAAATTACGAATACCTCTGAGCCTTCCTGAGCTGCAAACTCGCGAACCTTCTTAACGTTCTCGTTGTTTGCGCCGTCGTCTGCAAGGTCGCCGTCTTCTACATTTGCTGCGTAGATTACAGGCTTGTCGGTAAGAAGGTTAAACTCCTTACGATATTTGATCTCATCTTCATCCTCGGTAACAAGGGTTCTGGCTGCGTTATTAGCCTCAAGATGAGCTTTGAATCTCTCGAGGAGATCGAGTTCCTTTGCAGCGGTCTTGTCCATTCTCGCGGTCTTAGCGGTCTTGGCGATACGCTTCTCGAGAACTTCAAGGTCTGCAAAGATAAGCTCGAGATTAATGGTCTCGATATCTCTTATGGAATCAACGCTTCCGTCTACATGGATAACGTTGTCATCATCAAAGCATCTTACTACGTGAACGATTGCATCTACTTCACGAATATTTGCAAGGAACTGGTTTCCGAGTCCCTCTCCCTTTGATGCACCCTTTACGAGTCCTGCGATATCTACGAACTCGATGGTTGCGGGAGTAACCTTCTTGGTGTTGTAGAGCTTGCCCAGCTTCTCGATTCTCTCATCGGGAACCGCAACCACGCCTACATTGGGATCAATGGTACAAAAGGGGAAGTTTGCAGCCTGCGCTCCAGCCTTTGTGATCGAATTGAAAAGTGTACTCTTACCTACATTAGGAAGACCGACGATGCCAAGTTTCATTTTTTGTGATTCTCCTTCTAAAAGCCTATGTATTCCGGCTTGTCTGTGTCTATGTTTTTATCCGGCGCCCGCATGGGCAC
>CADBFZ010000015.1 GCA_902794095.1 uncultured Lachnospiraceae bacterium | reverse complement strand
TTGACTATCTTGAGTTTGAAATTAAAAGAATATTTTGCCATAACAAAACTGACCCCCAAAAGTTAGATTTTTGGTCTAACTTTTGGGGGTCAGTTCAAAATGAAGCTCTTTTATAGAATTTATTATATTTTCAGATCCTGTCGCAAATCGCGATAATTTCATCCGTATCAAGTTTTCCGCCATAGATATCAAGTGCGGATCCTACGGTTATATCCACTCTTCCGTCACACTGCTTTCCGATATCTTCTATATCTTCATAAGAAGCTATACCGCCTGCGTATGTAACGGGACGAAGTGAAAAGTTTTTAAGGATATCCAGAACGCCTTTCTCGGGACCGTTTGCTTTTCCCTCGGAATCTACTGCATGAATAAGAAACTCATCACAGTATGAAGATAATTCTTCAAGCAATTCCGTTGTAAGCTTGGCATCGGTTTTGTTCTGCCATCTGTCCGTCATGATGTAATAGCCGTCTTCATAATTCTTACAGCTAAGATCAAGAACAAGTCTTTCGGGAGATGCTGCTTTACTTATCTTCTCAAGATTATCCTTCTTGATCTTACCCTCTGCAAATACAAAAGAAGTAACTATTACATGGGATGCACCGGCATCCAGAAATTCGCGTGCGTTTTCAGGAGTGATTCCTCCGCCAACCTGAAGACCACCGGGATATGCTTTAAGTGCATTAATGCATTCATTATATGAAGCATCGTATTCGGGAGTCCCCTTCTTATTAAGGATAATGACATGTCCGCCCTTAAGGCCTTTTGTATCAAACATCTCGGCATAGTAAACCGAAGTCTTCTCCGATACGAAATTCTCGGAAGCTTTACTTCCTTCATCCTTCAGCGATGACCCTACGATCTGTTTTACTTTTCCGTTGTGAATATCGATACAGGGGCGAAATCTCATTACTTGCTAAGTGACTCCTCGATAACGTTACTCATATCATAAAAGCCGGGCTTCTTTCCTGCAAGGAAAACCGCTGCGCTTACAGCGCCCTTTGCAAAGACTGCTCTTGAATATGCAGAGTGTGAGAAAGTGATAACCTCATCGGTTCCGGCAAAGATTACGTCGTGGTCGCCTACGATGGTTCCGCCTCTTACAGCACTGATACCGATTTCTTTGTCCGGTCTCTTTTCCCTGCGGGCAGATCTGTCATAGACATACTCATACTCATTATTAAGAGCCTCATTAACGGAATCTGCAAGAGCAAGTGCTGTTCCGCTGGGAGCATCGAGTTTCATTCTGTGGTGCTTCTCAACTATCTCGATGTCAAAGCCTGAAGGAGCAAGGATTGCTGCGGCATCTTTAAGAAGCTTCTGGAGAAGATTGATTCCAAGGCTCATGTTGGCACTCTTAAGAACGGCAATCTTGCCGGAAAGAGCTTTAGCCTTAGCGAGCTGCTCTTCGGAAAGTCCGGTTGAGCAAAGTACCAGGGGAAGACTTTTTGCCTCGCAATAATCCATAAGCTTATCTACTGCAGATGCATTGGAGAAGTCGATTACTACGTCAGCTTCCACATCACAAGCGTTAATGTCAGTGAAAACAGGATATCCGTTTGTGGTGATGCCATCGAAAACATCTATTCCTGCAACGATCTCGGCATCATCACGTTCTTTAACGATGCCTGTGATCATCTGTCCCATACGGCCGTTGCAGCCGTGCATGATAATTCTTGTCATAACTGTATTCCTTTCGAGTGCGCCCGAAGGGTGCACCGGATAATTAATCTTTAGTAAGGTCGTTGAATTTGATAACTGCACCTTCAGCTACTTTAAGTCCGTAATCAGCAAGGGACTTCTTGAGTCTTGCAGCGTTTGCATCTTCCATCTCGGTAAGGGGAAGTCTTAAGGGACCTGCGTTCATACCCATGAGGTTAAGAGCGGTCTTAACGGGAATGGGATTAACTTCGCAGAAGAGGCTTCCGATAAGATCAAGTGCCTCAAGCTGAAGCTTGCAGCTCTTCTTAACATCGCCTGCAAGGTATGAAGCAACGATGTCGTGAGTCTGTCTGGGAGCTACGTTTGAAAGTACGGAGATAACTCCGAGTCCGCCGAGTGCAAGAAGGGGAACAATCTGATCATCATTTCCGGAATAGATTGCGAAATCCTCATCCATGATAGATGCAAGAGTTGCAACCTGTGAAATGTTTCCGCTTGCTTCCTTAATAGCTACGACGTTCTTAGCGCGCTCATTAATCTGCTTAACGGTTGCGGGAAGAATGTTGCATCCTGTTCTTGAAGGAACGTTGTAAAGGATGACGGGAATCTTAACAGCCTCAGCGGTCTTTACGAAATGCTCTACAAGCCCCTTCTGGGTTGCTTTGTTGTAATAAGGGGTTACAAGAAGAAGTGCATCAGCTCCTGCCTTCTCTGCTTCTACGCTGAGGTAAATTGCGGTCTCGGTGCTGTTTGAACCGGTTCCAGCGATAACGGGTACACGGCCGGCAACCTTCTCTACGGTATGTCTGATGACATTCAAATGCTCCTCATGTGTAAGGGTTGATGCCTCACCTGTGGTTCCGCAAGCTACGATTGCATCGGTTCCTCCTGAAATCTGGAACTCGATAAGCTCGTCAAGCTTCTCGAAATTAACGCTGCCGTCAGCGGTCATGGGTGTTACGAGTGCTACTGCAGCTCCGGTGAAAATAGGTTTGCTCATTTTGTGTTTCTCCTCTCGTTCTTTTAGTTACGTGTTACGTCGGTTTATTTCTTCTTATGAAAAAAATAAGACCGACACGTAATAAAATACGGTCAGCCGTTATCAACAAATAATTTGATAGCTCCCCATCCCTTTCGGGATGACAGTCATACAACTGTTAATCGTATGCCCAGGATCCGATCTTCCGTAAAAACCGTTCCTTCGGCGCCTCACCCTTTCTTAAGCCTTCATCTGTGTACGGCACATCCGACTTCTTAATAATGATTGGCGCAACCTCTACCGTTTTTATTAACTTAAAGCAAATACTAGCACTACAGAAACTTACTGTCAACCTCTTACAGCACATCGGATAATCCACCGGTAACTTCAAGCTGCTCTTTCAGCTCGCGGAGGTGTGTCTCTGCGCTGTTAGTATCCATTTCAATATAGGTAGTAAAATACCCGGTCTCTTTAATATGTCTGTATGAATAAAGAGAATTATCATGAAGCGTAAAAGAAATCTCGTACTCCGATGCTCTCTTCAAAGTTGGAATCATACATGAGAGCATCTCCAAAAGACTATCTGTTAGCTCCTCGTCAGATGAAATGGTATAACAGGTATCCACAACACCATCATTTAATCTATAGGTGTATGCCTCATCGGATCCGCCACCCTCCATGGTGTTACATCTGAATTTGATCAGGGGATAGGTTTTATCCGTTACTGCTTTTATGACTCTGGCCCTGGATATTACATCAAATCTTATCTTATTATCTTCACCGGCAAAATCCTTATCGGTTCTTTCTTTTCCGAAGGAAATATCCTCGCTTAAAAAAGTCTTGCCCAAGAACACGAATTCAAATCCGTTGAACCTGCTGTATCCGGTTTCTTTGATCATCGGGGCGGTCTTTTCAATCGTTGAACGTGGAAAGACTTCATCACTTACGCGTGTAAATGAATCAAGAAATTCCTTCAGTTTGGCTTCCATATACTCACGATTTTTATTACTTGATGATGAAGAAGAGACAATACCTGTAACAAAGAGAACCGTAAATACGATTGCTGCAAGTATCACATTATCTGTTACTACCGCGATGAAGCAAACGATAGATCCTATGAGAAAAAACGCGGTTAAGATACTTTTCTTTATTTTTTTCTTATCCATATACGCAATACTCCCCTTTCCCTACCATTTTTATAGTCGGCGAATTACTGCGTCAAGGAACTAAAAGTATACTTTTTGTGACACCGAGGCCGACACCTTGTCACAAAAAAGATGACACAGGAAACGTCCCTGTGTCATCCGATGTATTAGTTATTAAAATTTGCTCTCTTACGAAGTCGTGAATCAAGAATCTTCTTTCTGATACGAAGAGTTGTGGGTGTTACCTCCAGGAGCTCGTCGGTCTCGATGAAGTCCAGAGCCTGCTCAAGTGAAAGAACCTTGGGAGGTGTAAGTCGAAGTGCTTCGTCTGCAGATGATGATCTGGTGTTGGTCAGCTGCTTCTTCTTACATACGTTAACTTCGATATCCTCGGATCTTCCGGTCTCACCGACAACCATTCCGGCATAAACCTTATCACCTGCTGTGATGAAAAGAGTACCTCTCTCCTGTGCATTGAAGAGACCGTAGGTAATAGCCTCGCCTGCTTCAAATGCGATGAGAGATCCCATCTTTCTATAGGAAATATCTCCCTTATAAGGTGCATATCCGTCGAATTCGGTATTGATAACTCCGTTACCCTTAGTATCGGTGAGGAACTCTCCTCTGTATCCGATAAGTCCTCTTGAAGGGATGAGGAACTCAAGTCTGGTATAAGTGCCTCCGCTGATGGAACTCATGTTACGGAGCTCTCCCTTTCTGCTACCGAGCTTTTCGATAACGGCACCGGTGCAGTCATTGGGAACATCGATGTAAGCAACTTCCATGGGCTCGGTCTTCTTACCGTTTTCATCGGTCTTATAAAGAACCTCTGCCTTGGATACTGCAAACTCGTATCCTTCTCTTCTCATAGTCTCGATAAGAACGGAAAGATGAAGCTCTCCTCTTCCGGATACCTTGAAACGGTCGGTATCCTCTGTCTCCTCGACTCTGAGTGAAACGTCTGTATTAAGCTCTTTGTAGAGTCTGTCTCTGAGATGTCTGGATGTAACGAACTTACCTTCCTGTCCTGCAAGAGGTGAATCGTTAACACAGAAATCAATAGCGATGGTAGGCTCTGAAATCTTCTGGAAAGGAATGGGATCTACAGCATCAGGGCTGCAGATGGTATCACCGATGTGAATCTCGGAAATACCTGATATAGCAACAATCGATCCGATCTTAGCCTCGGTAACCTCAACCTTTGCAAGTCCGTCGAACTCATAGAGCTTGCTGATCTTGGTCTTGATAAGCTTATCGGGATCGTGATGGTTACAGATAACAACTTCCTGGTTTACCTTTACAGATCCGTTTTCTACCTTACCGATACCGATACGTCCAACGTACTCGTTGTAATCGATGGTGGAAATAAGAACCTGGGTTCCTGCCTCGGGATCTCCCTCGGGTGCGGGAATGTAATCAAGAATGGTATCGAAAAGAGGAGCCATGCTTGTTCCCTGGGTATCGGGATCCATACTTGCTATACCACTCTTTGCGGAAGCATATACGAAGGGGCAATCAAGCTGGGCATCATCTGCATCAAGCTCAAGGAAAAGCTCAAGAACCTCATCTACAACCTCTCTGGGGCGAGCCTCAGGACGGTCAATCTTATTGATACATACGATAACGGGAAGCTTCAACTCAAGTGCCTTCCTGAGAACGAACTTGGTCTGGGGCATTGCACCCTCGAAAGCATCAACGACGAGGATAACGCCGTTAACCATCTTAAGTACACGCTCAACCTCACCGCCGAAATCCGCATGTCCCGGAGTATCGATGATGTTGATCTTGGTATTCTTATATGTAACTGCGGTATTCTTGGAAAGAATGGTGATACCGCGCTCACGCTCGATATCTCCGGAGTCCATTACACGCTCCGCTACTTCCTGATTCTCTCTGAATACACCGCTCTGCTTCAAAAGCTCATCAACCAGGGTGGTCTTGCCGTGGTCTACATGGGCGATAATTGCGACATTTCTTATGTCTTCTCTCTTAGTGATCATTATATGCTCCTCTCAAAACCTTAATAATATACCGCAAGAGGAAGGTTTTTTCAAGCAAAAAGGCGGATTCCATACGGAATCCGCCCAAAATATTACATTTTTGACTTATCAGTCCTTGGAAAGAGTGATGTATACATCAAATCCGCCGTCATAATCGGGATCATAGTAGTTGAGGCAGATAAGGAGATAATCACGCTCATATGAATACCAATAGTATACATAGTTGCTGTCGGAAAGATCATCCTCATCAAGGATCCAGCAATCATAAGAGGTATCAGCGGTCATCTTATCCTCGGTAAGCTCTACCCAGAATGAGAATACTGCATTTCCGTCGGTTGACCAGTCTCCGCCCCAAAGATCCATCTCATCAGAGAAGCCTTCGAAGAAGGGCTTTCCGTTGGACTCATCGACAATAGCGTATACGTCCCACTCATGGCTCTCGTCGGACCACTTATCGGTTCCGTAAAGAGAAATGGTTCCTGAATAGGTTCCGTACCAATCCTCTACATCTCCGGTAGAAGTGGTAGTGGTGGGTTCGGGTTCGGGCTCGGGCTCGGGTTCAGGCTCGGGTTCGGGCTCGGGTTCGGGTTCAGGCTCTTCGGGAGCATTTACGGTAACCTTGATGGTGATCTCATCCTCAGAGTTTGAAGCAGTAACGGTGATCTTAGCCTTACCTTCTTCAAGTCCGGTGATGGTGATGGTTCCGTCGCTCTCTTTAACCTTAGCGATATCATCGTCATCGATCTCTACAACAACGTCCTTAAGGTCTTCATAATTCTCAATCTCTACCTTTACCTTCTCATCGACCTCAACCTCAACCTTGGTCTCGGATACTTCGATGGGAAAAGTCTTTGCTGCACCGCAGCCACAAATGCTTGCAAGAAGAGTAAGCATGAGGGACATAGATACAACTTTCTTAAAAGCTGCTTTTTTCATATTATCCTCCTTTGTTTATACAAACCAAAAGACACAATACCACCGAAGAGCAAATGAGTCAAATTTTATGTGTCTTTTGGGCCGGTATCAATCCAGTCTGACAAAATACCAATAGCTTCCGCCAACGTATTCACTGCCGTACCAGGCATCGTGTGAAAGAACCAGCATTCCGTCCATATTCACATCGGTGATAAGGTACTCCATCCTGTCGTAATAAACGTCTTCTTTTGCATTGGGATAGTATTCTCCAAATAGCATTCCGGACGCATATTCATAATCTCCGAGCTCTATGGTAATTTCCTTCGCGTAATCCGAGTTAATATCTTCCCTCAGATACATGGTGCCGTCTTCATAGACCGTAAGAATACTGTAGAACTCATCGTCGGAATCATAATAAGTAATCGAACCTTCTGTATCTGTCAGATAGAGTCCCCAGGTTCCGACACAGTCTTTAAGAAGTTCTTCTTTATCGTCATAGCCGTTTCTGTGTGAGGTATGAATTCTGAAGAACTCTTCGTAATCCAATTCACCCGAGAAAACTTTATACGAATCAAGCAATACAGAAGTCAGCTTTTCGGACTCCATTTTCTCGATATCACCGTCGGAAAGGGGATAATAATAATCTCCTTCATACAGTCCCAGACTGAATTCTTTTACGACGTGATCATCGGGATAATTCTCGTTCAGCTCATCGTATTCGTCTTCGTCAATTTCACCGTTCGCATCCCAATATGTGTACTCATAATCGGGATTAAGATACTTGTACTGATACTTGGCATAGATATTGTTTTCTATCGTGCCGTTTATTAATGAAAAATCACAGTTCCATGTGCCGTATGTCTGATTCGGATCGTCGGAGTAGCTGCTACGCATCAGATAATGGAAAGTTCCGGTCTCCTTATCGTAATAGCCGCGCAACACGTTGTAGCCGCCAAACAGGGGTACTATGCTCTCATCGGAGTCGATACCGCTGAATCCGTAATCGATCTCATCAACACCGTCTCCCTCTTCATTGATCTCATAAATACGGCATTCATGATCCGTGCCGTACCAACGGGCTCCGGTAAGAACAAGTTCAATCCTTCCGTTAAAATCAAGATCGGTGACCATGCAGGTTGAATGAAAATAATCTTCCGTATCCGGGAAAAAGAATTCGTCACGGTTATCAACGAGAACCTCTATCTGAGAAGCAAGAGTATCATCATCGATATTCTGAACTATAACGGGAGCTTCGGGCTGAGAGTCCTCTTCGTTTTCGTCGTCCTCTTCATCGTCATCTTCGTCTTCATCTTCATCATCTTCTTCGATTTCGGTTCCGGGCGCATTACTTCCGCCGCATCCGGACATGAAGACCAAGGAACTTAAAACACCGGCCATTATAAGAGCAAAATACTTTTTTCTCATTTCCCCTCCTACAATATCCAATTATTTAAGAATCAATTACGCTCTTTCAAATAAAAGGATCGTATATCCGAGCCATTCTCCATTGCTGTCGTAAAAATCAATTGAAACCTCGAGTTCCTGATCGTCTTCTCCGATTGCCGCGAAGGTGTAAGTTTCAGATGCAACAGCGGTATTCAGAGAATCAGGGTCGGAGTATTCAAAATACCACTGACCATCCTCATACCGTTCAAGACATTCGGAGATTTCCAAGAAGACACTTCCGTATGAAGATTCCTTCATGGAAATATTACCGTTAGCATAGACGGTTAATGTAACAAAGAAATCCCCACCTTCTTCATAATAAGTAACATCGCCTTCCAGTTCACTGGATACGATATTCCAATCTCCCACATATCTGTCTATGGAATACACATTTTCTGGATCGTTGCCCTTATCTCTGATGAGTACGCAGCTGTCGCCTTCTTCACATTCGCCGTCTTTATCATATCCGAAAGAAGTAACGTAAAGTTCCTGACCGTCCTGACTCATATCTCCGAAAACAAACTGAACGTGATCGAGATAATCGTCAAACAGTTCTCCATCCGAATCATAAATATTTATAAGCGGATCACCGTCTATACACTCAACAGATAACACTTCATCATAAATGATCTCGTAATCCATGTAGATGGTAAAACGCATGGTGTAATCTTCGAAGAAAGAACATGTAAGGAAATCGCTGGAATCCTCGTCATAGTAATCCGTTCCATAATAACTGTCTATGGAGTAAAGATTCCATTTGCCGATAAGAGACTCATAGTATTCTTCATAATCTTCGGCTGACGAATCAGAAGCATGCTCCTCTTCGAATTCCTCATAATTCATTTTGCCTGCGAAAACCATATAGGAATCGGTAAGAAGATCCTTCAGATCATCTTCGCTTGCATCGGACAAACCACTGTTTGAATAAGCCGATTCCTTATAAATACCGAGAGTACCCCAATCAAGATCCTTGGAATCATGGTATTCCATGGTATATTCACCGAATTCGTCCAAATTATCAATGTCGGAATCATCTTCGGTATAGAATTCCCAATCGGTTCCCATCACTGACCCTGCATAGGTATTGCACTGAACCTTACCGTCAGCAAAAGTTACGTCCATATAAGATATACCGAACTCATCGTTTCCGTTGTCGAAATAATTGGTAAACTGATAGCAGGTTGTGTTTTTCTTCTTATCGTAGACAAAACTGATAAAAGCTTCAGGATCCGGGTATTTATCGGATGAAATCTCGAGACCTTTGAACTTCCACTTAGCTTCTTCAAGGCCCTTTTCTTCTTCATCCACCTCATAAAGGTGAAGCTCATTATTGCCATATTCAAAAACAGTATTAACTAAGATCTCGATTCTTCCGTTATGATCAAGATCCGTTACCATATACTCAAATCTGTCTACAGGCGCAGAACTTGAATCGTCCCCTACCCATTCATCAAGATTTTTGACAAGAACCTTTACCTGGCCCTTAAGATCTGAAGTGCTCAGAACATCCACGTAAACCGGCTTGTCGTCCTCTTCTTCATCCTCGTCATCGTCATCATCTTCTTCAACTATCTCATCAGAGAGTCTGCCGCATGAAGTGAGTACAAAAGGAAATGTCATAGCACATGCAAGCAAAAGGGTTAAGAATTTCTTTTTCATAATCTCCTCCTACATATAACAAGACGTAAAAGTGTGACACGAGGTCACACTTGTGACAGAGGGTCAGTCCCCATGTCACAAACAGCCGTAAATTACTTGGATTTCTTGGATTCTGATGCTTTGGACTTAAGATCTCTTGCGTTGGAAAGAGAACTTTCGGAGAGTGAGTCGGAACCGAGAAGTCTTGCTATCTCGGCGATGGAGCCTTCTTCATCCGTAAGTTCGATATTGGTGGTCGTGGATGTCGCATCGGATGATTTGACGATCACGAAATGATGATCTGCCATTGCAGCGATCTGAGGCAGATGAGTGATACAAATTACCTGGTGGTGCTGTGAAACGCCCGCAAGAGATTCGGCAACCTTCCACGCAGTGATACCGCTGATACCCGCATCGATCTCATCGAAAATAAGTGTGCCGGTATCTTCTCTGCCCGCCATAACAGTTTTAACGGCAAGCATCATTCTGGAAAGTTCTCCGCCGGATGAAGCCTCTGCAAGGGGCTTTCTGTCCTCTCCGGGATTAAATGAAATATAGAAATCAACCGAATCGGTTCCGGTTAATGAAGGCTTAACTTCTTCAAGCCTGAGTTCAAGATCTACGGAATTAAAGTTAAGATCCTTAAGTCTCTCCGTTAATTCCTTCTCAAGAAGAGGTGCATTCTTTCTTCTGATGTCGGATGCTTTGCGTGCAACCTTGAAATACTCTTCCTCTGCCTTCTTCACATCCGCATTAAGCTTCTCAAGATAAGCATCGTAATCGGCATACTTGGTAAGGATTTCCCTGCGCTCTTCGGCATATTTCAAAATGTCCTCAATGGTTCTACCGTACTTGCTCTTAAGTTTATTGATAAGATCGAGTCTTTCTTCAACACGCACAAACTCTTCCTCATCAAATTCCATTGAAGATATATAAGAACCCAATGACATGTTAAGATCGCTCAAGATGGATTCCGCAGATCTTAATTCCTCTTCAAAGCCTTTAACTTCATCATCATATTCCGAAACCTGAGAAAGCTCTCTTACTGCCATTGAAGTAAGAGAAAAAGCATTCTCACCGTCATCGGACCCTATCATTTCATGAGCCTTAACAAGGCCCTCTGCGATCTTCTTGAAATTATTTAACTTACGATATGAAACCTCAAGTTCTTCGTCTTCACCGGGAACAAGTGCGGCATCTTCAATCTCACCCACTTCAAACTCCGCAAGGGAAGCTTCGCGGGATGATGCACCTGTATCCGAAGTTTCTTCCTCAAGTTTCTCCTGAAGCTCAGTCATAACATGATACTTATCACGTATCTCTTTCAGAAGTTCGGGCATCTTATCACCCGAATAAAGATCAAGTATTCCGAGAAGTTCTGACTTCTTAAGAAGTGTCTCGTAATCCCTTTGTCCGTGCACATCAATAAATGCCTGGGCGAGCTTTTTCATCTCCCTTACGGCAACATTTGATCCGTTGATCTTGCATGAACTTCTGGATGACGAGCAGGTCCTTTTGATAATTACGCTTCCGTCATCTTCGGGATAAATATCAAGTTCTTTAAGTACCTCAAGAGCCTTATCGGGAACGGCATCAAACACAAGCTCAACAAGAGCCTGCTCCGTTCCTTTTCTTATCATTGAGGTATCAAATTTGGAACCCATGGCCATCATTACAGAGCCCATGAGAAGTGATTTACCTGCACCGGTTTCTCCGGTCAGTATATTGAGCCCTTCCGAGAATTCGATATCCGCATCCTCGATAAGAGCAAGATTTTGTACATGAAGATTTTTAAGCATTGTTATTCCGCCTTTTCTACGGGGTCGGCGGTGGAAACAGGTATATGTTTATTACTGAACTATGTCTTTGATTCTTTCCATAAGGCCGTCAACCGCTCCTGCGTCTTTAACGGCAATCATAATGGTATCGTCACCTGCGATGCATCCCGATACTTCCTTAAGATGCATTGCGTCGATGGATGCCGCAACAGCCATTGCCATTCCGGACACGGTCTTAAGCACAAGAAGGCTCTGAGCCTTATCCATTGCAACATATCCGTCTCTGAGAACTCTTGCATACTTCTCATCCATGTCGGATTCAGTCATACGTATTCTTACATATTTCTGACCCGACTCATCGGAAGGCATCTTTGACAGAGACAGTTCACGGATATCTCTGGATACAGTTGCCTGTGTTGCGGTAAAACCCGCCTCCTGTAAAAGAAAGCAGAGTTCTTCCTGAGTCGAAATATCACGGCTTTCGATAAGATCAATTATTGCTCTTTGTCTGGATTCTTTTTTATTCATCAGTTATCTCCGAGTTTTTTATGCAGCGTCTCTAAGAAACTTAAATTGTTGAGTCTGATAAAGTCTGTATATTTCTCCGATTTTCTGATCCTTACTATATCTCCTTTTTCAAGAAGCACTCTTATACTTCCGTCAAAAGAACACTCTGCCTGTTTGAATTCATCCGTTTCCGGAATCCTTACTTCTATCTTATCCCAAGCGGAAAGTATGATGCTCGCCTGAATAAGTGAATGTGAACATATGGAAGTCATGATCATAACATCGGATGTGGGGCTTGCGATGGGACCACCTGCAGACAGATTATATCCGGATGATCCGGTAGGGGTCGTAACTATGATTCCGTCACCGATATAGTCTTTCAGGAACTGTCCGTTTACATATACGGGAAGATTGATGAGATTCATTCCTCCGTACCTGCTTATTACGATATCGTTGAGTGAACGGCTGGTTATGACTTCTCCGTTTTTCCTGACCACTTCACCGCGAAGCATCATTCTCTTCTCGGTAAAAAAGTCTCCCTTGATAAGTCTCTCAAGACTGTCCTCAAGTTTATCCGGTTCGATCTCGGTTAAGAATCCGAGTCTTCCGAGATTAACACCTACGATGGGTATCTCTAATTCTCTGGCTTCCCTTGCAGCCTGAAGAACCGTTCCGTCTCCGCCGAGTACGATGATACAGTCATAGTAATCGGGCTTAAGATCAATCTCGGCATCCTTATCTTCCGTTCTCTGGAAATCCGAGATAAGAACATCGGATGATACTCCGTTTTTATCAAGATAGTCGGATACTCTCTTCGTTATCTTCCCATCGGGATCTTTCTTTTGATTTGCATATATAAGAACTTTTTTCATCATGTAAGCTCCGTATGAGATTTACCTGCCAGTTCTTTGATGCGGGCTTTAAAACTGTCTTCGGATGCAATCCATTTACCGAGGGTGCCAGCTTCTTCAAACTTCTCGATGGCCTCTTTTTCTTCGAGTTGTAATATCTCTTCAGGGATATCATCTCTCTTCTCAAGACTCATGAGGTATTCGATATTTCCTTCGGGTCCTTTGATGGGAGAAAAGTCTATTCCCAATATTTTAAAACCTACAAAATCGGCAAAGCTTACTGCTCTTTCAATTACTTCTTCGTGAACGGATATATCTCTTACGACTCCGTTCTTACCGACCTTACCCTTACCCGCTTCAAACTGAGGCTTGATAAGAGCAACGATCCTTCCGTTATCCGACAGAAGATTTCTTGCAGGGATCAGTATCTTATCCAGTGAGATAAAAGAAACGTCAACGCTTGCAAAATCTATCTTCTCAGGAATATCCGCGGGTGTGAGGAAACGAAAATTAGTCTGTTCCATTACCACAACTCTCTCGTCATTTCTGAGTTTCCAGTCGAGCTGTCCTCTTCCCACATCAACGGAATATACTTTAACCGCACCGTTTTGAAGCATGCAGTCAGTAAAGCCTCCGGTGGATGAACCGATGTCCATGCACACCTTACCGCTAAGGTCGATGCCCCAGACATCCATTGCCTTCTCGAGTTTGAACCCTCCGCGGCTTACATATTTAAGCTGTTTGGATCTGACTTCGATATTGATACCTTCGGGATTAAAGCTTGCTCCTGCCTTGTCTTCACGGTTTCCGTCCACGAATACTTCACCGGCCATGATAAGAGCCTTTGCCTTCTCCCTCGAAGGAGCCAGTCCTTTATTTACAAGCAAAACATCAAGTCTTTCTTTCATATCAAAGTCCCATGGAAAGCTTCTTAGTGATACTATCCGCTATTGATTCGGGATCAAGTCCGATCTCCTGTCTAAGCTGATCTATGCTTCCCTGATGAATAAATCTGTCAGGAATTCCGAGGCACATAACCTCTTTCTGAATACCCTCTTTGGCAAGTACTTCAAGCACTCCGCTTCCGAATCCTCCTCTTACGACATTATCTTCAAGCGTTACGATAAGTGAATGATTCTTACAACAGTTAAGTATCATCTCCTTATCAAGAGGCTTTGCAAATCTTGCATTAACTATACTTACATGATGTGAAGATTCCTTGAGGATATCTCTAACCTTAAGTGCGGTCTCCACCATGTTTCCTATTGCCATGATGCAGATGCCGTCTTCTTCGCATATCCATTCGCTCTTACCGAGTTCTATGGGCTGTCTGTTTTCCTCAAGGCCTGCATAGGCGGTTCCTCTGGGATATCTGACGGCAACAGGTCCGTTATATGAAACGGCGAATTTAAGCATATCCGAAAGTTCCCATTTATTCTTGGGAGACATTACGACCATGTTCGGAATCTGTGTAAGATACGAAAGATCGAATACTCCCTGATGGGTTTCACCGTCCGCACCTACAAGTCCTCCTCTGTCGATTGCAAAAACCACGGGAAGATTCTGGAGACATACATCATGAAGCACCTGATCGTATGCTCTTTGCAGGAACGAAGAATAAACTGCAACTATGGGTTTAAATCCTCCCCGTGCAAGGCCTGCGGCAAAAGTAACCGCATGCTGTTCAGCGATACCCACATCATAGAATCTTTCGGGGAACTTATTTCTAAAGCGCTTAAGCCCGCAACCTTCTGCCATGGCAGCGGTAATTGCAACAATCTTGTCATCCCTCTCACCGAGCTTACACATTACTGTTGAAAAGATATCGGTCCATCCCGCAACTGTTCTGTGATTAAGAGGGACACCGTTTGTAACATCGAAAGGTTCCGTTCCGTGGAATCTTGCAGGATGCTTGATAGCGGGTTCAAATCCGTTACCCTTCTTGGTGATGACATGTATAAGTACCGCTCTCTTAAAGCGCTTTGCTTCCGTAATGGCGGTTCTGAGTGCATAGATGTTATGTCCGTCGATGGGTCCTAAGTATACGACACCCATTTCCTCAAACATCATACCTGCGGGAACCATGAGTGATTTAAAGCTGTTCTTGGCTCTTCTGATCCTGTTAACAACGGAATCTCCGTAGGGCTTATCTTTGATCTTGTTATAAACACTTTCCTTCAGTCCGAGATATCCGGTGGATGTTCTGATAGAGTTAAGGTACTTGGGAACTCCGCCTACATTCTCGGATATGGACATGTTGTTGTCGTTAAGAATGATTATGAAATTAGAATCAAGTCTTCCGGCATTGTTAAGTGCTTCATACGCCATACCTCCGGTAAGAGATCCGTCACCGATAACGGAAACGATGGTCTCATCGCTTCCTCTCATATCCCGGGCGCAGACCATACCGAGTCCTGCGGAAATGGAAGTGGAGCTGTGTCCCGTATCAAAGCAGTCACAATCGCTTTCGGCCGCTTTGGGGAATCCGCTCATTCCGCCGTATTTGCGCAGATTATCAAAACCGTCTTTTCTGCCGGTAAGAATCTTATGTGTATATGACTGGTGGCCGACGTCCCAAATGATCTTGTCCTTAGGCAGATCAAGCTCAAGATGAAGAGCCATGGTAAGCTCTACAACGCCCAGATTTGCTCCGAGATGTCCGCCTGTCTTGCTGACCTTATCGATCAGAAATTCTCTGATCTCGGAAGCAAGCGTGTCCATCTTGTCATAAGGCACGTTCTTGATGTCACCTGTTTTATTTATAGAATCAAGGATCATTTTAATTTCGTCTTCCAAGGAGTGAGAGCAAAAGCTCCTCCATAAATTCATGTTTTCCGGGAAGGCCCTTAAGCAGTTCAAGTGCCTCTTCCGTCATTTTCTTCTCGTCTTCTTCCGACTGCTCGAGTCCGTGAAGTGTTACGTATGTTTTCTTTCCGTCTTTTTCATCGGATCCGACATTCTTGCCGAGCGTCTCGGTATCTCCGATGACATCGAGGCAGTCGTCTCTTATCTGGAATGCGACACCTATGTTATATCCGATCTTCTCGAGCCTCTCTATCTGTCTCTTGCCCGCGCCCGCAAGCGCACCGCCTATCATGAAGCTCGCCTGTATAAGTGCTGCGGTCTTATGTTCGTGGATGAAAAGAAGCTGCTCTTCCGTCAGGTCAAGATCCTTCTTCTCCGCTTCAACATCAAGGCACTGTCCTCCGACCATTCCGAATATTCCGGCCTTCTGCAGCAGAATACTCATGGCTTTTGCGCAGGACTGATATCTTGAAGTAATAGTCTCGGGACCTGCGCCGTACTGGTCGCCTTCTTTTTCGATAAGATCAAAACTCTTTACCGCAGTCTCATATGCGTAATTGAGAAGTCCGTCGCCTGCAAGTATCGCCATTGCTTCGCCGTACTTTTTCCAGGTGGTTTCCTTACCTCTTCTCAATGTGTCATTATCCATGGCGGGAAGATCGTCATGCACAAGGGAATATGTATGGATCATCTCAATAGCTGCCATGAAAGGCTCTATGATCTCATCCTGTCCTCTGAACATGCGGTAAGTTTCCTGCATAAGAAGAGGTCTTAATCTCTTACCTCCCACGGTAACCGAATAGTTCATAGCTTCTATGACCGACTGCTGGAACTTATCCTCGGGATCGGGTAAATACTTCAGTACGACATATTCCGCGATCTCGGTCTGCCTTTTCAATTCCGATACAAATACTTTTCTGTCCACTTTAACCCCTCATACCTGCTCAAGACTCAGATCGGAATTAAGTTTGAGAACTTCCTTCTCAACCTTATCGATCTGTTCAGAGCACTTTTTAATAAGATCCATACCCTTCTTGTAATTCTCGAATGCCTCTTCAAGCGGAAGATCGTCGGACTGAAGCTTCTCGGTAACTTCGCTTAAGAGCTCGAAGTTTTCTTCAAGAGTGTTTTCTTTTTCGATATTTTTATCAGCCTTTGCTGCCATTTTTATCCTCCGCTACGGACTTTGTCGCTTCGACTACTGAAACGATCTCTCCGTCCGTTACTCTGATCTTAAGCTCATCACCTTTTTTAACACCCGCAACTGATCTGATGTTTTTACCGCTCGCATCCGAGACGTATGAAAATCCGCTCTTTAACCTGGATACGGGTGATAATCCCTCAAGCTTTCCAACGTAGAGATCATTGGTGTAATGAGCCTTCTTAAGTGCTCTGTCCATCCGTGCGGGAAGAACCGTTCGTGATTTATCGAGCCTTGCTTTATCCGAAGAGATCTTCTGATCCATCAGATTCTTAAGACTCAGTCCGTATTTCTCAAGTTCTTTCTTACGCCTGTCGAGTCTGCTCTGAGGCGAGTTGTATTTAACAAGTGATGAGCTTTCCCTTACTCTGCTTCTTAAATCCTTGATCTTCCTGTTCATAAGACCGAGGAGTTCATCCGGAGCTTCATCCAAGTATGCGATCAGATCTCTGAAATCCTCCGTCAGGAAAAGTGCCGCACCCGTTGGAGTTGATTCATGATGGTCCGCTATATCGTCCGTAAGAGAATGGTCTCTGTCGTGACCTATGGCAGATACTATAGGTGTCTCACAGTCAAATACCGCCTGCGCTACATCGCGTTCGTTAAATGTCCAGAGACTGTCCTTGGATCCGCCGCCCCTTGTAAGGAGTATTACATCCGGTGCGAATTTATCCATGAGTTTAATCGCACGCACAACCTCCGCAGCTGCGCCGTCGCCTTCCATCAAGGCAGGTGCAACAACTATCTGCACATAGGGATTGTTCTTACGGGCATTGGTTACAACATCGCTTATTGCCGCGCCCGATAAAGCAGTTATCAGGCCTATGGTCTTAGGAAATCTCGGAATGGGCTTTTTATACATCTCATCAAACATTCCGAGTTCTTCAAGCTCTTTGCGAAGTTCTTCGAGCGCTCTCATCCTTGCGCCCTCGCCGCCGTCTTCAACTCTCTCAAATACAAAAGAAAGCCCGAACTGCTGGTGGTAATTCAGGCTCCCGTATAAGACGACCTCGGCTCCTTCGCGGATGATCTGTTTATACTCATAAGTGCATTTGCTTGCAAACATCATGCACTTGATTATTGCTTTATCATCCTTGAGATCAAAATAGATATGACCGCTTCTGTTAGGGCCGTGATAATTGGATATCTCGCCCTCGATCTCTACTTTGCTCAAAGAGCTGCTCAGTCTGATGGCATTATTCAGATTCTGAACAAGTTCCGATACTTTGAATGCCATTAAGAGTTTTCCCTAACCTTGGTAAGGATGGCATTTACAAAAGCTCCGGATGTGTTATCCCCGTATGTCTTGGCAATCTCAACGGCTTCATCCATTGCAACGCCTTCAGGGATATCGTCATCATAAAGCATCTCGTAGATGCCGAGTCTGAGTGCCGCAAGTTCGCACTTGCCCATACGGCTTCTTGTCCAGCCTACGGCGCACTTGTCGATAGCCTGATCGATATCAGCGAGTTTATCCTTAACAGCCTTGAATTTTCCGGTGATGTACTCGAGATCCTCGGGGAGATATTCCTCCTCACCCGCGTATTCTTCGAAGAATTTTACCTGCTCATCAAGCTCGTTTTCAGGATAAAATTCAATGCGGAACACAAGTCCGAAGACCTTGTCCCGCAGCATATGTCTTGTCATGTTCTTTTTATCGGTAATATCCACGTCAGATTTCTACTCCGCTTACTCTGATATTTACGTCCGTTACTGTAAGGCCGGTCATATTTTCAACCGACTGCTTAACTCTGGACTGAACTGCCTGGCATGTTGCAGGAATGGGATAGCCGAATCTGGTTGAAACAATCATGGAAATCCTTACGTTGGTTCCTACAATGTCAGCCTTGATAAGTGATTTATTCTTAGCCTTCTCTACGATGCCCTCAACGCCTTCGACTTCTCCGGCAGCAAGTGCTGCGATCTCTTCGACTACGGCATCGGCTATAAATACGTGTCCGTTATTTTCGGAAGTGCCGATGGAGATACCGGACTTCTCTGTGGTATTCTTAGGTGCCTTGACCTTCTTTTCTTTAACAGCAGCCATTTTAGGTCTCCTTTCGAAAACAAAACCTTGGGTCTGAATAGACCTTAATATTTTACCATATTTCGGGCTTTTTTCCTAATTCTTTGAAAAATCGGCAAGTTCAAGTCCCTTGTTTCTGTCGATGGTCATCTGAGCGCTCCATTCGTTGACGAACAGAAGCAAAGGATTGCCCTTCATATCGCGTACTTTCTTCATATCGGAGGTTCCGGTCAGGCGGTCAAGGTCGAACTCTCCGGGATTGACAATCCAGCGGATATGCTCGTAAGGAAGTGAATCCATTCTGACCTCTACGTTGTACTCATTCTCCATACGATACTTGAATACGTCGAACTGGAGAACACCTACAACGCCGACGATAACATCTTCCATGGTTCCGGAAAGCTCTGTGAAGATCTGAATGGCACCTTCCTGAGCTATCTGGGTTGCGCCCTTTACGAACTGTTTTCTTTTCATGGTATCCATAAGGTGTACCCTGCAGAAGTGCTCGGGTGCGAAGGTGGGGATACCGTCGAATTTAACGTTCATCGAAGGTGCACATACAGTGTCTCCGATGGAAAAGATACCGGGATCAAAGACGCCGATTATATCTCCGCCATAGGCTTCAGAGAGGATCTTTCTTTCATCCGCCATGATCTGCTGAGGCTGGGAAAGTCTCATGGTCTTGCCGGTTGCAAGGTGTTTAACTTCCTTGTCGGCATCGAATCTTCCGGAGACTATTCTCATGAATGCGACCCTGTCTCTGTGAGCCTTATTCATATTAGCCTGGATCTTGAATACGAATGCGGAGAAATCGTCCTCCGTGGGATTAACGGTAAATCTCTCTCCTGCGGAATTTGAAGCCTCTCTGGGAAGAGGTGATGTGGTCATGTCGAGGAAGTGCTTTAAGAATATCTCAACCCCGAAGTTGGTAAGTGCGGAACCGAAGCATACGGGAGTAAGTTCACCCGCTCTTACGGCATCGAGGTCAAAATCAGCTCCCGCGCCGTCAAGAAGCTCCATTTCGCCGAGAAGCTTGTCTGCTGCCTCGTCTCCGATAAGATTTCTCATGGCTGATTCATCGGATACGGATACAACCTCGGAAACACCTTCCTTGGTACCTTTTTCAGTATCCGAATAAGTTATGACAGTCTGGGATTTTCTGTCATAAACACCCTGGAATGCCTTTCCCGAACCGATGGGCCAGTTAACGGGACAGGTAGCGATGCCGAGTTCTTTTTCGATATCATCGAGAAGATCGAAGGTATCCATGGCATCGCGGTCCAGCTTATTGATAAATGTGAAAATAGGGATGTGGCGCATTACGCAGACCTTGAAGAGTTTTCTGGTCTGAGCCTCAACGCCCTTTGATCCGTCTATGACCATGACTGCGGAATCCGCTGCCATGAGGGTTCTGTAGGTATCCTCGGAGAAGTCCTGGTGACCGGGAGTGTCGAGGATGTTGATGCAGTAACCGTCATATTCGAACTGAAGAACGGATGAAGTAACGGAAATACCACGCTGCTTTTCGATTTCCATCCAGTCTGAAACCGCATGTCTTGCAGTAGCTTTTCCCTTAACGGAACCGGCCAGATTGATGGCTCCGCCGTATAATAAGAATTTTTCGGTAAGCGTTGTTTTACCTGCATCCGGGTGGGATATGATGGCAAACGTACGCCTGCGGTTAATTTCTGAAGCAGTATTTCCGGAACTCATTTTCAAAGATCTCCTGTCTAGATGTGATAAATGTTAGTTTAACATATAGTGTCAAGCCCAAATGAACCATACGAAGAGGTAACCGGTCATTACCGCGGTAAGGGTAAAGGGTACACCGATCTTCATGAAGTCTCCGAATGAAACTTCGTATCCTTCTTTTCTAAGCATACCGACACCTGCGATATTTGCGGAAGCACCGATGGGGGTGAGATTTCCGCCAAGTGTCGCACCGACGAGAAGTCCGAAGAAAAGGAAGTAAGGTTCAATACCCAATGTTGATGCAACGCCGGCCAGAATGGGAAGCATTGTGGCAACATAGGGGATATTATCGATAAATGCGGAAATTGCTACGGAGCCCCATACAACAATGGTGTAAAGCAGGAACTTGTTGTTTCCGCCTGCTGATGCAATAAGCTTAGCCAGGTCTCCGATGACACCGACATTTGTGATTCCCCCGATAACGGAAAAGAGACCGATCAGGAGAAGTATCATATCGACATCAAGATTCTTGAAAGAATGCTTGAGGCCTTCGGTGTTTTTATGAATGAGAAGCTCTACAAGTACGGTGATAACCGCACCGGTAATGCAGATATAACCGTTAATACACTCGGGAGTGTTGGGAATAAATGATGCGATGATAAGCGCAAGGACATAAGAAAGCATCATCACGGTAGGGAAATAATCCTTAACCTTGGTTCTCTCATTGGATGTAACGGGCTCTTTTTCCTTTCTGAACATGATCATCATGATGGGAACGGTAAAGAGTGCACCGAGCTCTGTTGCAAAGAACATTCCGGCTTTTCCGTTCATCACGAAAAAGTCTGCAAAGTTCATGGAAGCTGCACCCGCAAGCATGATGGAGGTGGTATCACCTACTAAAGTTGCAGCACCCTGAAGGTTAGATGAAACTGCGATACAGATTACCATTCCGACAGGGGATATCTTAAGCTTCTTACAGATTACGATTGCTACGGGGGCAACCATAAGTACAGTAGCTACGTTATCAATAAATGCAGAGATGATTCCCGAGAAAAGAGACATCAAAACAGTAACCCAAAGCACATTGGGAGCGGCTCTTAAAAGTGCCTCCGCAATGACATTGGGCATCTTGGATTCGATGAAATAGTCAACTATCAGCATCGTTCCGGTGATCATCATTATTACGTTCCAGTCAATTACATTCGGCAGATCCGAGATTGAAAGGATTGAAACATCCGCGATGGGAAGAAACGATATGATGATATAGATTGCAGCTGTTGAAAGCGCAAATACAGGTCTTCTCTTAGGAAAAGCAATCATGCAGATATACATGACCACAAATAAAACTATAGCAGCGATCTTCACTTGAAAAACTCCTTTAATACCGGCTTATTTCCGGTCGATGAATTTTTTAATAGCCTCGAAACTCTCATCCGAAAGATCATGCTCAATGCGGCATGCATCTTCAACGGCAATATCATGATCGACACCGATCTTAACAAACCATCCGGTAAGAACCTTATGTCTCTCATAAACTCTCTCAGCGATAGCTTTACCCGAAGGTGTAAGGGTTATATATCCTTCGTCGGATACAACGATGTGCTCTTTTTCTCTGAGATTTTTCATTGCAACCGAAACAGATGACTTCTTGAACCCCATCTCGTTGGCAATATCAACGCTTCTGACAACCGGCTTTTTCTCTGCCAGCATCAGAATACACTCAAGGTAATCTTCGATCGATTCGTTTTTGCGAAGTGCCATAACATATCTCCTTATCGGTCACTCACGTTAGCCCAAACAAACAACACTTTATTATACCAATAAATTTCGATTTCAGATAGCAAATTATTTATCGCCGAATCCGTCGTTAGGATTACCCGAATTTGAGAGCCTCAGCATAGCCCTTGCCATTGAAGCCCTGCTCATCTCATACTCCTGGATGCTCTGGTCCTGACGAAGCTGTTCCATAGCCCTTTTCAGCGCCTTTTCGGCTCTTGCCCTGTCGATATCCTCAGGAGCTTCAATGGAATCCACCAAAACCGTGACCATGTCCCTTGTAATGTTCACAAGACCAAGGCCGTTGATACCGGTTATCGTAGCTTCGTTTCCGTCTTCATCCTCATATTTCAAACGGATAACGCCTTCCTTAAGTGCCATGACAACGGGCTCATGATGAGCCATGATCTGATACGAACCGTCAAAAGCCGGTATCGTCATACTGATCACCTGCCCGTCATAGAAGGTCTTATCACTTGCTAAGATTTTCAAATGAAAAACTTCACTCATATCAAAGAGTCTCTGCCTTCTTTATCACGTCTTCTATGGTTCCTACGTTGAAGAACGCATTCTCGGGATACTCGTCCATCTCGCCGGAAAGGATTGCCTTGAATCCTTTGATAGTCTCCGAAAGAGGTACATACACACCTTTAACGCCGGTGAAATTCTCCGCAACATGGAAAGGCTGTGACAGGAATTTCTGGATCTTACGTGCTCTGTAAACGGTGAGTTTATCGTCTTCGGAAAGTTCGTCCATTCCGAGGATGGCAATGATGTCCTGAAGTTCCTTATAGTTCTGAAGGGTAGCCTGTACTCTTCTTGCAGTCTGATAATGCTCCTCACCTACTATATCGGCTTCAAGGATTCTGGAAGTTGATTCCAGAGGATCAACTGCAGGATAAATACCCTGCTCAACGATCTTTCTTGAAAGAACCGTGGTTGCATCAAGGTGTGCGAATGTGGTTGCGGGTGCGGGGTCCGTAAGGTCATCCGCAGGGACATATACAGCCTGTACGGATGTGATACTTCCGTCTCTTGTGGATGCGATTCTCTCCTGAAGTTCACCAAGCTCAGTAGCAAGTGTGGGCTGATATCCTACCGCAGAGGGCATTCTTCCGAGTAGTGCGGAAACCTCGGAACCTGCCTGTACGAATCTGAATATATTGTCTATGAATAAGAGAACATCTTTATGCTTAACATCTCTGAAATACTCAGCCATGGTAAGACCTGTCTGGGCAACTCTCATTCTCGCCCCGGGAGGCTCGTTCATCTGACCGAATACCAAGGCGGTTCTTCCGAGTACGCCTGACTCTGCCATTTCTCTCCAAAGATCGTTACCTTCTCTGGATCTTTCTCCTACACCGGTAAAAATAGAATATCCGCCGTGCTCTTGGGCAACGTTAGTAATAAGTTCCTGGATAAGAACCGTCTTACCTACGCCTGCTCCCCCGAACAGTCCTACCTTACCGCCCTTAGAATAAGGAGCGAGAAGGTCGATAACTTTAATACCTGTTTCAAGAATCTCTACAACAGGGCTCTGATGTTCAAAAGAAGGAGCCGCTCTGTGAATGGACCACTTATCCGCATTGTCCAAAGGTCCCTTATCATCAAGAGTATTTCCGAGTACGTTAAAGAGCCTTCCGAGAGTCATCTCTCCGACGGGCACCTTGATAGGCTCTCCCGTTTCTACAACTTCCATGTGCTTGGAAAGACCTTCCGAAGGTGAGAGCATGATGCATCTGACCGTAGTATCATCGAGGAGCTGTGCAACCTCCATGACTCTGGTCTCGCCTTCTACTTCGACGGTAAGTGCATCCCTGATAAAAGGCTTTACCTCGGGTGCAAACTCTACGTCCACTACGGGGCCCATTACCTGGACTATCGTTCCTGTTCCGTTATTCGTTATATTTTTCATATATCAGTTTCCCCTCCGGGCTTTGGCTTTCTTCTGTGCTCTTGCACCGGACGCAACCTCAGTTATCTCCTGTGTGATCATTGCCTGTCTTTCGCGGTTGTATTGAATCGAAAGAGTTCTGATCATCTCTCCCGCATTTCTGTCCGCGGCATCCATGGCCAACATGCGGTCATTTTGTTCGCTGCAGAATGAATCAACCAGCGCACTGTATATATATCCGGTCAAAACATCGGGAACTATGATGTTCATAACCTCTTCTGCTGACGGATGGAATTTAAGATCGTCATCATATGATTCTTCCACAACAATTCTTCCGTCCACTTCCTCATGAACCAGGGGAAGAAGATGCATTACCCTTGCTTCACTGGTAAGCTGATCCTTCATACCGGTATAAACAATTGATACGTCATCTACTCTTCCGGCATTGAATTCCTCAAGCATCTTGTCACATATAACTCTCGCTCTGTGAAGAGTGGGGTTCTGCGCCGTGTACTTAAACTGTCCTTCGAGATGAACCTTCTTACTTGCAAAATAAGTTCTTCCGGCTTCACCTACTACATACAGGACGATATGCTCATCGCCTCCGAAAAACTTCTCTTCGGTAAGCTTAACGACATTGTGGTTATATGCTCCCGCAAGTCCTTTGTCCGCCGTAATGACGATAACTGCATGAGTACGGTCTTTACCCTTTTTTTCGGGTCTTCTGTCCGTGTACTTATGCTGCAGATGATCCGAGGTATTCATGATACCAAGGAGCATCTCCTGCATCGCCTCGAAATACGGATTGTTAAGTTCCGCATCCTTCTTGGCTTTACGGAGCTTTGTCGAGGAGATCATATACATGGCATT
Source organism: uncultured Lachnospiraceae bacterium (assembly GCA_902794095.1). Taxonomy (GTDB): domain Bacteria; phylum Bacillota; class Clostridia; order Lachnospirales; family Lachnospiraceae; genus AC2028. The sequence goes on along the minus strand of CADBFZ010000015.1, from coordinate 18,012 downwards.
TGTGATTTTCATGGTATCGCGGACGCTTCTTATTCGTCCCGATATTTCCCTTAATCCGGCCATATTATTCCTTTACGCTCATGAATTCACGAAGTTCTTTTTCCGCAAGATCGACGAGGAAATATTTCTCGTCATCATTGAGTACTCCGAGTGATTCTATATCGTGTACGGTAGTCTGCTGCTCGTCATGAATCTTGGCAATAAGCTTATCGGTAAACTCCCTTGCATATTCTACGGGAACAGTATCGATTGCTCCGGAGTTTACGATGGTAAGAAGTATTACCTGATCCGCCATGGATCTGGGATGACCCAAAGGCTGCTTTAACAGTTCCATCAGGATTCTTCCGTGACGAAGCTGGTTCTTCGTAGCATCATCAAGATCCGATGAAAACTGAGTGAATACTTCCATTTCCCTGTACTGAGCAAGATCGATTCTGATGGAACCCGCTGCCTTTTTCATGGCTTTGGTCTGTGCAGCACCACCTACTCTGGATACCGACAAACCGACGTTAACCGCAGGTCTGAATCCGAGGAAAAAGAGTTCGCTCTCGAGATAGATCTGTCCGTCGGTAATTGATATTACGTTGGTAGGGATATATGCGGAAACGTCTCCCGCCTGGGTTTCGATGATGGGAAGTGCGGTAATGGAACCGCCTCCGAATTCATCAGATAATCTCGCGCTTCTTTCAAGAAGTCTTGAATGAAGATAGAATACGTCTCCGGGATATGCTTCACGTCCGGGGCTTCTTTCAAGCAACAGCGAAAGAGCTCTGTACGCAACGGCATGCTTGGAAAGATCGTCGTAAACGATCAGAACGTCCTCACCCTTATGCATGAAGTATTCTGCGATTGATGTACCCGAATAAGGAGCGATGTACTGAAGAGGTGCGGGGTCTGATGCGGTTGATGATATAACAACCGTATAATCCATGGCACCGGCTTCTTTAAGACGGTTTACGAGACGGGCAATTGTAGAAGCCTTCTGTCCGACAGCTACGTAAACGCACTTTACGCCCTTACCCTTCTGGTTAATGATGGTATCTATTGCAATGGAAGTCTTACCGGTCTGTCTGTCACCGATGATCAACTCTCTTTGTCCGCGTCCTATGGGGAACATGGAATCGATGGAAAGAATTCCCGTCTCAAGAGGAGTATCTACGGGCTGACGAGCAGTGATAGAAGGTGCGGGACATTCGATAGGTCTGAAACCTTCGGATTCGAAATCCCTTCCTCCGTCTATTGGCTCACCAAGTGAATTGAGCACTCTTCCAAGCAGGTCATCACCTACAGGGATACCTGCTCTCATACCGGTTCTTGCAACCTCGTCCCAAACTCTTATCTCGTCGTCTTTTCCGAAGAGAATTACACCACAGTCTTCCTTACGGATATCCTGCACCATTCCCTTAAGACCGCTTGCGAAAATAAGGATTTCACCGTACTCGGCTCTTTCAAGACCCTTTACTCTTGCAATGCCGTCTCCTGCGCTTGTGACGTATCCGGATCTTCTGAAACGCTTCGAGAGTTTGAACTCATCAACGGTTGTTCTGAGTATGGAAACAACATCTTCATCGGCACCCACTTTTCTGCGGATTTCCTGAAGCTTTTCGTTAAACTGTCCGAGTCGTCCTCTGGTACTCCAGTTGTAAACCTCGTTTTCGCACTTGAGGATAAAGCCTCCGCCGAGGGAAGTATCTTCTTCAACGGAAAACTCGATGTCTTCCGCTTTCCTATCCTCGGTTACATACTTACCCAGCACAAAATTCCAGATACCCTGAAGCTGTTCTGCGGTAGGAGGCGTAACATAATATAAAACCACTTTGAATGCGGCTTTTTTAGTCATTGACCTGCTCCCCCTTATCTAGCCTGTTCAAGGAATCTGTCATAAAGCTGCTTATCCATTTCCTCGCTCTGATCTGCAGTAACGATTCTCTCGGCAGCCTTTGCAACCATATCGGTAATCTCCTGATTGGCGCGTCTTAATCTGATCTGCCTTTCCTCTTCTGCTTCTTTACGAGCGGTATCGATGATCTTATCGGACTCTTTCTTAGCCTGCTCCATCAAGCGGTCGTATTCACTCTTAGCCTGATTTCTGGCTTCGGTAAAACGACGCTCCTTTTCTTCTTCGATATTCTTGATGGATTCCTCGTATTCCTGCTTGGACTTATCGGCTTCCTCAAGTTTTCTCTCTGCCTCTGCATACCGCTCGTCAACCTGAGCTTTTCTTGCATCAAGAATCTTGTGCACACGTCCGATCAGGAAGATCTTGACGACTGCAAAAAGGATAAGAACATTTATTATCGTAAATACGAAATTAATATCAAATCTGAGCATTTTTCACCTCTAATTTATTTGATACCTTTCAAAAACGGTTACGCTTATGATGCACCGCCCATGAAAAGAATGATGAGTATTCCGATAACGAACGAATAAATTGCGGTTGCCTCCGCAAGTGCTCCTCCGAGAATGAGAAGCTTCATGATCTTGGAATCTGCTTCAGGCTGACGCGCACACGCATCACATGCCTTTCCGGTTGCCAAACCGAGGCTTACGCCTGCTCCTATACATCCGAGTGCTGCAATACTTGCTCCAAGTGCTACCATTTTGTTTCCTCCTATAATGTCAGCTTATTTGCTTAATCTTTATTCAATAGCTTCTTTGATATACATTGATGTCAAAAATACAAATACATATGCCTGCAACAATCCGTCGAATATATCAAAATACAGTGAAAATACTGCAGGCAGTAAAACGGGAACGACGGTTTTTAACAGCTCCATGATTACGAATGCACCGACAACGTTACCGAATAGTCGCATACACAGTGACAAGGGTTTGATACCAAGTTCCAGTATGTTGATCGGCGTAACTATCGCAACGGGATGTGTAAATCCCTTAAGCCATCCTCCCACTCGTTTCTTACGTATTGCCGCTATCTGTACAATGACGATACTCATTATGGCAAGTGCGGCGGTTACGTTCAGATCCTTGGTAGGCGGCTTCATCCCTATCAATCCTATCGTGTTGGACAGACCGATGAATATGAGAACCGTCAGCAGATAAGGAATGTACTCTTTGCCCTCCTCACCGACCATGCTCTCTATCAAGCCTTCGCCTTTTTCGACGAGCCATTCGGCCAGCGCCTGTCTTCTTGAGATGTGGTCTACTTTAAGTCCCGTTGTTAATACCAAACAGAGCACCAGGACTATTCCGATCACGATCCAGCTTACGACCACGGACTCCGCAATGTTTATCGTGTATCCCGACACGGTAAAAGAAAACGCATCCGCTGTCTCGAGCTGTTCCATTAACTCTTCAGCTATATGCTCCATACTCTTTACCCTTTCGATTTTTTCTATTTATTATTCTTCTTTACCGGTAATTTATTTTTCGCAGGAAGTTTCTTACTCTCGGCTGTTTTCTTTTTACCGGATGCTTTCTTGGCAGCCTGCTTCTCTTCTATAACTCCCTGAACCATGACTATCCATTTATCAACGGATTCGGTAAATTCACCCCAGCCGTTTTGGAATTCACCCTTGGCCTGACCTCCGGCATTTTTGATGAGTCCGTCCAAAACTTCCTTAAGGAAATTCCGCTGTCCCTCATCCATCCTGTCATAGCCGTCCATCATCTGACGTATGCTCTTTACGGGATTTAAGGCTATGGAGACAAGATCGTTATCTTCACATGCATCAGCCACTTCAAAGACGCAGTCTATAAATCTGGTTCTTGCATCCTTATCCAGGCCTTTCAGCCAGTTTGCCATTGCCGTGTTTACGACCTCGGCGCTCTTACTTAAGGATTCTTCATATGCAAAATCGATTCCGTCGACTATCCAGTTATAAGGATCGTGCTGAAGGATTCCGGCCGCTTTATTTTTCACGACAGTGTAGATATCATCGGTTTCAAAGATCATGCCGATAAGGGAACTTTTGGGAACAAACTTGTGGTACTTATCCCTTACTCCCTTGTAATCCACCTTTTCCCTTACATCTTCTCTTATGGCAGGGCCGTCGAAACTATATATGCCCATTATACGCTTTTTTATCGAAGCGGGCGCAGCGGATGAAGCATAGATTGCGTTTAATCCGCCCTTGGAATGTCCGCCTACGTAGAAGTCACCTTTAAGGACTTTGGAGACATCCTTGAGATATTTAACAGCTTCTTTTTCACCGGGAATCTCATCCATTATGGAAAGATTGGCGTCTTCCTTCCAGCCAACCATATTCTCATCGGTTCCCCTGTATGCCACATAGTCGATTCCCTCGGGGAAACTGAACGTAACTGCGGAAAACTGGATCTCCCTTTCTTCGCCGATGATATTTACGTACCAGTCAAGCTTAAGGTCTCCGAATCTTACGCTTTCAGCCATCAGATTGAAGAGTTTGCGGTTTGGTTTTTCATATCGCTTGTCGGTAAAGAGGTCGTTGAATCTGGGATGGTTTTTGATATCCGATAAGGTGACAAAAGAATTCACATCGTCCGGTCCGGGTACGATGCCGTCAAATTTCAGGTATGAAAACTGGGATAATATAAGAGCGTCCACCTCGCCAAAAGGAAGACGTTTGAAAGTCTTACTGCCGAATTTTTCAAGATATTCGAGAACTGTTTCAGCCATAATCGGCTCCCTCTCTTTGTCAGAAAAGTGTTGTTGTCAGCTTGCGTTAATAGTATGATACTAAGGTCAAACGTACAAAAACTCGGAACAAGGAGCAGTCATGGACAAAAACAAATGGACACCCAAAAGAATATGTGCGATCTTAGTGATCATCTTTTTGGTGATGATATATGTAATGACGCTGATCGTTGCGATCGTCTGGCCGGGAAACGGCGCTAAGCTTTTTGCAATGTGTCTTTTCGCCACAGCTGTCGTTCCTATCGTCGCATACGCCTACATATGGGTCTACACTCAGATAACCGGTAAAAGAACCATCGCATCGGTTCCCAAGGTAGAGGGTGAAGAACTCTTGAATTCGGACCTTCCCGAAACGAACGAAGAAGCTGACAAGGAAGATTCCGTTTCCAAGTAATCAGTATACCACAAGCACGAAGAATATGCCGTGACAAATCGGTTCCCGGGTGACAACCCGGGAATTTTTATTTTCAGATCTTAACTCCGAGGCTCTTTAAATCCTCATTGGCTTTATCCGGATCAGTGAATACAAACGCGTTAAATCCGCATTCTGCAGCCGCTTTGACATTACGCTCCGTATCGTCGAAGAAAACGCACTCCGATGCCTTCAGGCCGTATCTGTCCAGGAGCAGATTAAAGAACGCGGGATCGGGTTTTACAAGCCTTTCCGTGAAGCTGTAGATGCCTCCGTCACAGTGTGAGTCAAACTCAAGGGCATCCCTGCACTCGTTATAAGCCTTCTCCGAGAAATTGGAGAGGTAGTATACCTTGTATCCTGCGGCCTTGATCTTCTCAATCCAGGGGATTGCATAATCCCTGGGAGTTACCATTCCGTGCAGGTCCGCAAAAATAGTACGGAGAAGTTCCCCAATCTCGGGATCTAAGGAGGCAAAGTTTTCAACCACCTGATCATAGCTGATGGCACATCTGTCGAATTCATGCCAATAAGGGGTATCTACGGTACATCTCTCCACCCTGTCTATCATGGCTTCATCAAGTCCCTTATCCTGCAAGAAACCTCTGTATCTGAAGTCCGTTAGGACATTGCCTATATCAAATACGATATTTTTTATCATATATAGCTCCTAAAAAAAGGGTCAAGGCGACCTATGCACCCTGACCCCATTGCCTTTTATTTACTTGGAAAGAGGTGACTTTCTGTAGATGATGTCGTCTCTTGAAGGACCGTTGGATATCATGGTGATGGGATATCCGATTTCTTTTTCAATGAACTCTACATAGTCACGGCACTCTTTGGGAAGATCCTCGTAATTCTTAATTCCCCTGATATCGGTCTTCCAACCCTTGAATGTCTTAAGAACGGGCTTTGCTTTCTCAAGCTTGCATGTTACGGGGAAGTCCTTGGTCTCCTTGCCGTCTACCTCGTAAGCTACGCAAACGGGAATCTCATCAAGGTACTTAAGGATATCAAGAACGGTGAAAGCAACTTCGGTGGTTCCCTGAAGTCTGCATCCGTACTTGGAAGCTACGCAGTCAAACCAGCCTACTCTTCTGGGACGTCCGGTGGTTGCGCCGTACTCTCCGCCGTCTCCGCCGTGTCTTCTGAGCTGCTCTGCCTCATCTCCGAAGATCTCGGAAACGAATGCGCCTGCACCTACGGCTGATGAATAAGCCTTACATACGGTAACGATCCTCTTGATCTCATAAGGAGGAATTCCCGCACCGATTGCACCATAGGAAGCAAGTGTTGAGGAAGAGGTAACCATGGGATAAATACCGTGATCGGGATCTTTCATGGTTCCGAGCTGACCCTCAAGAAGGATCTTCTTACCTGCTTTAAGTGCTTCATCAAGGAAAAGAGAAACGTCGCAAACGTAAGGAGCGATCATGTCTCTGTACTCTCTGAGAGTTTTAAGAACGTCTTCTGCCTTGATCTCGGGCTTGTGATAAAGCTCTCTTAAGAGGACATTCTTCTGAACGAGTACTCTGGGTACCTTCTCCTCAAGAAGCTCATCATCGAAAAGCTCGCTTACCTGGAAGCCGATCTTAGCATATTTATCTGAATAGAAAGGAGCGATTCCTGACTTGGTAGATCCGAAGGACTTACCGGCAAGTCTCTCCTCTTCGTATTCATCGAAAAGAATGTGGTAGGGCATTACAACCTGTGCACGGTCGGATACGAGGATGTGGGGCTTGGGTACGCCCTTCTCTACGAGGCCGTTAATCTCTCCGATCAAAAGAGGGATGTTGAGTGCAACGCCGTTACCTATTATTGAAGTTGTATGTGAATAGAACACTCCCGAAGGAAGCGTATGGAGTGCGAACTTACCATAGTTATTTACGATGGTATGTCCTGCATTTGCTCCGCCCTGAAATCTGATGATAATATCGGAATCCTGAGCAAGCATATCAGTCATCTTGCCCTTTCCTTCATCACCCCAGTTAGCGCCTACGATCGCTGTGACCATTTACATTTCCGCCTTTCTTAAACAGTCTGTTTACAAACCTTATGTATTATAAGACAGCACTTTCATTTAGTAAAGCACTAAATTATACATTAATCTCCGCTTCAAGTCCGAGAGCCTCGGAATTAGCCTTAAGCACGGGATTTACCACGTCTCTGAGATAAACCTCAACCTGTCTGGGAGCACGTCCTACATAGTTCTCAGGCTTAAGGGTCTTCTTAAGATCGTCGAGATTCATTCCAAAATCGGGATCTGCAGCGATCATCTCCAGGAGATCGTTGTCTCTTCCCTCTTCCTTGACATGCTTTCCGGCTTCCATGGAGAGGGTTCTGATCTTCTCGTGAAGCTCCTGTCTGTTTCCACCGTTCTTAACCGCATCCATCATGATATTCTCGGTAGCCATGAAAGGAATCTCGGCCATGAACTGCTTCTCGATAACCTTGGGATAAACCTTCATTCCGCCGGGAGCGGTGATGTTCATGCAAAGATCGAGGATTCCGTCGGTGGCAAGGAAACCTTCGGGAACGGAAAGTCTCTTGTTTGCAGAGTCATCAAGGGTTCTCTCGAACCACTGAACGCTTGAAGTGATGGCAGGATTGAGAGCATCTACCATTACGTATCTGGAAAGAGATGCGATTCTCTCGCTTCTCATGGGATTTCTCTTATATGCCATTGCGGATGATCCGATCTGGCTCTTCTCGAAAGGCTCCTCAACCTGCTTTAAATGCTGGAGAAGTCTGATATCGTTGCTCATCTTGTGAGCTGATGCAGCGATACCTGCAAGTACGTTGATAACTCTGGTATCAACCTTACGGGAATAGGTCTGTCCGGATACGGGATAAACATCGTCAAATCCCATCTTCTTAGCAATCATGGGATCGATCTTGTCGATGGTCTCGTCATCTCCGTTGAAAAGCTCCTTGAATGAAGCCTGGGTTCCGGTGGTTCCCTTTGATCCGAGAAGCTTGAGTGATCCGAGAACATAGTCAAGGTCCTCAAGGTCGATCATGAACTCATTAAGCCAAAGTGTTGCTCTCTTACCTACGGTAGTGGGCTGAGCGGGCTGGAAATGAGTAAATGCAAGGGTGGGAAGATCCTTATACTCGTCAGCAAATCCTGCAAGGTTAGAAATAACGTTGAGGAGTTTCTTACGAATAAGAAGGAGTGCTTCCTTCATAAGGATGATATCGGTATTGTCACCTACGTAACAGCTGGTAGCTCCGAGATGGATGATTCCTGCTGCCTTGGGGCACTGCTGACCATATGCATAAACATGACTCATTACATCGTGACGAACCTGCTTCTCACGCTCTTTAGCCACATCATAGTTGATATCCTCGGCATGGCTCTTGAGCTCGTCGATCATCTCCTGAGTGATGACGGGTTTTCCGTTCTCGGAAAGTCCGAGCTCCATCTCTGTCTCAGCAAGTGCGATCCAGAGTTTTCTCCATGTACGGAATTTCTTATCCTGTGAAAAGATAAACTGCATCTCCCTGCTTGCATAACGCTCTGAGAGAGGACTTGTGTAACGATCAGTAGCCATGGCAATCCCTTTCTGAAAACAAAACGATAAACTATTACGCAAAACAGCGGAGTTTTTACACTCCGCTTATGATTTTATAACTCTTTGCCTGTAAGAAGCTTGTAAGCCTGCAGATATTTTTCAATTGTCTTATCGACGATCTCCTGGGGAAGGGTCCAGTCATGCTTGCCGTCATTAGCCTTGAGCCAGTCGCGGGCGAACTGCTTATCGAATGAAGGCTGTCCCTTTCCTGCTTCGTATCCCTCAAGGGGCCAGAATCTGGAGCTGTCGGGAGTGAGCATCTCATCTGCAAGTACGATATTTCCGTCCTCATCGAGTCCGAACTCGAATTTGGTATCAGCAATGATTATGCCTCTAGAGAGAGCATATTCAGCGCATTTCTTATAAAGAGTGATGGTGAGTTCCTTAAGCTTTGCAGCGTACTCTTCACCCTTTCCGGGATAGTACTTCTCAAGGTGAGCGATTGACTGCTCGTAGGAGATATTCTCGTCGTGATCTCCGATCTCAGCCTTGGTGGAAGGGGTATAGATGGGCTCAGGGAGCTTCTCGCTCTCTTTGAGTCCTTCGGGAAGGGTGATTCCGCAAACGGTGCCGTTCTTCTGGTATGAAGCCCAGCCGCTTCCGGTGATATAGCCTCTTACGATGCACTCAAGAGGAAGCATCTCAAGCTTTCTGCACATCATTGAATTGCCGATAAACTGAGGCTGTCTGAAGTACTCGGGCATCTCGTTGTTATCGACGGTGATCATGTGGTTGGGAACGATGTCCTTGGTGAAGTCGAACCAGAACTTTGAGATCTGGGTAAGGACGGTGCCCTTCTTGGTTACGATGTTGTGAAGGATGACGTCAAAGCAGCTGATTCTGTCAGTTGCGACCATGATGAGGGAGTCTCCGTTGTCGTAGATCTCTCTTACTTTTCCTTCTTTAACCGGCTTAAGTTCTTCCATTTTTCCATCTCCTCTTTTGAGTCAGTTTAAAGACCCAAATAATATACACTTTTATGACCCTACTTGCAATATGAAACCCTGTTCGTCGCACGGGCATAATTATATTTTTTTGCTCATGTTCGCTTCGCCGTTTACAACATTTCCTCTGTCTCAGGATCGAACTTCTCTGTCATCTATCTCTCTTTTATCGAGAAGAGCGGGAATCTGATCCAGCCATCTTCTGGGGCGAGCAACATGGTATTTACCAAGTAGTCTGATAAGATCGTCCTTTGCCATCTCGGATCCTGCCGAGTTTTCGTTATAGGCTCTTCTTTCCTCTGCTTCCTGCTGATACATTCCCCAAAGGTCATCAAGTTCCTTACCGTTCTTACATTCAAACTTGATGTACAGATACTGAAGAAGGTTTCTGTTATTTACGTATCTGATCTTAACCGTGTTCTGAAGCTGGATAAGCTTACCCATATTTCCGGATGCTTTGGAAAGCTCCTTATTGGCATCGATAAACTTAACGCAGACAACGGTAAGAGCTATTGCAACGGATGCAATGGCAAGGAAATATCCGATGTAGACATTCATTCCGAATGCAAACTGCATTACGGCCAGGATTACCAAAAGTGCTGCCGCGGCTACGGTAAAGATAACAGCCATACCGCGCATGTTCTCCATGGTCTCACCCAGTTCGCTTTTCCTGAAAGCAAGTGCTTTCCTCTCGCCGTCCAGGCGCTTTAAGTCCTTCTTGATAAGAACGGCCATGCGCTCGTTTTCTTTTATCTTAGCGAGCCCTTCGGGAATTTCCTTCTCTCTTCTTCTGAGGGATGCAAACTGCTCATCGGTAAGAGGGGATTTTCTGCTCCTGAATTTCTCTATATCACTTTCATAAGTTGTGATCTGTCTTGCAAGGTGGTCGATCTCGCGCCTTTGCTTATCGGGAAGAGCTTCGATCTCCTCCATATCCTTCAAATACGAAGTTACAAGATCGTACTCACCTCGAAGCTGATCCATCTCCCTGCTGCCTTCCGCGATCTGCTCGAGGCATTCGGCAACATACCTGGTACGCTGGGTCTGGTCATGAAAATCAATGCCTTCCCTGTCGTATACGATCTCTTCGTTTTCCTCTTCGGTAAAGGCACTTATTCCGTTTGATGCAATTTTAAACAGTTTTGAAAAAAATCCCATTTAGCCCACCGGCATCTGACTTCTGTATTTTTCCTTGAGTCCTTCGATTATGTGTTCATTGTCACGGGCGATGTCGTTATAGTCCATGGACTCTTTGGTCTTCTTCATGATCTGATGTGACATACCTTCGCCGCATGATTCGTACTCTTTTTTCAGAGCATCAATCTCTCCGTCGATTGCGATTGAATCGGGCCCTATCTCGGGATGAGTCGCAACGTACTTAACAAACTCAGGGCCGGACATGGAGAGTCTGAGTGATGCGATGTAACTGTGGCGGTGTGCCTGAGTATCTTCGCACTCGCACGCCTTCTTGAAAGATGCCGCAGCAAGTCTGTATTTCATCATACCCGCATAGGAACAGCCCAGGTTGTGATATACGTTTCCGAGAAGTGAAAGTGAAGCCTGTGAATTTGCATTATCAAGGCCTCCGCACTTTGCGATGACATTTCTGTATGCGTGGATCGCAGATTCAAAATTGCCGCTTTCAGCCAGGGTATCTGCCTGCTTCTTCTGCCTCTCGAGAGTGGACATTCCGACTCCCATGGTAAGCATCTTGCAGATTTCAAAAACCGTTGCTCTGTCAAAAAGACCGGTGTACTCAAGGATATATCTGCAGAAATCACCGAGATTTCCCTTTGAAGCAATGATACCTGCAAGGGCATCCGCAAGTTCCTTAAGTCCCAGGTCTCTGTAGATCCATTCGATAAGAGGCTTGTTCATTATCTGCTCATCGATAAGAACCGCATTCTCCCTGAAGGCAACACAAAGCTCCTCTATGCAATAAACCGGGATTTCGATTGCCGGCATTACATAGGGGACCTGAGAATATATTCCGATGCTGAGAGATATTCTGGATGCCATTACGGAAGTTTGATCTCCTCTTCCCATTTACGGGCCTTGGTCTGCGTAAACACACCGAGTCCCTTGTCTTCTATAACTACGCTGAGCTGTCCGGGACCTGACATCGATACGGACAATCTCATTCTTGTAAGTTCGCCTTCATATCCTTCGAGAGTGATGATGACGTCCGAGTTGCCGCCGCCGATTATGGACGAAAGCGTAAGAGTTACATCATTACCGCCGGATATGTAGAATTCAAGTTCTGCCTCTGCTTCGTACCAGCATGTGCCGGCATCAAGCAGTGCATAGTAAACATCGCTTCCCTGGCTTAAGATGTTCATTCCGATATTTGCGGAAAGCTTATCGTCACCGAGGAATATATAAGGTGAAGGCTCGCCGGAATTCTTAAGCTTTTCAAGCAGTGCATAAACCGCACCCTTTGAGAAAAGATTGGTTCCTCCGTAAACCTTACCCCTGCTGCACATAAACTTCAGTGAATTGGAAATTGCTTCTTCGGCAAAGTTCTCACCCACCAGATAGTAGGAATATTCCTGACCGAATTCCCTTCCGCCCTGAGCCGCTTTAAGAAGCAGGTTATCAAGCTCGTCGGGAAGTGCTCCTCTTCCTGTGGGAAGTTCGAAGAATGAATTCTCCGCATAAACAACCTGAGGCGTTGTGTGCTTGTTAAGAGGAAGCCTGGTCTGAGTTATGTACTTATCATCAATGGTGAAAAGGATGGGATTTAAATGCATCCTGTCTTCACCCTGATTGGATACGTAATAGAAAAAGCTCTCCGAATGACTGAGGAAATAAATCTTGTCAGTCTTGATGTGAAGACTCTTCAGACATTCCCTGATAAGTTCCATTGCCCTGTCGGTAACTTCGGGAAGAGTAAACATTACGGCTTCCATTCTGTCGGATGAACCAACGCTCTGGAGAAGTCCGAAGGCTCTCTTCAGATACAGGGTAAGAAGCGAATCCGCACCATATACAAGGCCGTCGATCTGGGTATCTTCACCTGTTAATGCCTTACTGTAAAGTCCGGTAACAAGAATGCTCTCTCCGGCATCGGCGGATGTATAAGCCTCTTTTCCGAAGAACCACTGCCCTGCTCCGTGTCTCTTGGACAGTGCAACGGGAATAACATACTCTTCCGTTCCCGCGACTAAAGAGACCGTACGAATATCTCCGCGGTCAGAACAATAACTGATGCCGCAGGAAACATCGCTTAAGTCAAAGCCGACTATATATCGTTTTCCGGAGCTTCCAAAGCCCCCGGGAAGTTTAAGCATATTACTCCAGACTGAACAACTTCTTGTTCAAAAATTCTTTCTTGTAATACTCATCATAGAGCTTATCGAATGTGTCATAGTCCTGAAGAGTGTTGCTGACCAGCATGTCGGATATAAGTCCGAATACCGATCCTTCCGCAGAACCGAGCACATCGGTTTTCCTAAGAACGCCGCTGGTCTTAAGTTCAGAACCGGTAGCGGTTTCCTCGGTTATATAGTACTGAACGCATTCTCCGAAAAAGAGAACGAATTCTTTGAAGCAAACACCTCCGCACACATCTCGCATGCGCTCTTCTCTGTACTTGCAATCATCTTCGGAATCACAAGCATATGTGTAATGGATGATTGCTGTGTTGCCTTCGGATGCCCTGTAATCGATGATGGTACGGTCAGCCATTACATCCAGCACTTCAAGAAGACTTGTTCTTAGATCACCCTCAGGGAATGCTTCTTCGGATAAGAAACTCTGGAACATTCCGAGATGAATTCTGTCCTTCATCATCATCTCAAGAAGTGAAAGTATTCTGACCCTTATCTCATCGGTGATCTCTTTGGGAGATTCCGAATAGTACTTAAGGTATGCAAGTGCAGCTTCCTTGGGAAGATCCTTAAAGTTCGTTTCGTATTTATCCAGCTCGGCGAAAATACCGGGTGCGATAAGCTTCTCATGTACGAAGTAGTCGTAGCATGACTGAAGCAGGAACGCTCTTACAACTTCGGGATCCGGATTGTCTATGAGATAGTCTTCGAAGATCTCATTTCTCTCTCCTACGAATGCTCCGCTGTAGAGCATCTGGATGATCATTCTCTCTTCGATGCTCTTACGGTTTACACCGTATCCGCCTGACATCCTCCAGATATTCCTAAGATCCTTGCACTGTCCCGAATAATAATCGGACAGGTACTGAAGAATGATTCCGTCTTTCTTGCCGAGACTTACACAGTAGATAGCGGATGCGGTAAGTATCTCGTCTTCGCCTTCCGTATCGATAAGCCTTCTGTCAAGGAAGGTCTGCATGTATCTGGGATCTGCAAAATACGGACCGCATGCTTTGATCAGTTCATAGATTGGTTTGTAGTCCGCGGTCATGAGCATAAGTCTCATAACCTCGCATTTATCCTCGGCATTCATAAGTCCGGGATGCAGACTCTTAAGACCGTTGATAAGTGATAACCTGTCACCCTTAAGTGCAAAGTAATCAAGAAGTCTTAATCTGTATGAATCGGCAACGCTTCTTTCAAGTTCTTCGGATGCCGCAAGATTCTGATATCTGAGGATATTTCCTTCATCAACTACATCCTCACCCTTTGCGGTATGAAGAATGTTCATGTTGAATCTGTCGTTATCGTATACGCAATCTGCAACGGCTTTGATGAACTTACCGGGAAGCATAAGCTTCTCAAGAGTGTAATCAGAGCTCTTTACATATCTGTTACCGAAAGAATCTTCCAGAGCTACGATGTAGTCATTACCGTATACGGAGATCCATCCGTTACCTTCTCCCAGCTTGTATTCCCAGGGGGACTTAAATCCCTTTTGATATACATACGCCTTAACATACTTGGGATCCGATGACTGGAGCCATACGGAGTACAGCATGTCCGCAAAGATCCTCGCATTGTTTCTGTCCAAAGATGCGGGATTGATAACGTCGTAATATACTGCGGCAAGGTGTCTTGTGATAACTCCCTTACCGATCTGCTCCATTGCAAAGCTCTCCATCTTAGGGAGATATACATCGAATAAAGGACCGATGTCTCTCTTATGTCTGATCACATAGTGATACAGGCTTCCGGTGTGAACCGCATCCAATGTATCTGACATGGAGAAGTACTTGAGTACATTCATGGGAATGTCTTCAAAGGAATTCTCATCCAAACTCATGATGTAATTCTCATAGAGATTGGTAAGTCTGATATCTTCAAGTGCCGCTCTCTTATACCAAACAGCTGACTGCTCGTCACGTCTGAAACTTCTGATAAGCTGCGAGCAGATCTCTTCAAGGATTCTGTTATCGGGGCTTACCTTGTACATCTCCTCCAGTGCTTTAAGAAGCATGGGAAGTGCGGTACGGCTTCTTCCGGAAATGTAGAGAAGATTTTCTTTGATCTCCTCTCCCAGAATTCCTCTCTTAAGTCCGAACAGGATTGTTCTTAAGGTGAATCTGTCGGGCTCGGATGCAAGTGAAGGGTCTTCTTTTAACAGAAGTGTTCCCTCTGCGTAAATAGCGGGGCTGTTGCAATCTTCCTCGCTGAGTCTCTTCATTGAATTCCAGAAAGCTACTGAATCATTGTTCTCCGCATAACGTGCCTTGGACCAGATCCATATTACTCGCCAGTCATCACGGAAACGCTTGGACATTTCCTCCAGGTGCTTCTGCGCCTTGCTTCTGGTCTTATCGTCTCCGGAAATAATACGGAGATAATCAAGATATGCATTATCAAGAACAAGGGACTTGGAATCCAGCGCTCTTCTGTTGTCGTTCTTATCAAGAAGCTGGGATGCGTAATCGCATGTCCACTGAGCTTCGCTTTCCCTTCCCTGAAGCATAAGGATATGAGCCTGCATGAGTTTGGCAGTAATGTCATATTCATCTAGGGTAAGGATATGATCAATCAGTCTGCTGACTTCAGCGATGTATGTATTTCTCTCGATCTCGCCGAGAATTCTGCTGACATAAACCTTGGTAACTCTGACAAAGAGAGTCTTCTTGGAATGCTCCTCGCCTGCAGTCTTGCTCTTTCCGCCGACGCTGAGCCATACGGGAATAACCAGTTCGGTGTAGGTGTTGGACAAAATGATCTTGCCGGGGTGAAGACCCGATGCACATGCGGATGAATCAACGAAGAATTTCAGCGAGCAGATATTGCCCGAGAAATCATCCGACTTTAATACGGACGTCTCCGAGAAAAGAAAACCGCCTTCGCATTTAACATCAAGATGAGTGTAGCCCCATCCGTCCTTACCGATCTCAACGGTAACTTCCTTAAGTCCGTTTCCACGCTCCGATGAAGGAATCGAGAGGTTGACCTCTCCTGCTCTGAATGAGTAAGTTACACGGTTCTTCTTACCTGCGTAGATAAGGAACTCCTCCATATTCAGTTCATTGCCTCTCTGCGCAGAAAGAGCTTTGTAAGCAAGCTTGGTCTGCGTGTCTGAATCGGCTATGACATAGGGGAAATTCTTGGAATAGAAAAGCTGAAGTGCTTCCTTCCACTCCGCTCTTGCGAGATTTGTGAAATGGAAGAGATTCTTAACAGGTCCTATCGAAGAGTCGGGAACCGATCTTACGATATTGACCGAAAAAGGAATATAGTATTCACCCATATTGGAAATGACGGAGAAAACGCCTTTAACATTGTCTCCTTCATTGCAATATGCGGGATTAAGTCTGTAGGTGATTTCGGAATCCTTACCCGTGAGGGTATCGGAAATGAGCACCATCCTGAGATCGGATGATACTACCTTTCCCTCGGGAATCACATTGGATGACGAATAAACGTGGAACGAGCCCTCGTATTCCTCGCCTGCAAGAACGTCCAATTCTATCCTGGAACAGGAAAAATCAAGAGAAAGATCTTCAGATGTGTAGTTGCCCTGTAGTATTCTCGAAAGAACGCGGCGCATGTATCCTTCTCCACCTTCACAAAGATACATAAAGTATACCAAAAAAAGGGCATTTAGTAAACCGAAAACGCCCCGAAGAAAGGCGAGTTTCTTCGGGGCATTTGCTGTATTTACGTATTATTTTTCACCTGCAAGCATGAGGAGAATATCGTTGCTTCTGGTGATGAATGTTGCCATGTCATCTGCGGACAAAGGAGCCTGCTGGATCTTGGCAAGATCGTAAAGTTGCTCGCAGATCATGCGGGTGTTTTCACCGTCTTCATGCTCGGTAACATACTTAACGAGAGGATGTCCGGCATTGAGGATAAGTGTCTCTCCTTCGCTTCCGAAGCTTCCCATATCCATTCCCCTTGCAGCATACATCTTCATCATATCCTGCATTCTGCGGGTTTCCTCGGAAAGAGTGAGCATTGAAGCTACTTTCTTGTTCTTAAGCTTCTCAACCTTGATGGTGATCTTATCCTTCTTGAGGGCCTTCTTCATGATGCCCTCAACCTTGGTTGTAAGCTCTGCAAGTTCTTCCTCAGCCTTCTTGGAGGTCTTGGTCTTCATTGCATCGGTGACATCCGCATCGATACGCTTGAATCTGATTCCCTCGTTCTTGCTCTCAAGCTGCTGGATGAAAGGCATGTCGATGTTGTGGGTAAGGATAACCGCATCCATCTTGGCTGCCTTGAACATTGCGATGTACTGGCTCTGCTGCTGAGGATCGGTGACGTAGTAGATGGTCTTTTCCTTCTTCTCGTCTTCTTTTGCGTCAGCGGAATCCGCATTTTCTGCGGACTCTTCTGTCTTCTCTTCGGTATTTTCCGCATCCTCTTCTTCAGCGTCGATGGGCTTGGTCTCAAGGCACTCGGGAAGGGTGAGATACTTTCCGTCAATGTTCTTGAAGAGGATGTAATCGTTCATCTTGGTGCAGAACTTATCGTCCTTGAGGCAACCGAACTTGATGAAGGGAGCAATGTCATCCCAGTACTTCTCGTAGTCTTCCTTCTCGGTCTTGCACATTCCGGAGAGCTTCTCTGCAACCTTCTTGGAGATGTACTCCTCGATCTTGGCTACGAATCCGTCGTTCTGAAGTGCGCTTCTGGATACGTTAAGAGGAAGATCGGGACAATCGATAACGCCCTTAAGCAGCATCAGGAACTCGGGGATGACTTCCTTGATGTTGTCGGCGATAAATACCTGGTTATTGTAAAGCTTGATGGTTCCGTCGAGAGAATCGTACTCCATGTTGATCTTGGGGAAGTACAGAATTCCCTTCATGTTGAAAGGATAATCCATGTTCAGATGGATCCAGAAAAGAGGCTCCTTGTAATCCTGGAATACCTTGCGGTAGAATTCAAGATACTCATCTCTGGTGCACTCTGAAGGAGTCTTGGTCCAAAGGGGATTGGGATCGTTGATAAGTTCAGGACGCTTCTTGATCTTTAATCTCTCTTTACCCTTGGTCTCCTCGGTTCCGTCTTCTTTTTTCTCAACGGTAGGGTGAATCTCTTCAACCACTACATCGTCGTCTCTCTTGTCCTC
>CADBFZ010000014.1 GCA_902794095.1 uncultured Lachnospiraceae bacterium | reverse complement strand
GAGACCCATCTTGACTGCCAGCATGACCTCGGAAGCGGTCTGGGTGCCCGGGCAGACCGGAATGTCCCTGTCGAGGCAGTACTGCACGATCTCGGTGTCGAGGCCCGGAGCGACGATGAACTTTGCGCCTGCAGCGACCGCACGGTCGACCTGCTCGGTGGTCAGGACAGTGCCTGCGCCGACCAGCATATCCGGGAACTTCTCAGCCATGATGCGGATGGACTCTTCGGCAGCTGCGGTGCGGAAGGTCACCTCGGCAGCCGGAAGGCCGCCCTCCATCAGTGCCTTGCCCAGCGGCTCAGCGTCCTTTGCATCGTTCAGGACAACGACCGGGATGATGCCGATCTCAGAAAACTGCTTGTAGATAGCTTCGCTCTTTGCGCTCATGATTTTTCTCCTTATATTTTAAAAACGATGGATTCGACGGAATTCAGTGGTTGTTCGGAACTTTGGAACAGAAGAGGGATCAGCGCTTCACGCGTGCGCCTGCGCCGCCCATGATGGCTTCGACTTCCTTGACGCTTGCCATGGAGGTGTCGCCCGGGGTGGTCATCGCCAGTGCGCCGTGAGCTGCACCGTAGTTGACTGCCTTCTCCGGATCGCCGGTGGTCATCAGGCCGTAGACAAGGCCGGAAGCGAAGGAATCGCCGCCGCCGACGCGGTCCATGATCTCCAGGCCGTCATAAGCCTTGGACATGTAGATCTCGGTGGGCATGAAGCCACAGTACTTTTTAAGGACTTCTCTTGCCTTATACTCGTTGCAGAACTCAAGGCAGTCATCGTTTACGAAAAGAGTAATCTTGGTTCCGACCTCAGCCTTGTCTCCGTCAGCGATGCTGTATGATGTGCTTCCGTCGCACTCCCAGTGAACAGCCTTAGCCCCGTCCTTGTATGAAAGAGTATCGATGTGAACCTCATCGGCGATCATGAATGCGGAATAGAATCCCAGTCCGAAATGTCCGATGATCTGGTCGGAATTGCTCTTATCCTTGTACTTCTCGATGAAATCGGTAGCTCCGGAAAATGCGATTTTGGTGATGTATTCCTCAACCTCATCCGCAGTCATTCCGAGACCGTTATCAATGATGGAAATGGTCTTCTCTGCGGGATCAAGAACAACATCGATTCTGCCCTTAAATCCTTCGGGAAGTTCGTACTCTCCCATCATATCAAGCTTCTTGAGCTTGGTTACGGCATCGCATCCGTTGGATACGAGTTCACGGTAAAATATATCGTGGTCCGAGTACATCCACTTCTTGATTATCGGGAATATATTTTCGCTGTCTATCGAAAGATTTCCCATTTTTTCGTTCATAAAATCGCCTCCTTATAGCGCGTAAATCTTACTCACGAATATCATCTTATGACCGCCCATTTTATAAGTCAAGAAAAAATTAGCACTCTTTTAACAAGAGTGCTAACAATTGATTTGAAAGTATTGAATTTACTGGATTTGCAGAGTTCTAAAAGTTTTATAAAAGAGACTTTTTTATTCATCTTCCATATCGGATAAATACAGGTCGTGGATCATGTCGAGCTGAGCAATCATGGTGGTGGCTTCTCTGCCGTAGGCCTTGGAGCACTTGTGAGAAACCTTGGCGTGTTCTTCCTGATGATCGTCCATTTCGACGGTCATCTTAACCGCACCGATCTCAAGCTCTTTATCAAGATGAGCTATGACTTCATCGATGAATTCATCGGTTGCTTCCCTCTCGGGATATTCGATTCCTCTGTATTTTTCTTCATTCATCATAAAGTTATCAGGATTCAAATCCTGCCTCTACATCAGCAGCTCTGAGAAGTGATCTGATGGAATTGCGGTCGAGGTTGATCTGCTCTCCGAAGGGATTGATGGAAACCCCCTTAACATCATCCACGGAAAGTGCATAGTCGAGAACCCAGATGATTCCGGTCTCGAGAAGTTCGTGTCCTACTCCCAGGTTCTTCTGCTCATTTCCGGTGAAAACAGGGATCCATACACCGTCTGAAGCCCCTACAAGGCTGATGGAAATGGGGCGGGATCCGTCCGCATTCTTTTCACCTGCAACATCATCAAAAGATGCACCCTTTTTAAGGATCCTGACTGAAGTAAGGACTGTCTCGTTATTAGCTATAAAATCCACAAGTTCCTGTCTGAGTTCAAGGTTGGTCTCATCGCTTTTACGGAACACAAACGCATTAACAGCCTTTTCAAGTTTTTCGCAAGCCTCGTTAAGAGCCATATCACACCTCCGAAAGTTTCGATCACTCGTATCTGAAATCCGCAGAATCATTCTTGAAATTGGGATTGAAGCATGCGTCGAATCCCTTCATTGCGGGATGAAGTTCGTAAAGCCTCTCCATCTCGGCAATTCTTCTCTTGGTCTTCTCGCTGTCCTGATCGTCGAGACCACGGCTTACCGACTCATAATGAGTAAGAGCAACATCGGGTCTTAATACGTTCAGGTATCCTTTTTCAAGGAGTGAGAAGCAAAGAGCAACATCGTTATAAGCGATGGTAAGTGTCTCTTCAAATCCGCCGATCTCTTTGAACTTGTCGGCAGTGAGCATAAGTGCGGCACCGGTAACTACGCTGAAGTTATAGGGAAGAAGGTTTCTTCCGCCGTACATTACGATATCTCTGTCTTCGATTCCGTAGAATGCATGTCCGGGACCTGCAGCGGTGTTAACTACGCCGCAGTGCTGGATTGCACAACCCTTGGGATAATAAAGCTTACATCCCACAGCTCCTACGTGAGGAAGTTTTGCGTGGCCCGCCATGATAGAGAGCCATCCGTCGCCTGCAACCTTGATATCATCATTCAGGAACAGGATGATATTTCCCTTGGCATGTGATGCACCGATATTGCACATCCTGGAAAAATTAAACTTCAAAGGCTCGTAAACATATGAATCGCCGTAGCCTTCAAGAAGCTTTTCGTACTTTGCTTTGTTCTTATCATTGGATCCGTTGTCGACAACGATAACTTCATACTTAACTCCCGCAGGAACCGCATGAATGCTGTCTATACATCTCTTAAGGACTTTGAAATTATCCTTGGAGGGAATGACTATACTTACAAGATCGTCATCGTCGGTTTCGTAAACAGGGAAGCACTGAACGACTTCTTTTAAGGGACACCAAACGATGTGACCTTTCTGACCTCTTCTCTCGAGAGCTTCTTTCTTAAGGTTCTCACTGGCTGCCTTTAAGTACTCCTTGGCACCCATATCAAGTGCGGTTGAACCCTGGATTTCTCTCCAGTGATAAAGAATCTGGGGAACGTGTCCGATCTTATCGGTGATCTCGGATATACGCATTATCAAGTCGTAATCCTGAGCTCCGTCGAATCTCTTATCGAATCCGCCTACCTGATCCACGATTGATTTCCTTATCACACAGAGGTGACAGGTGTACATGATGGACATGAATGAATCGGGTGACCAGTCGGGCTTGAACTTGGGATCATGACGGGTAAGACCGTCTTCTGTGAGCATATCCTCATCGGAATAAACCACATCGGTATCCCTGTGCTCATTGATATATCTGACCATCTCGAGGATCGAATAAGGCTCGAGAGTATCGTCATCGTCAACAAGTGCGATGAATTCGCCCTTTGCAATGGAAAGCGCGGAGTTGGTATTCTCGGATATCCTACCGTTTTCTTTTCTCCAAAAGACATGGAAATTATCGTACTTCTCTTCGTACTCTGAAAGAGTTGTCTTAACGCTTTCGAGGCTGGAATTGTCGTCGGATACACAGACTTCGATATTCTTATAAGTCTGATCCAGACATGAATCCAGGCAGGGACGAAGGAATTTATCTTCGATGTTGTAAACGGGAATGATTATAGAAACAAGAGGCTGATATTCAAGGTCCGTGGGATGCGGAACCTGAGCCTCTCTTTCCCTTACAAGTTCATCATATACAACAGGTTTGATTCCATAGAAAAGAGTACGGGACCAAGACTCTCTTAAACTCTTTCCGGAGAAGATCTGTCTGATGAAGTACTTAAGTCTTACAAAACAGATCTTCATTACGGTCTTAAAACCTTTTTGTTTTACTTTGCTTATAAATAATCGGATCATGACAGGGGAACAAAACCTACCTTCTTACAAACCTTGGCAAGAGTCTTGTTTGCGACTCTTGATGCTCTTGCTGCACCGTCTTTGTAAACGGACTCAAGATAAGCCTTATCCTTGATGATTCTGGAAGCTTCTTCTCTGATGGGACGAAGTGTCTCGATAACTGCTTCACCTACAGCGGGTTTGAATACGCCGTATCCCTTGCCGTCGAACTCAGCTTCGATTTCTTCGAAGGTCTTGCCGGTGATGGTTGAATAGATATTCATAAGGTTGGAAACACCGGGCTTATTAGCCTTGTCATATCTTACGCACTTCTCGGTATCGGAGTCCGTAACCGCACGCTTGAACTTACGAGCGATGGTGTCGGGATCGTCCATGAGGAATACGCATCCTTCGGGAATTGATTTACTCATCTTGGAATCGGGAGTGGTAAGTCCGTAGATACGCGCTCCGGTCTTAGCAATGTAAGGCTCGGGGATCTTGAAGACATCGCCGTAGATTGAGTTGAATCTGGTTGCGATGTTTCTGGTAAGCTCTACATGCTGCTTCTGGTCTTCACCTACGGGAACGAAATCCGGACGATAAAGAAGGATGTCGGAAGCCATGAGTGAAGGATATGCAAAGAGACCCGCGTTGATATTGTCCTTATGCTTCTCGGACTTATCCTTGAACTGGGTCATTCTTGAAAGCTCACCGAACTGGGTATAGCACTGGAGAATCCAGCCGAGCTGTGCATGAGCGGGAACCTGTGACTGAATGAAAAGAGTATTCTTCTCGGGGTCGAGTCCGCACGCAATATAAAGAGCAAGCTGCTCGAGAGTTCTTCTCCTGAGCTCTGCAGGCTCCTGTCTGACGGTTATGGTATGAAGGTCTGCCATAAAATAAAAACAGTCAAACTCTTCCGTTCTGGCACCCCAGTTCTTGATCGCTCCGAGGTAATTGCCCAGGTGAAGATCTCCGCTGGGCTGAATTCCCGAAAGCATTACCTTCTTAGCGGGTGCTGCATCGGAAGCAGTCTGCTGCACATTCTTTATTTCGTCCATTAAAATCTTTCTCCGATCATTTTATTTCCGAACCGATCTTTGCAACGAGATCTTTATATTCATCTTCGGTGAGTTCCTTGCCCGCATCATAAACGGGGGATTTTCCGAAGTCTTCGGCACCTTGATATTTGGGGATTATATGAAAAAGAAGATTCTCATCCACGTCTTCGAAATACATATAATCGATGGCATCGGGTTTAAATACTTTCTTAACGGCCTTTGCAACCCTGATCATGTCCGCATGGAACGAGTCTCTCTCAAGTGCGGTCATTGCAAGGTACTTGGCCTTCTTCTCCTTATTAACGATGACACAGTGGCCCGATGCACTCTGGTCTCTCATTAGGTATGCTATGGAGGAATTGAATTCTTTTATGGTGAATCCGTAGCTTTCCTCGTTTTCCATTCGGTCAGCCTTAACCTTATCATCCATATGCTTATGGATCTTCTGATAGGTCTTATAAGCTGTCGCAAATTTCTTATCATCTCCGAGAATATGATGAACTACCTGATCGCTTATGATATCAAGGATCTCAGCAACGGTTGCTTCGAAGTTCTTTCTGAACTTTCTGATATCGTAATTTGATACAAAGTAAAGCATCTGGGCATGGTGCTTCTTATGAAGCTGCATGTCCTCATAATGGATTTCCTCCATAAGTTTCTCTTCCGAGTAGAAGTGAAAGCCGGTGTAATCTCTGAGGCTGTTAACAAGACTCAGGATTTCCTGATCCGTAACATTCTCTCCGCCTTTCATACTCATCTGTTCAATTGTACGACCTATGGAAAAAAGCTGCTTATGCTGTTCATCTACTTCAGGAATGCCGATCTCATAGTACTCAGACCAGTCAAACTTAATCGATGCCATATGCCCTCACCTATTTTCTATAGCCCATCTCTGCGTGATGACGCTCTTTTTCTTCATACATCTGATTGTCCGCTGCTTTAAGCAGATCTTCGGGAGTATGTATCTCTTCCCTCGGATAGAATGCCATACCGCAGCTGATGCTGATCTTGATAGGGAAGCTCTCTGCTTTGTTGAAAGCCTCCACATTAGATCTCAGATTCTTCATATAACTGTCTATCATTCTGGGATCGTCAATCTGTGGTATTACTACAACGAACTCATCTCCGCCGTATCTTGCAAGGAAATTATGTCCGCTGGAAAATGACTGTCTTATTATCTCGGATACCTCTCTGAGTGCAACATCACCCATGTCATGACCGAGCTCGTCGTTTATGGTCTTAAACTTATCAAGATCCATGAGAATGAGTGTGAGTCTCTCTTCGGATTCCGAATAGACACGTTCAACCAGGTACTTATCCAGGCTTCCTCTGTTATTGAGTCCGGTAAGTGCATCGATTGAAATTTCATCCTGGGATCTGTTGATATATAGGATCAACATACTTATACATGCAAGGGGCCAGATAAGACTGATTCCGAATGCATTAAGCTGTATTATCGCACCGAAGAAAGGAGCTACTACGAATCCCGCAAGGATCATGTATTCACGTCTGATACTTGAAAGCATTTCTTTTCTTCTCATATACAGGATCCAGAAACTTGTAAAGAGAAGGTAGCCCATAACCAGTAATGCAAGAGGGGTACTAAGTGGTCCTCTCTCATAATGGTTACCCTGTCCGATGAAGAAAATAAAATGAGTAAGAGGATTGGTCAGCATCAGTATACATACGATTGCAAGCGGTACGATGGAAGATGCGATCATTACATTCCTGGACTTAACCTTCCTGAGAACTCTGTAGTGTACATAATCGTTCCAGACTATGACAGCGCCTATCTGGAAGATGTAATACAGCGTATTGTCTATGTATAAAAGTGTAGTAACAGATGATCCCGGCCTTCCGTCAAGTGCCCACTGGAACAAGTCACTGAGCAGAACCAGCAACAGCACCAGGAAAGCTCTTCTCATCAGACGAACATCCTGTGTGTTGTCAAAGCTGAAATAGCAGGTGAAGATAAGGATTGCCATTACTATAACGGCAAAACAATCAACTCCAATGTTAAACAACAAAAAAGCATCCATACATTTTCTCCCGGTTTTTCAGAATCACCATACATAAACGTTATGCCAGATCCTGTAATACCCCCCGCCAAGCCTTTCGGCCTGAATAACTATATTACAATTGGTAGCTCCGATAGTCTTAAGAGCACTGTTCATATAGCCATTTAAATAACTGCCTTTTCCGTATTCACTCTCAATGGTTTTGAAAAGTGATTCCGGAACGACGTTATAAAATCTGTGGTCTCCCATCCCGCAAGAAACAAGCTGAACTCTGCAATCATCGTAATAGCTCTGAAGTGTCGTGAGCGCATCGCTTTCTTTTAATCCGTATATTGCAAGCTGTGCCGCGGCATTCGATGTGGGCAATGTAGAATTTCCCGAACCGCTGCCGGAATTACCGCTTACATCAGGGTAAGCTTCCGGATGCTCGGACTCGTAATCAAGAGGAGTCTGAGGATCGTTGTTTATATACGGGTCAAAATAAGGATCGTAATGATCGAGTTCTCCGTCGCTTACGGAAGTCTGAGTTCCCTCTTCGCCTTCTGTACCCGAAACAGGCGCTGAACTCTCAAGATTCCGATACTGGGTTCCTGTACATGCAGGCAGATAAACCGACAAACTCTTTCTTACATGAGTTCCTGCATAGTCACCGTCAGTCTTGTTGAAATAGTCGTACGAAGTGGGCTCTGTGTCATCCCAAGTGACATCAACATTATAATATCCGTCACTGAGTTTCACAATGTTCCACGCATGGTCCTCACCCGAGGTTCCGGCGCAGTAATAGGTCGGAATTCCGAGTTTCTGCATGATATACTGGAATGCCCTTGCATATCCCGCACAAACACTTCTGCCATTTACCAATGCGCTGTATGCACTCTGGTCCATGGGTGCAGAGGCATCATAAACAACCATCTGCATCAGTGTATCATGAACGAACTTTTCTCTGGAATAATCATCCGCATACTGTCTTGCCGACTCTTCAAGTGCAGTGGCTGCTGCATCAAATGAAGCCCTTGCAGTTTCAAGATCATTGGCAATCGTATAATATGCAAGGTCGATCTCAACGACTTTCTTATCGGATGTATATTTCTCGGTATACGCGGTCTGAACGTAAAAGAGTTCGGGATGATCCGCAAATACCGCTTCAAACGTATATTGAACCTGGTCGGTGTTTACACTTTTACAAGGCGCAAAAGAAGACACCACGTCACAGGCGTTGGCATAGATCTGCTTGTAAAGCGCCTGGCAGGTGGAATCGAGCATCGCATAATAGGGATACATCACCGGGTCAAATTCAAGATCAGACCCTTCGGAGCCCTTATCGATGGTTCCCTCTGTTGCCTTAGCCTGAGCTTCGGTAAGCTCGAGTCCCGTTCCGGTAACAGGCATATAGCCGTTCAGGGCCAGAACATTATCGGGAATGGTGGTAATGGTCCCGTTATAAGGCGTGTAAGGAATTAGGGTTGAATCCACACCCGAGCCTGCAGGAATACCCAGATCCGCAGGGGTGGAACCGGACGGTGCACCCGCCGTAACCTCTTCCGATGTATTCGATCCTATAAGTCCGCTGCGACCGTCTTCACCGTATAAGATCTCGCTGATCTTACCCGTAAGATTCGGATTCATGGCGCAGAGGAGCACAACAAGGGATACGGCAGCAACTACTGCCAGGAGCCCGTAACCAAGCTTTTTCAAAAAGCCCATGCTCTCTCCTCCTTTCCGCATACGGACAAAATCTTTCAACTTCGAATATACCACAAAAGCCCTCAGATTACCATTGAAAATAAGGGTTCCGGATGTTAAAATCAATTGCGATAACCCAGCTTAACAGGAGGATCCGTATGGAAACAGTAAAAGCCATTAAAGAACGTCGAAGCGTGCGTAAATTCGATACTTCCCGTGAGGTTTCCAAAGAACTGATCGAATCCGTTATCGATGTGGCGCGTTTTGCACCCAGCTGGAAAAACACTCAGGTTACCCGTTATTACGTTCTTACCGGAGAGGCTAAGGATAAATTAGCTGATTGCACCACTATTTGGGCCAAGAACGGAGACATTATGAGAGGCGCTCCCATGGTAGTTGCTCTCAGTGTCATCGATAAGCGAAGCGGATACGAAAGAGACGGCTCAGCCTCCACTCCTCTCGGAGACGGATGGCAGATGTTTGATTCCGGTATTGCATGTCAGACATTTTGTTTAGCAGCTCATGATGCCGGACTTTCCACCGTTATTATGGGACTTTATGATGACAATGCAGCCGATGTTATCGGTATTCCCGAAGGACAGATTCTTACAGCTGTAATTGCTATCGGATATGCAGCAGAAGAACCCACCGCTCCAAATCGTAAAGAAGTTTCCGATCTGGTCACCTATAAGAGTTGATCTTTTTAAGGACTGAAATTTATTTCAGTCCTTTTTTTAAGGAGGATATTGTTATATATGAGACATTTGATGAGTCCTATGGACTTCACAACCGAAGAGCTTGATCAGCTTTTCGACCTGGCCGCAGAGATTGAGGCAAATCCCGAAAAGTATGCCCACGTCTGTGACGGAAGAATTCTTGCAACGGCTTTCTATGAGCCCAGCACAAGAACAAGATTGTCATTCGAAGCCGCCATGCTCAGACTCGGCGGTAAAGTAATAGGCTTCTCCGATGCAGGTTCTTCATCCGCAGCAAAGGGAGAAAGCGTATCCGATACCATCAAGGTAATTTCCCAGTATGCTGATATCTGCGCAATGAGACATCCCAAAGAAGGTGCACCCTACGTAGCCGCTTCCAAATCCGAGATTCCCGTAATCAATGCAGGTGACGGCGGACATCAGCATCCTACCCAGACACTTGCAGATCTCATGACCATCAGAAGTATGCACGGCAAGTTAAGCGGATTTACCATTGGACTTTGCGGGGACCTCAAGTTCGGCCGTACCGTTCATTCACTTATAAACGCACTGGTAAGATACGATAATATCAGCTTCGTATTCATCTCTCCCATCGAGCTCAAAGTACCCGATTACATCACGGATATGCTCAAGGAGAAGAACATCCCTTACCGTGAAGTTATCAAACTCGAAGATGTAATCGCAGACCTTGATATGCTCTACATGACCAGAGTGCAGAAGGAAAGATTCTTCAACGAAGAGGATTACGTAAGACTCAAAGATTTCTACATCCTGACCAAAGAGAAAATGAACATGGCAAGCAAAAACATGCTTGTGCTCCACCCTCTTCCCAGAGTAAACGAAATCTCAGTTGAAGTAGATGACGATCCCAGAGCCTGCTACTTCAAACAGGTTAAATACGGAATGTATGTAAGAATGGCTCTAATCATGACACTCTTAGGACTTAAAGCGGAGGGTTAATATATATGCTTAATGTAGGAAAGATTGAAGAAGGCTTCGTGCTTGACCATATCCAGGCCGGAAAATCCATGAGTATTTACGAGCACCTCGGACTCGATAAGATGGACTGCACCGTAGCCATTATAAAAAATGCTCGTTCCAAGATCATGGGCAAGAAAGACATTCTGAAAGTTGAATGTGACATCGATACTCTCGACCTGGACGTACTTGCTTTCATCGATCACAACATCACCATCAACGTTATCAAAGCAGGCGAGATCATCGAGAAGAGAAGCCTCAAGCTTCCCAAAGAAGTTAAGAATGTAATCAAGTGCAGAAATCCCAGATGCATCACTTCCATCGAGCAAGAACTCCCCCACATCTTCTACCTTGCGGATGAAGAAAAGGAAATCTACAGATGCAAGTATTGCGAAGAGAAGTTCTCACAGAAAGATAAATTCTAAATCACTGCCAAATCAAAAAGCCTGCCGACCGGCAGGCTTTTGTTTTTTGTGACACGGGTTCGAACCCTTAGTCATATTTTTATTTATTCTGTGAAGATTTAAGTTCTTCCAGTGCTTCCTTGTATTCGTCGGAAGTAATTGTAGGGTTGGATCTGATGATGTTCATAATGAAGAACTTCTTGATCTTACTCTTAATATGGCTGAAGGATGCATGCGCCTTGATGGCATTGGTATATCTCTCAGTCAGGTTAACGATTTCATCAACAACCTTCTTGCCCGAATCGGGAATCATCTTATCACCGAGAGCCTTGGCATTATCCTTAAGATAATCAAGTCTTCTTCCGATGCCTGCTTCAAAGTGATCGAAGTGTTCGCCTACGGAATCGGTAAAGTCTTCATATCTCTCACTGATCTCTTCAGCAAAATCTTTATAAGTCTGCTTGGTCTCATCAGAAACAACAGCTACGAGAACATCAAGCCTCTTCTGCATAAGCTTGAGCTCGTGACGTGCCTCCTCCATCTTAAC
The DNA here is from genome assembly GCA_902794095.1 of uncultured Lachnospiraceae bacterium. GTDB lineage: Bacteria > Bacillota > Clostridia > Lachnospirales > Lachnospiraceae > AC2028. The sequence goes on along the minus strand of CADBFZ010000014.1, from coordinate 24,038 downwards.
AAGGACGATACGAAGATCCATAGCAGCCTTGAATGAGATTGCAAAGTCCACAATCGCCAAACCCATTACGATATTGTCGATAAGGTACATATGGAATGCACTGATGGAATGAACAAGTGTATCAACAGGTCCTCGGAAAATCTCGTTAACGATGAATGTCGCAACAAACCATCCAAGGGATGCTCCCAGACAGATATGTCCGTTTAAATTAAACTTCTCCTTAGAATAATCCCAGTATCTTACTTTAAAAAGATGCTGCATGAGCTCACCGGTCACATACTCGAGAACAGTCGCACACACCATACCCGAGAAGCATTCCGCCAAAATATTCTTACCGTTAAAAGGTCCGGCTGCGATCATCATGATGCATACGCCGAAACCGTATATGGGAAGGAAGGGGCCCTTCATGAATCCTCTGTTTAATAACTTGCCTTCTTTGAGCGAGCAAAATACGGTCTCCCAGATAAATCCGACGACCGAATACAAACAGAATATGAATACCCATTCTCTAAGAAGATACTGACTCATAATCCACCTCACAAAAACTGCCTGACCTTTTAAGTCAGGCAGGAATTTTTAAGCCGTAAAAGAAACCACCGCATCTTTGGGTTCGCGAGACTTTTCTATTTTCTCTGCGTACAAAACAGGTCCCTCTCCGCCGTATTCGGGAAAGAATTCCTGCTTAACGGTTGCGGTAACAACAACCCAGTCTTTGTCCTTGACCTGCTCCTGACCTTCACCGTATTTACATGCATATCCCAGGAAAGCCATATCCTGAGCACAACATGTCATAGCCATTCTTCCGGGAATAAAATACCCTTTAGGGAAATCGGGAGGTGTCATGCACAGTGCCTGGAACACAATTCTCTTACCAACATATCTCTCGAGATGGTCCATTGCATCCAGATAAAAGATACCGTATGCATTGGTGTCGAGAGTAAGTTCATCCGATTTAAGATCGTAGGGAAGATCTTCTTCGAATATCTCGTTGATCTCTCCGTTGGCATCTTCGAAAACAATATCCGCGCTCGGGTTTACCGCTTTGATATTTCTTCTGTAAGTAGGAAGATCGTTTCTTACGTTATCGCATCTGTTGAAGATGATCATCTCTGAATTTCTGATCTGCTCCGCAAGAAGTGATTTCATATTCATATAGTAAACCGGGAATGTGGAAGCATCGATAACCGTGATCTGCTGTGCAAGCTTCCAGTTATCCGGCATCTTGAAATCCTTGAAATTCCACATGCCGTTCCACTCGATGATGATACGGTCGGGCTTGTAGGTCTTCTCGATGGCAGCAAGCTGTGTAGGATTAAGCTGCTCTTCTTCCTCAATGAGGATCATATCGGTTCCGGATCTCTTCATGAGTTCCGCAGGATATTCCTCTTCACCTTCTTCACAGAGAATAAGAAGAGTGTTTCCTTTGATGCGGAAATAATCCTGTCCGAGAGTGAATTTGATGAATTCGGTTTTACCCGCTTCAAGAAATCCGTTGATTATATATACCTGTTTAGGCTTACCTGCAAACATTTCAGCTCCTTATGCAAAAAGCTCTTTAAGCTTGTCTTCTTTAAGTTCGGATCCGATGACACAGATCTTACCGGTAACCTGAGGCTTGCCGGCTCTGACATTGGTCTCTTCGGGAACATAATCATAATAGATCCAGGTTCCGTCCTCTGCGGGAACCATTCCCTTAGCTCTGAGGATAACGCCGTAATCACCTGAATCAAGTGCCTTGAGAATTGACTCTACGCGCTCTGCAGTGAACTTAACGGGTGTTTCCATTCCCCAGCTGGTAAAGATCTCATCCGCATCATGTCCATGATGGTGGTGATGGTGATGATGCTCGTGATCGTGATCGTCGTCATCGTCATCGTGGTGATGATGGTGGCAGCACTCGTGATCATCATCGTCGTCATCGTCATCATCGTGGTGATGGTGGTGACAGCACTCGTGATCATCATCGTCGTCTTCGTCATCATCATGGTGATGGTGGTGACAGCACTCGTGATCATCATCGTCATCATCGTCATGATGATGGTGGTGGCAACAGCACTCTTCATCGTGATCGTCATGATCATGGTGATGATGGTGATGATGCTCGGGAGCCTCCTTAGCCTTCTCCATCATCTCTGCAAGAAGATTGTCGATGGAATCATTTCCCTCGATAGCATCAAGAACAGCCTTTGCATCAAGCTGATCAAGAGGAGTTGTGATGATGGTTGCCTTGGGATTGTGCTCTTTAACGATTGCAACAGCTTCAGCGATCTTCTCAGCAGATGCGGTATCGGTACGGCTTAAGATAACGGTTCCGGCATACTCGATCTGATTTACGAAGAACTCACCGAAGTTCTTGGAATACATCTTAGCCTTGGATGCGTCAACAACAGCAACGGCAGAATTGATCTTAACATCAAGCTCGCCCGCAACTCTTTCAATAGCCTTGAGGACATCGGAAAGCTTACCTACGCCTGAGGGCTCGATAAGAATTCTCTCGGGAGAATAGGTATCGATAACTTCCTTAAGTGATGTACCGAAATCTCCTACGAGACTGCAGCAGATACATCCCTGGCTCATCTCTTTGATCTCTATACCGGAATCTTCGAGGAAACCTCCGTCGATTCCGATCTCGCCGAATTCATTTTCTATAAGAACTGTTTTCTTTGCATCTACCGCATCTTTAAGGAGCTTTTTGATAAGTGTGGTCTTGCCGGCGCCTAAGAATCCGCTGACAACGTCAATTCTGGTCATTTTAATACCTCCGATCGAATGATAAAAATAATCCGCATTAAGCGGATAAGGGTTAATTAGAAATTAGCGAAACTATAAGCCGGGTTCTGTAATAGACGATCATCTATCTAGTACGTACGTTGCCGCACGCATCAAGCGACCTACCTGAAAGACGGGCGGGCAGCCCTTAACCTTTCTGTTTGGTCTTGCTCCGGATGGGGTTTACACAGCCTCACATGTTACCATGTAAGCGGTGGTCTCTTACACCGCCTTTTCACCCTTACCTGCATAAGCAGGCGGTTATTTTCTGTTGCACTGTCCCGGGAGTCACCTCCGCCGGACGTTATCCGGCATCCTGCCCTGTGGAGCCCGGACTTTCCTCACGAGCTAAGCTCCCGCGATCGTCCGTTTCGCTCACCCTGTATTATACAACACGTGTCAAATAAACCTATTAAATAGCTATAAAAATAAAGAAAAAAAAACGGATTGCTTCATTGCTACGCAATTTTCGCAATCCTAAAAACATTCGCAATCCTGTGATTTTTTTCAAAAATCACTCTTGCTCATGTTTTTGCGGGTCATTGATACTGAGAATCTCACCCATGCAAGCATGGTTCGATTCTCGGTATCATTCCCCTTGTTTTACACGTTGAAACAAGATCCGCCCACAAACTCTCTGCAGATGGAGTTGTTGGGAAGGAATTCGCTGGGAACCGACAGGAAGTAATCAAGGAACTTAAGAAGTCTCTTTGCTTCATAATATGCCGGATCATCCTTGCCGATGCTAAAGAGCAGGGGCTCAGCGAACTGCTTGAGAAGTGCAAGCTCGTAGATCTGAGCGGAGTTAAACATCATATCAGCCTCTTCCTGGAAGGGGAAGATATTCTCGGTCTCTCCTCTTCTTACGGAAGCCCACATATTAAGAGTACGTCTCGCATCAGATCCTCTGGTTCTTGCATCTCTTACCATACGTCTTAAGAGTCTTGCATCGGTGGTGGGAATTCTGTTGTGCTCGTCGATGTTAATGGAAGTAAGTGCGGAGATATAAACCTTGAACTTACTCTCATCGGGAAGAGCGTAGCTCATCTTGGGATTAAGTCCGTGAATTCCCTCGATAACGAGAATATCGTCCTTATCAAGCTGCATGTAATTGCCGTGATACTCTCTCTGACCGATCTTGAAATTGAAAGTGGGAAGTTCGACTCTCTCGCCTGCAAGGAGCTTGAGCATATCGTCGTTGAATCCCTTGGTATCGATTGCTTCGATGCACTCGAAGTTGTAATCACCGTTCTCGTCTCTGGGAGTATCTTCTCTGTTCACGAAGTAATCATCGAGTCCGATGGCATGAGGCTTAAGTCCGAAGGTGCGAAGCTGTACGGAAAGTCTGTGTGAGAAGCTCGTCTTACCTGAGGATGAAGGTCCTGCAATCATAACGAACTTGACGTCTTTTCTCGAAGCGATGGTGGATGCGATCTCCGCGATACGTCTCTCCTGCTCAGCTTCCTGAACAAGAATAAGATCGTCCATGTTACCGGAGCAGATTCTCTCGTTAAGGTCACCGACATTCTCGATGCCCACATACTTACACCACTCGTGAGACTGCTGGAATGTTTCGTAGAGCATTCTGCTGTCTTCAAACTTGGGAACAACGGTGGGCTCCTGCTTGGTGGGAGTAAGGAGCATGAATCCGTTATCATATACGATCAGGTCGAAATACTTAACATATGATGCATTGGGAAGCATGTATCCGTAATAATAATCACGGTATCCGTCCATCTCGTAGATATTTACACTTGAGCTTCTTCTGTATTTAAAGAGCTTAACCTTATCGGTCATTCCTCTCTTGGAGAAGATATCCATCGCATCATCAAGAGGATAGGATCTCTTCATGTAAGGAGTTCCCGCCTCAACGATCTCGTTCATGCGCTTCTTGATCTTGTCCGCATTTTCCTGAGTTGCTTCGATGGTGCCGTTGGTATTCATGAACAGACCTCTGCCTACGGTAAAATCTGTTCTGCACTTGTTAACAACATCCTGACCGAAAATATCGAAGATGGCTTTCATCATAAGCATCGTGGTACTTCTGATATAAGTCAGATGACCCACATTATCGGAAAGGGTAAAGAACTTAACCTCTCCGCTTCTGGATACTTTCTTAAAAAGCTCTCTGATCTTGCCGTCGAGGCTTACTGCAGCAATGGGTGAGGGGTAATTCTTCTGGTACTCTTTTGCAATATCCTCCCAGGTAACTCCATCAGGATATTCCTTCTTTTCGCCTTCGATAATAAGCGTATACATAAGATGTCCTCTCAATCTTTAAATATTCGCGTTAAAATACTGCGATTAAGTTCCATCAGTTCTTTGATCTCCAATGTTCGCTCATCATGCATTCCGTTTTCGGAACAGAGCTTTTGGTAGATCTTCTCGTAGCTTTCCATTTGAAACTTCAGATAATCCGAAAGGCCTCTGTCTTCTCTGATAAGATCCGCTCCATACCTGTCTTCCTCGGTAATGGAGGTATCCTCTCCGGATGCATCCTTGCCGGTGTATCTGATCCTCATGGGAAAATAATACTTTCCGGCGTCAAACACTACAGCATTTTTTTCAATCTCGAAACCGTTTAATCTGAGGAAGTTACGAAACTCCGGAATGTTTGACTGGGGCTGAACAACAAATGCACCCATTTTCATGACGCATTCTTTTCCCCTGATGAGCATGTCCCTTATAAGGACACCACCCATTCCGGCTATGACTGCTGTGCTTACTTCTCCGGGCTCATATGATCCGAACCCGTCTGAAATCCTGAGACTTATCTTATCTTCAAGGCCTGCATTACGGACATTTTCGCGGGCACTTGCAAGAGGACCTTCGCGAAGATCCGAAGCGTAAACCTTAGGCGAGATACCTCTGCTGATCAGTTCTATGGATGTAAAACCGTGGTCGCATCCGATGTCGGCACATATCTCACTTCTCGGAACAAGTTCTATAATGCTTTCAAGTCTGTCCGAAAGCCTCATGTATCCTCCAGATAATCCTTAAGCTGTTTTGAACGGCTGGGATGACGAAGCTTACGAAGTGCCTTAGCCTCGATCTGTCTGATTCTCTCACGGGTTACGTTGAATTCTTTACCAACCTCTTCGAGAGTACGCTGTCTTCCGTCATCAAGTCCGAAACGAAGTCTGAGAACTTTCTTCTCTCTGTCGGTAAGTGAATCAAGAACCTTGTCGAGCTGCTCTCTGAGAAGCATCTGAGTTGCTGCCTCTGCGGGTGCGGGAACATTGTCGTCCTCGATGAAATCTCCGAGATGTGAATCTTCCTCTTCACCGATGGGAGTCTCCAGTGATACGGGCTCCTGGGAAATCTTAAGGATCTCGCGAACCTTCTCTTCGGGAATGTTCATCTCTGCAGCGATTTCTTCAGGGCTGGGCTCTCTTCCGAGAGTCTGAAGAAGCTGACGGCTTACACGGATGAGCTTGTTAATGGTCTCAACCATGTGCACGGGAATTCTGATGGTACGTGCCTGATCGGCGATTGCTCTGGTGATTGCCTGTCTGATCCACCATGTAGCGTAGGTTGAGAACTTGTATCCCTTGCGGTAATCAAACTTCTCAACTGCCTTGATGAGTCCGAGGTTTCCTTCCTGAATAAGATCAAGGAAAAGCATTCCTCTTCCTACATATCTCTTAGCGATTGAAACAACGAGTCTGAGGTTTGCTTCTGCGAGTGCATTCTTAGCTTCCTCATCGCCCTTCTCCATACGCTTTGCAAGTTCGATCTCTTCCTCTGCGGTAAGAAGGGGAACCTTACCGATCTCTTTGAGGTACATACGAACAGGGTCTTCGATGCTGACGCCTTCTACGAGTGAATCGATGTCGATCTTCTCAACGCCTTCATCTTCGGTCTCTGCAAGGTCATCCGCACTGGGCTCGCCGAGTTCGAAGTCATCAATCTCGGAACCGATGGGCTCCATGGGAAGAACGTCTACTCCGTTCTTGCCGAGCATTTCGATAACCTTATCAACCATCTCATCATCGTCGGTAACCTTCATAACGGCATCAACGATCATTGTGTAATCAAGTTCTACGGGCTTTGAACCCTTCTTTGCTTTCTTAACGAGGTTATTAACTACCTCAGTGATCTTCTCGTCCAATGCACCCTCAGCTTCCTGAGTATCGGGTGCGGTAATGCTGTCTGTCTTCATATCCTTGGTCTTACTTGCCTTGTCTTTCTTAGGCGCCTTGGTTTCAGGAATCGCCTTTTCTTTCTTTGATGCTTTTTCGGGAACAGCTTTTACTGCACCCTTCTTGGTCTTATCTGCAGCCTTGGTCTCGGCCTTAGCAGGCTTGGTTGCAGCCTTTGCTGCGGGCTTGGGAGCGGGCTTAGCCGCCTTTGCATTCTTAGCGGCAGGCTTGGTCGCATTCTTAGCAGGCGCCTTCTTGGGAGCAGGTTTTGCTGCTGCCTTTGCGGGTGCCTTTTTAGGAGCGGGCTTTGTTGCCTTTACTGCCTTTGCAGGTGCCTTTTTAGCAGTGCCCTTTACTGCCGCGACGGGCTTTGCTGCCTTGGTTGCCTTTGCAGGTGCCTTCTTAGCAGTGCCCTTTACTGCCGCGACGGGCTTTGTTGCCTTTGCGGGTGCCTTTTTAGCAGTGCCCTTTACTGCCTGGGCGGGCTTTGTTGCCTTTACTGCCTTTGCATTCTTAGCTGCGGGCTTTGCTGCCTTTACTGCCTTTGCATTTTTAGCTGCGGGCTTTGCTGCCTTTACTGCCTTTGCGGGTGCTTTCTTAGCAGTGCCCTTTACTGCCTGGGCGGGCTTTGCTGCTTTAGTTGCCTTTGCAGGCACTTTCTTAGCAGTGCCCTTTACTGCCTGGGCGGGCTTTGCTGCCTTTGCATTTTTAGCAGTGCCCTTTACTGCCGCGGCGGGCTTTGCTGCCTTTGCAGGCGCCTTCTTTGCGGCGGGTTTTGCGGACTTAGCGGAAGCCTTTGCAGCAGGCTTAGCACTCTTAGCCGCGGTTTTAGCTGACTTAGCAGTTGCCTTTGCTGCGGGCTTTGCTGCTTTAACGTTCTTCTTGGTGTTCTTATCGTCTTTCTTAGCCATTTCAGGATTCCTCCTCATCGCTCATCCGGAGCTTTCCGGATTTTAATTTGTCAATTTCAAGTCTCGTGGTAAAAACTTTCATTTCTTTCTCGGGATCGTCACTCTTGGTCAAAAGTTCACACTTTCTCTCCATGACGCTTATTATCAGATCCTTGAGCATCGACATCCTCTTCTCGGCTGTGTCGATGTCCGGTGCGGAATTCTGAAGTATTCCCGTTGCATCGTTTAACATCTCTTCACTCTCAAGCTTTGACATGAGCTTTTCATTACTGAAATCACCCGCATCAAGCATCTCGAATGAATACTGAGCTATTGTCCTGCTCGGTCCCGGTGAGAAATCATCGGGTTTTAAGTACCTCTTAACAACTTTGTAAACATCCGGCTCATCCGTTATCCAGGTCAAAAGAGAACTCTCGGCATGCGTCCATTCGTTTTCTTTTTTCCTGCCGGAAGGTTTCTTCGGCGGCGAATAAGCGGAACCGAAATTCCTGTCATCCTGCCTTGCATACTCACGCGGACGCGTCTCTTCAAGAAGCTTTGAAATCTCGGATGCAGTGTAGCCGTACCTCTTACAAAGCTCGGGTGCGTAGGTGTTCATCCTGACTTCATCACCCGCAAACATCCACAGGTTCTCAACTATCTCACGCTCGCATTTGTATTTCTCTTCCGGGTCTGACAGATTGTATCTGTCACGTACTCTGTCTTCGATATATAAGAATCCGTTCTCGGCACTTTCAAGCCGCTTTGCGAATTCCTCCGTTCCGTACCGGTTAAGGAATTCATCCGGATCCTTGCAGGGTTTTAAGCTGATCCTCTTCGGCGTTATGCCCACCGCAGTGAGCATCCTGACCGCCTTAAGTGCCGCTTTTTCTCCCGCTTCATCCATGTCGTAAGCCAGGTAAACTTCCTTCCTGTCTCTCTTGATCATGGCCGCCTGCTCTTCGGTAAATGCCGTTCCCAGGGATGCCACCGCCGTATCAAATCCGGCCTGATGCATGGAGATTACATCCATATATCCTTCGCAGAGAATGTAGTACTCTTTTCTCGCGCGCTTTGCGAAATTGTATCCGTAGAGATTTCTTCGCTTATCGAAGATCTGCGTTTCGGATGTGTTCAGGTACTTGGGTTCACCGCTTCCCAGAACTCTTCCGCCGAAACCGATGACCTTCTTGTCACCGCTTATTATCGGAAACATTACTCTTCCGAAAAAAGAACATCCCATGCCGTACTTCTCGGAATTAGTCGCTATTCCCGCTGCAACAAGCATCTCATCGGAATAGCCCTTCTTCCTCAAGGCTTCCACGACTTCCCTGCCGTTGTTACCGGCAAAGCCCAGACCAAAATGCCTGATCGTGTCATCGGAAAGCCCTCTGTCCTTCAGATACCGAAGCCCCTTTTCACCGTGGGGTGTGTAGAGGTTATTCATGAAAAACAAAGCGGCATCCGAGTTGATCTGACGTAAGGTATCTGCCTTGGATCGTCTTGCTTTTTCTTCTTCGGTTTCTTCCGTTCCCTTAACTTCCATCCCGGCACGCTCAGCCAGGATCTTAACCGCTTCGGTAAAAGAAGCATTCTCATACTTCATTACGAAAGTGATCGCGTTACCGCCTTCGCCGCATCCGAAACAGTGAAACATCTGCTTGGGCGGGTAAACGGAAAATGAAGGAGTCTTCTCGTTATGGAACGGGCAAAGTCCCCAATAATTATTCCCTTTTTTCTTCAGAGGAATGTAGCTGCCCACAACATCAAGTATGTCATTTCGGGCTTTAACTTCCTCTATGAATTCTTCGGAAAATCTCATCTCTTAAATCTTCTCCCATGACTTGGGAACAAAGAGGTCATTGTATGTAAGAATCGCGAATCTGTCGGTCATGGCACCTACAAAGTCGCAAACAGCTATTTCAAGTTTCTCGCCTTCTTCAACCATCCTTCTGTTTTCCTCCGGGAGCATATCCGGATGGTGGAGGTAATAATCGTAAAGAGTTATGACAAGTGTCTCGGCCTTACCCTCTTCAGATTTGATGTCGGGGTTCGTATAAACCCTGTCAAACATGAACTGCCTGATATCCTTCATGGCGGTCATTACACTGTCGCTCATGCAAATATCATTCTTCTCGGTACTGTTCATGATGATATCGTGCATAAATGTATCGAGTCTGTCGCCTGGAGTTGAACCAAGGACATCTCTTATAGATGCGGGAACATCCATTTCCGTGAGAACCCCGCCTCTTACCGCATCGTCCATATCGTGATGGATATATGCAATCTTATCGGATAATCTTACGACCTTACCCTCAAGTGTCGAAGGCATTCTGGAAGTCTGGTGATTTAATATTCCGTCCCTGACCTCCCAGGTAAGATTCAGTCCCTTGCCGTCTTTTTCGAGCTTCTCGACAGTTCTTACGCTCTGCTCGTTATGCTTGAATCCGTAGGGGCAGACTGAGTTGAGCGCTCTCTCTCCCGCATGTCCGAAAGGTGTATGTCCCAGATCGTGTCCGAGTGCGATTGCCTCGGTAAGATCCTCATTAAGTCTTAGTGCCTTGGAGATGGTACGTGCTATCTGCGATACCTCAAGGGTATGGGTTAGTCTGGTCCTGTAGTGATCTCCCTCGGGGATCAGATAGACCTGCGTCTTATCCTTCAGCCTTCTGAAAGCTTTGCAGTGCACTATTCTGTCTCTGTCTCTCTGATAGACGGGTCTGATATCACACTGAGGCTCGTCATATTCACGTCCTTTTGAGTTTTTAGAAAGTGATGCGTAGGGGCTTAAGATCTGCTCCTCGCGCGCTTCGAGCATTTCCCTGACTTTCATGTTTTTCTCCTATTAAAAAACCGGCCAGTATATATATACCGAGCCGGTTAGCTAATCCCTTTATTTTTTTGAAATTTTTTTCTTAATTACATGGGTTTCTTGGAAGGATCCAGTCCATGCATCTTCATGGATATCTTCAGGAAGATGGGCATGAGGATGATTATGAGCACAAATCCTACCACAAAGCAGATGAAAAATGAGCTTAAGAACATTCCGCCAAGGCTTAAGCTCTCTGCAGGTGCGCCGTGAGCGATAGCCGACTTATATGCGAAAAAAACCATGCAAAATGTCATTAACGGAGTGTAGATCAGATCCGATACAAAGCTTTCCAGACACCTTCCGGCAAAAGAAAACGGTGGAAGCTTAAATGCTCCGACCAATTTATCGTTAACCTTCTTCATAGGAATGACGATTCCGATGACCATGGAGATAAGGCCACTGATAACAAAGCTTATCAGCCATGATGGAACGGTGAAATGACCCGAAGTGATCGTACCGGTCAGTGACAGAAAGAAACTCATTGCGATGCCCATGAACGCGCTCATGGTAATTCCGACTTTTTTCATTGCCTTGCTATCCATGCAAACCTCCTATGACTCCTGATAAATTGATATTATCATACTTGGTTTGCTCCTGAAAATGCCGAAATTACGTATTTTTATGCGTATAATGCGATTTTGATCTATTTAGTATTCATCCAGAAAATTATGTCTTACTCCGTCCTTCTTATATTCAATCACTGTATCGAGATTAACATTTTCAACGCTTCTGAAAATGTTGGACTCTACAAACGGATTGGTCTTCTTAAGCTCGGCAATCAATTTCTTGGTATCAAGTCGCTTACTGGAGGTTGTTCCGTCTTCATGACATGTGGTGCAGGTATCCGTAAAATGACATGCACACTGAAGGAAATGAAGATTGTTATAGTCCCTCCACGCACATATATCAGCTTCTCTTACAAGGTAAAGAGGTCTGATAAGTTCCATGCCTTCAAAATTGGTACTGTGTAGTTTGGGCATCATGGTCTGTATCTGTGCACCGTGCAACATGCCCATGAGTATTGTTTCGATTACATCGTCATAATGGTGGCCGAGTGCTATCTTATTACATCCAAGTTCCTTGGCCTTGCTGTACAGATAACCGCGTCTCATTCTGGCACACAGGTAGCAGGGATTCTTGTCTATGGTATCAACCGTATCAAAAATAGTGCTCTCAAATATTGTAACCGGTATGCCGAGTGCTTCCGCATTACTTTCGATCAAAGCCCTGTTATCAGCATTGTAGCCGGGATCCATAACAAGAAATGTAAGTTCAAATTCTTTTTGTCTGTGGCGTTTGATCTCCTGGAAAAGTTTTGCCATCAGCATGGAATCCTTGCCGCCGGATATACAAACTGCAATACGATCCCCGTCTTCAATAAGGTTATATGTTTTACATGCCTTGGCAAAAGGTGAAAACAGCTGCTTATGGAACTTTTTCTGAATGCTCTCCTCTGCGCGTTTTCTTTTCTCCTCTTTATCCTCAGGATTCTTCATTCCGGATCTGATATATCCGACATATCCTTCCGCAAGACTGTAGCAATCTCTGTCTTCCAGGCATTCAAGCGTATCATCTATTTCTCTTGTTTTGCGTCCCACCTCACAGTAAAAGACCAGTTTCTTATCGGCAGGAATATCGGCAAGCTCCTTACTGTCCTCAAATTCATCAATAGATATACGGACAGCTCCCGGGATCATTCCATAGGCAGTAAGTCCCTCATCTCTGATATCGATCAGAGCATAAGATTCCTTGTTCCATCCGTTCAATTCTTCAAAAGTTACTTCCTTCATATACATATCCTTAATTTGTGAATTCTAATAAAATGACTATATAAGAATCTTATAATCTAAGCAACATTATGTAATAAAAACGGATGCCCTGCTTAAATCTGCAGTAGCATCCGTTCAGTATATTCCGGTTAAAATCCGGATTTATTGCTTACTCTTTAAAGCTTTGAGTCTTTGTTTATCCTCATACATCTCTTTGTCAGCACGCTCAAATATCTCTACAACATACTTGTCCGTTTCGGGGTTATAATCGGACAATCCGGCTGCCAGTACAACTCCGTTACCCGCTTTGTTATTCTCTAGTACCTGATTGCGGAGTTTTTCCATAAGTTCGTGCCTTATAGCGAAATCACCGCCTCGTAAGAATACCACAAACTCATCACCACCGACTCTGAATACGGGGCTGTGTACGAAGATATCACACAGGATACGTGCCGCTGATTTAATGTACTCATCTCCGGCAGCATGTCCAAAAGTATCATTTATGTACTTAAGGTTATTGGCATCACATACGACCAGTCCAAACTCCAGATAATCGATGCAATTATCGATATTACCCTGTACCGATGCCTCAAGTTCCTTGTATGCTGTCTTGTTCTTGATACTGGTCAGCTCATCACGTCTTGCAAGTTCCTTTTCGGACTTAAGCGCACTGAGCTGCTGCTTCTCTCTCTGAACTTCGGCATCTATATCCTCTACACCGATGATAATATGTTTACCATCACTGGCTTTTTTGGCGGTCATTCTGGTATAGCGCGGGTTTTCGTCGACCGTAATACGGTACTCAATAGTATGCTCTTTATGAATCTCAAGTGAGGAGATCATATTGTCCTTATTGATATAATCCGTTACCGCATCGATATCCGGCAAATAAATAACCGAAGGAATCTTTTCAAGGGAATCAAGGAAGAAATCCTTTCCCGACCTCCCGATCTGCAGATTTCCGAATATATTGTTGACCTCATAACCAACATAGGTTGAGTCCGTTACATCAACGTAGTAGATCATGTCATAGTTGGAAGCAAGACTCTCTGCAATCTGGCTGAAGGTAACGGTCTTTTTCTGATTTTCCTTCTGTGCCAATTCTGCATTTAGCTCATCCTGAATATCTTTCTCATAGAAGATCAGATATTTTCCGCCGCGTTCAGGCATAACAGTAAACAGGAAGAATCTGGGCTCGCCTTCTACCATAACTCTGTATTTAAAAGAAAACGAACGCTTGCCTCCGATATTCTTCAGAAGTGTTTCCTTATCATAAAAACCCTTGGCATAGTCGCGGTCATCGGGATAAACACACTGGTCAATGCTTTCCACTGCATCTTTAAAGAAATTCTTTCCCGTAGCCGTCGCGGTTATGGATCTGTACTTCTGGCTTAGAGAGAATGAAAGGTACTCACCGGTTTCTACCTCTATATAGAATATAGCTTCATAATCCTCTGCCATTGCGGATGCAATGTGATCGTGTACTTCCTTCTGTCTCTTTTCACCCGACTGAACAAAGGAATGAACAAGACATATTCCTATCATAAGTCCCATTGCATATGAAGGCAGGAATGCAAACATGATCTGGAAAACAAGGAACAAACACAGAACCACGCTTGTCAAAGCAACTGCCAGATATCTGATTTTCTCGCGCCCGATGCTCTTATGGGCAACGTACAACATATAAACGGAAATAACTGTATAGAATGCAATCTGAAGGATAAATGAAATATTTCTTCCCGTTTCCCCGATATATTCATGGGCATCATTGTAATAGAACATGAAGTGGAAGAAACGATTGAGCATCAGACATATCACGCCTATCGTGACCATTATCCATACCCCATGGAGAAGCACCGTAGTACGACGGCGACAATTATCAAGGTATGCAACAATATACCTGGTCCACGTAAGCATGGTCAGGAGCATAAATAAGAAATAAAAGACCGTAAAAGAATATATAAAAGGGAAAAGCACAGAAATATCACGGTGCTCATACATAATTCCCCAAGCCAGATCTACCATAAAGTAGATGGCTGCCGTAAGGATAAAGTAGTTATAACGCACATGAACAAGATTATTTTCATCCTGATCCTTAAGGCGGAATCCGTATTTCCTAAGCGATTCCCAGTTCAAGATCAGATTGATTATCAAAACTGATGCAGGAAGCATTGAGTATAACATTAAAGCTACCCCCTATATGTATTCTTTAATAGCAATACACACCTCTTCTAATAGGAGATATTATACTACTGTCGGCCCTTAATGATTTATTTTTCGTGCCTTATAAGCGCCTGAAATTGTGACAAATTTGGAAAATCGGCCTCAGACTAATGCCATTCTCATACTGACAACACCGTTATCCTCAGATACCTCTTCAAAACCCATTCTCTTATATAAGCCGTATCCTATCTGCATCACGGAAGGCTTGGTGGTAAACTTCACCTCTGCAAAGCCCAGCTCCCTTGCTTTATCAAGCATGGTATTCATCATGATCCTGGCGTATCCATTGCCGCGGTACTCAGGCTTTATGAATAAGCGTTTTGCCTCGCAGGACTTATCATCCGCCTTCCTGATCGCTATGCATGCAACAGGAACATCTCCCTCATATCCCACCAGAAGTGCTCCTCCGCTGTAAAAAGAATTCAGATCTGCAAGTTCCTTATCAAAAGAGACAAAACAGCCTTCAGCTCCCTTTATCTGCGAATACTCCTTAAACAGAGCCTTTACTACCTCAGTGTCATTGCAAACTTTTACTACAAAATTCTCCATAAACTTCCAATTCCTTTAAAACAATAAATAATATTTTTATACAGTAATTTCTATCTGATTTCCTTCTATCACAATTATGCTCGACTCATAATATCCGTCGCCGGTCGTCCTAGGTCCTGAAACCACATCATATCCGGCATTCTTTAACTTTTCGGTCAGGTCATCGACAGCTTCTTTAGAACCGACCGAAAAGGCAACATGAGCATATCCGGTTCGATTTACCGGCTTTTCATTATCACTTAATTCAGGTTTGTTCATCAACTCCAAACGCGCTCCATCATTAAATGAAATAAAGTAAGAACGAAAACCTGTTTTCTCATTATGGTAGCCGTCATTGGAAACACCGTTCAGGTAATTAACAAAAAAATCCCTGGCGGATTCCAAATCATTTACATACATTCCTATATGCTCGATTCGCATTTTGCACCTCTAAATTCCGGTTTTATCATGTATCCCATTGAAACACTTATTTATAAAATCGCATCTGGCCTCCAGTGTTTTCTTACTTATCGCGGCATCATAATTCGCATCAAAAGCATGAAATGTTCCAGGATTATCAATTAAAACTGAGTTCGAGACGTTTCCTTTTGCCTTATCATACAGAAGTAATCCTTCATCGTGAAGACAATCAAATTCCTCAATTTCAACAAATAAGTTATCTACATCAAGGTCTTCTGCCTTCCGGAGTGGTGACACATACTCCTGTCCGTTTAGAAACTGTTTCCAGAAAAGTATATTTGCTTTTCCATCCCATACGGGAGTATCTGTAAATCTTTTAACAGATTCAGTACTGCTCGTGTTATCCGTGACAGGATATATGAGCATAAGACCGCGGGGTTTGTTCAAGCATCTCTTCTTAATTTCAAAATAGCTTTCAAGCGATAAAAGGCCTCCCGCGGAGTCACCGCCTATTGCCATACGTTCAGGGTCTGTCTTTAGAGTGTCAGAGTTTTCGAGTATATATTTATACCCGTTAATACAGTCATTCGTTGCATCGGGCCATATATGCTTCGGCATAAGCCCATAATCAATTCCGATAACTCTGCATCCACAGTTCAAAGCATATTGCTGTTCATAGTGATATTGAACATCCGTAGCTTTGAAAACAAATCCACCACCATGCAGATAATACAGGCAAGGCGTCACTTCATCTTTCAAAGAGAGTGGTGTAAACATATGCATTGTCACATCGCCGAGTTTCCATTCGCGATATTCCAAAAGATCTTTATCGATCTTTGTCGGAAGCTTCGAAAGATATGCATTAATCGCAAGTACAAGCAAACGATTATTAGGCAAATGGAGATTTCTCAGTTTAACCAATCCTTTGTCTATGGGATACTTAGTCATATTATTCCCCACCCATTTTTACTGCTTCAGTCTCAACCCATGCAGGTTTGAATCCGCTGTTAATCGCAATATCCTGAGACTGAGTATTTGCAGCTGCGGTACCGTAAAACGGAACATCTCCCATTTCAATGATCTTATTCTTCAACAAGGTAACGAGATATGTACCAATTCCTCTTGAACGATATTCAGGAAGAACGTCTATTCCAATCTGCTGCCAATGAGGAGCATCTTCAGAACAGCCTGCCATTCCCATGATTTCATCACCACCGGTTGCAACGACCACAATCCTATCCGGTCGTACAAGGCAAGGCGTAGGATATGCAATCGCGTTTGGAAATCTCTTATCCCCGTAAAACCGGTTTATCTCTTCATCATAAAACCACTTTACCTGAAATTTCTCTTCAGGTTTTACATCATGACAGGGCAGAAACATATGATGAGTCGGAGCTATCTTATATCCATACCGCCCTAATTCACCATTCAACTTTAATAGATTATCGAATTCAAAAAGACTGTGTCCCTCTACATCCTTAACAAAATCATTTAAAAACTCATGAAGACACTCATCAGCCATAATTACGGTATTCCCCCCGACTGTCACCATTTGCAAAAAGGGCACCCCGGGGCTATAGCTTCTTCTGCCGTCATTTATTTTTGGAACTGTTATAATTTTTTCACGAGTCTTTAGATCTTCAGGAGCGCAGTTATATTCAATCGACAACTGATTTAAGAGTTTTTCGTAGTATTCTCCAAACATTATCCCCGCCTCATAATTCATTATTTCTATATCACTTTGCTTTTAAAACATAGCCCTGCAGTTTTAAATCTTTGCCGGATTCAGTTGTGACTTCATCCAAGTTCTGCGTTATAATCTCAAATTGATCCTCTAGTTTATGCAGCAGTTTGGTACTTCCTTCATTTCGAATATCTGCTTCATAGAAAAATGCTGTCCTATGATAATTCTTATTAGCATAATCCAGAACTTCACTTAACGCTTCATAAGCATATCCCATTTTCTGTTCCTGCTCTATAATCCAAACTCCAAGTTCCGGACATTCTCCCGAAAGGCCATGCACTTCTACACTTCCAATAAAATCTCCTTCAGCATTCAATATTGAATAGAATAAAGATTCTTCCGCTTCCATTTCCTTAATAAAATCCTGAAGCAGCATCTTGGCATCCTCAATAGTCTCAAAGGGATCCGGCCATTGATATTTGGTTATTTCACTATTGAAGCCTTCAAAGTACTTTTCCAAATACTTCATATCAAAAGGCTCAATCATTAATCGCTTAGTTTTAATCATGTCTTAATCTACTTCCTTTACATTCATCTACACTGATGTGGCAACTACGGCTTGTAATTATCCTTATCGACTACCGTATAAAGATCTGCGCCCATCTTCTCTTCAAAATATTTCAGAAGATTAACATTAGCATCCCACTTATCCTGATCATAAGCTCCGTATCGGTTCTTTACATCAGTCATTCGATCAATTTGATTCATGACACCTTCAGCGCCGGATATAGAATCGCAAAGCTGGATCAGACGATCATAATCATCCGGTTCGATGGCAGCAAGACTATCTTTAATCAATTTGGTCTCTTCATCTGTAGTATCGAAGTTGCCTATGTATTTGGATATATCTTTCTCATTAAAAGAATGCGTCAGGCAAATTCGTGCAGCATCATCATAGCCAAGGGACATCATATAGGAATAACCGTCTGATACATGGCCAAGATGTCTTTTACCGAACTTTCTTCCAATGTCATGAAGTAATCCAAGAACATATGCCTTATCAGAATTCATTCCGGATCTTGCAGCTATTGCCTTCGCACAATGTGCAGCGGTTCTGCTGTGATCTCCCCAAGGTCCGGGATTACAGCTTTCAGCCTCTTTTAAAAGTCTTTCTGCTTCTTTCACGGATGGATACTTACCCAGATATACCGTAGCAATCTCTCTTGTGGGCCAAAAAGCACACAGATGCAATTTGGTCACCCTTGCCATGAAAGTTTGAAAATTATCTACTAAGATCGGCAATGCTTTTTGTATCGTATCGGCATCATCAATCATGATAGTGCAATGAGGTGTCCAGGGAAATTTCTCATCGGTCTCCGTTTTAATCGCCCGTCTTAAATCCAGAAGATCCGCAGGGTTCATATCAGGAGCTGCAAACAGAACTCTTCCACCCTCAAACAATCCGATATGGCTGAAGTGTATAGGGATAACAGAAAACTTGTCAGCAAGTTTCTTCATTTCATCAACCACTTCAGACTCTTTATCCAATGAAAATGAGCCCATGCTTATGTGAAAAGGAAGGTTCTGAGTTTGCACACCTGTAAATCCTTTTGCATGCAATTTCTCATACCATCCGCTCAACATTTGCTGGGATTCATCATCCAGATCAGCCATTAATGTCAAAAACTCTTCAGCCATTATTCATTCTCCAATTATCTACACACGAACATGCCATAGTCTTTAGGCAGGTCAATCGCTCCACTCACCACATGTTCTTCAAGAATATCTCTGATCTTCTGTTCGGGAAGATTAAGCACCGCTTTAAAAGATGTAAGACTACGTAAGTACGCAACCAGATCTTCCGGTTCCGTGATATGAAGTGAGTCTTCGTAGAACACAGGTGTAACATCATCAAAAGCTACACTCAGTTTTTCTGCACCGTTTTGCATCGTAAAGTTATGATTGGGATTGAATTCTTCTCCACCGAGTCTGAACCATTCGGCAAGCTTATCAGTGAAATTATTCTCGCCAAGTGTAGCGCAGTAGAATACGCCGCCGGTTTTCAATACTCTTCGAACTTCACGAAGGCCCTTATCCAGATCGGGTACATGATAGAGCATCCCGTTGGCAATCACCACATCAAATATGTCATCATCGAAAGAAAGATTCTGAATATCTTCTATCCTATATTCCACATTATCCTTCTCTCCGATATTTCCTTTTGCGGTTTCCAGCATTCCTTCAGACAGATCTGTGACAACCAGCTTGTCACACTTTGAAATCAAGTCATCATGTCCAATCCACAAAGAGCCGGTTCCACATCCCAGTTCGAGAACTTTCATTCCTTCACATATGTCATAGTTTGAAACAAGCCAAGGAGTATATCCCTGTTTATTGGTTGAATACATTTCGTGAAATGTGATTCTTATATCCAGTCCTTTAGAAGTAGCATACTGCTCCTTTACAGCTGCAGAATCGTTTGAACTTCCTATTTGCATATCATTACTGTCCTTTCTTCTGCATCCACTCATCCTTAGTGATCAAACAAGTGTATTCTCCTGATACCTTACCTGTCTTGGGATAAGTACGTGTACCTTTATCATTCACGCAAGTCATACCGATATTCATCATGACTTTATATGATGCGGGATTATTGATATCACACTGTGCATAGACTTTATTAATACCAAGATTTTCAAAAGAAAAATCAAGAACTGCCTGAGCAGCTTCAGAAGCAAATCCCATATTTCTGTATTTCTTGTTTATTATCCAACCAAGTGTTGCATATGAATGATCTTCGCTGTGGCCAAGGTCTGCATCGCATCCTCCTATGATCTTGCCTTCATACAGGATTACAAATTCGTAATCCGTCTGATCCTCCGACTCCCACTCCCGTGCATTGTCTTTAACAAATTCACAGGTTTCTTCGAAGGTGTCATTGGGAAGATAAAACATCATGGTAATGTCTTTATCACCTGCGTACTCATGAATCTCTTTTTCATCACCTAATTGAATAGGTCTGAGCGTCAATCGCTTTGTTTTCAGTTCCATAGTAAACTCCTAACATCCGAGCACTAATACTTCCTGCCCTCAATTATCATCGAAAGAGGATATCCGCTGTGATCTATCTCGGGGAATCCTCCGCTTATGTCATAATCAAACTCCTGCATACCCGTGACAACAATTCCGTTATTGCACATTCCGGATATGATCTCGGACATTGAATGGGTATAATCGGTGAAAGTCTTGGACTCGTAACTCTTTCCGGTTATATAGTACATTCCGCCGTTGCTGGTCCATTCATGTTCGAAGTAATTAAAATGGCACTCCTTTTTATGATCGGGGTCATATTCATTATCTCCGGCTGTAGCAAGCATATTTGTACAGGGATGCTGTTCATTGATCACAATCACCGCACCGGGCTTCATACATTTTGAAACGATAGAAAAGAATTTGTTCAGATCATCAAACCAGCAAAGTGCACCTATGGTGATCATTGCAACATCAAGCTTTTCTTTGAAGCGGTCATCAATATCAAATATATTCACTGCTTCAAATGTACAGGGCAGATTCAATTCATCTGCTTTCTCATTGGCAAATGCGATCTGATTCTCTGCTATATCAAAGCCAACACCTTCGCTTGCTTTACCGCACTTTACAAGAGACAAAAGTTCACGTCCGTTGTTACAGCAAAATTGTCCGACCACCTTGCCTTCAGTATCCGTTCTCTTCAGAACTTTTTTCATATCCTCGTTAAAGAAAGGATAATCCTCATTATTAACGCGTTCGACTATATCAGTTCCCCAGGATGCATCTCTGTTATCAAATGCCTCTTCCCAGGCAGCCTTGTTTCCTTCTATATACTTATCCATTATTAACCCTCTTATCCTTAACCATCCTTATACGGCTTCCCTGGTCTTCGTTATCCTAATAACCGATCTTCTTATACAAACTGTGTGCCCTATCATTGGATTTCTCCACATGGAACACTATCGCAGGGATATCAATCTCATCCGAATAGCTTTCTGCCATCCTTATAAGCTTTGTCCCAATTCCATTACCGCGATGTTCCTCGGTTACCGACAGATCATCGAGATACATATAACCGTCCTCTCTGTATACCTGAACGGAAAGGAAAGCTACCACATCATTTCCGGATTCGGCTACATAGACAAGATCTTCACCGTCGCCAAAATATCTGCCCAGATATCCTTCTTCATACCCTTCCACATCATCCGTTTTGTAGATGGTTCTCAGCATCTCCATAAAGAGCTCTTCTATTTTTTTTGAATCAGCTTTTTCAGCCTTCCTGAATACATAGTCCATTTCTAGTTCCCCGTTTTTCTGTCCGAAAAATCCATGTCAAACATGCCTATATTTTATCAATTGACCATGTATTACGCCACGGAAATATAATAAAAAAACCGCCAAATTCTAACATTTGTTGAACTTGGCGGTCGATTTAAAATTCATGCAAATTCTTTGGCAAATCTTGCGGGATCGATTTGATACAGTTCATCACCAAGAGCATCGCTTATTTCGATAAGCATTCGCTCATATGTGCACTGAAGTGGTGAAATCTCATTCTCGTTACCGGTGTTCATCCTGTTGGCGCATCCGCAGGAATTGGTGCAACGCTTAACAAGATCACAGTCAACGCAGGTAGAAGGTGTTGCGGATCTCTTGGCGATTTCAATCACTTTATCCTCATTAATGCCGTCAAAGACATTTCCGAGCAGGTAATCCGGATCACCGATAAATGATGTACAGGGATATAACTCTCCGGAAGGTGTTACCGGCGTCTGTCTTACGCCCAGATGGCACTTCTCTGCGGGATTCTTATCCTTGATGCACTCACCTATCTTAGAATAAATAGGCCCGACAAATACCTTATCACCCTTAATGAATAAATCCTTTATATAGTCACAAGTCTGCTCAAGCTGGTCTCTTAAAGCTTCAAGATCTTCATCCGTCCAGCTGACTTTCTTACCGTACGCAATAACAAGGGAAATATGTTTGAATCCGAGTTCATGAAGATATCTTACGGATTCTGCATAGTGTGGTACAGCCTGAGGTGCGATTGTTGCAAGTGCGGTCGAATCGGGCATGTACTTAAGAAGAAGCTTTGCCTTCTCCTCAACAACGGGTGATGTCGGTCTTCCGCCCACAAATACCCTGCATACATCCTGCGCAGTTCCGTCAAAAGAAAGACCTATTCCCATCTTCGCCTTTACGGCACGCTTAAGGAATTCCTCGTCAAGAAGCGAACCGTTTGTAGTCATCTTACAGTCAAATCTCATGCCGGTCTGCTTCGACTTATCTTCGCAATAATCGAGAGCCTTATAGATAAGGTCCTTTTTCAGCAGCGGTTCCCCGCCAAAAAAACACAAACCCGCTCTCAGCCCCTTGGAAAATGCCAGATCGCACGCCTTATAGAGAACCTCTTCGGACATATCCTTCGGACATTTCTCACGAAGACAGTAGGCACAGTCCATATTGCAATTTTCTGTAAGATGTAATGTTAGATTCATATTTTAGTATTCACAGTCTCAGTGGGTTATTTCAAGGTTCTTCATATACGGGCGCACCACCTTCAAGAACAAGCTCATCCGGAGGCTCACAGACTGTAACATCTCCCGCAAGGATAAGTTCATCGTCATATGGCTCACAAAACATCTTTGAATTTTGATTACCGGATTCATCAACAGTTTTACCGTCTTCTTCACCATCTGATTCATCAATCGGCGGCATTGCTTCTCCCTCAAGCTGTACTTCATCTTCAGGCTCCGTATACATCTCAAGTCCGCCATCGTAGTCGATCACATTTTCAGGTGCACCCACAGAAGTATCTCCGGCCAGCTGGATTTCTTCTTCAGGTGGAGTACCCAGGGTAGTCGCACCCTCAAGATTGGGGCCGCCGCATCCGGTAATCGCAACCATCGCCATCGTAGCAGCTACAGCCACTGCATAATTGGGTTTCTTATATCCTTCCGCTTTAGTGATTTTCATAATATTGTCCTCCTTTTTGGGGCTCTTACCCTAATAGACGGCAATAATCACACCAAGGTCACAAATCTTATAATATTTTAGCATATTACCATGGCCATTTGTGATAGCCCCTAAACGCCAGACCTCGGAATAGGCTAAAAAAGTACCGGTTTCTGAGGTTTTTGTTAGCCTCCTCAGTTGCTAAACAGACCACAACTCGCTGAAAAGGCTAACAATGGGCTGGTTTCTGAGGATTTTGTTAGCCCCCTCAGTTGCTAAACAGACCACAACTCGCTGAAAAGGCTAACAATGGGCTGGTTTCTGAGGATTTTGTTAGCCCTCAGTTGCTAAACAGACCACAACTCGCTGAAAAGGCTAACAATGGGCTGATTTCTGAGGATTTTGTTAGCCTCCTCAATTGCAATGTTCAGAAGAAGGGGTGAGGCGGAAGCTTCTGCGTGCAGAAGAAGGGGCGCATGGCGTCCAGTGGACGCCAGAATTGCGCGGACCGAGGGGCACTCCCCAGTGCCCCGAGATAGAACCCTCGGGTTCAACGGCACGCATCTGCGTGCCGTAAACGCAAGAAACCCCTGAGTTTTACTCAGGGGTTTCTTGTGTTTCAGGAATGCAGAAGAAGGGACTTGAACCCTCAAGAGATTGCTCCCACACGGACCTGAACCGTGCGCGTCTACCAATTCCGCCACTTCTGCAGACAACGAACAAATTTTAAAACAAACAGCCCTCAATGTCAAT
>CADBFZ010000013.1 GCA_902794095.1 uncultured Lachnospiraceae bacterium | reverse complement strand
ACGAGCGGAGCAGAGAAAGCTTTTGCGGATGTTGTTTCAAATATCCTTAAAGTCGAGAATCTCTATCTTATCGTTAGTCCCGGTAAAAAAGAATACGTAAGCGAGAAAATCTCATCTGTATCTTCAGATACCGACAGGCTCTTTATCATCGAAGCTGAAACCGATGATTCCTGGGCAAGGGATACCGGTCCTACTTTTATTACAGGAGATGCCGGAAAGCGAATTGCCGTTAACTGGACCTTCAATGCATGGGGCGGAGATGTAGACGGGCTCTATGCTCAGTGGGACAAGGATAATGCGGTAGCTAAGATGTTTGCTTCATACTTAGGTGATGAAGTATGTGATGCAGAACCATTTGTACTTGAAGGCGGAAGCATTCATACTGATGGTGAAGGAACTCTTATGGTAACGGAAAGCTGCCTTCTTTCTCAGGGAAGAAACCCGAAGATGACTAAGGCAGAGATAGAAGATACTCTTAAGAAGATCCTCGGAATCGAAAAGGTTTTGTGGCTTCCCCGCGGTATTTACATGGATGAGACCAACGAGCATGTAGATAATGTCTGCGCATTTATAAGACCTGCTGAGGTGGTTCTTGCCTGGACCGATAATGAAGCAGATCCCCAGTATGAGCTTTCAAAGGCAGATCTTGAATATCTTGAAAGTCAGACCGATGCCAAGGGACGTAAGATAAAGGTTCACAAGCTTCCCATCCCCGATGTGCCTGTTTGCTGCACTCAGGAAGACATAGACAATTACGTATTCGAGCCCGGTGAGGATGAAAGAGAAGCAGGTGAAAGACTTGCCGCAAGCTACGTAAATTTCTACTTCGCTAACGGAAGAGCGCTGGTTCCTCAGTTTGGCGGAGATAATAAAGCAAGCGATGAAAGAGCAGTGAATATCTTAAAGGAGCTTCTTCCCGATAAGGAGGTTGTTCCCATAGATGCCCGCAGTATCTTATTGGGCGGCGGAAACATTCATTGCATTACACAGCAGATACCGATGGTTTAACGGAAAGGATAAAGACATGTCCGAAGTTAAAGTAGCTGCAATTCAGATGAGTTGCACGAGAGTAGTATCAGAAAATATCGATAAGGCAGAGCGCCTTGTAAGAATGGCAGCAGGCGAGGGAGCAAAGATTATTCTTCTTCCCGAACTTTTCGAAAGACAGTATTTCTGCCAGGAAAGAGTATATGACTACTACAAGTTTGCTAAGCCTGTAGAGGAAAATGATGCGGTTATCAGACTGACTGAGGTTTCCAAGGAGCTTTCTGTTGTTATCCCTGTCAGCATTTATGAGAGAGCAGGCACCGTGCTTTACAATACCGTAGTTATGCTTGATTGCGGTAAGAATTTGGGAATCTACAGAAAGACCCATATCCCTGACGATCACTTCTATCAGGAGAAGTTTTATTTTACTCCCGGTGATACCGGATTTAAGGTATTTGATACTTCCTACGGAAAAGTAGGAATGGGCATCTGCTGGGATCAGTGGTTCCCTGAGACTGCCAGGGCACTGGCGCTTCTCGGAGCTGACATCATCATGTATCCTACCGCAATCGGAAGCGAGCCCATCTTAGGCGGCGACAGTTCAGGACACTGGATGAGAACCATGCAGGGACATTCCGCAGCCAATATCATCCCTGTAGTTGCCGCAAACCGTTACGGACTTGAAGATGTTGAACCTTCAGATGCAAACGGCGGACAGAAGAGTGCACTGAACTTCTACGGAAGCAGCTTCATGACTGATGAAACTGGCGACCTCCTTCAGAAGGCAGGAAGAGACGCAGAAGAGATCTTGTATCAGAGCTATGACTTCGTGATGCTTCGCGATAAGAGACTCGAGTGGGGAATCTTCAGAGACAGACGCCCGGAAATGTATAGATGATAACAAGGAAAAAGAGGATGGCATTTGCCATCCTCTTTTTAGGTTCTTGTCTTACTGAATATATTTATCTATATTCAAACGGTTTATTACTTCTGGACAGTAACGTTAACTGCGCGCTCCTTGCCCTTAGCTTCGTCAACTTCGATATCGAAGGTAACGGTAGCTCCCTCGTCGAGAGTCTTGTATCCATCAGAGTTGATGCCGGAGAAGTGTACGAATACGTCCTTTCCTGATGCCTCGTCGGTGATGAATCCATAACCCTTAGATGCGTTAAACCACTTGACAGTTCCTTTGTTCATTTAGTGCCTCCTTGAAAGACTGGGGACTTTCCCCTCTTAAAATGCTGGGTCTTATGACCCGTTAATGATACGGGTATGCGAGAAATAAAAAAATCTCACATACTTTTGTAAATCATCACAGCAGAGCAGAAGTGATTTACAAAAACATGTGAGATCACACCCGGTACCAGAATCCTTAACAAATATATCACCCTAGTTATAAAAAGTCAACGAAAATGCTGATAAATACTGAGTTTTTAGCAACTCGGATGACATATAATAAACGTTATAAACTTTACGATAATAATCCTATCGTAAGATGTTCATTTCTTCAAGTGTATTACCAAAACTGTCATTATTCAGATGAAATGTACAGCTTCCGGCAAACCCGTCTCCGGGAAGATTGTAAGGATTAACAACATAATAAAGTGATGCTATAAAAGGCTCGGATTCTTCGGTTATGACATTACCGTCAGGAATGTAGTAGATACCCGGAAGACCGTGTGTATCCTGCTTTCTGAGGAGTTTGATGCAATCCGTAATCCTGCCTGTTTCAAGTATATATAAAGGTGATGAAGTAGGAACGATTCCTGCTGCAAGATACCTTATATCCGTCATCGTGCATGAATTGCCCGGGAAGTAAAATTCTTCTGTGTCAGTAGCATAGCAATAGGTTGTGACATTCTGGAAAGTGATATCCGTGCTGTTTGCGTAATAGATAGATTTGAAATTGATCAGATAGGGATATCCGAAGTTGACCCAGATGTTATCTTTGAAGACAACATGCATGTCGTCTCCCGCAAAGAGATAGTTATCCGGATCGTGTATGAAAAGAATGCCGGCGACTCCCACGGATCTGAAATAGCAGTTATTGAATGTGGCGGTGAAATGGTTTCTGAGACCCATGCCGACACAGTTATTGTTTTCGGAAATGATATTGCAGTTATTGAAAGTTATGCTGCGGGTATATTCGAAGTCATCATCGATATGGATTACGTAACCGGAAAAGAGATCGTCAAGGTTGTCGGGAGTGACAATCTCACCTGAAGCATCTTTGAGCTCGACCTTTTTTTCCTTATATCCGTAGAAAGTAAGATTGCAGAATGTTCCGGCAGCGCCGTTCAAAACGGGAGTTGAATAGTGTGCGGTGTCATATTTGATGATGCAGGTGTCCTTGTCGAGACCCAGGAGAATGAGGTCCTTGTCTCTGATATCCAGGGATTCATCGTATTCGCCGGGGCAGATTACGATAACATCGCCGTCAACGGCTACGCTTACAGCCTCGGTAATGGTTTCAAATGAACCGGGAGTCTCGGGGTCGCCTACTACGTAGACATTGGCGGACTCATCACCGGTAAAAGCCTGTATAGCGGGCAAAATATCTGCGGTCATGGCCGAAGCCTTCATCGGACACAAAAAAAGCGACCCCAAGAAAAGGGCCGATGCAAATAAAATGCCTGACATCCAATTAAAAGTAATTTTTCCTCTCATCAGCAAGTATTGTAATGTAAACAGGACTTTCGGACAAGGGTTTCCTCTTTAATTCTCTTAAAGAATTGTTAAATAATTATTCATGTATTATAAACTGGCATTTTATGTTATAATGTTTTCCGATGGGCAATTAGAAAGGCCATATCAATATGAAATATCATTTTCAGGAGGAAAACAAATGAAAACTTGTCCTAAGTGTGGAGCTCAGGTAGCAGATGATGCAGGATTCTGCACAGTATGCGGATTCAACTTTGGCGCAGCAGCTGCAGGAGCAGCACCTCAGGGAGCACCTCAGGGCGCACCCCAGGGAGCACCTCAGCCTCAGTATCAGCAGCCTCAGTATCAGGCAGCACCTTCTCATCCTCTTTACGCTCCCGTAAATCCTTGCGATAAGCTTCTTGGAATCGTTGCAGTTATGTGCGGATTCATCGGCGTTATCATCGCTTACTTCGGAGGAGACGTAAACGGACAGAGATCTGATTATCTCAGATTCTATGCTAACGAGGGTCTTGTTCTTGCACTCTTTGCTCTTATCGGAATCATTCCTTTCATCGGATGGATCTGGAGCATCTTCAACACCGTTTGCATGATCATCGCTATCGTTAATGCTTGTAAGGGTGAAACCAAGCCTGTTCTTTTCTACGGCACTCTCAGAATCATCAAATAATTCTGACGAAAATGCGAATAAAAAGACTTTCGACCGAAAGGCCGAAAGTCTTTTTTTTATGTCACATTATTTAACACTTGCTACGTATTTGCCATCCTGTACATCGATGAGTATGGTCTCGCCTTCCTGCACCTTGTCTTCAAGCAGGAATCTTGCTGCCAGGGTCTCGACATGTTTCTGGAGGTAACGCTTAAGAGGTCTTGCACCGTATACGGGATCGTAGGCGGCATCGATGATCTGCTGCATTGCGTTGTCCGTAAGCTCGAGGTTGATGTCACGGTCCGCGAGCCTGTTATCGATATCCTTAACGAGAAGTCTGATGATACCGCTTAAGTTATCCTTGGTAAGAGGCTTGAACATGATGATCTCATCAAGTCGGTTGAGGAACTCGGGGCGGAAGTGGCCTCTTAATTCCTCCATTACCATATCCTCTGCACCGGATTCAATATTGCCCTCATCATCAATTCCGTCGAGAAGGAACCTTGCACCGATATTGGAAGTCATGATGATGATCGTGTTCTTAAAGTCTACGGTCTTACCGTGGGAGTCGGTTATACGTCCGTCATCAAGTACCTGCAGAAGTACGTTGAATACGTCGGGAGCTGCCTTTTCGACTTCGTCAAATAAAACGACGCAGTAAGGCTTTCTCCTAACAGCCTCTGTAAGCTGGCCGCCTTCATCATATCCTACATATCCGGGAGGAGCTCCGATGAGTCTTGATACGCTGTGCTTCTCCATATACTCGGACATATCGATACGAACCATGTTGCTCTCGTCATCGAAGAGAGCGGCAGCGAGGGATTTAGCCAGTTCTGTTTTACCGACGCCGGTAGGTCCCAGGAATAGGAACGATCCGATGGGCTTATCGGGATCCTTGATACCTGCCTTGGAACGGATGATTGCTTCGGTAACTTTGGTAACTGCTTCGTCCTGTCCGCAAACTCTCTTGTGGAGTTCTTCGTCCAGGTGGAGGGTCTTGGATCTTTCACCCTCTGTGAGCTTGGCTACGGGAATACCGGTCCACTTGGAAACGATACGTGCGATTTCTTCATCGGAAACCTTCTCACGTACGAGTTTGTTGTCATCGGTCTGAGTACTTTCTGCTTGCTCGAGCTCCTTCTTAAGAGCGGGGAGGGTTCCATATGAAAGCTCCGCGGCCTTCTCTAAATCGCCCTTGGTCTGGGCGATTACAATCTGCGAATTAACCGCATCGATCTCTTCACGCAGCTTACTGAGTTTTCCTGCTGCATTCTTTTCGTTATCCCACTGAGCTTTCTGGCCTTCGAAGTTTTCTTTTAACTCAGCAAGTTCTTTCTGAAGATCTTCAAGACGCTCCTTGGAGAGATTGTCCTCTTCCTTCTTGAGAGCGGTTTCCTCAATCTGAAGCTGAAGGATCTTACGGTTCATTTCATCAAGCTCCGCAGGCAGTGAATCCATCTCGGTCTTGATCAGTGCACATGCCTCGTCCACAAGGTCGATTGCCTTGTCGGGAAGGAATCTGTCGCTGATGTAACGGTTGGAGAGAACGGCAGCGGATACGAGAGCGTTGTCCATGATCTTAACGCCGTGGTAAACCTCATAACGCTCCTTCAAACCTCTGAGGATGGAGATGGTATCTTCAACTGTGGGCTCCTCTACCATAACGGGCTGGAAACGTCTTTCCAGAGCGGCATCGGTTTCGATGTACTGACGATACTCATCAAGAGTAGTGGCACCTATGCAGTGAAGTTCGCCTCTTGCAAGCATGGGCTTAAGCATATTTCCCGCATCAAGAGCTCCGTCTGTTTTGCCTGCACCCACAATGGTATGAAGCTCATCTATGAAAAGAATGATCTGTCCGTCGGATGCCTTAACTTCATCAAGAACTGCTTTAAGTCTTTCCTCGAATTCACCTCTGTACTTGGCACCTGCGATCAGTGCACCCATGTCGAGAGCGAAGATTTTTTTGTCCTTAAGATTGTCGGGAACATCGCCGCGAACGATACGCTGTGCAAGGCCCTCAACAACAGCGGTTTTACCAACGCCGGGTTCACCGATGAGGACGGGATTATTTTTGGTCTTACGGGAAAGAATACGAACCACGTTTCTGATCTCGGAATCTCTGCCGATAACGGGATCCAGTTTCTGGTCACGTGCCTTTTCAACAAGGTCCTGTCCGTATTTCTCAAGGGTGTCATATGTTGCTTCGGGGTTATCCGAAGTTACTCTCTGATTTCCACGTACCTGGGAGAGTGCCATGAGGAAGCGCTCCCTTGTGATGCCGTACTCTTTGAAGATTTCCTTCATTGTGCGTGAAGGATATTTGATCATGGCAAGGAAAAGGTGCTCGACGGATACATATTCGTCACCCATTGCCTTTGCTTCGTCTTCCGCAAAAGTAAGAACCTTATTAAGATCCTGGCTTATGTGCATCTGCGCCGCACCGCTTCCCGATACCTTGACGCATTTTGCAAGGTAGTCCTCTGCGGTTTCAACGAAGTGTTCTTTATTGATCTCCATCTTCTCGATAAGCTTAAGGATCAGCGAATCATCAATCTGAAGAAGGCTCACGAGGAGATGTTCCTGACCGAGCTCCTGATTGCCGTATTCGGTACCGAGCTTCTCGACACCATTGATGGCTTCTATGGATTTTTGTGTAAATTTCTGTATATTCATAATCTGCCTCCTCTACAAGACGGAAACAATTTGTTTTATCTGTTCTATTAGAAATATAACACAGACTAAAAAGAATTCAATATCTCAATTATAAAAATTTGGGAAAATTCAAAACATTCATGTACAGATCATTGAATGTAGGATCCTCAGCCAGATTGATGACCGTGGGCTTGACGGGAATCCTTTCTCCTGTGGCATAGTGCAGGGCGCCCGTTAGAGAAGTGTTTCCACCTGAAGTGCATTTACCTGACAACTGCCCGGGGATAAGTCCGATGGAAGATGCATCCGAAGGCTTCAGGAAATATCCGAAACCGCCCGCAAGGATCACTTCATCAATATCTTCAAAAGATACGGATGCTTTTTTACATATAATGTTAATGCCCGCATATATTGCGCCCTTGGCAAGCTGCATCGCCCTGACGGAATCCTGAGTTATATGCACGCTTCCGATATCTATTCCTTCGTCAAAATACGGATCTTTCAAAAGTCCGGTGGAATCCATATATCCGCCCTTAAGAAGTCTTGAGGTAAGACTGATCATATCCGCACCCCATATGCCTTTGCAGGGGCCACCTTCAAATGCAGGTCCTGCAGCGGTTGCGGTGACATACAGGTGATCTTTGTTTCCCAGTGCGATTTCGCCGTTTGTTCCCAGGTCGCACAGAAGCTTGTATTTATCCGATGAGCAAATGCCGGTAGCCAGAATTCCGGCGTAGATATCGCTTCCCACAAATGCGGAAAATCCGGGCAGGATTCGTGCTTCGTATTCTTTTCCGCCTGCGGAAAACAGAACGGAATCCTCGCCAATATGCTCAGCCTTAAAAGGTGCCGTTCCGAGCTCTGCGGGGGCAAGTCCTCTTAAGAGATAGGTCATGGTGGTGTTTGCGGAGATAAAGATCTTCGCATCGGAAATGTCGTGAGAGCGGGCAAACTGCTTTATTCCTTTACCGATTTCTTCAAGCACAAGAGCCTGCATTGCTTTTAGTTTTTCGGCATCCGCACCTGCGGCAATTCTTGATATTACGTCAGCGCCGTATTTTCCCTGAGGGTTTAAAACCGCATAGGAATCGATGGCTGAGCCGTCTGTATCTACCATTACCATGGCGATGGTGGTGGTTCCGATATCGACCAATATCACAGGAAATGAAAGCTGCAGGTTATCTTTTTCCGTATCCGAAAAAGAGAGAATCCTGGTCTCCCTTTTAACGTCGCCGAAACATCTTCCGCAACCTGTACAAATTGTGCATCTGGTTCCTTTTTTCATACCCGTTTATGATATCACACCGTGCCCTTTTCGTGGTATAATGTTAGGGTCTTTTTCTAATGGGGGCGATGGGAAATTTCACATACGCCGGAGGTTTTAAATGTTTTGTAGAAATTGCGGAGCAAAGCTTGATGACGGTCAGCTGTTTTGCGTAGCATGCGGGGCTAAACTTGATGATTCGGTGCAGACGATTGAATCTGTACTGAGAGAGGAGCCTGAGCCTAAGAAAAAGCATGGAAAGACCGTTTTGCTTGTTCTTTTATTATTTGTATTTATCGGAATTCTTGTGGGTGGCGTGTTTGTTGCCAAGAAGTTTTATTCACCCGAAGCAAGGACTGCGAGATTTATAGAAGCAGCGGAAGACAGTTACAGTTCGAAGGATTATGATGAGGCAATCGCCAATTACAGACTGGCACTTGCCATAACTCCCGATTCTGTTGAAGCTTACAAGGGACTGGTTAAGGTCTATAAGAAGCTTGATGATACCGATTCCCTGCTTGAAGTTTTAGAGGAAGCTTATAAAGCAACCAAGGATAGGTATTTCAAGAATGAGCTCGAAGATCTTGAAGAGGAGCTTGCTGCGGAAGCCATGGAAGTTCCCGCAGAGCCCGAACCCGAACCTGAACCTGAGCCTACTGAAGTTGTTACCGCTCCCAATCAGGCACCGGATACCACTCTTGCAGACGTTGGTGAGATTACCATTAATATGTGGTGTCCCGTTACCGAATCCGATTCATATCGTCATGCGTTTGAATGTGCAATTGATGATATGGAAGAGAAATATCCCAATGTATATTTCAACTGGGAAACATTTGAGAATGACTCATACAAGATTAAGCTTAAAGCTGCGGTTGCGGCAGGAGAGCTTCCCGATATTATATATACCTGGTCCGGATCATATCTTCGTGACTTTGTAGATGCGGGTGCGATTTATTGCCTCGATGAAGTTTACGATGAGTACAGCGATGAACTTCTTGAAGTAATGCTTGATAATTCATCATATTACGGACATCATTACGGTGTTCCCATGATCATGAATGTAGTAATGCTCTATGCGAACTTGGATCTTCTTAAAGAAGCCGGATATGATGAGATTCCCGATACCTATAACGATATGATAGAGTGCTGCGAAGCACTTAAGAAGAAGGGAATCACTCCTTTCGGAATCCCTGCAAATGAAGTATGGTGCGTATCCGAGTATGTGGAGACATTTATGCTTCAGAATGCAGGAAGAGAAGAGCTTTTGGATCTCTTCCTCGGAAATGAAACCTGGAACAATGACAGCGTAGCTCAGGCTATTTACATATTCCAGAACATGATAGATGCGGGATATTTTAATTCCGATGCCCTTTCATCAACTTATGATGATATTCTCCGGGATTTCGAGAACGGAAACTGTGCTTTCTTCATAACAGGATCCTGGAACACAAGAAATTTAGAAGATTATTGCGATTTTACCGTGGGAATGAGCAGCTTCCCCGTTCTTAATTCCGAAAATGCGGATCCGGGTTTATTTATCGGCGGACCTACCGAGGTACTTGTTGTATCATCGAGTGCAGCCTTCCCCGTAGCTACTTCGGAGTATTGTTTTGAACTCGGAAGACTTATATGTCATTACGAATACCTTGACTGGTGCGGACTTCCCGCCTGGGAAACCTACGGAGATACTTCGAGTGTGGGTGAACTTACAGAGGAAGCAACCGATCTTGTCATGGATGCCGGCGGATTTGTTCCCTATGGTGATACAGCCATGGATGTGGATGAACTTGAGATTTACCATGGCTATTTGGCTCTTATCTATGATGGCGAAATAGACGGTCAGGAATTCATAGAAGGACTTGAAGCAGATATTAGATGATCGAGAGGCAGATAAATGTCACAGAAACAATTTGATGATCTCAGAAAATTATACGAAACCTTCGAATACAGAAAATTCGAAACCAGGATCGAGGACGGAGAGCTCTTCGTAAGATACAGATTCTCCATCCCCGGACTCCGCGACTTCATGCCCGAGTGGAGATTTCCTCTTGGCGAAAGAAGCGTTGACCTGGACAATCCAATTTTAAAGTCACTTATATTCTCCCTGGGAATGGTTGAGACGATCAGCTATTACAAGACCGTTTGTCCCGAGAGAGTGATCATTAAGTGCGGCTCCTTGTCCGCATCACAGAAGGACTGGTGGAGAAAACTTTATTTTAACGGACTGGGAGAATTCCTGTACAGAAACGGAATCACTGTATCCGCAGACAGACTCGTTAAGTTTGAGTGCAACACCACCACCGACGATGAGCCCGCAGTTCTTCACGATGACAAGACCTATTCGGGATGCCTTGTTCCCGTGGGCGGCGGTAAGGACTCCGTTGTAAGCCTTGAGCTCCTTAAGGGAGAAGATATCACGACTTACGTCGTAAATGAGAACGCAACAGCAACCAACGTAATCGAGAAATGCTCTCACAAGAAGGGCGTATATACCGCAAAGCGTACTCTTGATCCTCAGGTCATCAAGATGAACGAAGAGGGATATATGAACGGTCATATTCCCATTTCCGCAGTCTTTGCATTCTCAGCTGTTATCACCGCATACCTGTGCGGATTTAAGTACATCGCTCTTTCCAACGAGACCAGTGCCAACGAAAGCACCGTTCCCGGAACCAAGGTTAATCACCAGTACTCCAAGAGCTATGAGTTCGAGCAGGATTTTGATGAATATATCGCAGGGCTTATCGATTCCGATATTCATTACTTCTCACTCTTAAGGCCTTTTACCGAGGTTCAGATTGCAGGCATATTTGCCGCTAAGGGAGGAGATTACTTCAAGGTATTCAGATCCTGTAACAGAGGAAGCAAGAAGGGCGTATGGTGTTGCGCATGTCCCAAGTGCCTCTTCGTATACATCATCCTCTCATCCTTCCTTCCCGAGGATGAGGTTGTATCCATCTTCGGAGAAAAGCTTCTCGATAAGGAATCCCTGGATGAGAACTTCAGAGAGCTTGTAGGTCTTAACGAAAATAAACCCTTCGAGTGCGTAGGAACCAGAAGCGAAGTTGCAAGCTGCCTCACCGACTTCATCAAGAAGGGCGGAAAGAGCAAACTCACCGATCGCTACGAGAAAGAGATCCTCGCAATGCAGGCAATTCCCCTCGAAGAACTCCTGAAAGAGTGGTGTGATGAGAACTCCGTGCCCGCGGAATTCGTAGGAAGACTTAAAGAAGCTATTAAATGAGACATATAAAGGCGTCGCGGCAGAATCCCGGGACGCACGAGATGAACATAAAAAAGCTCGCAGGTTTTATCCTGCGAGCTTTTAGTTTGCTTAATTCTTATGAATTAGTTGAGAGTTACAGAACTCCATCCGTCCTTGGGAACGAGTGCGATGTAGGTCTTTCCGGGATTGATCTCAATCTCGTTACCGTTCTCATCGTAGTACTTGGTGATCTCATAGTCGAGCTTTTCGTTGCTGACTGCCTTTGACCAGGTGATCTTGATTGCCTCACCGTTGGTGATGTAATAACCGGTGGTATCTGTCTGGTTGTAGTAGAGATAAATCAGATATCCGTGCTCGTCGTATACATAGTAGTCAGTGCACTGAAGAATAACGTTCTCGAAAGATACTACTTCGTTATCCTCACCGTCCTGCTGAAGATTTCCGTAAAGATAGAAATCGTAGGTTCCGGTGCTCTCGTTATATCTGAGATTTGACTGAGTGTGCTTAAAGGTAGGGATCTTAACGTTGGTAGCGGTCTGAGCATTGGTGTAACCCATCTCGGTAGGGGTCATGTCAGTTCCGTAATCCCTGAAGAGGAAGTGAGTATCTCTCATAGGAGCATATGCATTGTAGGTTGAAGAAATGCCTGCTGCCTGGATTCTGTCCTCAATCTGACCTGCAGTGGCGAACTCTTCGTAGAAATCAGCTCTTCCGAGGTCTATTCTTGAGAATCCGGCTGAGAGGTGATCGCAGTAAGCCTTTGCGATGTAGTCGTTGATGTAAACGGGACCGCCGTCGTGAACGAGGATCGCATTGTACTCACCGGCAAGGGGGATGTTGGTGGGACGGGTTGAACGGATGTTGCCCATCTGCTCAATGTTGTTCCAATCCTTACGGATGCACATGAGTCTGGTTACGCGATCGTTAGCGGTTGAGTTCATCAGCTCGTAAACGATGTCACACTCGGCTATTTCATAGTTAGGAAGAGATTCAACTTCGGCATCAACCATCATAGCGATGGGACGCTGATCTTTGAGATCCTTCGAAATAGGGAGTCCGGTGAGCTCCGAAAGATAGCAGTCAGCAGGAACTACAAATTCCTCGGCGTCAGGGGTCTGAGCGGGATCGGTGCTTGAGTCGGGACCGGGAACGTCTACGTTGATATCCTGTCCCTCAAAGCCTCCGGGGGTGGTGTTAGTATCTCCGGTGTTGCCGCATCCTGCAAGGAGAGAAGCTCCGATGGCAAGAGTTGCAAACAGAGATATAAGTTTCTTATTCTTCATAAATTTTCCTCCGATGTGTGTTTTACACACATGGCATATTATAGTGGGTAGTCAGTTTTTTTACAAGTTGGATAAAAAAAGCTTAATTAATCTTAAGGGAATCTTAAAGAACACCCTCAAACCCGCATAAATACTGAATAAAACGGGCTAAAAAATGCATTTTTATAACCACTCATATATTGTCATATATTCCTCAAATATGATACAAAATGAGTGACGAAAATATTAGGAAAACAATGTCCGGCGCGCATGCCGGATGAGTTAGAAAGAGTAATACTATGAAAAATTTAAAAATGTTTATTCTTGCCGCAGCAATTATCGTACTTGCGGCAGTTACCCCGGGAATGAAAGCGCAGGCTGCAAACACTTCACTTCCCGATACAACTCCTCTCTGGTTCGACGCAGAGTACTACGCAACCCGCTATCCGGATGTTAACGCAGTATACGGAGGAGCAAATGCAGCAACTTACGGCGGATTTGATGCCGCAATGTGGTTCCACTATAAGAACTACGGTGTAAACGAAAGCAGAGTTCCCGCAGCAAGCGCAAATTGGTTCGATGCAGCATATTATGCAGCAACCTATCCCGATGTAGCAGCTGTTTACGGAAACGATGCAGAGAAGCTCTTCCGGCACTACATTCTTTTAGGAAGAAGCGAGCTCAGACGTCCCAATGCCGCGTATGTACATACCATGGCAAAGGACGGCACCATTACCGGAACCGTAAGCGCTACCCAGCCCGTAACTCCCGCAGCGTCAACGACACCTGCCCCTTCTCAGGTAACAACAGGCGCAAACGGAGGAATATATTATCCTACCGGGGTTGCATTTAACGGATCACCTTATTACATCCTGGTAGACCGTACCTACAATGTCTGTAACGTTGTTACAGTCGGAGAGGACGGAACCTATTCACAGCTCGTAAGAAGCATGCTTTGTTCCACCGGTAGAGCCGGACACGGAACACCTTCAGGCACCTTCTCCATCTATGAGCACACCGCAGGCGGCGGTTGGGTGTACATGGCTGATGGAACCTGGGCTGTATGGGGAATGAGATTCCGTACGGGCGGATACATGTTCCACTCAGTGTGTTTCACACACAAAGGCGACCTTCTTCCCATTCCTGAAGAAGTAGCCGCACTCGGAAGCAAAGCATCCCTCGGATGTGTAAGGCTTTCCGTAGAAGACGCGATGTGGCTTTACAATCTTGTTCCTGACGGAACACTGGTCACAATCGGTAACTGATCTGGCATAATAATCTAAATAATAATCTTTTCCTTAAAAAAGGGCGGCCACATGTGGGCCGTTCTTTTTTGCTACCAAAAATGCATTTAATAAGGTATAATATTTCAGATTATGGGTTTTTATGCCCGGAATGGAATTAATTATGACAACAGACCATCTGTTTAACGATAAAAAAATACTTATATGGGGCTACGGAAGAGAGGGTAAATCCACCGAAAAGTGGCTTGAAGGACACACCTCTCCCGCAGCAGTTGAAATATCTTCCGCAACTCCCGAAGAGATGCTAAAAGGTGCAGGCGACGGATTTGATGTGATCATCAAAAGTCCCGGAATAGTCTGGCCTCCCAAAGCAGATTCATACTCGGCAGAAGATGCGGAGAGAATTGACAGGATATCGGCCAAGATCACTTCCCAGACCGAAATCTTTATCAGCACTTTCAGGGATAAGACCATCGGAGTTACCGGAACAAAGGGTAAGTCGACCACAGTATCAATGCTTGCCCATGTCCTTTCCGAAACCTCCGGTAAGAAGGTTATCCTTGCAGGAAACATCGGACTTCCCTGTCTTGATTATTACGATGAGGCAGAGGGTGATTCCATCGTTGTTCTTGAGCTTAGTTGTCATCAGCTTAAGAATGCAAAGACCGCACCTCATATTTCCGTATTCTTAGATCTCTACGAAGAACATCTTGATTATTACGGAACCATGGAAGCCTACTTTGAGGCAAAGAGCCATATCGTAAGCAGGCAAGTCGCAGGCGATAAAGCATACATCGGAGAAAATGTTCCCGAGATCAAATCCGCATCAGAGCAGATAAGAGTCGTCCCTTCCGAAAGTGATATGGACGGAATCGAGCTTGAACTCTACGGTGACCATAACCGTATCAATGCATACTTTGTTAAGAAGATCTGCATGGAGAATTTCGGTATTTCGGAAAGCGAAGTCCTTGCAAGCCTTAGGTCATTTGAAGCACTTCCCCACAGAATGAAGAAGATCGGAACCTATGAAGGCATTAACTTCTATGACGATTCGATCTCAACCATTCCCGAAGCTGCAATAAGCGCCGCAACCAGCATTCCGGATGTTCAGGTCATTTTGGTAGGCGGAATGGACAGAGGTATTTCCTACACCGTTCTGGAAAACTTTATGAAGGAGCATGCGGAGTTTAAATTCATCTGCATGTACGCAACGGGTAAGAGGATCACGGAAGAGATCGGAACAGATCTTACCAATGTATATTACGAAGAAGATCTTGAAGGTGCAGTTAAGAAAGCATTCGAGATTACTGATAAAGGCAGAGGATGCATCCTTTCACCTGCTGCCGCATCATACGGATATTTCAAGAATTTCGAAGAACGCGGAGACGTATACGGAGAACTGGTAGCAAAGCATGGATCAGATAAATCTGTTTGAATATATGTCTGATAAAAATAAAGAGACCGAAAGTCCTCTTGCCGCAAGGATGAGACCCAGAACTCCCGAAGAGATCGTGGGTCAGGAAGAAATCATCGCACCGGGCAAGCTCCTTTACCGTGCTATCAAAGCGGACAAGATAAGTTCCCTGATTCTCTACGGCCCTCCCGGAACGGGAAAGACCACCATTGCCAAGGTCATCGCAGGTGCCACAAGATCGAGATTTATATCGATCAATGCAACCACTGCGGGCAAGAAGGATATGGAGGATGCGGTTAACGAAGCCAAGAGCATTCTCGGAATGAATTCGCAGAAGACGATTCTTTTTATCGACGAGATACATCGTTTCAATAAAGGACAGCAGGATTTCCTCCTTCCCTTTGTTGAAGACGGAACCGTAACACTTATCGGTGCAACCACTGAGAATCCCTACTTTGAGGTAAACGGCGCTCTTATAAGCCGCTCAATGATATTTGAGCTTAAGCCCCTCAGTATGGACAACGTCAGAACTCTTCTGAAGATTGCGATAACTGATTCCGACAGAGGAATGGCAAATTATAATCCGTACATCGATGATGAGGCACTGAATTTTATCGCAGATGTTGCAGGGGGAGATGCAAGACATGCGCTTAACGCACTGGAACTTGCAATCCTTACAACCGACCCTGACGCAGAAGAAAGAAGCGATTATCCTGATACCGTTACAGGTCCTTCGGACGTTAGTAAACCGGGCATCCACATCACCTTAGATGTAGCCCAGGAATGCATCCAGAGGAAAGCGGTAAGATACGATAAGACCGGAGACAATCACTACGATACCATCTCTGCTTTTATAAAGAGCATGAGAGGTTCCGACCCGGATGCAGCGGTTTATTACCTGGCACGTATGCTTGATGCGGGAGAGGAAGTAAGCTTCATCGCAAGACGTATCGTGATATGTGCGGCAGAAGATGTAGGTACCGCAGATCCAAATGCACTTGTTGTTGCAAACGCGGCATTCGAAGCGGTTATTAAGGTCGGAATGCCGGAAGCCCGTATTATTTTGTCGGAAGCGGCTATATACGTTGCGACTGCGCCCAAGTCAAATGCGGCAATCTGTGCCATAGACGAAGCCCTTGAAGAGGTCAGGTCCACAGGAAGTCTTGCAATTCCCACACACCTTCAGGATGCGCATTACAAGGGAGCCGCAAAGCTCGGACACGGCATCGGATATCAGTATTCACACGATTTTCCGAATCACTATTGTAATCAGCAATATCTGCCCTATGAACTTGATGGCAAGGAATTTTTCAGGCCTGACGGTCAGGGGTATGAAATAAAGATCAAAGAGCATTTTAAAAAGATAAAAGGTAAGGAGAACTAAAATGGGTGTAAATGAAGAAGCACTTGCAGCACACGAGAAATGGAACGGAAAGCTTTCAACAGAAGCTAAGTCCAAGGTAGATTCAAGAGAGGCACTTGCGATTGCCTACACTCCCGGTGTTGCGGAGCCTTGTCGTAAGATCGCAGAGGACAAGGAGCTTGCATATAAATATACTTGGAAGGCTAACACCATCGCTGTAGTTTCAGACGGATCCGCAGTACTCGGTCTCGGAAACATCGGACCCGAAGCAGCAATGCCCGTAATGGAAGGTAAGGCAGTTCTTTTCAAAGAGTTCGGCGGAGTTAATGCCGTTCCCATCTGCCTTGATACCCAGGATACCGAAGAGATCATCAAAGCAGTTAAGTACATCGCACCCGGATTCGGCGGAATCAACCTTGAGGATATCTCAGCTCCCAGATGTTTCGAGATCGAAGAGAGACTTAAGGCTGAGCTTAACATCCCCGTATTCCACGATGACCAGCACGGTACCGCTATTGTTGTACTTGCAGCATCCATCAATGCTCTTAAGGTTACAGGTAAAAAGAAAGAGGATTGCAAGATCGTAGTTAACGGCGCAGGCGCAGCAGGCGTAGCAATCTCCAAGCTTCTTCTTAAGTACGGATTCGGCAGCGTAACCCTTTGCGATTCAAGAGGAATCGTATCAGCTGACAGAACCGATCTTAACGATACCAAGAAGGAAATGCTTAAGATCACCAATCCCGAGAACAGAAGCGGTAAGCTTGCAGATGCAGTTGTAGGCACCGATATCTTCGTAGGAGTATCAGCTCCCGGAGTTCTTACTCAGGACATGATTAAGACCATGAACGCAGAGCCCATCATCTTCGCAATGGCTAATCCCACTCCCGAGATCATGCCCGACGAAGCAAAGGCTGCAGGCGCAAGGATCGTAGGAACCGGCAGAAGTGACTTCCCCAACCAGATCAACAACGTAGTTGCATTCCCCGGAATCTTCCGCGGAGCACTCGAAGCAAGAGCACCTCAGATCACCGAGGAGATGAAACTTGCGGCAGCTGAAGCAATCGCTGCAGCAGTTCCCACAGACAAGCTCTGTGAGGACTACATCATGCCCGAAGCTTTCGATACCAAGGTACGTGATTCAGTAGCTGAAGCCGTAAAGAGGCTTGTTAAATAATGGATGCCGAGAAACTTACACAGGTAAAACTTATCATCCTCTATATGCTTGCGAGGGTTGATTTCCTCATGACCGCTTCCCAGATTTCTGATTTTGTATTGGGTAAGGATTATGCGGACTTCTATGTTCTTACACAGGCACAGGGCGAGCTTATCGATAACGGACTTATATCCCAGGCTCCCCACTCCCACAATGCAACCGAGCTTTCGATCACAACAGAAGGAAGAGATACCATCAAATTCTTCGGATCGAGACTTCCTGATTTCATTAAGAACGACATCGAGAATTATTTTGCCGATAAGGCATTCGAGCTTCGTAACGAACTTGCGGTTAAGGGAGACTATGTTCAGAACAGCGCAACCGGAGAGTACGAGACCAGACTCATCATCAAGGATCGTGATGTTACGACCCTTGATATGACTCTTTCCGTTCCCACCGAAGAGATCGCAGAGCATATTGTTGACGTGTGGAAAGAAAAAGCCACCGGAGTTTTTCAGTATATAACCAACGAATTGTTCTAATCGTTTTGTTTTTGAAAAGGATAGTAAATGAGAATCGGAACAGGATATGACGTTCATAAGTTCTGCGAAGACAGACCTCTGATCATCGGAGGTGTGACTATTCCGTATGAAAAGGGACTTCTCGGTCACTCGGATGCGGATGTGTTAACTCACGCCATAATGGATGCGCTTCTTGGCGCTGCGGCACTCGGGGATATAGGAAAGCTTTTCCCCGATACCGATCCTGCATATAAAGGTGCAGATTCGATAAAGCTTCTGGTTGAAGTCGGAAAAAGACTTTCACAGGAAGGCTATGTTATCGAAAACATCGACTCTATCATAATCGCACAGGCTCCCAAGATGAGACCTCACATCGATGATATGAGGAAAAATATTGCGGATGCACTTGGCCTTGATGTGAACAGAGTTAATGTAAAGGCTACAACCGAAGAGGGCCTCGGATTTACCGGAGCCATGCAGGGAATTTCTTCACAGGCAGTATGCATCATCAACAGTGTTTATGATCAGAATGATATGAGTTTCGGATGCGGCGGATGTGCACGATGTCCGGGCATGGGTAGATAATGCGCGAAACCAATGAGGAAATATTATTCTGAGAGGAAATATTATGAAGATTTTTAATACACTTACAAGACAGAAAGAAGAATTCGTCCCCATTACACCCGGTAAGGTTTCAATGTATGTTTGCGGACCTACCGTATATAACTATATTCACATCGGTAATGCCCGTCCCATGATAGTATTCGATACATTCAGAAGATACATGGAGTACAGAGGATATACCGTTAATTACGTATCCAACTTCACTGACGTTGATGACAAGATCATCAAGAAGGCTAATGAAGAAGGAGTAAGCTGCACCGAGGTTTCAGAGCGTTTCATCGCAGAGACCAAGAAGGATATGGAAGCACTTAATGTAAGACCTGCTACTGTTCATCCTCAGGCTACCAAAGAGATCGACGGTATGATCAA
This sequence comes from uncultured Lachnospiraceae bacterium, assembly GCA_902794095.1. Taxonomy (GTDB): domain Bacteria; phylum Bacillota; class Clostridia; order Lachnospirales; family Lachnospiraceae; genus AC2028. The sequence continues at coordinate 38,807 of CADBFZ010000013.1, read as the reverse complement.
TATGATACAGACTCTTATCGATAAGGGTCATGCATATCCCGCAGCAGACGGAACCGTTTATTTCAGAACAAGATCTTTTGATCAGTACGGAAAGCTTTCACATAAGAATCTCGATGACTTAAGAACCGGTGAAAGAGAACTCAAAGTATCCGGTGAGGATCAGAAGGAAGATCCCCTTGATTTCGTTCTCTGGAAGCCTAAGAAAGAGGGCGAGCCTTCATGGCCTTCACCCTGGTGCGACGGTCGTCCCGGCTGGCACATCGAGTGCTCCGTTATGAGTAAGAAGTATCTTGCAGAGACCATCGATATTCACGCAGGCGGTGAGGATCTTATTTTCCCTCATCACGAAAATGAGATCGCTCAGTCCGAGTGCACAAGTGATAAGGAGTTTGCTCACTACTGGATGCACAACGGATTCCTTAATATCGATAACCGTAAGATGAGTAAGTCCCTCGGAAATTTCTTCACCGTAAGAGAGATCACCGAGAAGTACGATCCCCAGGTGCTCAGATTCTTCATGCAGACCGCTCAGTACAGAGGACCTCTTAACTTCTCCGCTGAACTTATGGAGCAGGCTAAGCAGAGCCTTGAGAGAATCAGAACCTGCGGCAATATGCTTAAGGAAGCACTTGAGACCGCACCTGAAAGAGATCTTACCGCTGAAGAGCAGAATGCAGTCGACGGCATCAGAGAATTCGTTAAGATGTTCGAAGATGCAATGGATGACGATCTTAACACCGCAGATGCCATTACTGCTATTTTCGAACTTGTAAGAAGTGCGAATGTAAACGTAAAGACCGCATCAGGCGAGAAGGCTCCCAAGAAGGTTGTAGAAAGCTTCTACAATACTCTCGAGATGCTTGCGGGAATCCTCGGACTCTTTGTAACCACAGAGGAAAGCGCTGAGGCAGATCCTGAAGCTGAAGAGATTGAAGGCCTCATCGCTCAGAGAAAAGAAGCTAAGAAGAATAAGGACTTTGCACTTGCAGATAAGATCCGTGACGATCTTCTCGCACGCGGAATAGTTCTTGAAGATACCAGAGAGGGTACCAAGTGGAAGAGAAATTAACACTTTCTCCGCTGTCATTTGCTTTTGTCGGGGATGCATACATGAGCCTTGTCATAAGGCGTATGCTCCTCGAAAAAGGTGACATGCCTGTAAACAAATTCCATAAAGCGTCGGTTAAATATGTCAGCGCCGATGCTCAGGCCGCAGTTCACGATGCGCTTCTTGAGAAAGATTTCTTAACGGAAGAAGAGAAGGAAGTAATGCACCGCGGCAAGAACCATGCACATCCAACCGGAAGAGGTGCAAACTACGCGTCATACAAAAGAGCCACGGGCCTTGAGTCCTTGCTTGGTTTTCTATACATGACAGGTAAAATGCAGCGAGCTGACGAGATAATAAGATTCGGAGTCGAATATGTCGAAGGATCAGAATAAAAAAGAAGATCTTGATTCATTCAAGAGAAATAAAAACGAAAATGCGATTGAAGGAAGAAATCCCGTTCTCGAAGCATTCAGAGCAGGTAAGCCCGTAGACAGACTTTATGTCCTTGACGGATGCAGGGATGGAGCAGTTCTTTCCATCAAGAGAGAAGCTGTTAAAGCAGGCACCGTGATCAAGTATGTCGATAAGGAACGCCTGGATCATATGTCCGAAACCGGTCATCACCAGGGCGTAATCGCAATCACTGCTGCTTACGAATACAGCACGGTTGAAGATATCTTTGCAAGAGCAGAGGAAAAAGGAGAAGATCCTTTTATCATTATCTTAGACGGCATCGAAGATCCTCATAATCTCGGAGCGATGATAAGAACCGCAGACCAGGCAGGCGCTCACGGAATTATTATTCCTAAGGACAGAGCAGTGGGGCTTACCGCATCTGTTGCAAGAGCAAGTGCCGGCGCGATAAATTTCCTTCCCGTTGCGAAGGTTACCAACATTGCAAGAACCATTGATGAACTTAAAGAGAAAGGTCTTTGGTTTGTCTGTGCGGCAATGGACGGAACTCTTATGTACGATCTTAACCTTACGGGTCCCATCGGACTTGTAATAGGTAATGAAGGAAGCGGAGTATCAAGACTTGTTCGCGAGAAGTGCGATATGACCGCATCCATTCCCATGAAGGGTGAAATTGATTCATTGAATGCTTCCGTTGCATGTGGCATTCTTTGTTATGAGATTGTTCGTAGACGCTTGAAAGGCTGATCTTGAATAAGAATACGGATAATAAAACAGTTAAGACTTTCGATTATCGAAACATGTCGGATGAGGATCTGATCGAGAGGATGCATAAGGAAACATCCGAGTATCCTGCGATCATGAACCATCTGATATCGAGACATTCGGGTCTTGTAAGATACATTGTAAGGACGATAGGAATACTTTCATCCGATACCGATGATCTGATCCAGGAAGGGATGATAGGCCTCTTTGATGCGATTTCAAAGTACGATCCTACAAGGGGCGCATCATTTAAAACATATGCCTCACTGGAGATCACGGGCAATGTATATAATGCCGTGGCATCCGGTAACAGCCGTAAGAACCTGATGCTCAAAGACTATGTAAGGATTGATACCGCAAGTTACGATCCCGAAAGCGAAGGATTTTCATACAATCCTCCATCCGATGAAATGACTCCCGAGGAGAATGCAATCTTCGAGGAATTAAGAGATCATCTGATGGACACCATAAATACCAAATTATCCGATAACGAAAGACATGCACTTACATTAAGAATGAGCGGAGTCCCTGTTAAGGAGATCGCATCGCTCATGAACATATCGGAAAAATCTGCGGAAAATTCTCTTCTCCGCGCCAGAAATAAACTCAGGGATTCTATTTGATATGAGGGCCCCGCATGCTTAGTATTCTACCCATATGGGCTTATATATTCTTAACAGTATTCATAACCGGAGCGGCTGTAACAAAGCTGTTTTCATCCGGCTCTTACCACGTTGAAGATATATGCATGACAGGTATCATGGCCGTCACCGTCTATGCTCAGGTTTTCAGTTTGTTTGGCGGCGTAGGCCTTACAGCAAATATCCTTCTTGTCATTATCTGTTTTATCTCAGCTTTTGTTGTTTTCAGGAAAAAAGAATATGCAGATTTACTCGGTCTTAAAGCTATGCGTGAAAACCGCGCTTTTTTGATCTTTGTTTTCTGTGCTGTATTAGTTATGGCATACGGATCATCGAGAGGGTACTTCCACTACGATTCCGATCTTTATCACGGACAGGCAATTCACTGGATCGAAGATTACGGCGTAGTAAAGGGACTCGGTAATCTCCACGGAAGACTTGCCTACAACAGTTCTTCCTTTGCACTTTCCGCACTTTACAGCTTCGCTTTCTTGGGCGGAATGTCTTATCATGCATGCGCAGGATTCGTTGCGCTTCTCCTTCTTATCTCATGCGGTCGTATCGTTCACATATTTAAAGATAAGAAAGTTAAAGTATCTGATTTTGTAAGAGCTGCAGGCATCTACTATATCTGCAATATATATGATGAGATGGTATCCCCTGCATCGGATTATTTTACGATGCTCTTTTTCATCTATATCGTAATAAGATTCCTGGATGGTGCGGAGAAAGACGCAGATGCTGACTACTACGGAATATATGCCCTTATGGCATTCTTCGGACTTACTCTGAAATTATCCGTGGGACCTCTTGTAATACTGACTCTCGTCCCTCTTGCGATACTTATCAAAGAGAAGAGATATTCCAAGATTGCAGTATACGGAGTAGCTGTTCTTGCAATTGTTCTTCCCTTCCTGATCAGAAACGTGATATTGTCCGGAAGGCTGTTTTATCCGTCCATCGCACTGGATATATTTAACGTTGACTGGAAGATACCGGAAGATGCCGCACTTTCAGATAAGGCATATATCATTGCATTCGGAAGAGGTTATTCAAGCATGGATGCAGCATCACTTCCGATAAACGCGTGGTTACCTACTTGGTATTTTTCTCTTGAGAAAATATGGAAGATGCTGTTTTACGGCGGAGTAATGGGCAGCATTTTCTGGACCATAGACAGAATTAAAGAGTTTGGTAATAAGGACAAGAAGAGTTCGGACGCCATTACGGACTTTACTGTTTTTACCGTAATCGTATCATCTGTATTCTGGCTTATGTCATCGCCTCTTGTAAGATACGGACAGGGATATCTCCTGGTACTTCCTGCGATTACTTGGGGAAGAGCATTTTTACCTCTTTTTAACCGGATTGAAAAAGAGAACATCAGAAAAGTATTTAACGGTATTGTGATTACCTTTATAGGACTGTTTTTGATCTATAAGGGAGTTATGACAGCAGGTTACATCAAAGATACCTTCAGACAGCCCTATTACCTTCAGCCTCAGGATTACGGAAGATATGAGACACATATAGTCACCATTGGAAATATGAGCGTCTATGCCCCGAATTCGGGCGATAGAACAGGGTATTATGATTTCCCCTCTGTTCCTTCCGATACATACTTACCCGAACTTTACGATCCCGACGATTTCTCTAAGGGATTCAAGTAAATTAATAAAGGCTCTGTATATTCCGCATCGCGTCACCCCACGGAATATACAGAGCCTTTTTGCAATCTATTATTTATTTCATTTTAGGAAGCGGAGTAGGTATAAGCTTGAGCTTAAAATCCTCCACCATCTTCATGGCCTTAGCTTCAACATCGGGCACATCAATCATTCTTACATGATGCGCATCCAATCCTAACACCACATCATTTCCCATTTCACCAACAAGCTTCCAGAATGAATCTCTGGGATAGAATCTGTTCTCACCGATTCCGAGAAGATTAAGTTCCAGAGGAATCTTGTGATCGTATGCGTATGCACAGATCTTTTCCATCTCTTTCAGATACACGGTTTCATCACCGACGAAATTCATAAGATCCGGATGAGCAAGGTAGATAAACTTTTCGGTTGAAAGACCTTCTATAACCTGCTCAACATATCTCTTAAGTCTTGATACATCTTCAGTGGGTTCTCCGGGCCACACACCGTCGTATTCGTTGTTTAAGCTGTGCTGTCCCAGTATCATGTACTCCAGAGGGTAATCTTCAAAGAATTTCATTAAACTCGGGAAAAGAGCGGGATAGTACTCGACTTCGAGACCGAGGTAGATATTGATCTTGCCTGCGTATTCTTTTCGAAGACCCAGGACAGTATCGGTATAATCCTGCATCTCCTCAAGCTTCATGCGGATTCCGGACTTATAGGTCTCGGGGAATGTCATGGGAGAGTGATCCGAAAATCCGAAATCGGTCATACCGACTCTGATCGCTTCCTCAACGAATTCCTTCTCGGTTCCGGATGCATGACCGCATCTGGTTGTATGGGCGTGTAAATTGATCTTCATTTTTCCGTTCCTTAAACTGCTTATTGATAAAACACACTAGTCGTACTCTACTTGTTTTCGGCATAAAATTCAAGCGTTCACGTTATATGAAATTTGTCACTTTCTTCGTGTAGGTGTATGATGTGACAGAGGGTCCGACCCCTTGTCACAAATGTGGGAGAAATCTTATGAAGAAAATCTTTGTAAAAATAATACTGACGGCAGCCTCTGTTTTATTCCTTACGATGTTGCCTTCAAGCAAGGCTCAGGCTATTGTTAAGACCATGCCCGACGGAGGACTGTTTGATGCCTCCTTCTACGCGGCAACATACGATGATGTTTACAAGGCTTTCGGAATGAACGAAGCGCTTTTGTATCAGCATTATCTTCTCTGCGGAATCAAGGAAAAAAGACTCCCCTATGCGGGTTATGTATATCCCACCGCGGAAGAACTTGCAGCTCAGGGGACGATCATCACCATGCCCGACGGTGTACTCTTTGATCCCGTATACTATGCGGCAAAGAATCCAGATGTAGTTAAGGTGTTCGGACTGGTTCCCGAGAACCTCTATGCGCACTATCTGTACTGCGGTGCTGCAGAAGGAAGACTTCCTTATGAAGGAGCCAAGCCTTCGGAACTTAAGCTTGAATTTTCCACCACCTTTGCAATGGCTCATTGTGTAACCGAGGCTGATGTTATCTCCGCTGTAAGACAGGCTGCCATGTACAGAGTAACGGACCTCAGGATCATGAGTGTATGGCAGGGAAGATTATCTGTAGAAGGTACAACCGCTCTTGTAAATGCCCAGGCAACGTATTTAAAAACCGCATACGGCGTTACTGTCAAGGTAACCGATGCGACTATGTACGGCCTTGCAACCAACCCTACTATCGACGTAAGAGTTTCACTTAAGTTTTAGTGGCAGTTGTCATATTTAGATACAACAAGGCACCGAAGCCCTTTCGGTGTCTTATTTTTATGTTGACTCATGAAATTATCCGTGTTATAAAACTCTTGTAGTCACTTCTAAGTTCTAAACATTCATTTGTTTCTGAAATTCGTATTCCGAAACATACCAACAAACATTTGATAATAATTTAGAGAGTAGCAACTTTATATTTTTCTTTTTTGAAAGGAAACTGTTTTTATATGAGAGAAAAACTCCAGAGCTTTACCCTTACACAGCTTAAGGAAATTGCCAAGTCCGCAGGTCTTAAAGGCATTGCAAGCCTTAAGAAAGAGGAACTGATCGACCGTCTTGTCGAGCTTGATGAGAAGATGCAGGCACAGAAGGCAGCCGAGGAAAAGAAAGCAGAGAGTAAGAAGGCGTCTGAGGAGAAGAAGGCTGACACCAAAAAGTCAGGTGAGAAGAAAGCCGACGTTTCTAAGTCTTCAGGTAAAAAGAATACATCCGGTAAGAATGCCAAGGCAAAGGAAACTCCCGGTGAGGAGAAGCCTCAGAGTGAGAATTCATCCAAGCAGGAAGCTAAGCCTGCTTCCGATGTAAAAGCTCAGGAGCCCAAGCCTCAGGAATCCAAGCCTGCGCAGGAACCTGCCAAGAAGGAAAATGTTTATACTCCCCAGGAAGGTGATGAGCCCGCAAACGGAATCCTTGAGGTTATGCCCGAAGGATACGGATTTATCAGATGTGACAATTATCTTCCCGGCGAGAATGACGTCTATGTATCTCCCGCACAGATCCGTAAATTCGGTCTCAGAACGGGTGATGTACTTGACGGTGTTAAGAAGGCAAAATCACCTACTGAGAAATTCTCACCGCTTATCTTCTTAAATGAAGTAAACGGATATCCTCTTTCGGAAGCAATGAAGAGAGTTGCTTTCGAAAATATGACTCCCATATTCCCCAACAGCAGGATCCGTATGGAGACCGATGATGAGAAAAATATCGCCATGCGTGTAATGGACCTTGTAAGCCCTGTGGGTAAGGGACAGCGTGGAATGATCGTATCCCCTCCCAAAGCAGGCAAGACGACCCTTCTTAAGTCCGTTGCACAGTCAATTCTTTACCACAATCCCGACATGCATATCATCATCCTTCTGATCGATGAGCGTCCCGAGGAAGTTACAGATATGAAGGAAGCTATCAAGGGTAAGCATGTAGAGGTCATCTATTCCACATTCGACGAGATGCCCGAGCATCATGCAAGAGTATCCGAGATGGTTATTGAGCGTGCAAGAAGACTTGTCGAGCACGGTGAGGATGTTGTAATCCTCCTTGACTCCATCACCAGACTTGCAAGAGCTTATAACCAGGTTATTCCTCCCAGCGGAAGAACCCTTTCCGGTGGTCTCGATCCCGCAGCTCTTCACATGCCTAAGAGATTCTTCGGTGCTGCCCGTAATATGAGAGAGGGCGGATCCCTTACCATCCTTGCCACTGCACTTGTAGAGACCGGATCCAAGATGGACGACGTTGTATACGAGGAGTTCAAGGGAACCGGTAACATGGAAATGATCCTCGACCGTAAGCTCTCCGAAAAGAGAATCTTCCCTGCAGTAGACCTTGCAAAGTCCGGTACCAGACGCGAAGACCTCCTTCTTACCAAGGAAGAGCTCAGAGCCATGGAAATTGCCCGCCGTGCATTAAACGGCCTCAAATCCGACGACGCGGCAGATCGCCTGCTCGAAGAGTTTAAGAACACCCGCTCCAATGCAGAGCTTGTACGCAATATCAATGTCCGTAACCACGTATAAATTAGAGGTTGCATTATTGCGCAAGTAGTGATATATTAGAAAAGCTGTTTGTGGCTGCATAAGCAGTGTGGATGAGAACAGACAAAATTATACTTTATATATAGAGAGGTGAGATCATGAAGGAAGGAATACATCCCCAGTATTATCAGGCAACCGTTACCTGCAACTGTGGCAACACTTTTGTAACCGGTTCAACCAGACCTGAGATACACGTCGAGGTTTGCTCCAAGTGCCATTCGTTCTATACCGGACAGCAGAAGAGCGCAAGAGCCGACGGTCGTATTGACAAGTTCAATAAGAAGTACGGTCTTAACAAGTAAGAAGTATTTAAGGGGTCAAGGCCTAGCCTTGACCCTTTTTTTATAAGTTTTAAATGCAGGAGACTCTATGGCAACCAGAAGAAGAAGTAAGGTTTATTCGGGAATAGGCGGACAGGCCGTTATCGAAGGCATCATGATGAGAAACGGCGAGAAGTATGCCGTTGCAGTCAGAAGACCCGATGGAAAGATCGAAACCGACGCCCAGACACACAGAAAATTCATGGACGGAAGCGTTCTCCTAAAGATACCTTTCGTAAGAGGAATGTTCGTGTTCATAGATTCCCTTATTCTCGGAACGCGTGCACTTAATTTTTCCGCGGATGTATATGATCGTGAGGAAGGCAAAGAAAGCGGCAACTCCGGAAACGGTGCCCTTGACGGACTTCTTAACAGCCTTGTTATGATAATCGCCGTTGCACTTGCAATCGGTCTATTTATCGTGCTCCCCACATTCCTTGCTTCCGTATTTGAAAAGAGCATCAGAAACGCATCACTTGTATCCGTTATCGAAGGCTGTATCAGAATGGTAGTCTTCATCCTCTATATGATCGCCATCGGATTTATCAAGGATATGCGCAGGGTATACCGTTATCACGGCGCAGAGCATAAGTGCATCAACTGCATTGAAAGAGGAAAGACACTCAACGTTGAAAATGTAATGAAGAGTTCCAGATTCCACAGACGCTGCGGAACCAGCTTCATGTATATTTCAGTATTCATCAGTATCATCATTTTCTTTTTCATCAGGATCGAATACATCCCTCTGAGAATACTTATCAGAATCCTTCTGATTCCTGTTGTTCTCGGAATTTCCTATGAGATCCTTGCACTTGCGGGAAGGAGTGAGAACTTCTTCGTATACCTCCTCACCGCACCCGGCATATGGTTCCAGCACATCACCACCAAAGAGCCCGATAAGAAGATGGTGGAAGTTGCCATCACTGCCGTTGAAGCTGTATTTGACTGGAAAAAATACCTTGCCGACAACTTCGGCTACGACATAGATGAAAACGGTGAGATCCGCGGAGTTCTTCCCGGATGGGGCGACGATTATTCTTACGAAGAAGAGTACTACGACGAAGAATATGATGAAGTCTATGACGACGAGGCAGGCGAATATTACGAAGACGAATACACCGGCGACGATACTTACGACGATTGATCGGATTTGAAATTTGAAGATATCAGAGCTGAAAAATAATATACAGACTCGTCTTGAAAATGCGGGTATCCCGGATGCAGAATCCGATACCCGTATAATCTTGCGCGAATTTGCGAATGTGACGCTGTCCGATCTCTTTTCCGATCCGGATAAAGAACTTGATGCATCCGTGGACATGGATAAACTCGAGGAAGTTATCTCGCTTCGCGTTCAGAGAATTCCGCTTCAGCACATCGTAGGTTCCACATGTTTTATGGGATTTGATTTTGAAGTAAGTCCGGATGCTTTGATTCCAAGGCCCGACACCGAGATCCTGACCGAGGAAGCGCTTAAGGATTATCACGACGGCTCGAAGATTCTTGACCTTTGCACGGGGACGGGCTGTATCATCACAAGTCTCATTGCGCTTATGAATGACTGCTACGGAGTTGGTACCGATATTTCGGAGAAGGCACTGGCCCTTGCGGGTAAGAATGCGGATTCCATCCTTGGCGGCAAAAGGGATCGTCTTGTTTTCAAGCGGGGCGACCTTTATGATGCACTTGATGAGGGCGAGATGTTTGACATTATCGTATCAAACCCTCCTTATATTAGAACCGCGGACATTGATACTTTGATGCCCGAGGTTAAGGACCACGATCCCATGTTGGCACTTGACGGCGGTGATGACGGTCTTATTTTCTACAGAAGGATAATTGAAGGTGCGAAAGAGCACCTTGTTAAAGGCGGAGACCTGCTCCTTGAGATAGGATTCGATCAGGCCGAAGACGTAATGAAGATCATGGAAGACAACAGATTTATCGAGATAAATTGTATTAAGGACTTTGCGGGCAACGATCGCGTTGTAAGAGGAATACTGCCTCTTCTTTAGCTGCGCTTAAGAAAACAGGTAACATGCACAGTTAAAGGAGATTAGATATGTTTGAAAAATTAGACGAGCTCCTCACCAAGAATGAGGAAATGACCATGCAGCTTCAGGATCCTGCCATCATAGGAGACGGAGCAAGATTTCAGAAGATAATGAAAGAGCAGGGGGCAATCATGCCTCTTGTAAACGCATATACCGAATATAAGAAGTGCAACGAAGATCTTACCGACGCACTCGAAATGCTTTCATCCGAAAATGATGAGGACATGAGAGAACTTCTTAAGGAGACTGTTTCCGAGAGCAAGAAGCGTGTTGCAGAGCTCGAGGAAGAGATCAGGATCCTTCTTCTTCCCAAAGACCCCAACGACCAGAAGAACGTAATCATGGAGATCAGGGCAGGTGCCGGCGGAGACGAGGCGGCTCTTTTTGCTGCGGAGCTCTACAGAATGTATGTACATTATGCAGAGAGTCTTGGCTGGAGAGTACAGCTGGTCGGTGCTGATGAAACAGGTATCGGCGGATTTAAGGAATGTACCGCCACCATTACCGGAGTAGGTGCATATTCCAAGCTTAAGTACGAGAGCGGTGTTCACAGAGTTCAGCGTGTTCCCGAGACTGAAAGCGGCGGAAGAATCCATACTTCAACAGCATCCGTTGCGGTTATGCCCGAAGCTGATGAAGACATCGATATTGAGATTGATCCCAAGGATATAAGAATCGACGTTATGAGAGCATCAGGCAACGGCGGTCAGTGTGTCAACACAACCGACTCTGCCGTTAGACTTACTCATTTCCCTACCGGAATAGTTGTATATTCACAGACTGAGAAGAGCCAGATCCAGAACAAGGCCAAGGCCTTTGCTCTCCTTAAGGCAAAGCTTTATGACATCCAGCAGCAGGAAAAGCATGACGCCGAGGCTGAGATGAGACGTTCACAGATCGGAACCGGAGACCGTTCGGAGAAGATCAGAACCTATAACTTCCCTCAGGGAAGAGTTACCGACCACCGTATCGAACTTACTCTTTATAAGCTGGAGAAGATTATGAACGGAGACATCGGTGACATCGTAGATGCATGTATAGCAGCGGACCAGGCGGCTAAGCTTGCAAAGATGGAACAGGAAGAGTAACCATCGTTATAAGGAATTTTGGCAATTGTTATCGAAAGACAAAACGGTAAAATTGTAACTTTTGTCAAATGACAGAAACGGAAATCGATGATAAACTTATCTAGCATTATGTAAACGGGCATTCGGGGGGAATGTCGAATTATAGATAGGAGTTTATCATGTTTAGTATAGGAGATTACGTAGTCTGCGGTAATAAAGGCGTTTGCAGAGTCGAAAATATCGCACCTTTAGAGATTTCCGACACAGACAATAACGAGGATTACTATATCCTTAAGCCTATTTATTCCCCCGGCAGCACTGTCTACATTTCTATGTCAACTGCTGACGAGAAGCTTCGTCCCGTTCTTACCAGGAACGAGGCAGATTCTCTTGTTAAAATGATGCCCGGAATCCCTGACATCACCGTTGATAACGATAAGCAGCTTGAGGGCGAGTACAAGAACTGCATCCGTTCCAATGATGCTACCGAGCTTGCTAAGCTCATCAAGACCATCTACCACAGACGTGAAGCCAGATTTGCGGCAGGACGTAAGGAGACCGCTCTTGATGCCAAGTATTTTCGAATGGCAGGCGATTACCTTTACGGAGAGCTCGCTATAAGCCTCAATATCCCCAGAGAAGAAGTTGAGGGATATATCGGAGCTATTTCGTAATCTTTTTACTTAAAATATGTTGACACGGGTCATACCGTGTGTTATCATCTCATTTGCGTGTGAACACGTGGACAATAAAGCAGAGCAGCCGCTCTCACCTGCAGGCACTAGCCAAACAGGTTCAGAAGTCCGATCTTAATGATGATCGAATGTATTCTGTAAGCGGCTTACTGCAAGCCGCTTATTTTTTTAGGGTTTTACCCGGAGGGTACGAGTATTAACAACTTATTTATCAACGAACAGATAAGAGACAAGGAAGTAAGAGTCATCGGACAGACCGGCGAACAGGTCGGTGTAATGCCCACCAAGGATGCTCTTAAGATGGCACATGATGCGGGACTTGACCTGATCAAGATTGCTCCCGGTGCCAATCCGCCCGTATGTAAGATTGCTGACTACGGCAAGTATCAGTACGAGCAGATCCGTAAGGAGAAGGAAGCTCGTAAGAAGCAGCATCAGATCGAGATCAAGGAGATTCGTATTTCTCCCAATATCGATACCAACGATGTTAATACCAAGATCAATGCAGCCAGAAAGTTCCTCGCTAAGGGAGACAAGGTAAAGGTTACACTTCGTTTCCGCGGACGTGAGATGGCTCATATGAATACCACCAAGCACGTGCTCGATGATTTCGCAGAGGCTCTTTCAGATGTTGCGACCATCGAGAAGCCTGCCAAAGTTGAAGGCAGAAGTATTATCATGTTTTTAACGGCTAAGAAAGACGACAAGCCGTCAAAAAATAAAGAAGAAGCTACGCAGCAGTAAGATTAGGAGGAAGTAATATGCCCAAGATGAAAACAAGCAGCGCCGCAGCTAAGCGCTTCAAGGCTACCGGCACCGGAAAGCTTAAGAGAAATAAGGCTTATAAGAGTCATATTCTTACCAAGAAGAGCACCAAGAGAAAGAGAAATCTTCGTAAGGCCGCTATGACCGACGCTACCAACGTAAAGAACATGAAGAAGATCCTGCCCTATCTGTAAGGCAGACGCACCCGTCCGGTTTTTTCCGGCGGTTAGATTGGAGGAAATAACAAATGGCAAGAATTAAAGGTGGATTAAACGCCAAGAAAAAGCACAATCGCGTTCTGAAGCTTGCAAAGGGCTACAGAGGCGCAAGAAGTAATCAGTATAGAGTAGCTAAGCAGTCCGTAATGAGAGCTCTCACCTCATCCTATTCAGGACGTAAGGAGAGAAAGAGAGAGTTCAGAAAGCTCTGGATCACCAGAATCAACGCTGCAGCTCGTATCAACGGACTTTCTTACAGCAAGTTCATGTTCGGTCTCAAGAAGGCCGGAGTTGACATGAACAGAAAGATGCTCGCTGAGCTCGCTGTAAACGATGCAGCAGGCTTCGCAGCTCTTGCAGAGATGGCTAAGAAAGAGATCGCTTAACTTTTAGTCAACTAATTTATGTCTACTAAAAAGACAGCCCATGAGGCTGTCTTTTTTATTGCGTTATGATTGTGACAGAGGGTCCGACCCGGTGTCACAATTTATTTATCTGCCAGGACCTTAAGAACGTAGTCGTATATACGTGCGGTGGAAGATATGGAGAGTCTCTCTCCGGTAGTATGGATATCCTTCATGTCGGGGCCAATTGACACTGCGTCAATATCTGATGCCTTGTCCATGAAAAAGCCGCATTCAAGGCCTGCGTGGATGGCCTCGACCTTGGGCTCATGTCCGTACATATCCTTGAATACTCTGACCATCTTATCTCTGAGAGGAGATTCGGTCTTATATGCCCATCCGGGATAAACACCGGTAACGGCATTTGTGCCACCGAAATCCGCGGTGATCTTCTTAAGTCTATCGATCAGTTCGTCCCTTTCGGAACCGATAGAACTTCTTACGGAAAATTCAGCGGTAACTTTTGCGTCTTCGCATTTAATGATTCCCAGGTTAAGGGAGGTCTGAACAAGTCCTTCGATATCCTTACTCATTGCCTGGACTCCGAAGGGAAGAGTGTTTACAAAATCGGCTGCCTTTTTGAGGGAAATATTAATGTCCTTAGCGGCTGATGTGTTTTCTTTTACTGTAAGTTCAAATCCGGGATCTTTCTCCGAATATTCCTTAGCAATAACTTCTGCCTCTGCCTTCATGGCTGCTTTAACCGCTTCGGCATCATCTGCTGAGACGGCGATGGAAGCGTTACATTCTATCATGATGGCGTTGTCTGCAGTTCCGCCTGTGAGGGATGTCAGAACGGCTGAATTTGAAGCTTCCGATGTTTTGCCGAGGATTCTTCCCATAAGCTTTCCGGCATTTGCTCTTCCAAGGTGGATCATAGCTCCTGAGTGGCCGCCGAGAAGTCCGCTTACTTTAAGGTCAAGGAAAGTAACGTCAGTGGGGATAGCACTGTCATCCGATGCGAGAGTGCATTTAACTCTTGCTCCGCCTGCGCATCCGACCGTGAAGATTCCTTCATCCTCTGAATCGAGGTTAAGGAGCATGCGAGCTGAGACATTCTTAATATCAAGTCCTGCGGCGCCCTCCATGCCTGTTTCTTCATTTGCTGTGATAACAACTTCAAGTGCGGGATGGGGAATATCGCTTGAATCAAGGATTGCAAGAGCCATGGCAACAGCGATTCCGTTATCTCCGCCAAGGGAAGTGTGATGAGCACCGATATAGTCCCCGTCTACAAAGACGTCAAGGGGTGTGGTCTTCATATCGATTCCCGAGCCCTCATCGCATACGGCAACCATATCCATATGACCCTGAAGGATTATTCCGGGCTGGTTTTCATACCCGTTTGTCGCAGGCTTTTTGATGATCACATTTCCTGCATCATCTGCGATGTATTCAAGATTTCTTGATGATGCAAAATCGATAAGATATTTTCTGATACCCTCCAGGTTGTATGAGCCGTGGGGGATCTGTGTGATTTCCTCGAAGAATTCGAATACCCTCCGAGGATTAAGTGAACTTAATTTTCCCATTATAAAAATCTCCGTTTTTCAAGTCTTAAACAATCAATATAATATACCTTTCCGTCATCATTTGAAATATAACCTTTAGTATAAAAATATGCCCATTTTACGCGCTTACATGGTATAATTTTCATGGTATAGGTTTTATTTTTGAAGGGGTGACATAATGAAAGTAACGATTCTGGGTGCCAGGGGATCTATTCCTACCGAAGGCCCTGAAATGCTTGAATTTGGCGGGGGAACATCTTGCGTTCTCGTAGAAAGCGATGATCAGGCAATCTTTTTGGATGCAGGAACGGGAATCATAAATGCTCCGAATGTGGGAGATAAAGAGATTTCCATTCTAATGACACATCCTCATCTTGACCATGTTCTTGGTCTGCCCTTCTTTCCTTATATTTTTGAAAAAGGCCGTAAGATCGGTTTTTATGCCGGTAAAAACGGAATACTAAATACATACGAACAGCTCGGTACTGTTTTCTCCAATCCTCTCTGGCCCTGCAGAATAGAGGATTATCCTTCGGATATCACTTTTCATGATGCGGAATTTCCTCTTCAGATCGGCGGATTTACCGTAACAGGTATTCCTTCCGTTCATCCCGGAGGAGGTACCGTTTACAGATTGGAAGAAAACGGAAAGTCCGTAATCTATGCAACCGATTACGAATATGAAGAAGATAAGGTCGGTGAACTTATAGAGTTTGCCAAGGACTGTGATCTTTTATTTTTTGATGCCCAGTATACCGATGAAGAACTGGACAGAAGAAGGGGCTACGGTCATTCAACAGTAGCACAGGGACTTGATGTCATGAAGAGATCGGGTACGAAGAATATCAGATTCGTTCATCACGATCCAAGACACAGTGATGATTTCCTTAGAAAAATGGAGGCGGATGTTAAGAGCGAACATGTAGCATTTGCCAGAAAGGATGAGGTGATCATTCTGTGAGTAATGACAAATGCATTAAAAACAGCATGATGGATGCATCCCTCTTTGAGAACAGCGGATACAGCCTTGAGAGAATGATAGCCATTGCACTTGATCTTTCCGCAGAGAAGGATTTCGACATGCTTATGCAGAAGATCCTTATCGAAGCAATGGATATCTGCCACTGCGATGCGGGAACGGTTTATGTCCTCGAAGACGATCACTTAAACTTCCACACCGTTTATACAAGATCCCTGGGAATCCCTGCTGCGGAGCAGAGTCGTAACGCGAATCTTCCTCCCGTTCCCTTGGGAAGAAAAAATGTATGTGCGTGCGCTGCACTTGATAATAAGAAGATCAATATTCCGGATGTCTATGAATCTACAGAGTATGATTTCTCAGGTGCTCAGAAATATGATGCCATAACTCATTACCGCACGGGATCAATGCTGGTAATCCCCATGGATGATGAAAAAGATGAGATCATAGGTGTTCTTCAGCTTATCAATTCACTGGATAAAGACGGAAATATCATTCCTTTTGATCCTGCGTACGAGCAGATAGTCTCTGCACTTGCATCACTTGCTGCAGTATCACTCAATAACCATCAGCTTGCCCAGGAAGTAACCGATACCCTTCATTCATTTGTGGAAGTAATGGTTGATGCCATTGATGCGAGAAGTTCATACAACGCAAACCATACACGAAGCATGGTTAAATATGCCGGCAAATTCCTTGATTGGATGGCAGAAAACGGCGATCCCTGGACCTTTACCGAAGAATCAAGAGATGCTTATCTGATGAGCATATGGCTCCATGATATCGGTAAACTTGTCGTTCCTCTTGAGGTTCTCGATAAGCCCGACAGGCTCGGTAATTTCAAGGCAGGAATAAAGAGCAGAGTTGAGATCGCATGCCTGATGGAAAGAGTCGATTTCCTCGAGCATCCTGACAGGATCAGTGATTGCATGGCTAAGATCGATACTATCAAACATGCTTACGAAGTAATTGAAAAAGCAAACATAGCAGGCTTTCTTCCCGATGAAAGAATTGAGGAATTAAAGAGCTTTGCAAATATCAAATGTAAGAATGCTGACGGAGAAGAGATTCCTCTTTTGTATGAAAAAGAAGTCGAAGCAATCACCGTTAGAAAAGGAACTCTTACCGATACCGAGAGAAAAACAGTACAGAGTCACGTCGTATATACCAAGAGAATGCTGGATAAGATGCATTTCAAAGGCATTTACAAAGATGTTCCTTTCTGGTCCGGTTCCCACCATGAATTCTTAAACGGAATGGGATATCCGAACAATTTGAAAGCTGAAGAACTTCCCAACGAATCAAGACTTCTTACCATCATAGATGTATATGATGCGCTTACTGCAGAAGACAGACCTTATAAGCCTCCCATGCCGCCCGAAAAGGCATTTGAGATTCTTCGAAGCATGAGAGACGACGGTCAGATCGACGGAATGTTACTTGATAAGTTTATTGAAAGCGAAGCCTGGAAGAAAGATTAATTCATCTGATAATGGAGAGGATTATGGATAAGAAAAAGAAGATCATTATTATATCGGCAGTTGCACTACTGGTTGTGATCGGCCTCATTATTTTCTTAGCAAATCGAGGCGGTATCAGCGCTACGACCATGAGAGTTATACGCATTGAGGGAAATGTAAGCCTTCAGGATAACGGAGTCCTTAAAGCTATCAAAGAAAATCTCAGGCTTTTAAGCGGAAATACAATCGATACTTCCGAGAGTTCAACCGTATCCATAGGTCTTGACGATACCAAGATTGTTACCATGGATGAGCTCAGCCGTGCAGAGTTTAAGCAAAGCGGAAAACAGCTTAACCTTGATCTTACTGCGGGTAGTCTTTTCTTCGAAGTTGATAAGCCTCTTGCGGATGATGAATCATTTGAGATAGAAACATCCACAATGATCGTCGGCATCCGCGGAACTTCAGGCTGGGTGAGCGTTCAGGGTGATGTTGAAAGTTTTATTCTCACCGACGGACATGTTCATATCATAGGTACCAATCCTACAACCGGTGAGAGAAAAGAAATCGATGTAAATCCCGGACAGAGAGTAACTGTCTATTTGTATAATGACAGATCCGTGGACAGCATAATGTTTGAAGTAGAGGATATTACCGAGCGTGAAGCTCCAGAATTTATCCTCGGATTATTAAGGGAGAACATGGTTCTTCTCGACAGAGTTTGCGAGGAGACCGGATGGGATAAGAACTGGATTCTCGGAATAGCTGATGCAGAACCTGATGAGCCTGAACCCGAACCTGTTGTAGAGCCCGAGCCTACACCCGAACCTCCTGCTGAACCTTCAGCTGAACCTGTACATGAGCATGAATATGTAGCCGAAGTTACCAAGCCTGCAACTTGCGGTGCTGCCGGTGAAAAAACATTTACATGTGAATGCGGTGATTCCTATACCGAAGTTATTCCTGCAACAGGAAATCATACATATGTAGCGGAAGTCACGACGGAAGCTAATTGCGTGCTCCCCGGAGTTATGACTTACACATGTTCTGTATGCGGTGATACATATACCGAAGTAATTCCTGCAACCGGTGAGCATACATTCGAGGGCGGAAATTGCTACACACCTATGGTTTGTACTGTATGCGGTGCTGAGGGACCTCTTGGAGCTCATCACTTTGTACTTACACATCATGGTGCACATACTCATACTGAGACAATTATGACCGATCCGGGTATGCCGGGACAGGGAATTCCTCCTACATACGAGACTATTACTGTAACCGACAGTGGTCCATATGATGACTATTGCTGCGAATACTGCGGATGTTCACAGGGTGATAATTAAATTATTAGAGGGGATTTGTTTTTATGAGGGAGAAATTGAACCAACTCGGAAAAAAGCGGATTGCAATAATATCTGCGATAGTTATAGTGCTTATTTTGGCACTTATCTTTATACTGCTTTACCGTAGGGGGATAAGAGCAACAACCATGAGGCTTCTTCGCTATGAAGGTACGGTCACCATGGAAGATAACGGTGCATCCCAGGCAGTTAAAGAAAATCTCAGATTAAAAAGCGGTAATTCGCTTGATACTGCAGTGGCAAGCCTTGTATCCATAGGACTTGATGATGCCAAGATTGTTACCATGGATGAGCTCAGCCGTTCAGAGTTCAATCAAAAGGGTAAGTACTTAAATCTGAATCTGACAAAGGGAAGCATTTTCTTCGAAGTTGATAAACCTTTGGCTGAGGATGAGACTTTTGAGATAGAAACATCAACTATGATCGTCGGTATCCGCGGTACTTCCGGCTGGGTTAGCGTCAGCGGAGAACACGAAAGCCTTATCATTACCGACGGACATGTGCGTGTTATCGGAACCAATCCCGTAACTGGTGAGAGCAAAGAAATCGAAGTAAAAGCAGGACAGAGAGTCACTGTTTATCTCTATAACGACAGAGAAGTGGACAGCATCATGTTCGAACTTGAAGATATCACCGAACGTGATCTTCCCGCTTTTGTAATTCGTATGCTTCGTGAAAATCCCGATCTTCTCGACAAGGTAGTAGGAGAGACCGGTTGGGATAAGCCTTGGATTCTCGGAATAGTTGATGCGGATGTAGAACCTGAGGATGAGCCTCAGCAGAATAATAATTCTAATGCAACGGTTAACAACGATCCTCCGGCAGTTGCGGATGTTGATGTTGTAGTGCCCGATGAAGATAATGACCCCGAGCCTGTTAACAACAATACGGGAAATGACGAAGTTCTTCCTCCCGTAGCTGTTCCTACGGCCACAGCGCTTGAGCGTCAGATTGAAGCAGCTCTCGCAAGAGTTGTGGAGATAACTCCCGAAGGCCATTACAATCTGGACGATGGAACCGATTTTGATCCGGAATATTATGGAGAGAGATATCCTGATGTTGCTGTAGTTTATGGTGATAATCCCGAAGAACTCCTTGCACATTACGTAGCACACGGACAGGAAGAAGGCAGATTTGCCAATAAGACAGAAGAAGACGATAAGCTTCTGGCAGATGCCATAGCTAACGCACCTGCGCCTTCGAATGATAATACCACCACAACAACTACTAACACTGTTGTATATAATAACAATGCAGCCAATACAGCTGTTCAGGCTCAGGGCTCGAATTATTACAGCCTTGGTGGTGTTGATTTTGCTTATACGAATGGTGTTTTATCGGTCGTACCGACTACACAGGCTAATTCGGTTACAATGCCATCCTATCTGGAAGATACGAACCATAATATAACTCCTATAGCATTAGCCGATTTAAGTACCAATTATCCTCAGACGGTAAGTGATGTTGATATAAGTAATTTCTCGCCTTCAATGTCTGAAATGGCATCTTTCTTTGGTTCTGTATATCAGCCGGGAGCGGGTAATATGAAAGTCACAAGCGGAAACGTATATATAGAGGATGCGTCTTATGGAATGGGTGCGGTTAGCGGACCGATAGCAAATGTCACCGGCGATGCGGATAAGTTTATGGATATAGCAAGTCAGCTTTCAACTAACCTGGTTGGCGTATGCTTACCAGGTCAAAGCTTTGGTATATATGATTATCAATATAACAGTCAAAGCGGACAAGCTACCGTGAAAGCATTCTGGGGTACGGTTACCTTCACGGATATGGTGATTGAGTATAATCAACAGAATGACCGTTATGAAGTAATAAATACGGGTACAACATCTCATGCAGGTAATCTTGTATCTGTATCACAAAATGTTTACATTGATGATAGTGGATTCCATTATTAATTTTATGAAAAAGTATATTTACAATCGGATTATAATCTCAATCATCGCTTCGGCTTTGGTGACTCTCATCATAGCCGGAGCAGGGGTGCTTAAAAGGCCCGATACGATTGTTTCAGACGCATGGTATCAGTCTCCCAGGGCGCTGGACGGACAGATAATCGTAATAGGCATTGATGATAAAGCTTTGGAAGAAATCGGTCCTTACAGCACCTGGACAAGAAGCGTATATGCGGAGGCTCTTGAAAAGCTTGCTCAAGATCCCGATAGATTACCAGCCGTTGTTGCAATCGATGCTCTTTTTCTAGATGAATCAGATCCTGAATCCGATGCCAGACTTGCATCTGCTGCCGAGAAGCTTGGAAATGTCGTAACGGCTTCTTTTGCGAATATCGGATCCCGGGTTATTACTGATGAAAACGGTAATACCTATTTCGATAAAAATGCGATCCTAACTTATGATGAGCCCTATGATGCACTTAGGGACGTTACATGCCAGGGACACATCAATGCGATGCTGGATACGGACGGAATTCTTCGTCATGCTCTTTGGTACATCACTCCTGACGGTGAGAGAGTTTATTCCATGGCTTATACCGCAGCACTTGTTTACGGTGAGAAAAACGGAATGACCATCACCGAGCCTCCCGCAAGTTCGAGCGGACATTTCTATGTTTCCTATTCATCACTTCCCGGCGGATACAACGACGGATATTCGCTTGCAGATCTCTTGAACGGAAACATCACACCGGATGATTTTGAGGGAAAGGTGGTATTTATCGGCCCTTACGCGGTCGGTCTTCAGGACGCGTATTTCACCTCTATAATGCACGGAAAGCAGATGTACGGTGTTGAGTTCCAGGCAAACGTTGTACAGGCTGTTTTGGACGGAAATTATAAGAAAGAAGAATCAGACCTTCCTCAGGCACTTCTTCTCTTTGTGATCTGTTTTGTATGCTTCTGGCTGTTTCAGAAAAAAGGAATCAAGATCTCGTCAGTCATTGCGGTAGCTGTTATAGCGGTTTATCTGTTTGCAGCATATCTGCTGTATGAAAAAGGAATCGGCGGAATCGGAAGAATACTTCATCCACTTTGGATACCTGTGGGCGTTGCTGTTTTCTATGTGGCATCCATTGTGATCCACTACGTAAGGTCAGCACTTGAGAAACAGCGCGTAACAAAAACCTTTGAAAGATATGTCGATCCCGAGATCGTAAAAGAAATCCTTAAAGAAGGCACCGAATCCCTGTCACTTGGCGGAAAAACATGTGACATTGCCGTTCTTTTCGTAGACGTAAGAGGCTTTACCACCATGTCCGAGAGACTTTCTCCCGAAAAGGTCGTATTTATCCTTAACAGATATCTGACCATGGCAAGTGATTGTGTAGAAAAAAATCACGGAACACTTGATAAATTTGTCGGTGATGCTATGATGGCTTTTTGGGGTGCACCGCTTCCTCAGGAAGATGCAATTATGAATGCGGTCAAAACAGCGATGGGAATCGTTGAAGGAGCTGCAAGAGTATCCGATGAACTCAAAGAGGAGATTGGAGAGGAACTCAGAGTAGGCGTAGGTGTTAACTTCGGTCCCGCAGTCGTAGGTAATATGGGTGCCGAAAAGCACATGGACTACACCGCAATCGGTGATACGGTCAATACCGCAGCCCGCCTTGAAGCAAACGCTCCCGGCGGAAAAGTATACATCAGCCGCTCCGTTGCAGATGCACTCGAAGGACGCATCACTTATACTTCTCTTGGTGACACCATCAAGCTCAAGGGTAAGGCGGATGGATTTGAAGTTCTTGAACTTAATTCCATCACGGATAAGAATTAAAAGTTTCAGAGGTTTTTATGGTAACAAACGACGAAGGAATAGTACGCTTTAAACATACGATAATGGAAGAGGTATGCCGCCTCGCGTGGGATAATAATCTTAACGAGGATACCAAGGATGAGCTTGTTAACAAGATCATCCCCGGCCCCAAGCCTCTTTTCAGATGCTGCATATATAAGGAACGTGAGGTTGTAAGAGAAAGAATCCGTCTTGCATGCGGAATGGATACCTCCGATAATATCGGATCCCAAAACATAGTTCAGGTAATTCATGCTGCATGTGACGAGTGTCCGATCTCAGCATATTCCGTAACGGATAACTGCAGATTCTGTCTCGGAAAAGCGTGTATCAATTCCTGTAAGTTTAATGCAATTTCACCCGGTGAAGTAAGAATGCATATCGATCCTGCCAAGTGTAAGGAATGCGGTATGTGTGCTAAGGCTTGCCCTTACGGAGCAATCGTTCATCTCGAAAGACCTTGTAAGAAAGTATGCCCCGTCGGTGCGATCACTTATGACGAAAACGGCATTTGTAAGATAGATGAAGAGAAGTGCATCAACTGCGGACATTGTATTCACAGCTGTCCTTTCGGTGCTATCGGATCCAAGACTTATCTTGTTCCCATCATTCAGGATATCCTTGCGGGAAAAGAAGTCATTGCCATGGTGGCTCCCGCAATCGAGGGACAGTTCGGCGCTGACATTGACATGGCGTCCATCAAAGCAACTCTTCTTAAACTGGGATTCTCGGATATGATCGAAGTAGGACTGGGCGGAGATATGACCGCTGCATTTGAGTCTTACGAGTGGAGTGAAGCACGTAAAGAAGGCAGAAAGATGACAACTTCGTGCTGTCCTGCTTTCATCAACATGCTCAGAAAGCACTTCCCCGATCAGTATCGTGACAATAAATCAACCACCGTATCACCCATGTGTGCAATCTCCAGATATCTCAAACTCACACATCCCGGATGTACGACCGTTTTCATCGGTCCCTGCATAGCTAAAAAGGCAGAGGCACAGGAGCCCAACATTCCCGATAATGCAGATTACGTAATCACATTCGGTGAGTTCAGAGCACTTCTTCGTTCCAAGGATATTAAACTTGAGCACGTGGACGGAGAGTACCAGATGGCATCTTCATTCGGTAAGAAGTTTGCATCCGGCGGCGGAGTTGCAGGCGCTGTTATCGAGTGCATGAAGGAAAGAGGAGAGGATACCTCTGATATTAAGCTTCTTAAGGTTGCCGGCGGAGATGAGTGTAAGAAAGCACTTCTTATGCTCAAAGCAGGACGACTTGAGGAAGATTTCATAGAAGGAATGGTATGTCCCGGAGGCTGCGTAGGCGGACCTTCCAAGCACATGACCGAAGTTGAGATAACCAAGGCCAGAAACGAACTTCTTGCCAAGGCTGATGACAGAAAGATACTGGATAACCTTAAGGATTATCCCATGGATAAATTCTCGATGAACAGGCACGCACACATGAATCCCGAGCTTATCGAGAAAGTGTTTCCAAAGAATTAATAAAGTGGAAATTTAGACGTGATTAAGGTATAATACGACTTGTTTGCAGCCGTAGTATATCGGTAGTACGTCAGCTTCCCAAGCTGAAGAGGCGGGTTCGACTCCCGTCAGCTGCTTGTAACTATTAACCTCGTAAACGAAAGCTTACGGGGCTTTATAGTATAAAGGAGGATTTTAAAATGGCTAGTTTTACTCAGACAAGACGTGCAGAGAGAATGATCTACAATCCCGAAGATACCATTCTCGATGACAGAACTTATAACATGGCACTGGGCGGGTCCGTTATGTACGGACTGATTCTCAATATCGTTATGTGCCTTACTCTCGGAAAGACTCTGACCGACACAATGGAAGCAAATCCCATTTATGCGATTTATCTCTTCGTAGGATACATTGTATGTTCCATCGTTGGTGTTTTGATGTCATCCAAGTCCAAGAGCCCCGTTATCAGCTTCATCGGATATAACCTTGTTGTTGTGCCCATCGGCCTTGTACTTTCGCTTATGATCAACGCTTACATCCAGGGTGGAGCGGGAGATATCGTTGTTCAGGCAATCGTTTATACCGCAGTTATTACCGGATGCATGATTGTTTTATCCATCGCATTCCCTAATTTCTTCAGCGGTCTCGGAAAGCTCCTTCTCGGATGCCTTATCGGACTTATAATTGCCGGATTGCTTTCCATGTTCCTTTTCCCCGGTGCATATAACATTATCACCTGGGCAGGAGCAGTAATCTTTGCGCTCTACATCGGATACGATTACTGGAGAGCACAGCAGTTCCCCAAGACTCTCGATAATGCAATCGATTGCTCACTTGATATTTATCTCGACATCATCAACCTCTTCATCAGGATCTTAAGAATCCTCGGAAGCAAGGGCGGGTCAAGAAGAAGATAATTATAGAATTTCGCTTGAAATCTCCAGCTTTCCTGCGTGGATCGCATCGTAGATTTCTTCGAAGGACATGGGCTTTCCGTAGAAGTATCCCTGAAGTCTTCCGCAGCCTTTTTCAGTGAGGAACTGAGCGGCTTCTTCGGATTCAACGCCTTCGGTCAATGTTTTCATATTCAGAGCGCATGCAAGGTCTAGGATAGTACCTATGATCTTGCGTGCGTTTTCTTTTACCTGCTCGTCTTCGAAATTCTTCAGGAAGACCATATCAATCTTAAGAACGTCAAAGTTGTAATCTTTCAAAACATTGAGAGACGAATAACCCGAACCGAAGTCATCGAGCCAGATGCTGTAGCCTTTTTCGTGGAGCACTTCCATGGCTGTTTTAAGGGTGTTGGTCTCATCCGTCAGAGCGCTTTCCGTGATCTCAACATGGAGATATTCTTTAGGAATTCCGTACTTCTCAACCAGCTTTTCCAGCTCTGATACCGCATCCATGAGCTCGAAATCAAGCCTTGAGAAGTTCAGGGATACGGGGAATATCTTTTCTCCCTTATCCAGCTTTTCTCTGAGGTTTTGGCAGACCTTCTCGTAGATGCAAAGATCCAGCTTATTAATCTGACGGCACTCTTCGAGGATCGGTATGAATGCTCCGGGTGAAAGGAAACCGAACTTGGGATCCACCCATCTTGCAAGGGCTTCACATCCGCAGAGCTTCTTATCGTCGGACCATACCACGGGCTGGTAATAAACCTGAATGTAGTCCTCACGGATGGCCTTGTCTATGTTGTTTAAGATGTACTGACGAAGATTGAATTCCTCGTGCATCTTCTTATCGTATTCGATGTAGGTTTTATCCGCATGTTTTGAGATGGAATTTACCGCGTATCTTGCTCTGTCGATATCACTTCTGGGGTCCGAACTTTCGGTGGGGCGGTATCCTCCGACTTTAAACTCAAGGTAAAGCTCCTCGGTGGATTCGCTCTTAAGAATCTGTCTCATCTGTTCGATGCGGTCTTCAAATCCGTCAATCCTTGTAAGAACCATGAAGTGGTCATCGGACATTCTTCCGTAGATATCTTTTTCAAAAACCTTCGCAAATCCGTCAGCCAGCTTTTTAAGCAGTTTGTTACCCCGGGCGTATCCCAGGTGGTCGTTGTATGTTCTGAAATTCGCGATATTGAAAAAGAGATAGATCAGCTTGGAAGGATCCGTGGTATTAACAAGTACCTCCGCCTTCTCAGCGAATTCTTTTGCATTGGGAATACCTGTCAGATCGTCCGTAATGGAGGCTTGGATGAGCTTTGCGGATTTACGTGCTTCGCTGTGTCTTTGGTGATATATGCTCACTACAACCGCAATAAGGGATATGAAAAAGGTTGCGTAATTGATCTTGTCTGCTTCCAGAACGCCCTTGTAATTACCTTCAAGATCCACACCGTATGTGTCCAGGTAATTGATATACGCAATACCGATCACGGAGAGCATGACGATGGAGATGTATGGCCTCCATATCAGCAGACACGCGGCATAGAGAACCATGGTAAGAAAGCAGAGGATCATTCTGCCTTTTGAAAAGTCGCTTTCCGAAACTTTCCATCCGAAGTACATGCACACGCCCGTAAACATGACGGTGAGGCTGATGCTTATGTAGGGCGATCTGCTTATCTTGTTACCGGTATAGAGGATGGAGTAGATGAGCATGAATACTCCGATAAACAGAAGCAACCAATAGTTTTTCGAATATTTGAAAAAGAGTTCGAAGGTGGCGTACTGTCCGGTTAAGACGTACTTTTTGATAAAGCGGATTATCATCCAGCTTTCCAGCACGATGATGATAAGGGCCATGAAAAATGTCGAACGGATATTGGCATCACGATGGAATGCCTTCTCGTACGGAGACATTTGATTAAACCCGAAGAAATCCTTTAACTTGTACCAAATACTTTTCTTTTCCATGGTTTTCCCCCTCGAAATATTCGATCCACAGATTAATTATTCAGATATTTATCTATTCTGTTTTTAACGTTGGCTTGCAGGTTGCGATAGTAGAACATGTAGTCATATACGTGAAGTGATCCCTCAGGAAGAGAAGGCACGGGATTGGGATAAAGCTGCGTGTCGATTCCTTCCACCTTGATAACTCCGCGCTCTGTATCTATATAACCTCCGCAAAATGCAGGGATTTCGTTAACAATATTTCCGTTTCCATCCGTAATGCATGCACCGAGGTTAAGACTTGCGGGTGCCGCTACGGAATCCGTTCTCCAGTTCAAAGGATTGATGCAATAATATGTCTTTCCGGCGGGACATATAAAGGTGCTTGTTACATCTTCGGTTTCAAGGTCAAAACATATTATCACGCCGGTATCATCGGCATTTTGTGCGGGTTTAAGCTGGGGATATTGAAGGACATCTTCTTCGTTAAAGGACCATCCGATGGCATATACGGCAACCAGCCTCTCACTAAGCTCTTCATCGTCAAAGTATTCTTTTACAAGTCTCAGACACATGTCCGCGCCCTGTGAAAATCCTGCGAGAATTATGGGACGGCCGTCGTTTTCATTTTCCAGATACCATCTAAAAGAAGACGAGATATCTTCGTAGGCAAGCTCGAGATATTTTTCTCTGTCTATGGAATTAAGATCGTAGGTACTCATTGCAGCCTGTCTGTAGAAAGGCGCATACATTCTGCAGTAATCTTCGTAGATGCCGCGCTCCATGTTGAGTGATGCGGTGAAGTTTGCAAGTGATTTCTTTTCACCTAAGGACATGTTGGTGCGTTCGCCGGTGTAGACGGTGGGAGCGATGAGGAAGAGATCGACTTCTTTTTCTTCCCCGACAGCAAAATAAGCCCAGGAATCGCGCGAGGAATAATCCGGTACGCGTTCCATCCGGGCTTTGAAAATTAATAGAAAGGCGGTAACAACCGTCAATATGAAAACCGCTAGGATGATAGCATCCGCGATTACCCTGTTTTTCAGATTTTTAAACATAAAAATCTATATTGTCCCCATAAGAAATAACTGCATATTTATTATACTACCGGATTTATTTACTACAATTTAATTGCAGGCAATTAACCGAGATGACAAAAGCGCAGGGATTATTTAATTACATAATATGATGTGTTATAATTATTTGCTGTTTAGGCGCTACGGCGCTTATGAGGAGAATGAAAAGGATCGATTGAAATGAAGAGCTTGAGGAAGTTTATTGCTGTCTTTCTCATAATTACAGGCATCACGGTGCTTCTTGCCGAAGGGGCGTACTACTATCTGGTAAGTACCCGCTTCGAAATATTCGGGCACCCTTGCGATATATACATGGAGAATTTGGTGTTTGAGGGAAGTGAGATTACTGACCTTGAAACCCTTGAGAGAGGACTTGCCAAATTCGGTAATCTAAAGAGTGTAAACCTTGGTTCTTACAGGCTTTACGTTGAAGATATTCCCATGCTTCAGAGCCTGTTTCCAAGCGTTGTATTCACATATGATACTTGGATAAATATCGAGGGTGAGGACTATCCCATTGAGACAGCTAAAGTAAGCCTCACGGACCACGGTTATACCGATCTTGAAACCATCATTACCAAGCTGTCCTATTTGCCTTCACTGACCGAAGTTTCATTCGGTGAGAACCACATAACCGCAGAGGACAAAGCTCGTCTTAAATATATTTTCCCTAATGTTGATTTCATAGTTGTTGAGCTCTATGACATCTGCCACCAGACTTATCCCGCAGATGCCGTAAGCATTGATCTTGCACGCTCTAAGGTAACCATCACGGGTTCTCTTAAGGATGAACTTTTTGAGAATCTATCTCTTTTCCCGGATTTAAAAGAAGTCGATCTTCACGGTCAGGGACTTACCTGGGAGGAGAGGCTTGAACTTGCACGCAAATATCCCGGCGTTAATTTCGGCTGGGAAGTTGAATATAACGATACGATTTACGATTCCACCGCAGATTTTGAAATCGACCTTACCAGGAAGAGATTGTACGAGTCCGACCTTGTTGTTTTAAAAGAACTCACGGAGCAGATGAGAAGCCTTCAGAAGCTTATCGTATGCGATTGCGGACTTGATAACGAAACTCTGGGTGAATTCAGAAAAGAAATCCCCACCGTCAATCTGGTATGGCGCATACGCATGGGTAAGTGGAGCCTCAGAACCGATCAGGTTACTTTCTCCGTACTTATCTATAACTACAATTACGAGAGATTAAGATCCAAGGATATTCAGGTTCTTAAGTATTGTACCGACTTAAGATGTCTTGACCTGGGTCATCAGTCCATTGTTGATATATCCGTAATAGGAGATTATCTGCCGGAGCTCAGACTTCTTATCATGGCAGATAACTGGATCAACGACTTAACGCCACTTGCAAAGTGTAAGCACCTGCATTACCTTGAGCTTTTCGTAAATAACCTTACCGATATTTCACCGCTTTCAAACCTTCATGAGCTGGTCGATGTAAATATCAGTTACAACAGACGTCTTAGTGACATCACACCGCTTCTTTATTCGCCCATGATGGAGCGAATCTGGCTTGAGAGTACTTCGGTATCGTCTGATGATTTTGATCTCCTGGAAGCGACATATCCCAACGCTAAGGTGGTAAGAGTAGTAAGAGGACGTCCTTCCGTCGATCAGGGATGGCGAGACGGATCTGCAAGATATGCCCAGATGATGGATATGTGGTTCAACAATTATTATGGTGATGAGTTTTACAAATACGATCTTCTTGCCGTTGAGCTGGGACTTCGTGACGATGAGTCTGAGGAGGCCAGGCAACACCCGTATTAATGCGGTTTTCAGGGCTTCAAAAAATAAAAAAAATTCTTTTCAAAAAGTGCTTGCAATTGTAATATGCCTATGATATTATTATCAAGCTGTTTGAAAAACGGGGTGTGGCTCAGCTTGGTTAGAGCGCCGTCTTAGGGAGGCGGAGGTCGCGAGTTCGAATCCCGCCACTCCGACTAAAAAATCCTTCATCGATAGATGAGGGATTTTTTTTATCCTGAAAGGAGAACATATGAAAGTTTCAGTATTAAGAAAATACGCTGCTCTGATCGCAAGATCGGGAGTAAATATTCAGAAGGGTCAGGAAGTCAGGATCATCTGCGACCTGGATCAGCCCAAGTTTGTAGAGCTTCTTGTGGACGAGTGCTACAAGGCGGGTGCTAAGAAGGTTATCGTGGATTTCCACTATCAGCCCCTTGAGAAACTCCACGTACGTCACCAGTCCGTTACCACACTTGCAAAGGTTGAGGAGTGGGAGAAGGCTCGTCTCCAGCATTATGTGGATGAACTTCCATGTCGTATATACCTTGATTCCGAAGATCCCGACGGACTCAAAGGAATCAATCAGGGCAAGAAGGCTAAAGCGGATCAGAAGAGCTATCCCATCTTAAAGCCTTACTGGGACAAGATGGAGAATAAACATCAGTGGTGTATCGCTGCAGTTCCCGGAGCAAAGTGGGCTAAGAAGGTATTCCCGGGTCTCTCCAAGGGAAGAGCTATCGAGAAGCTTTGGGAGGCAATTCTCTATACATCACGTGTAACCGACGATCCTCTTGCGGAGTGGGAAGCACATGATAAGGAGCTTGCTGACAGATGTGCATATCTCAACAATCTCGGAATCAAAGAGCTTCATTACAAGGGAGATAACGGAACCGACCTTACCGTAGGCATGATCCCCGAGGGAATGTTCCTGGGCGGACTTGAAACCAGCCTTCAGGGAATCGGATTTAATGCAAACATCCCCAGTGAGGAATGCTATACATCACCCATGCGCGGTAAAGCAGACGGTATCGTATATGCAACAAAGCCTCTTTCATATGAGGGTGAACTTATCGAGAATTTCTCCGTTCGTTTTGAAAACGGTAAAGCAGTAGAAGTTAAGGCAGAGAAGAATCAGCAGCTTCTTGAGCAGATGATAAGTAAGGATGAAGGTGCCGCATATCTTGGTGAGTGCGCGCTCGTTCCCGTAAACTCACCCATTTCCGAGTCGGGACTTCTTTTCTACAATACACTCTTTGATGAGAACGCAGCATGCCACCTGGCACTTGGAATGGGCTTTACCAATACTATTCGCGGCTATGAAAACAAAACACTTGAAGAGTGCCGTAAGATGGGAATCAATGACTCAATGGAGCATGTTGATTTCATGATCGGATATGACGGACTTGATATTGATGCGGTAACTTCTGAGGGCAAAAAAGTGCCCATTTTCCGCAGGGGAAAATGGGCTTTTGATGTTTAATTACCAGTCGCTGTTCCAATCGGTATAACCGCTGTCCCAATCGTCTGAGGACCAATCGCTGTCACCGTCCGATTTCCAGTCATCGTAATACGATGTGGTTTCGAATCTTGTGTAAGAATAGTCATAATTTTCGGTATTCTTATAATCATTCCAGTTCGAAGCTGTGAGATCGGACGGTATATTATTTTCTACCTGCCAGGTATATGAACCGCCGTTGTTCTCATAGTGATACCAGACATCGTCCGCTCTGTAGTACAGCTCGTTATTTATGCTGTAATATCCGTTCTTTCTTCCTGCAAAGGCTACAATACCGTTTATGAGCAGGCATACTGCCAAACCGATGATACAACACTTCAGAAGCGGTTTAAAACCGGTATTATAGTCATCTTTTACTTTCAGTCCCTTTGTATGCAGGTAGTAAAAATAGGACGCCCAAATAGGGATGATCATCGGGAATGCAACCAGAAGTAAACCCAGATGAAGATTAAATATGGAATCGAGCGCAATCGGAATTAAAAGGCTTGGTAAAAACGTACCTGCGATCAGAAGGAATAACGTAAACGATTCCTTTTTTAGTTGCTCGGGAGTTTTGGAATCTGTCCCCTTTGCCTTTCTTTGATTTTCCGCCCATCGGGTTTTCTGATTGATGATTTCCTTTTGAAATCTTTCCCAGATCTCATTAACGGCATATTCTTCGTCGGAGCCGTGGTATCTGATGGCTCTTGTTCCGTCCGCTTTATTTTTATAGACAACAAACTCTCCGAAATCGTCTTTGTAAATACCGAATGCCTTAGGATCTTTATAATCTATTCCTATGAAAAATCTTGTCTTGTTATAGTCGAAACCGTTAGCCTTAAACCAATCCTGTAATTCTGAAATTGTCTTAGGCCGGTTAGAGGCGTTACTTTCTTTCATTATTTATCACCAATCGCTGTTCCAATCTGTATAGCTGCTGTCCCAATCATTACTGCTCCAATCATGATCATCGTCGTTACTGTAGGAGCTTCCGCTGCTGCTGCTGTCGGTTTTCCAATTCTTATAGTAATACGTACTTTCGAAGCTGGTATATGAGCCGTGATGGGAAGAAGTATTTTGATAATCCTCCCAGTTACTTGAAGTGAAAGCCGACGGAACATTATAGGACCTGTTCCAATCGTCTGAGTAATCATTGTAGTGATACCAGTTGCTGCCCGCTCTGTAATAAAGTTGATTGTTAATTGAGTAGTAGCCGTTATGCTGGGGATTAATATCGCCCAAAACCGATATCATTACAAGGATCATTAAGAATATGGGGCATCCTTTTTTGAAACTTTTGGGCATGGATTTAATACTTTGACTTAAAGATTGGTTCTGGATGTATGCTCTGAAAGCAAGCAGTGCAAATGCCATTACCACGATGGGAGCAGTATAGGGAATGATTGACAGATTCAAGCCTCTGGAATTCTGCAACCATAAAAAGAATTGTAATGAAAAATAATACGAACAAAAAGCAAGCACGATAAACAGTACAACGTGCACTCTTGAGACCGGCTTGGGCTTGGGTTCAGAATCGTAAATGAAAACAGGAACGGGACCGTCGGCTCTGTGCTTTGCAATCCATCTGGTCTGCTGGTTGATTATTTCTTCCTGAAATCTTTGGTACAGTTCGTGTACGGCGAATTCTTCGTCTTCACCTTGATAGCGGATGGCTCTTGTTCCGTCCGCTTTGTTTTTATAGACTACAAATTCCCCGAACTCATTCTTGTAAACTCCGAATGCTTTCGGGGATCTGACGTCTACTCCTGCAAAGAACCTGGTGGTAGCGGGTTCATAACCGTTTTCTTTAAACCAGTTTCTTAATTCTTCAATTGTTTTGGGCTGTTCGAGGTTCGGTGTCATTGCTCAGTTCCTTGGCTCTGGTATCTGAATCCTTCTTATATAACATGAAGTATGAACCAAAGAATGTCAATGCACCTATTGCCATTATGATCATTTCAAGTCCCCAATCGGACAGGGTGATGATACCTTTCATGTTGAGCCCGATCATTCCGTCCAAAATAGTGTGAAGGACGATTGCAAGGGGATAGAGCCAGGCTTTTTTCTTATCCTTGCAGGCATAGAAGACAAGCAGAGATGCACCTGTGTGGAAAAGCACTGCAAATACTCTTTCGAAGATCGATATTCCAAGTGTTGCTATCGAAAATGCGGCAAGCTGATTAGGAATAGCAAGCGCTGCTTCGAGCTGGTCGGGTGCAGCCTGCATTATCGGATCTATTACTGTGGTTTTATACATTCCCGAATTGATCATAAGTGCATAAATTATGTAATTAACGAAGTTCATTCCGAGAATTAAGATTACCTCAAAGCCGCCGTGACCGAGGCCGTATGAAATAGATGTCTCTCTGTTTGTTCTCTTTTTCAGGACGGTCTTAAAAGCTACAAATCTTCCGGTCTCTTCGAACAGTCCGGGGAAGAATCCTACGAGGATTGACCAAAGGATGGGACGTGCATTGATGAAGCGCGCTACTGCATGATTCGGAAGTCCCATGTAGGTAGGGAATATAAGTGCGTTCTGGATGGGCTTTTCAATGATCAGTGCAAAGAGCAGGAATGTGGCAGCACCGATCAGTATGGTGGAGATGCGTTCTTTTTTCGCTTTGATCCAGATGATCCAGATGATCACGGGTATGACGATAAAAAGAATACACCCCAGCGTCATGAGTGCGATATTGGCAGCGGAGATACTTTCAAATTCATACATTTCAATCACGATCCTTTCCGGAATTGACTTCCTCTACATAAACCTTGTGAGCATATATTAGTGATACCGTGCAGATCACAAGCATGAGTACAACTGTGATAAGCAATGCATTCATGACATTTGCCATTGCAAGTGCAAGAATGACGGTGATCACTCCGGCTGCTACGACCAGATATGATGCAAATCGGTTGCTCTTGCTCCAGGTGGTGTCGTTATACATAGTCCATGAGCATCTGACACCGATAATGGAATTTCTACGGGTTTGGGGAATGTAATTTCCCATTACTATGAACATGATGCCCATACCGATACAGATTATTCTGGTCGCATCCATTGAGAGAATGTCTCCTCCTTCGGATACCATCTTTACGCCTGCGAGATTTATGAATACGAAAACAACCGCCATGAATACCGAACAGATAAGACCTGTGATCGCTGTTACTTTTGCGTTGTTTATGAATCCGTTTTTTGCTTTTTCGTCATCGGTTTTTTCTGCTTTCTTTTCAAAGCTTCTTACCTGAAAAGCAATGAAAGCGGTAACTGCGAGAAATATCGCGACGATAATGATCAGTTCGTTTTTGGATCCCCATCTGTCAACAGTGCCGTGTACGTCATAGTGCATCGGCATTGTATCGGGCAGAGATCTGTAAAGTGCTGCGGTAAATACCGCGGGGATGAGAGCGAATATCCACATAATTGTTGTTATGACTTTGTTTTTCTTCATTACTTTTTCCCTCCGAATTGTCCGACCCACATCAGCAGTTCTTCAAAAACGGTTGTGTTGATCTCGTAATAAATGAAATTCTTTTGTTTGTACTCCATTATCAGATCCGCTTCTTTAAGTAATTTCAGGTGGTAGGAGAGCGCTGCGGGAGTGGTACCGAGTCTTTCGGCTATCTCACCTGCGTTCATCCGTCCTTCCTTGAGCATTACCAATATGTCGCGCCTTTGCGAATCCGATAATACTTTGAAAATGTTTGCATCTCCCATATGTATCACCGGCCTTTCAAAAGCTATTTAAAAATATTTTTAAATTCCTTGAGAAAAGAATACCCCCGTCGTGCGGGGGTGTCAATAACTATTTAAAAAAAATTTTAAATTCCTTTTTTCATCTTCTTACGTATGCCGTAAATAAGCGGAATTATCATGATTATCCAGACTGCGGGCTCAGCGATTATTATGGCTGTGTACTTGAAGAAGGGAGTCAGGAAGACTGCGATAAGGAGCTTTCCCAGGAGCTCAGCAAAGCTTGATATGACGGGAAGTTTGTGCTCACCCATGCCCTGAAGCGCGTTTCTGTATACGCATATAAACGCTGTTACAAAATAAAACAGTGTATCGAACTTCTGGTAATTAACTGCATTAAGAATGATCTCGGCCTCGTTGGTACTGGTAAGAGCTTCGATGATCTTGGGACATATGGTGTAGCTTACAAGTACGCACATTGCGGAGTAGAGGCAGGAGATGATGACCGTAACTTTAATGCCTTCTTTGATACGGTCCATTCTGCCTGCACCGTAGTTCTGCCCGCTGTAAGTTGCCATTGCGGTTCCGAATACCCCGAAGGGAAGCATGTAGATTCCGGAAAGCTTTCTCGTAGCCGCGTGCGCAACGACGATGTTGTCTCCAAGAGAGTTGATGGCGGACTGAAGTGACAGGGTTCCGAATGCAACCATTGAACTCATGAGTGCCATGGACATTCCGGATGAAAGGAGAGCGCGGATCCCGGTTTCTTTTTCGAGGATGAGATCCTTAATTCCGAAGCGGAGTTCCTTGTATCGGATGCAGGTGTAGATATAGCAAAGGACTGCGCAGATGATCTGGCTTGTTACGGTAGCGGCTGCAGCACCTTTTGTACCGAGTCCCAGACGACCGATGAATGCAATGTCCAAGACGATGTTCAAAACTGTTGAAACGATCAGGAAAATCAGGGGAGTGTAGGCATCGCCCACGGCTCTTAAGGATGCGGCAAGGCAGTTATAAAATGCAGAGAACATCAGTCCCATCAGCATTATCGAAATATACTCCGAAGCTGCCACTCTTACCGAACTTGATACGTTTAAGAGATTCAGTATGGGATCAAAGAGGAGAAAACAAACCGCTATTATCATCAAAGAACACAGCAGTGCGAGAGTGACGGATGAGGTGATGGAGCGTTTTGTTTTGCGTAAGCTTCCCGAGCCATAATGCATGGCCGTGATGACGCCGAAGCCGTTTGTGAGTCCAATGATAAAAGAATTCGTAAGGTCGTAGAGGGATGAGACACTCCCTGCTGCGGCGATGGCATCTTTCCCCAGAAAGTATCCGAGGATCTTCATATCCGCCAGTGAATAGGCAAGATTAAACAACCTGCCGAGTAAAATTGGCAGGGAAAACAGACATATGACTTTGAGCGGATTTCCTTTGGTAAGATCTTTCATAAAAAATATTCTAACAGATTTAAAAATTATCAGTCATTTTAATTTAAAAGTATTATAATATCTGTTATAAGGAGAAATCCTTAATTGATACTTAAGTGGGAGGGTTTTATTGTATGAAAAAAAGTAGTTCCGCCAAACTTACCATGAGGAGTACGTTGATATTATATGCGCTCATTCCTCTTATCTGTGCATCTTTAATTCTCAGTGCCTGCATTATTGGTGTAAGCAGCAGAGAAATGAAGGAGTGGACAAACAATTCGCTTCTTCAGGTTATCATGGAAACCGGTACTTCATTCGATACCGCTACGGATACCAATGTAAGAACCCTTCAGGCATATGCTTCCGCACCAATAGTAAAGGAATTTCTCAAGCATCCTGATGATGCCAAGCTCGCTGCTGAGGCAGAGCAGTATACACTGGACTTCTATTCGTCACTGGACGGATGGGAAGGACTTTATATAGCGGATTGGGATACTCATGTAATGGCTCATTCCAATCAGGGTGCTGTTGGACTTGTTCTGAGAGAGGGAGATTCTCTTACCACACTTCGTAATAATATTCTGGGCGCAAACGGTGTTTACAATACGGGTATCATCACATCTCCTGCTTCAGGACAGCTCGTTATGTCGATATATTATCCCGTAATGGATAACGGAAGTCCTATCGGTTTTGTCGGCGCAGGTACTCTGGTAAACAATGTTGCCGCTAAGATCTCCGATGTATCATCTCTTAATCATAAGAGCGCATATATTTATTTCGTAGACGCTCAGGGAACCATGCTTTATCATCCCGATGAAACCAAGATCGGTAATCCGGTTGAGAACGATGCGGTTAAGAAGCTTGTAGCAGAGCTTGAAGCAGGAAAGACCCCTACTCCCGACTGCATTACATATAATTATAAAGGAAAGACCAAGTACGCGGCTTATTACATCGGTGCGGATAATGCATATATCGCGGTTCTTACTGCGGACGAAGACGATATCATGTCCGGCGTAAATAACACCAAATGGTGGACCGTTGCCATATGTCTTATAAGCGTAGTTCTGTTTACCGTACTTGCAATCATCGTTGCAAATATTATTTCCAAGCCTCTGAAGAAGGTTGCATCTGCAATCACAGAACTCGGAACAGGTGATGTTACCGTTGATTGCGATGCTCACTCCATCATCGATGAGACCATCCGCATTATAGATTCCTTCAAATCACTCAGAACATCCCTTAACTCTTCCATGAGATCTGTTAAGGATTCCGCTAACGTGCTTAACGAAGCAATCGTTAACGTAGATGAGATGACCAGCAATAACGTTGAGTCCATCTCCCAGATCAACACCGCTATCGGAGAAGTTGCTTCCACCTCCCAGAGCGTTGCCGAAAATGCTCAGATCATGGCTGAGAAGGCTGTTGAACTCGGATGCGACGTTGAGAACCTTAATGATAATGTTGCCAAACTTTATGAAGAATCACAGACGATCCGCGAAGCAAACAGCGAAGCTACAGATTGTATGAAGTCCGTATACTCCGGAGCAAATGAATCCGTTGAGGCAATGAAGAACATTTCCGATAAGATTGCTGAGACAAACTCCGCTATCGGAAATATCGAATCGGCAGTTCAGGCAATCGAATCCATCGCAGCTCAGACCAACCTTCTGTCACTCAACGCATCCATCGAGGCAGCAAGAGCAGGTGAAGCAGGTCGCGGATTTGCGGTTGTTGCAGATGAGATCAGATCCCTTGCAGATTCCTCCGCAGAATCCGCAAAAGAGATCAAGCAGATCATCGAAAACGTCATCGTTATGTCCAACGGAACAGTTGAAATCAGTAACAGAGTATATGAAGTCATCAGCAAAGAGCGTGAGGACATCGAACAGGCTCAGGAGAAGTTCAATGTTCTGTCTGATTCCGTAGCGGCTTCCATTACCGAGATCGATCTGATCAAGGATATTACCTCTCAGCTTGATAAGATCAAGGCAGATCTTACCAACTCCACCACGGAGCTTGGTGCAATCTCCGAGGAGCTGGGTGCTTCCGCAGAAGAAGTTGCAGCATCCTGCCAGACCGTTACAAGTGCATGTACAGACACTCTGGATTCCACAGTCAAGATGCGCGATGTCAACCAGGACATGGGCGTTGCAATCGATTACTTCAAGCTTTCATAACCTGTTTTCTTTTGATAGGGGACGCGAAAATGATATGTACCCAGAATCCTGGACACATTGATTTATGAACTAGGCGAAACACATGGATGCTTTTCTGTACTTTACAGGAGGCATCCATTTTGTTTT
>CADBFZ010000012.1 GCA_902794095.1 uncultured Lachnospiraceae bacterium | reverse complement strand
TCTCGATACAATTGTATACATTTTCTTTTAAATTCATAACTATAACGCACAAAAATACCCTCCTTCCTGGATGTCCAGGAAAGAGGGTACATATCAAAATGCCCCGTCCTTTTTTATTTGTGACAGTGGGTCCGCCCCACGTCACATAAGTTGTCGTTTTGTGCCTTTTGTGGTAATATTATATGGGGTTTCTTATGAGAAGGGGAGTGCCTATGGATACCGTGAAAAAACTTCATCTTGGCGACAAAGCCGTCCCGTTGATCATTGCGTTTATCGCAGTGGTCGTCGTTGGTGTTATCGCAATTAAATATTACAACAACAGAGATATTGTTTCTTCCCAGCGCACCGCATGCATGATCTATGTAGAGGGGCCTTGTACCGTTATGCGTGAAGGAGCAACAATTAATGCCACATCCGAGATGCAGCTCTACTCCGGAGATACTATTTACACCGGAATCGGAGCTTCAGCCAGGATAAGGCTTGATAATGATAAGTTTCTTTACCTGGATGCCACCACCAGAATCAATCTGACGGCAACCGGAACACCGGAAAACAGCCATACTCTCGTATATGTTGAAGCGGGAAGCATGCTTACCGAGGTAAAAGAAACCCTTGCTGACGGTTCTACTTTTGACATCGTCACTCCCAATACTTCAACCGCTATTCACGGAACCGAAGTTGTTACCCAGGTTGAGATTACGGTTGACGGAACTACTGTTACCAATATCGGATTTGCCGATGGAATAGGAACTTACTCGGTTATTGAAAGAGCAGCTGACGGAACTGTCTGCAAGACCGAAAATACCATTCAGGCCGGACAGTCCATCGGAATCTCAACTTCCGCTTTAAACCTCCTTCTCGGTGCTGATACCAAGAGCGTTGTTTTAACCGGAAGAACAGCTGACGGAACCGCAGTAAGAAGCGTAACGCTTGCAGAACTCGGAACAGTCTTGTCCGAATCCAACTTCAATATGGATTTCATTCAGAATGTAAAAGAAATCCTTGAGCAGAGCCATCAGGAGGATAACTCCAACGCGAACGGCTCAATCAATAACATCAATACCTTCACTGCAGGCGGTGATAATACTCTTCCTGAGGGAGCTAAAGATGCTATGCAGGCAGCTTCCGGTGATGATACGAATCCTTCACCCACTGAAGAAGGTCAGACGCAGAATGATGAACCTACACCTACACCGACGGATGACGACAGTGATGCTGATGCAGGTCCTTCCCAGCCCGCTACGGGTGGAAACCAGCAG
The DNA here is from genome assembly GCA_902794095.1 of uncultured Lachnospiraceae bacterium. Lineage (GTDB taxonomy): Bacteria > Bacillota > Clostridia > Lachnospirales > Lachnospiraceae > AC2028. Next base: position 59,616 of record CADBFZ010000012.1, on the reverse strand, counting down.
CCGGCAGCAACTACGACTCCTGATGCTGTAGTTCAGATTCCTCCTCAGTCACCTGAAGATCCTGACGCAGCGGCAGCTGCAGCAGCAGCGGCAGCAACACAGCAGAACCAAAATCAGAACCAGGGCGGCGGAGGCAACAGCGGCGGAGGCGGATCAAGCGGCGGTCCAAGCACACCTCCTTCACCTTCACAGGGTAATACGTCGGATGAGCATCCTCACGGCGAAGATATCGATCCTAGTGATCCCTACAATGGAGATATGCCTCCTGTTACGGAGGACCCCGCAACTACCGACACCGGGGCGAGCGGAAGTGATGATCCCGGTACGAGCGGAAGCGACGACACCGGTGCGAGTGGAAGCGGAGATTCTGGTTCAGCTACTCAGCCCGATGTTCCACCTGATGCGATAGGAACTCCTTCCGACGGTTATGTCGGTTAGTGAAGGGAACTGAATATAAAAATTTCCCGGTGTGTCTTATTGGCGCACCGGGATTTCTTTATTTGGCAAAGCTTAAAACCCTAATTTTATCAATCTGCATTAACGAAATCAGATTCTCTTAAGCTGGAGTTCTCCGAATGATACGGAACCCTGTATGGTACATACAACCTGATCTTCGGTGATCTCGTAACCCTGTGAGCAAGCGTCGTCACAGTCGCCGAGCATTACGGAAGTTTTGTTGACTACTTTCCAGGTCTTGGGAATGTAAAGATCCATCTCGCCGAACTGAACGCTTACGTTGATCTCAACATTTCCTGAAGGAACCTGAGCCTGATCAAAGAATACATCCATCTCACCGAACTGTGATGAAAGGTCTGCCTTGGTAAGATTCTGTGAGCGAACGTACTTGGTGCAGGATCCGAATTTCATTGAATGCATTACATATCCGTTTTCGTCTTCATTGGAAGTCTCAGAGAACTTATCGTCATAGTTCATGTGTCTGTTAAAGTGATGACCATTGAGATGACGGTGGAATTTGTTCTTGGGGAAAATCATTTCGAAAGCAATTGTAAGAAGGATTGCTGCGATAAGTACGATCCAGGGAGTGATTGCTTCGATGCCAAGGGGCTTCTCAAAAATTATCGCAAGGATTGCAAGAGGAACGAATATTCCGCCCCAGCTTAAGTCGATGATGTTCTGGATGATTGCAACAACCATGATCACTGCAACGACGATTCCGAATACGCTGATCTCTGCAAATGAAGCGGGAAGATTAAAAACGTTCAGCTTCCACAAGATAAGGCTTGCCGCAAGTGCTATAAGAAGTATTCCGTATACGACTGATTTTGTTCTGTTTTTCATATCAATTCTCCTCATATGGCATCAGGATTTCCTTTAATGCCTTGTAATAATTTCTTGAACAGTAGACTGTTTTATATGTTCCCTGAAATTCGATCTTGCTGGCACCGGCCAGGTTCTTGGTGATCGAATAAAGCCTGTGGGTATTAAGGATGGTGGATTTGGATATCCTTAGGAAATAGGACGGGAGCATTTCTTCGAGCTCGTAAAGCTTGTACTTTGCTTCGAACTCATCATCAGCGGTGTGGGCCCTTATGTGTCCGCCGTCCGTCTCGAAAAAGAGAACATTCTCGAGCGGTAAAAAGTACTCCGCATCTTCCTTGTGGAAAACGATCTGTGGTGTGCCCTGCGCGCTTTCGGACAACATCCTCTGGATCCTTACCACCTCTGAGTTTACCTCGGCGCATCTGATCGTTATTTCGGGATCTTTAGCGCTTTGGTCTATTTCAATTTTGACCTTTATATTGTTCATGCTTGTATTATACATGGACTAAAGCGGAAAAAAAGGGGTTTTGACCAAGAGGTAGAAAATCGCACCTAAGAGGTAGATTATTACCCTCTTAAGGGGTATAATCCAAAAGGTTGTGTTGATATGAGGGGGATCCATGAGTACAGTTTCAAGTGACGTAAAGGCTCCTGCAAGCGGCAAAGACAGGAGCATGCTTCCGATTTTATCTGCGGTTTCTTTTGCATTCGTTCTGGCAATAATCGTTTCGATTTATTCACTGGCAAAGCTCGCAAGAGAAAATACTAAAGAAGTAGATACGATGCTTACATATCGTATCTATGATTCCATTTCAAGTTCATTAAACGAACCTATCATCGTGGCGCAGACAATGGCCTGCGACGAGTTTCTTTCCGATTTCCTTACAAGTGAAGACAGCATGAGCGAGGATAAAGCCATCGCCGTAATGCAGAAATATCTCAGCGGAGTCAAGGGCAGTCTTGATTATGATTCCGCATTCCTCGTTTCCGAAAGCACCCACCGTTACTACACTTATGAAGGTCTTAACAAGATCGTCGATCCCGTAAATGACGATCATGATATTTGGTATTCCATTTTCGTCGATAAAAACAAACCCTATGACCTGGACGTTGACAGCGATGAAGTTAACAGAGGCGTCTGGACCGTATTCGTAAATGCCCGCATAGAAGATGAAGAAGGCAATCTTCTGGGAGTTTGCGGCGTAGGCGTTCAGATGACAAACCTTCAGGAGATGTTCCTTGAAGCTGAAAAAGAATACAACGTCAAGATCAACCTTGTAGATTCCAACGGTCTGGTGCAGGTTGATACCGAAGACATCAATATAGAAAACGCCTGGCTTGATGCCGATGTTTTAACCAGCGAAGAGTCCGGCGGATATTCCTATCAGATAACCGGCAACAATGAATTTGCCGTATCCAAGTACGTCGAATACCTGGGCTGGTACCTTGTTGTAAGAAGTGCCCCCACATCCATCAGCGATGAGTTCTTTAACATAATTCTCATTAATGTTGTTTTGTTCCTTGTGGTCATGGGAATTCTTATCCTGTTGATCCTGTTTATTCTCAAGAGTTCTAAAAAGGAAAGAGATGCAAGGGAAAAGCTTCTCATCGTATCCGAGCGTGCGGTTGCGGCAAGTGAAGCTAAGTCATCCTTCTTATCAAGCATGTCCCATGAGATCAGAACTCCCATCAATGCGGTTCTCGGTATGAATGAGATGATCTACAGGGAGACCGATGATAAGAAGATCCTGGAGTATTCTTCCAATATCAGAAATGCAGGTAAGACACTTCTTACTCTTATAAACAGCATTCTTGATTTTTCCAAGATCGAAGAAGGCAAGATGGAGATCGTTCCCGTTGATTACGATACCGCCAATCTTATCGGAAACATCATTATCTCGACTTCCGAAAGAGCGGAGGCTAAGGGACTTGAGTTCATCACTGAGATTGACGAAAATCTCCCTTCCAAGCTTAACGGCGATGATGTCCGTATTTTGCAGATTGTAATGAATCTTCTCAGCAATGCGGTTAAATACACGGAGCATGGTCACGTACGTCTTACCGTAAGAGAGAATCAGCGTGACGGCGATGAAGTGGATGTTTTCTTTTCCGTTGAGGATACGGGAATAGGAATTAAGAACGAAGATCTGCCCAGGCTCTTTGAATCATTTGAAAGACTTGATGAAGTTAAGAACCATGGCATCGAAGGCACCGGACTTGGAATGTCCATTGTAACGAATCTCCTTAAGATGATGGGCAGCGAGATTCGCGTCGAGAGTGAGTACGGAAAGGGTTCAACGTTTTATTTTGTCATCAGACAGAAGATCGTTGACTCAGCTCCCATGGGCGACCGCACTGATGTGCCCAAGGTTTCGGCTCCCAAGAAAGAAAAACTGCACGTCACCAAGGCGGATGTCCTTGTTGTTGACGATAACGGCATGAACCTTAAGGTAGCGGAGAATCTGCTGGGACTGTTCGGAATCAAGGCGGATACCGCACATTCCGGTGAGGATGCGCTGAAGAAGGTTCACACCAAGAGATATAACCTGATCCTTCTGGACCACATGATGCCTAAGATGGATGGCATCGAGACTCTTGAGAAGATGCGCTCGGACGGTCTGCTTTATAAGGATACGAAGGTTGTTGCGCTGACTGCAAATGCGATCAACGGCGCAAGGGAAGAGTATCTGAAAGCGGGATTTGACGATTATCTCTCCAAACCCATTGAGATCTCGGCACTGGAAGATATTCTGAGAAATTGCCTGCCCGAGAAGTCATTTGCTTCCGATGATGCCATAGAGTTTTCCGATGACGGCGAAATTATGGAGTTTGCACCTGCGGGTGAAACCGTGGAAGAAGGCGATTCGGAATTCGTCGACTGGCTGGGAAAAGCCGGATTTGAAACCAAGAATGCAATGACCTACTGCGGAGGCGATGCGGGATTCTACCGCGAGCTTTTGGACGATTACATCACCTACCGTGATGAGAAGATAAAAGAGCTGGACACCTGCTATGAAGCAGAAGACTGGAAGGGCTATTCCATCAGGATCCACGCCCTCAAGTCTGTATCCAAGACCATCGGTGCAACTAAGCTTGCCGAGCGTGCCTACGACCTTGAGAAAGCTTCCAAAGAGGGCGATGCGGAATTTGTCAGATCCAATTACCCCGACTTCCTCAAAGCCTACGAAGCCGTAACCGAGATCATCAGAAAAGCGATTTATTAAAATGAAAATGAGGGCGGTTCCTCTGTTCCTGGGGTCCTGTCGCGACGCATAACTTTCTCCCGTTTCGGGTCAGGCGGCCATAGAACCATGTATGTTTGGCTCATGCCGCAGACACCGAAGACTCGAAAGCTTATGCATTCGCGCCACCCGCGGAACAGAGGAATCGTCTTTTTCAAATTTTTATGAATTTACAAAACCATTTGGCCTTCTGAAAAGTATTATTGTTGAAGACGTCTTTACGGAGAGTAATAAATGGCTATAGATATCATTGAAATATGTACAAAATACGGTGACAGACTGTATGCCGCGGCCTTCAACATAACCCGCCAGCGACAGGATGCCGAAGATGCCGTACAGGAAGCGCTCCTAAGACTCTATAAGTCCGATAAGGAATTTGAGTCCGAAGAGCACGTGAAAGCCTGGCTCATAAGAGTGACCATCAACATCGCCAAGAGCACCTGTACTTCATTCTGGCATAGAAACAGGGTTCCTTACGAGGATTACATGGAAGAAATCCCATTTGAAGATGACTCCGACAGGGACCTTATGGAAGCGGTACTTTCCCTTCCCGACAAATACAGGATCATCGTACATTTGCACTATTACGAAGGGTACAAGACCCGCGAGATTGCCGATACCTTAAAGCTTTCCGAGAACACTGTTAAAACAAGGCTTCTTCAGAGCAGAAAGCTTCTGAAGACTAAATTGGAGGGATGGCAGGATGAAGACATCTAACGAAGAAAGATATAAGAAAAGTTTCGATAATTTGCATCTCTCCGGAGATTTCAGCTCTCGTTTATCTGAGAGTCTTGAAAAAGAAAGAGAGGATAAAAAAGTGGTTAAACTTTTCAGCGCAGGCAAGATTGCAGCAGCTATAGTTATATGTTCATTAACTTGCGGAACAGCATGTTATGCGGCAGATGTGGGAGGAATCCGCACCAATTTCAACATCTGGCTTAACGGAAGCAATCAGGAGATTGAAGTTCAGGATAACGGAGACGGAAGCTATACCTATTATGACGATAACGGTCATGAATACGGATTCGGTGGAGTATCCCTCGGACCAAACGGTGAAGAAACTCCCATGACTCCCGAAGAATACTTCGAGCTTCTCAACAACGAAGGTGTGCTCAGAATTAACGATGAAGGACGTACTCTTTTCTACTATCACAATCTTGTAGAGGATGTTACCGACCTGATCGAAGACGGAGAACTTTACCTTCACGTTGAAGATCCTTCCAATCCTTACACCTATTTTGCCTTCACTGAGATATCCGGAAACGGCAACTACGCATGTTCAACCGACGATTCCAAGGAGTGGTTCAAGGATTACATCGAGATCGATGCCACTGATCTTATCACAGGAGATCAGGCTCTCGAACTTGGTGAGGATGAAACAGTCAGCTACGCAGTAACAACCGATGAAGACAACTAATTGAAAGACTGAACCATAGGACGGTTCCACTGCATTCGCGCCACCCGCGGAAGCAGTGGAACCGTCCTTTTCTGCCTACAAAAATAAGTGTTTTTATGGTAGAATTTACATGTTGTGACTACGTGGATTCGGAGGGTTCGGAGCATGATCGATAATTTTGAAAGATTTGATATGAAAGCTCCGCCCGTGCGCACAAAATGGTACCTGAGACCACTCACCTACATTCTCAGTGCACCCGATGTCAAAAAACATAAATGCATCATTACTAAAACAGGCACGGAGGGGTTAAAACCGCCCTTCGTGCTTTTGTGTAATCATAACGCCTTTATGGACTTCAAAGTCGCTACAAAGGCAATCTACCCTTGGAGAGCAAATTACGTTGTGGCAATCGACGGATTCATCGGAAGAGAAAAACTCCTCCGTAACGTCGGCTGCATCTGTAAGAGGAAATTCACCAACGATACTACTCTTATCAGACAGCTCGTTCGTACCATCAAAAACGGCGATGTTGCCGTCATATATCCCGAGGCAAGATATTCCCTTTGCGGAACCACTGCGGTTCTTCCCGAGTCACTGGGTAAGCTCTGCAAGCTCCTGGGCGTTCCTGTCGTAACTCTTATCTGCCACGGACATCACGTAAATTCTCCTTTCTGGAATCTTCACGACAGAGGTGTTAAGCCCACGGAAGCCGAGTTTTCTCTTTTGTATTCAGCAGAAGAATTAAAGCAGGCTCCCGTTGACGAGATAAATGCAAAGATCGTAAAAGCCTTTCAGTACGATGATTTTGCATGGCAAAAAGAACGGGGAATCCACGTTACATACGAAGGCAGAGCAGAGGGCCTTCACAAAGTTTTATACCAGTGCCCCGCATGTAAGACAGAATTCAAGATGTCATCCAAGGGAAGCATTTTGAAATGCAATGCCTGCGGAAAAGAATGGCGCATGACCGAGCTTAGTGAGCTCGAAGCGGTAAGCGGCGAGACGGAATTCTCACACATTCCCGATTGGTATGAATGGGAGAGAAGTAATGTAAGAGCAGAGGTTCAGGCAGGAACCTATTCATCCGGCGAGCTTCCTGTAAGAGTCGATTCCCTGCCCAATGCCAAGAAGTTTATTCCTCTGGGAACCGGAACCATGATCCACGACATGGAAGGCTTCAGGGTTAAAGTTACCGATAAAGACGGCGACGTACACGAGATGGTTAAAACAGTACCTTTCATGTACTCCTGCCACATAGAATACGAATACCTTGGAAAATACGGCGACTGCGTTGACTTAAACACTTTGACCGATACCTGGTACACATACCCGGATCCCGAGAAGTGCGAATTTGCAGTAACCAAGATGGCACTTGCAACTGAAGAACTTTACTATGCTAAGAAAGTGTGACACGGGGTCGGACCCCTTGTCACACCGAAGGAGTATTACCATGAAAGACTTTAAAGCAGTAGTTTTTGATATGGATGGAGTAATCTTTGACTCCGAAAGATGTATTATGGAGACCTGGGTTGCCATGGCCGAAAAGTACGGTATTGAGGGCATCGAGGATGTCTTCCTGGCATGCACGGGAACAAACCATGAAATGACAAGGCGCATCGTTCTTGATGCATACGGTGATGATTTTCCCTATGAGCAATATGAGCATGAATCTTCAGTAATGTATCACGAAAGATATGACGGTGGCAGACTTCCCAAAAAGCCGGGCGTTTTCGAACTTCTTGATTATCTCAAGGGCCTTGGAGTAAAGATCGCACTTGCATCCTCCACCCGCAGAGAGTCCGTAATCAGGGAACTTACAGAAGGCGGTGTGATTGATTATTTCGATGAGATCGTTGCAGGTGACATGGTTTCTAAGAGTAAGCCCGACCCTCAGATATATCTCAAAGCATGCGAAGCAATCGGCGTTGCTCCCGAAGACTGCTATGCCATCGAAGATTCATACAACGGAATAAGATCTGCTGCTGCGGGCAAATTAAGACCCATCATGGTTCCCGACCTTCGCCCCGCTGATGATGAGATGAAGCAGCTTTCAGTTGCGGTACTTGATTCTTTAAATGATGTTATAACTTACCTGTCCGAATAACGGAGGAGATATGAGCGTTTACGCGATCATAAAACTTATCATCAAGATATTTATAGTACTTGCGAGCGGCGGTTTTGTTTTCTTCACCGCAAAAAGAATGCGAGATCCCGGCAGCGTGAATAAATTCGCATCATTCGGATGCTTTCTCGTAATCGCACTCCTTTTTATCGCTCACTTTGTTGTCTCCGTAAAACAGTACGATTCAACACCCGTGTTTGATGCTTACCGGTTTGAGGCGACAAGCAGCGATCTTAACGGAATCTACTGGGATGTGTCCATATCCCACGATAAAGGCGATGACTTATCGCCCCAGCTTTCATGGGAACCTGTAGATGGCGCGACATGCTATGCCGTTTACATGATCGATCCTGACGGACAGGAGTGGATTCATATGAAGACCCTCACCACCGAAACTTCACTTGATAAAGGTGCCGTGGAAGACTACATCGGCCCCTATCCTCCAAGCGGAGTCCACACCTATAACGTATATATCTTCGCCCTTCGCGAAGAAAAGAAACTGCCCGCCATTCTAAACGCCCCCAGCACCGGAATTAACGAGATCACCTCAATCCTCAACACCGGAAGCGACTCAGATATTGGCAACGTCATTGCATGGGGAGGCGTCGCAGGCAAGTATCCTGAAGAGTAGAGAAAACATGTAGCGCCGGGGCCAATCACCATGACGCATCTGTAGCCCCGTGTCGCGCGGGTGACGTGGATACATGAGCTGTCGAGACTTCGGAGCAGCGAAAAAATGCGGCCGCCCGACCCGAACGAAGTGAGTGGTCTCGCGTCATGAGTTAAAACGTGCCTCGTGAAGCATTTCCGCCTGGCGACGAAAAGCGAGACAGTCATGTGCCACGGCAGGACCCAGCGACACGGAAATACATAGGAGAAACAGAATGGAAATTTGGGATTTATACGATAGAGACGGTAACAGAACCGGTGACACCTGGGAGCGCAAACCCAAAAGCTTCCAGAACATCCCCGAAGGCAAATATCACCTCGTTGTAGATATTCTAGTCAAACACACCGACGGCACCTACCTCATCACAAAACGTGATGACAATAAAGACGTCTACCCCGGCTACTGGGAAGCAACCGCAGGCGGCTCCGCAATCAAAGGTGAAGAACCCTTTGAAGCAGCTCAGCGTGAACTCTTCGAAGAAACCGGCCTTAAAGGCGTTAACTACGAACTCGTAAACGTCTCATTCAGCGATAAGAGCCACAGCATGTTCTATTCATATGTGTGCGAAACCGACGCTCCTAAAGACAGCGTAGTTCTCCAGGAAGGTGAGACAGTAGATTATAAGTGGGTTGACCGTGCAGGCCTTATCGAATACGTCGATTCAGACACCGCAATCAAGTCACACAACGATAGGAATAAAAAGTATCTCGACAGAGTAAGGTTCGACGAGATCCTTTCAAAGCGTCCCGCAGCACCCTGGGCTGCAGACATTCCCGAAGGCGATTTCGTAACTCCTTATCCCACCTATCCCACGGGACAGATCTTGGATAAATTTGCAAAGCACGAGTTTGAAGATGCATCGGGTGTAAAACTTAAATACTATACTTACGATCCCACCGAGCACGGATATGCAAAGGATAAGAAATATCCCGTTCTCATGTTCTTCCACGGCACTTCGAATTCTTTTGTCGGAGACCTGTGCATCAATTACACCGGCGCGGAGCTCTACGGAACCGATAGGTACCAGGCAGACATGGGCGGTGCATACATTGTTGTTCCCGTTGCAAATGAGTACAGGGATTATGACGGAAGAGTTAAAGGCTCTTTCGGAGCATCGTATCTTGAACCCGTTCACAACCTGACTAAGAAGGTTATGTCTGATTTCGGTAAATCCGCAGGTCCTGTTTTCATCTTCGGAAATTCATCGGGTGCTTCCTTCGTCTACAGACTTATGGAAGCTTATATGGACGATTACGATGTCCTGTTCCCCGTAGGAAGTTCAAATATAGGTAATGAAGAGCTTCTTGATAAGATGGATGAAAAGGACAAGTATCTTTTCTTTGCAAATGCAAAGAGGGATGAGTTCCATGATTATGAAGAGGAAGTAGCGCCCTGGCTTGATCGTCTCGGTAAGATGAAGCATTGTTTTATTTTCATTCCCGAATGGACCAGAAACGGAGATAAGGGAATCGCTTCAATCGAAGGCGGAATCGAGATGGGCCAGCACTGCCTGATGAATTCCATTCAGGCTAACCTTATGTTTGACGACGGAACACCCATGGAAGAAAGACTTCCTAAGGGCGTAACCGGATGGATCAAAGAAGTTACCGAAGAGTTATTGAGCAGATGAGTGATAAATCACGTAAGAAAATAATAGTTGTGGGCGGCGGCGCTGCAGGATGCATGGCCGCTATCACTGCATGCGCGCAGGGCGCTGACGTAACTCTTATCGAGAAAAATAAAACAGTTGCCAAGAAGATTCTTTCTACAGGAAACGGTAAATGTAATTTCTGCCACGATGTGATCACACACGCGGACTATCATCTGAGCTCTTCAGATGAATTTATCGGTACTGTTCTTAAAGCATATCCCGTGGAAAAATGTCTTGCTGATTTTAAGAAGATGGGTATCACGCCATTGATAAAGGACGGTTATGTATATCCTTATTCCGAGCAGGCTAAGTCCGTAACCGAAGTTCTCACCAGATCTCTTAAAGGAGTTAACGTGGTTACCGAATGCAGCGTAACCGGTATTGAGAAAAACGAAGATAAGTTCACTGTTAAAACTTCGGGTAAAGAATTCACCGCAGATGCTGTGATCGTAACAACAGGCGGAGAAGCGGCTCCTGTTACGGGGTCTACCGGTGACGGATATAAATTTGCTAAGTCCTTCGGACTTAAACAAATTAAACCCGTGCCTGCCCTGACAAGCCTTACCGTTAAGGATCATCCTTACAAGAAGGCAGCAGGCGTAAGGATTAGAGCTACAGTCTCCATAGAGATAGACGGTAAAGAAGCAGGTTCAGATACCGGACAGGTTCAGATTACAAAGACAGGTTTTTCAGGAATTCCTGTTTTCAATGTAAGCAGATTTGCAGCAAGAGCCATGGATGAGGGAAAGAAAGTATCTCTCAAGATCAAGTTCTTACCCGAACTTTCAGATAACGATATCCGAGATGAATTAAATACGAGACTTTCTCAAAGCGCTCACACTGCATATGATGCCATGATAGGTCTCTTCCCGGATTCTTTTGCGGATGCGCTACTTAGAAGTGCCGGAGTAGAGCCTGATAAGGAAGTTTCGGATGCAGGCAAGGCAGCTGACAAACTCTTTAATGCATCACGTAATCTCAAAGTGCAGGTTACCGGAACAGGTGACATGGCATCAAGTCAGGTTACATGCGGCGGAGTTTCATTAGACGAAATAGATGCAAGCACAATGCAGTCCAAGAAACACAAAGGTCTTTTCCTTGCGGGAGAGATCCTGGATATAGACGGAATGTGCGGCGGTTACAATTTGTATTTTGCGTGGGCTTCGGGATACATTGCCGGAAGTTCTGCGTGTAAATAAATTTATTTAAATGGCGAATGGGGGTTCGACGTGAAAAAGTTTAGTGAGTTTTATTTTGGTGATATTCAGGTTCGTTACTATCTGGATGATGCAAACCATATCGGAATGATGCTTGTTCCGAAGGGAATGGAAGACAAGGTGGTGGAGAACGAGCATCCGCTTGAGCCACTTGTAGAGGTACATGAAAAGGGCGGACATCTGCCCAGCGGTTACGGCAACGGCATGACCATGGCCACAACCGTAGCAACAGGAAATCTGAAATTCGTAAGTCAGTCCAAGGAAGGTGACACTGTTGTCACAAAACTTTCCAACGGTGCAGGACGTGATGCGATACATTTCTTAAAAGGCGGAGAGGGCCTTCAGGCTCTTCGCAGCTATGTCACATTCGAGAACAATACCAAAGAGACGGTAGAACTCGATCTTTTATCAAGCCTTAATTTCGGTGAAGTTACTCCTTTTACGGATGATGATGCATCGGGCAAATTAAATCTTTGCAGAGCAAGAAGCTTTTGGAGTGCAGAGGGTCGTATGGATATAAGACCTTTGGAAGACTGCGGCCTTGAAAGGTCCTGGACCTGGCACGCCATGAGAGTGGAGAAGTTCGGACAGATTGGCTCAATGCCTGTCAGAGGATTCTTCCCTTTTTGTGCAATTGAAGACACCGAGCGCAACGTAACTTGGGCCATGCAGCTTGCATGCCCCTCTTCATGGCAGATGGAGATACGCCGTAAAGAAGACCGCCTTGCACTTATGGCTTCCCTTGCTGACGGCGACTACGGTCACTGGAGTAAGAAGATAAATCCCGGCGAAAGCTTCACCACACCTGAAGCATACGTAACAGTAGGCACCGGTAACGTAGATCTCGTAAGCCAGAGACTTCTTACAATTCATAAAGAAAACATGGGAGATCGTTTCGGACATCTTCCCGTTATGTTTAACGAATACTGCGCGACCTGGGGCAACCCTTCAATGGCTAATCTTAAAGAAATCGTTGAAGCAGTTGACGGCCACGGCATGGAATACCTCGTAATCGATGCGGGATGGTACGGAAAGCCCGGCATTGCATGGCATCTTTGCGGCGGCGACTGGATTCCCAATGACAAGGAACTTTTCCCCGGCGGTCTTGAAGCTACGGTAAAGATGATAAAGGACAAAGGAATGATCCCCGGCATTTGGTTTGAGCCTGAGACCTGTTCCAATGAATCCGACATCTTTAAGAGAGAGGAAATGCTCCTTACAAGAGAAGGTAAGGTCATCGATACAGATAACCGCAGATTCCTGGATATGAGAAAGCAGGAAGTTAAGGATTATCTCGATGAACGCGTAATAGGCCTTCTTAAAAAGCATGGCTTCGGATATATCAAGGTTGATTACAATGACTGCATCGGAACAGGATGCGACGGTGCGGAGAGCCTGGGCGAAGGTCTCAGACAGAACATGCAGGAGTCTCTTAACTTTTTCCGCAGAATGAGAGAGCAGGTTCCCGGACTTATCATCGAAAACTGTGCATCCGGCGGACACAGACTTGAGCCTTCACTCATGGCTGTTTCCGATATGGCATCTTTTTCAGACGCTCACGAAGTAAATGAGATTCCCATCATCGCAGCACAGCTCCACAGACTCATCCTTCCTGCGCAGAGCCAGATCTGGGCAGCGCTCAGAAAGGATGATTCATTCAAGCGCCTTAACTATTCGCTGGTTAACACCTTCCTGGGAGTTATGTGCATCTCAGGTGATGTGCAGCAGCTTAATAAAGAGCAGTGGGAGAAGGTAGACGAAGGAATAGGCTTCTACAAAGAGGTCAGGGATATTATCCGTGACGGTGTATCCTCATTCTACGGAAATCTTTCATCTTCATGGCGTCACCCCACCGGCTGGCAGGGCGTTGTCAGAACAAGCGGAAATGAGACCCTTACCGTTATCCATACCTTTAACGGCTCATACCCAGAGAAGGTCACCGTTCCCGTTAAGGGCTCGAAGATTAAGCGCATCATGTGCAGTGAGGGCAATAAGGTAACCCTTGAAAACGGCATACTTACGGTAGAACTTAAAGCGGACCTTGAGGCCATCGCAATCCATACAGCGGACTGACCCCTGATTTGCACAATAAATCCCCGCAAAGTATAATACTTGGTTGGGGTAAAATATTTAGCAACGGTGGTTTTACATTGAGACATTCGGTTCTTGACAGTGAAAAAAATGATAATCTCGTAAAGCAGGCGTCACTTCTTGCTATTGCGGGTGTGGTAAGCAGGATAATCGGGCTTCTCTACAGAAGCCCCCTCTCCGAGATCATCGGTGACCTCGGCCTTGGCTATTATCAGTCTGCTTATGCTTTCTATACAATAATTCTGCTTGTTTCTTCTTACAGCATCCCTTCTGCGGTATCCAAACTTATCGCCGGAAAACTTGCGTTAAAAGAATACAGGAATGCCCACAGACTATTCGTCGGTTCAATGATCTACGCACTTATTGTGGGACTTCTCGCGTCGCTTGTTCTCTTTTTCGGAGCACATTTCTTCGTAGAGCCTGATGCAGTGCCGGTCCTTAAGATCTTTGCACCCACGATCTTCATTTATTCCATACTCGGAGTTTTAAGAGGATATTTCCAGGCGCACAGGTCCATGTCACAGACCTCCGTGTCCCAGGTCATCGAGCAGATAGTCAATGCACTTGTCAGCGTTGGAGCTGCAGCTCTTTTTATCAAGCTCACCATGAAGACCATGGAAGTTCCCGCAGATGAGCCCGGACAGATCTTAAGAGCTGTAAGAGGTGCTCAGGGTAGCGCCCTCGGAACAGGTATGGGCGTTGTCTCTGCGCTGATCTTCATGGCGCTGGTTTATCTCGTAAACAGAAAAGCAATCGTTAAGAGAGCTGACGAAGACCCTTCCTCAAACGTAGACAGTGCAAGACAGATATTTACTTCAATTACCTGCGTCGTAACTCCTTTTGTACTCAGCACGGCGATCTACAACGTATTTGCTCCCATCAACAACAAGATTTTCGTGGAGCTTTATCCTGTTTGGAGAGGTGTTGAGCAGGTTGCGGCAACATCCCACTGGGGTATCTTTTCCGGTAAGGCACAGGTTATTTCCAACATCCCCATCGCATTTTCATCTGCAATGGCAGCTGCCATAATTCCTCAGGTCACAGGCTTCATAGCATCTAAGGATACCGAGTCTGCCAAAGTAAAGATAGATCTTGGCGTTAAAGCAACCATGTTTATCTCGATTCCTTCAGCTGTAGGAATTTTTACATTTGCGGCTCCCATCATGCTCCTTCTTTTCCCGGGAACCAGACCCAATATCGGACTCGGAAGTCACTGCCTCATGGCACTGTCCGTATCCGTTGTGCTCATTGCATTATCAACACTGAATTCATCCATACTCCAGTCAATCGGCAAGTTACATACCCCGATTATCAATGCGGTTTTAGCGCTTATACTGCAGACGATCCTTACGGTGGTGCTTTTGAGGTTTACATCTCTTGATGTATTTGCGGTTGCAATCTCTTATACATTCTATGCGGCTGTCATGGCTGTTTTAAACCAGATTGCGGTAAGACGTGCCATCGGATATAAGCAGGAAATGATCCGGACTTTCGTCCTTCCTTTTGTGAGTTCGCTGATCATGAGCCTGTGTTCATACGGAATCTACAGACTGATCCTCATAAAGGTTACCGATGAAAGAATCGCTCTGATACCCGCGATAATCGTTGCCGTACCCGTTTACTTCCTGCTTCTCATCGCATTTAAGTGCATCGACGAGAAGGTTTTGAGGATGTTTCCCGGCGGCAAAAAAACTGTAAAAATACTTAAAAAGGTTCACATGATCTAATGGCTTTTGACGGAATCACAACGGCTGCTTTGTGCGCCGAATTAAATACGAAACTCACCGGCGGCCGCATCTCCAAGGTTGCGCAGCCCGAGCCCGATGAGCTCTCAATTCTTGTTAATACAAGCGAAGGCAATTTCAGGCTCTTACTGAGTGCGGATGCCTCGCTTCCTCTTGTCTATATCACCGAGCAAAATAAAAAATCCCCTTTGAATGCTCAGAATTTCTGCATGGTCCTTCGTAAAAGATTACAGGGCGGAAGAATCGTAGGAGTATCACAGCCCGGCCTCGAAAGAGCAATAAGGATAGACGCAGAGCACCTTGATGAAATGGGTGACGTTAAGCGTGTAAGCCTTGTTACCGAGATCATGGGTAAGCATTCAAACATTATCCTCACAGAGGATGACTGCGGCAAAGAAAAGATCATCGATGCCATAAAGCACGTATCGGTTGCCGTAAGTTCTGTCCGTGAAGTTTTGCCCGGAAGAGATTATTTCATTCCCAATACTCAGGATAAAACAGAACTCTTAAATTGCAGTGAAGATGAGATTAAGGCCACTGTCGCAAAGTATCCCGGTCCCGTGTTCAAGGCAATCTATACTTCATTTACCGGACTTTCACCCCTTGCAGCTCATGAGATAGCGTACAGGGCAGGCGTTGACGGTGATGCATCCGTTGCGGCGCTTTCGGATGATGATATGTCGAAGCTGGTTGCGGGCCTGGTTTCTTTTGCCGAGATGGTAAAGAAGGCAGACTTCTCCCCTTGCATCGCATATACCGACGGAAAGCCCCAGGAGTATGCGGCATTTAAGCTCTCAATGTACGAGGGAGGCGCGGATGAGATTGAATCAATGGATTCCATGTCCGCGGTTTTGGAGAAGTTCTATTCTCAGAAGCAGCTCTACGTCAGGATGAATCAGAAGTCTTCGGACCTTAAGCGTGTGGTCAAGAACCTGATCGAAAGGGATTCCCATACCCTTGATGAGCAGCTCCAGCAGCTGAAGAAGACCGAGGGCCGGGATAAATACCGCGTTTGGGGCGAGCTTTTGAATGCCTTCGGATATTCCGCTCAGCCCGGCGATAAACAGATAGTGGTTGACAATTACTACACCAATGAAAAAGAAACCATCCCGCTGGATCCTACCCTTACGGCTCAGGAAAATGCGGTGAAGTATTTTGACAGATATACCAAGCTTAAGCGAACCGCAGAGGCCCTGGCTGTTCAGACAGAGACTGTAAAGTCCAAGCTCGAGCACCTTGAGTCCGTCCTTGCCAGCATCAACATAGCCGTAAGCGAAGACGACCTGTCATGGATCAGACGCGAGCTTTCCCAGGCCGGATATATCAAGGAACACATGGCTAAGGGCAAGCCTGTTAAACTCAAAGGCGAACCTTACCATTACATTTCATCCGACGGATACGATATTTACGTCGGAAGAAACAATATCCAGAACGATGAACTTACCTTTAAATTCGCGGTAGGAGCCGACTGGTGGTTCCATGCGAAGAAAATGCCCGGCTCCCACGTAGTCCTCAAAGTCAAAGAGCCCGGCGAGGAACTTCCCGACAGAGCCTTCGAAGAGGCAGCCGCCCTCGCCGCCTACTACTCCGCCGGCCGCGACCAAAACAAAGTCGACATCGACTACGTCCTCAAAAAGGAAGTCAAAAAGCCTTCCGGCGCTAAACCCGGTTTCGTGGTTTATTACACAAACTATTCAATGACTATCAGTCCTGACATTTCGAGGTTAAAAGAGGCCTAGGCAGTTCAAGTTTGCGTGCTGAATCGCCCTGCATGACACGCGGGGTGACGCGAATGCATAAGCTGTCGAGACTTCGGAGCAGCGAAAAAATGCGGCCGCCCGACCCGAACGAAGTGAGTGGTCTCGCGTCATGAGTGAAAACATGCCTGGTGAAGCATTTCCGCCTGGCGACGAAAAGCGAGACAGTTATGCGTCGCGGCAGGACCCCAGTGTCATGCAGAGGAGCCCCGAAGTCACGTCACTTGAAGTAATATATACATTTGTGGTACATTAACCTTGTATGCCCCTATTTTATTAACGGAGAATTTTTATGGTCAGATCAATGACCGGCTTCGGCAGAGCCGAGGTCGTAGAAAACAACAGAAGATACACAGTAGAACTCAAATCAGTCAATCACAGATACCTCGACCTCTCGGTTAAAAGCCCGAGAGCTCTTGCATGTCTTGAAGGAAATGTCAGAGCCGAGATCAAAAAATACCTCGCAAGAGGCAAAGTCGACGTCTTCATTTCATATGAGAACCTCGACGAATCCACCGCAGAACTTAAATACAACAGAGAACTTGCATCCAAATATGCATCCTTCGTAAAAGAAATCTCTGACGAATTCAGCCTCGAAAACGACCTTAGAGCCTGCAGACTTGCTACATTCCCCGATGTCCTTGAGATCATCGAGGAGCAGGACGATGAAGATGAACTTTGGGCAGGCCTTAAGAAGGCAGTTGACGGAGCTTGCGAGAAGATGGTCGAGGCAAGAAGCGTTGAAGGTGAGAACCTCGTTAAAGACCTTACCGCTAAACTCGATAACCTCCTTACTATCGTAGACTTCATCCAGGAAAGATCACCCAAGATCGTTGACGAGTATAGAGAGAAGATCTACGCACGTGTAAAAGAAATCCTTGGCGATAATACCCCCGATGAAGGAAGACTCCTCACCGAGGTTACAATATTTGCAGATAAAGTATGCGTCGATGAAGAAATCGTCCGCCTTCGTTCCCATATCGAGACCATGAAAAAAGACCTTTCCCTCGATTCCGACGTAGGCCGCAAACTCGACTTCATCGCCCAGGAAATGAATAGAGAAGCTAACACTACTCTTTCCAAAACCACCGACCTCGAGATTTCCAACAAGGGTATCGAACTCAAGACCGAAATCGAAAAGATCCGTGAGCAGATTCAGAACATCGAATAACTAATAAAGGTACAGCGGGTGGTGCCAATGTATGATTGACCGAGACTTTGGTGTCTGCGGCATGACATATAACATACATCGTACTATGGCCGCCTGATACCAAAAAGCGAGGTCAGTCATACATGGCGACAGGACCCGCGTGACTATAGAGGTATTAACTATGTCAAAAGGCATCCTAGTAGTAATATCGGGATTTTCAGGCGCCGGCAAAGGCACCGTTGTTAAGAAGCTCCTCGAAAAAAGCGACGACTACTGCCTTTCCGTTTCAATGACCACCAGAAATCCAAGACCCGGTGAAGTCGACGGCAAGGATTACTTTTTCGTAACAAAAGAAAAATTCGAACAGACCATCGCAGAAAACGGTCTCATCGAACATGCACAGTTCGTAGGCAACTACTACGGAACCCCCAGAGCTTACGTAGAACAGAAGATCAGCGAAGGCAAGAACGTCATCCTCGAGATTGAAATACAGGGTGCGATGAATATCAAAAAGATCTACCCTGAAGCCGTTCTCTTATTCATAACCCCTCCCACTGCAGAGGAACTCGAGAAGAGACTTAAAGGCAGAGGAACCGAAACCGATGATGTCATCGCAGGAAGACTCTCAAGAGCAAGCGAAGAATCAGTAGGAATCGGAGAGTACGATTACATAGTCGTTAACGATGACCTCAATAAATGCGTTGATGACGTGATCGAAACCATTAACACCGCTAAGAGACAGCCGGCAAGAGTCGGCGGTTTTATAGACGAGCTCCGTAAGGGACTCGAAAAATACCACAAATAACCTGCCTTATGGCAGCTAAGCCGCTAAGCGGCAGAAGGAGTATTTATTATGATGTTACATCCCTCTTACGTAGATATGATGGACGCTGTTAACTCTGATGCGCCCGAAGGAGAAGAGATCGTACAGAGCCGTTACTCTATCGTTATGGCTTCTGCAAAGCGTGCACGCCAGATCGTTTCCGGCGACCAGCCTCTTGCAGGAACTCCCGACGAGAAGCCCCTCTCTGTAGCAGTAGATGAGCTTTACGAAGGACAGGTTCATATTCTTCCCAACACACCTGTAGAGCAGTAATGAAAATATTTTTTGTATCACTGGGCTGCGATAAAAATCTGGTAGATTCCGAGAAAATGCTTGGAATCTTATCAGGCAAAGGTTACGAATTCACTGATGATGAGGCTGATGCCGACATCATTATTATTAATACCTGTTGTTTTATCGGAGACGCCAAAGAGGAGAGTATTTCCGAGATCATTCGTCTCGGTGAACTCAAAAAGAGCGGTAAGCTCAAAGTCCTCATTGCAGGCGGCTGCCTTGCCCAGAGATATGCCGACGAGATCTTCGGTGACCTTCCCGAACTTGATGCCGTAATAGGCACCATGTCCATCGGTAAGATCGCAGAGGTCCTTGATGAAGTTCTTTCGAACAAATCTCAGGGATTAGAAGACGCTAAAGTCAAAGAGCTTACTCCTCTTGATGCAAAGCCCTTCTCAGATACTCACAGAAGTCTCACAACCGGCGGACATTACGCTTACCTCAAGATTGCAGAAGGCTGTGATAAGAGATGCACATACTGCATCATCCCTTATGTCAGAGGTTCATATCGCAGCATTCCCATGGAAGACCTTGTTGAGGAAGCAACTGAGCTTGCAAGAGGAGGAGTTAAAGAACTCATTCTTGTTGCACAGGAAACAACTCTTTACGGCAAAGATATTTACGGACATAAAGCATTACCTGAACTCCTCAGAAAGCTTTGTGCCATTGAAGATATCAAATGGATAAGACTTCTCTATGCTTATCCCGAAGAGATCACTGATGAGATCATCGATGTGATTGCAGATGAACCCAAGATCTGTAAGTATCTCGATCTTCCCATTCAGCACTGCAGTGATGATGTACTTCGCAGAATGGGCAGAAGAACTACCAAGAAGAGCATTGAAGATTTAATAGCTAAATTAAGAGAACGTATACCCGGCATGTGCCTTCGTACCAGCCTTATTTCCGGATTCCCCGGAGAAACACAGGAAGAGTTCGAAGAACTTTACAGATTCGTTAATGAAACCGAATTTGACAGACTGGGTGTATTTACATATTCACGTGAAGAAGGCACTCCCGCAGCTGAGATGGAAGATCAGATTGATGAGGAGATTGCAGCTTCAAGACGTGACGAGATCATGGAATTACAGCAGGCGGTTTCTTTTGACCTGAATGAATCCCATGTGGGCGAGGAACTTGAGGTGCTTATCGAAGGTTACCTCCCCGAAGAACATGTATATGTCGGGAGAACGTATCGCGACGCTCCCGGTGTGGACGGCTTATTTTTCGTAAACTTTGAAGGGGAATTAATGACAGGGGACATAGTCAGGGCACGGGTTACCGAGGCTCTGGGTTATGATCTGTCCGGGGTTATGATCAATGAGTGAATCAAATAATTCAACTAAAGTAAGTTCCGTTTGGAACCTTCCCAATATTCTTACAATGGCAAGAGTGATCCTTATCATTCCTTTTGCGGTTCTGCTTCTCGGAGGACAAAAAGGCTGGTTTGGATCAAACCTTCTCATTCCCGATATCTTAGCGGATATCATTTTTATCATCGCATCACTTACCGATATGCTTGACGGCAAGCTCGCAAGAAGATACGGACTTGTCACTAACTTCGGTAAATTCATGGATCCCCTTGCGGATAAACTTCTTGTCTGCACCGCACTTATCGCGCTTCAGGCAATGAACAGAATTCCCGCATGGATCGTCATGATCATCATCGCAAGAGAATTCATCATCAGCGGATTCAGACTTGTTGCCGCGGAAGCAGGCAAAGTCATCGCAGCAAGCTGGTGGGGCAAATTCAAGACAACTTTCCAGATGATAATGGTAATAGTCATGATAGTCGAGCCCAGTCTCGTACTTCTCGGCCTTCCCGTTATCGTCGTCAATATCCTTATGTATGTGGCACTTGCCCTTACAGTTATTTCTCTTATCGATTATCTCGTTAAAAATAGGGGTGTGCTTAAATGAATGCCGAAATCATCTGTGTAGGAACCGAGCTTTTACTCGGAAACATTATCAATACAAATGCAGCATTTATTGCCGAGCGTATTTCACGTCTCGGTATTCAGTGCTACCATCAGTGCGTTGTCGGAGACAATATGGACAGAGTACTTGCCCAGCTTAAGGAAAGCTGCGCAAGAAGCGAGATCATTATTTTATCCGGCGGCCTCGGACCTACGGAAGATGACATGACCAAGGAAGCTGTTGCTGAGTTCAACAAACTTCCTCTTATCGAAGATGCGGTTAGCAGAAAGTCCATCTCGGATTATTTTGCGAAGCGCGGAATCGAACCCACTGAGAATAACTGGAAGCAGGCTCTTGTTCCCAAGGGAGCACAGGCTGTACCCAATGCAAACGGTACTGCACCCGGAATTATTCTCGAGACGAAAAAGAATACATTCATCCTGCTTCCCGGACCTCCCATCGAGCTGGAAGCAATGTTTGATGAAGAGATAATGCTCTATCTTCAGAGCAGACAGGACGGCGTTCTCTTTTCCAAGACGGTTAAGATCGTAGGAATCGGCGAGAGCAAAGCAGAGACCATGATCAAGGATCTCATCGATGCCCAGACCAATCCCACCATCGCAACCTATGCCAAGACTGCTGAAGTTCACATCAGAGTTACCGCATCCGCTTCCGACGAAAAAGAAGCCAAGAAGCTTGTTAAACCTGTCGTAAAAGAAATCAAGGCCCGCTTCGGTGAGCATGTTTATGCTGCCGAGGAAGGCGTAAATCTCGAGAAGGCGATCATCGATCTTCTCGATTCCAACAAGATGACATTGTCCACCGTTGAGTCATGTACCGGCGGTCTTATCGCTTCAAGCATCGTAAGCATTAGCGGTGCTTCCGAAGTATTTAAATGCGGACTTGTTACTTACTCGAACAAGTCGAAAAGAAAACTTGCAGGTGTCAAAAAAGGCACTCTCGATAAATACGGCGCCGTTTCATCCCAGGTTGCAACCGAGATGGCAAAGGGCGGTGCTTCTGTTACCAAATCCGATGTATGCATAGCCGTAACCGGAATCGCAGGACCTGACGGAGGAACTGAAGAAAAGCCCGTGGGACTTGTGTACATTGCTTGCTGTGTAAACGGCAAAGTTAAGGTTAAGGAATGCCATTTCTCCGGAAACAGAAACAAGATCAGACAGCTTTCCGCAACGAATGCTCTGATCCTTGCAAGAGAGTGCATTTTGGAATACATAAGCAAAGTTCATTTCGGATGATCTATCCGTTTTATTTTCATGCGGTATTGAGCTGATCTGCAGCATAACCATGATCTCCGCCGCGTTTTAACTGTCCAAAATTTCGGACACTATTCCTGATATTATTTTTTTGGTTGACATTGGTGAACGGATGTTCTATTATCATATACGAACATTCGTTCCCGGTACGTTTATTACGTGGAAAGGACATTTATGGAAAACAATAACGTAGGCACTGAAAAGAAAAAGGCACTTGAAGCGGCTCTCGGTCAGATAGAGAAACAGTACGGTAAGGGAGCAGTCATGAGACTGGGCGATCCCGATGCTCAGATGAAAGTTGAGACCATTCCCACCGGTTCCATTTCACTCGATCTTGCTCTCGGACAGGGCGGAATCCCCAAGGGAAGAATCATCGAGATCTACGGACCCGAATCCAGTGGTAAGACCACCGTTACTCTTCACATGATCGCAGAGGTTCAGAAGCGCGGCGGTATCGCAGGTTTCATCGATGCAGAGCACGCACTCGATCCCGTTTATGCCAAGAACATCGGTGTCGACATTGATAACCTTTATATTTCACAGCCCGACAGCGGAGAGCAGGCTCTCGAGATTGCAGAGACCATGGTTCGCTCAGGCGCTATCGACATAGTAGTTGTAGACTCCGTAGCAGCACTTGTTCCCAAGGCAGAGATCGAGGGAGACATGGGTGATGCACACATGGGTCTTCAGGCGAGACTTATGAGCCAGGCACTTCGTAAGCTCACGGCAGTAATCAGCAAGTCAAACTGCGTTGTTATCTTTATCAACCAGCTCCGTGAGAAGCTCGGAGTTATGTTCGGAAATCCCGAGACCACTACCGGTGGTAGAGCGCTTAAGTTCTACTCATCCGTAAGACTTGATGTAAGACGTATCGAGTCCATCAAGCAGGGCGGCGAGGTTATCGGTAACAGAACCAGAGTAAAGATCGTTAAGAACAAGGTGGCTCCTCCTTTTAAGGAAGCTGAGTTTGACATCATGTTCGGTAAGGGAATCTCCATGATCGGTGATATCCTCGATGTTGCAACCAATGCCGACATCATCGTTAAGTCCGGTGCATGGTTTGCATATAAGGGCGAGAAGATCGGACAGGGCAGAGAAAATGCTAAGCAGTATCTCGAGGACAACCCTTCAGTACTTGCAGAGGTCGAGAAGGCTGTAAGAGAGTACTATGGTCTTGAAGGCGAGAAGGATGCCAAGGTTTCCAAGGACGCCGAGGAAGCACCTGCAAAGAAGTCATCTAAGGCTTAATAATCATGCTGGTAAAGCAATTAACCAAATGCGGTAAATCCAGAAGTCTGGTGAAATTAGAGTCGGGTCTTTCCTTCCCCCTCTATTCATCAGAGGTCGAAAAATATGATGCACGGGAGGGCAGCGATCTCTCCGATGAGTCGTTGTCTGAGATAATGACCCGGATCCTTCCCTCCAGATGTATAAAAAGAGCTATGAATCTTCTGCAGAAGAAATCTTTTGCAGAGGGTGAGCTCGTTCGTAAGCTCTTTGACGGCGGCTATCCCGAAGAGGTAGTAGATAAGGCAATAGAATACGTCAAATCCTTCGGATACATAGACGACGTAAGATATGCCTCGGACTATATCAGATATCATTCCTCCCAGGGCAGAGGTAAGAACCGTATCAGGATGGACTTAAGAGCCAAGGGAATATCCGATGACTCTTTTGAGAAAGCCTGGGATGAGAATACCGAGCTGGGCCTTATACCCGGTGCGGATGAGGAGATAGCTAAGCTCCTTGAGAAGAAGCACTTTGATCCCGATATGGAGAGAGCAGATAAAGACAAGATTGCCGCTTTCATAATGCGAAGAGGTTTTTCGGCTGAAGACATCTTCAGAGTGATGAGAAGTAAGTCGTCATCTTAACTGATGACGACTTTTTATTTTTGTTTGTTTTTGCGTGAAATTTTCTGTTGCCCAAGAGCGATATACAGGTATACAATCTTATCATTGGAGGGAATTTGATATGAAAATGAGATATTGCAAGAGATGCCTTCAGCCCGATACCAGACCCGGAATCTTCTTCTCGGAAGAGGGAGTATGCGGAGCATGCCTTTGGGAAGAGCAGAAGAAAAACATTGACTGGGCAGCAAGGGAGAAGGAACTTGCTGATATAGCCGAGTGGGCTAAGTCCAAGCACAAAGCTTATGATGCCGTAATCGGTGTAAGCGGCGGTAAGGATTCAACTTTCCAGGCACTTTATGCCAAGGAGAAGCTTGGCCTTAACGTTCTTCTCGTAAACTCTGAGCCCGACGGAATTACCGAGGTCGGAAAGAAGAATATCGAGAATCTTATTTCTAAGGGATTTGACTGCATCAAGATGCGTCCCAATCCCAAGGTAATGCAGGAACTTACCAAGAGATCATTCCTTGAGTACGGAAATATTGTTAAGCCTTCGGAGTATCCTCTCTGGGTATCCGCATTCAGAATTGCGCTTAACTTCGATATTCCCCTTATTATTCAGGGTGAGAACGCAGCTCTTACACTCGGTGTATCCACCACCGGACAGAGCACAGACGGAAATGCATTTAACGTAACCAAGCTCAATACCCTTAACGGTTGCAAGGCTTCCGAGTGGGTAGGCGGAGATGTAACCGAGAAGGATCTGTTCATGTATCAGTTCCCCGATGCATCCGAGTTTGAGAATAAGGACATCCGTGCTATCTGGCTTCAGTATTACGCTAAGAGATGGTCACAGGTTTACAATGCTGACTTTGCAATCGCAAGAGGACTTACCGGCAGAACCGAGCCTCTTGAAGAGATCGGAAGATTCAGAAGATATTCAGCTCTCGATTCCGATTTCCAGATCCCTAACCAGATGATCAAGTATCTGAAGTTCGGATTCGGATTTGCCACCGATGAAGTTTGCTACGATATCCGTGAGGGAAGACTGGACCGTGAAGACGGTATCTGGCTCCTTCAGCAGTACGACGGAAAGTGTGCGGACAGATACATCGATGATTTCTGCAAATACATCGACATTACCAGAGAGCAGTTCTGGGAAGTAGTAGATAAGTACGTTAACAGAGATCTCTTCGAGAAGGATGCTAACGGCAAGTGGGTTCCCAAGTTCACACCCGGAACCGATTTCGAAAGCTAAAGAATATAAAATGTGACAAGGGGACGATTCCTCTTGTCACATTTTTTTATAATATCTCGTCTTTTCTATGTATGCTCGGATCTTCATACTTATCCATGAAATCATGGCCCAGCATTACCGATTCATCTGCGAATCTTATATCCGATACGTGGGTGTACACCGATATGACCTTGGCAAAGTGGAAGCCGTTTAAGAAGTTGAATATCTCCATGGGCATCTTGCCGTCGAAGCTGGGTGTATCGGGGAATTCTACTCTGTAGTCCAGCACATCCCTGGGATGGGGCTTTAAGTATACATTTCCTTCTTTGGAATACTCTTCGATAAGGTCTCCGAAGAGTTTCTTTCTCACATCAAGCTCGCAAAGGGGCTCGGTAAGGATCAAGATGTTTCTTTCACCGGGCTTAAGCGATGCGATTCTATCCATCAGATCGTCGTAGTCCCTGATAAAGAGTCTTAAGAGTATTTCTTTATCCGCATCCGTGAGTTTGGAAGCAAGCTCGGAACGGGAGACTCCGATGTATTTTTTGTAAGGGAAGCGGATCTTGGAAACGTCATTTACCTCGATATCCAGGCAGTACTTATTGTATCCGTCACGGATGAATATGAGATTGAGCTTTTCGCTCAGGAACTTTTTAAGTGCGAAGCATCCGCGGTTGTCGTAAATAGCCTCAACGCAGTCCGCTAAGGTATCGAGACCGTCCTCAAGGGCGTGATATTTGATCCTGTGGGTGCTTAAGTAATATCCGATAGGGTCTGCGTCGCAATATACGTAGATGTCTTTATAAGCTCTAAGGTCGGTGGGAATAAAAGGAGCCTGGAGCTTTCCGAACTTCTTGGTGAAGCGGATTCTGGAGATCATGTTGGAGATGATGTTTCCTTTATCCTTTTTCAGATCCGTAAGTCCCGGGAAGTAATCCTCTCTCTTTTCATCATAGAGAAAGACCTCCTCAAAGAGCCCGGTTTCTTTTAACTTGGAATCCAGACCCGAGAAATCGTTGGACATGAGGCTCAGGATGATGGAAGCCTTGCCTCTTTCCTCCTCGGGGAGATTGAACTCTTTAAGACACGATACATATACGTGATAAAAAGTATGGCATATATAAATTCTTGACTTTTTTTCAATAAGGCTCATTAAGATTCCTCGCAAAATAAAACAATGCTCTAACCCTTACTTTATCACAGTTTGCGCATTCGCAACATATTGAGTTTTTAAAGGTTCTTAAAGAATTTTTGCACAAATTGTAAGAAAATATTAAGCAATTTCTTGACATAATTGTCAGAAAAATCTAATATAGGTGTGTTGTACTATGACAATTTTATAAGGAGGTGCTCCTGCATGATGCCTACAAGTGTAGTTATCGGGATCATCGTGGCCGCTATAGTCATTACCGCACTCATTACGGCAGCAATCACTTCATCCAAGATGAAGAACAAGGCTGACGGAGTTATGGGAAATGCCGAGAAGAGAGCCCGCGAGATCATCGATGAAGCTCTTAAGAAGGCTGAATCAGAGAAGCGTGAAGCATCTATTAAAGCTCAGGAAGACGCACTTCGCGTCAAGAACGAAGTTGATCGTGAGGTCAAGGAACGCAGAGCCGAGGTAAGCAAGTCAGAACGCAGAATTCAGCAGAAGGAAGAGTCAGTCGATAAGAAGCTCGAGAATATCGAGAGGCGAGAAACGTCACTTTCGGCGAGAGAGGATAATCTGAAGGCAAAAGAAGCTCAGATTTCCAAGCTCAATGAAGAGAGACTGCAGGAACTGGAAAGGATTTCCGGATTAACCTCTGAACAAGCAAAAGAACACTTATTAAGTATTGTTGAAGAAGATCTGAAACACGAAGAAGCCCTGATGATCAAGGAATCTGAGAACAGGGCTAAGGAAGAGGCTGATAAGAAGGCGAGGGAGATCGTCGTCACAGCCATTCAGAGATGTGCAGCGGACCACGTCGCTGAAAGTACTATTTCAGTAGTACAGCTTCCCAGCGAAGACATGAAGGGAAGGATCATTGGTAGAGAGGGAAGAAATATCAGAACTCTTGAGACCATGACCGGAGTCGAACTTATTGTCGACGATACCCCCGATGCAGTCGTACTTTCCGCATTCGATCCTGTAAGAAGAGAAGTTGCAAGGATTGCTCTTGAGAAGCTTATAGTGGACGGTCGTATCCATCCTGCCAAGATTGAGGAGATGATACAGAAAGCCCGCAAAGAAGTCGATCAGACCATTAAAGAGGAAGGTGAAGCAGCCGTACTCGAAGTCGGAGTTCACGGACTTCATCCCGAACTGGTCAAACTTCTGGGCCGTATGAGATATCGTACCAGCTATGGTCAGAACGTTCTGAAGCATTCCATCGAAGTCGCTCAGCTTTCAGGCCTTATGGCTGCAGAACTCGGACTTGATGTCAAGACAGCTAAGCGCGCAGGACTTTTGCATGATATCGGTAAAGCCATCGACCACGAGATGGAAGGTTCCCACGTACAGCTTGGTACAGATCTGTGCCGCAAGTACAAGGAAAACCCCACCGTTATCAATGCGGTTGAAGCTCACCATGGCGATGTCGAGCCTCAGACACTTATCGCAGTTATCGTACAGGCAGCGGATGCCATTTCGGCAGCTCGCCCCGGTGCAAGACGCGAGACCCTCGACATTTATACGAATCGCTTAAAGCAGCTCGAAGAAATCTCCAACAGTTATAAGGGTGTTGAAAAATCTTTTGCTATTCAGGCAGGCCGAGAAGTCAGAGTCATGGTCGTACCCGATCAGATTACGGATGCGGACATGGTAATACTCGCAAGAGATATTTCCAAACAGATCGAGGACGAGATGAAATATCCCGGACAGATCAAGGTCAATATCATTCGCGAGAAGAGGGTTGTGGATTACGCAAAATAACCCCTCGCCGGTTCCCGAATTTATCATTAAAGGACAAAATAGAAAGACAGTTGCCGAAAGGCAGCTGTCTTTTATTTTGCTGAAACATTATCCTCTTTACAAATTCTATAGGTTTTAGTATCATATCTCGAAGTGGATTATTGTATACGATTATGCAATTATCAAAAAGAGAACGATTTTGAATTGGAGGATGTAATGGCTAAGACTTACGCGGAAATGTCCAAGGAAGAGCTTGAACAGCTCTACGCGCAGCTTGATCAGGAGTATAAGGATGCCAAGGGAAAGGGACTTGCCCTTAACATGGCAAGAGGAAAGCCTTCACCCGCTCAGCTTGATATGGGTATGGGTTTTCTTGATGCGATTACTTCAGAAAGTGATATGCACGCAAGTGATGCCACCGACGTAAGAAACTACGGTGTAATGGACGGACTTCCCGAGGCCAAGCATCTTATGGCAGATATCATGGAGACCCTTTCCTCAAACGTTATCGTATGCGGAAATGCTTCTCTTAACATTATGTACGATACCTTCTCAAGAGCATTTACCCACGGACTTCTCGGAAATACTCCCTGGGGCAAGCTCGATAAGGTTAAGTTCCTTTGCCCCGCTCCCGGATATGACAGACACTTTGCTATCTGCGAGCACTTCGGAATTGAGATGATCACCGTTCCCATGTCACCCACCGGTCCCGACATGGACATGGTTGAAAAGCTTGTTGCTGAAGATGAGGCTATCAAAGGAATCTGGTGTGTTCCCAAGTACTCCAATCCTCAGGGATATACCTATTCATGCGAGACCGTAAGAAGATTCGCGGCACTTAAGCCCGCTGCCAAGGACTTCAGAATCTTCTGGGATAACGCATATGCAATCCATCATCTCTATGATGAGGAGAGTCGTCAGGACAGAATTCCCGACATCATCGCAGAGTGCAAGAATGCCGGAAATCCCGACATGGTATTTGAGTTCGCATCAACTTCCAAGGTTACTTTCGCCGGTGCGGGAATCGCTGCAATCGCTTCTTCCCAGGCTAACCTTGATGATATGAGAAAGTCCATGACCGTTCAGACCATCGGTTATGACAAAATAAACCAGCTCAGACACTGCAGATATTTCAAGGATATCAACGGTATCAAGGCGCACATGAAGAAGCATGCCGCACTCCTTCGTCCCAAGTTCGAAGCTTGCGAAAGAGTACTTGAGAAGGAACTTAACTCCACCGGAATCGCAGAGTGGACCACTCCCAACGGAGGCTACTTCATTTCACTTGATGTTATGGAAGGATGTGCCAAGAGAGTCGTAGCACTTTGCAAGGATGCCGGAGTTACCCTTACCGGTGCAGGCGCTACATTCCCTTACAAGAAGGATCCCAAAGATTCAAACATCAGAATCGCACCTTCTTACCCTACTCCCGATGAGATGGCACAGGCTACCGATCTTCTCGTACTTTGTGTAAAACTTGCGGCAGTAGAAAAACTTTTGAACAAATAATATAATGTGGGACACCGGGGCATAGCATAAGTCACGGTGTCTCGTTTTATGAGTGGGTATTGTGAAAGGAATCGTTATGGACGAAATCAAGCGTATTGACAGAACCCTTGTAACCAAGGGTAGAGTCATCGATTATTATCAGGATACAATGCAGATGCCCGACGGAAGCACCGTTAAATGGGATCTTATCGATCACGTGGGTGCTGCGGCTGTAGTTGCCGTTCGTGAGGATGGAAAGCTCCTTATGGTAAAACAGTACAGGAATCCTCTTGAAAGACAAACTATAGAGATCCCTGCAGGTAAGCTTGATTCAAGGGATGAGGATCCCAAAACGGCCGCTGAGCGCGAGCTTGCCGAAGAAACCGGTTATGTATGCGATAATATCGAATACCTTACAACCATCTACACAACAGTAGCTTTCTGCAATGAGAAGATCGGTCTTTACCTTGCAAGAGGCTTAAAAGACAGACATCCTCAGCATTTGGACGATGATGAATATATCGATCTTGAAGCAGTATCACTTGATGATGCACTTAAGATGATCTACGACGGAAAGATCCAGGATGCAAAAACCGTCATCGGAATTTTGATGTACGCCTCAAAATATCGCGCGTAATGTTTTAATTTTTTTCTTCGGCCTTGTGGTTCGAAAGAGCCGCCGAAGAGCATTTCAACAACATCTTGTGGCATAGAAAAAACGTAGAAAATACGCCGTTTTTTCTATGCTATTTTTTTATTGTAATAAATTTTTTTATTTTTTATAATGCGTCTTGTCGCGTTAAGTGGAAGCGATAAATATGGCATGGAAGCCGGTAAGGAATGTTTTTTTGATGGGGCGATATCTTGATCTTTTTACCAGGTATCTCGGCGAAGAAAAGAAGATGTCCGAGAATACCATTCAGTCGTACAGAAGAGACCTGAGCAGACTTGAAAGTTTTTGCAGTGATCTTGCTATTGACGATTTAACAGAAGTAACCAGACACAATCTTGTGAGTTATATAGATTATCTCGAAGCCGGAGATTTTAAGACGTCCACCATTTCCAGAAATGTAGCGTCAATCCACGCTTTCTATTCTTATCTTTATACTTGCCATGAGGTTGAAGAGGACGTCTCAAGAGGACTTGCGGGTCCCAAGGTTGAGCGTACCAATCCGGATATCCTTACAGAAAATGAGGTTATCAGGCTTCTTGACGCACCTTCGGGAGAAGATGCAAAAGGCCTCAGAGACAAGGCGATGCTTGAGGTTATGTACGCTACCGGAATCAAGGTTTCCGAGCTTATTAAACTGAAAGTATCCGATGTCGATCTCAAGACCGATATGCTTACCGTTAACGGAAGAAGCATACCCCTCGGAAGACATGCAAGAAGTGCAATGATTGCATATCTTGAGAGCGGCAGAACTTCACTTATAGGTGACAGAACCAGCGACGTTCTTTTCCCCAACTATCAGGGAGAAGAGATGTCCAGACAGGGATTTTGGAAGATCCTTAAATCATATGTTAAAGATGCCGGCATTGAGAAAGATGTAACGCCTTGCCTCCTCCGACACAGCTTTGCGGCACATCTTCTCGAGCACGGCGCTGATATAAAGAGTGTTTCCATCATGTTGGGACACTCGGACATATCCACTACTCAGGTATATGCTAGAATGGCGCAGAATTCGCTTAGGAAAACATATGCCGGGGCTCATCCTAGAAGCTGAGCAATGAAGAAGATGACAGAGGGTCATATCTCCTGTCATCTTTTTTATCCCAAATTGCCTTAAAACCCGCAATATAACAGCGGTTATTGTTTGCTTTAGCACGGTGAATAATATATAATGTTTCCTTGGACGCGCCTGTCAAAAATAGCGCGTTAATCGTACGAAAAGGAAACAATTTTTATGTCTTTCGAATTCATCAAAAAGTTACCTACTCCCGACGAAATAAGAGCGGAGTACCCCGTTCCCGAGAAGGTCAGGGAGATTAAGAAACAGCGTGATGCTGAGATCAGGGATGTGTTTACCGGAAAGTCCGATAAATTCATTCTTATTATCGGTCCCTGCTCCGCTGATAATGAAGAGGCTGTCTGCGATTACGTTGGCAGACTCGCAAGGGTCAACGAACAGGTTAAGGATAAGCTCATCCTTATCCCGAGGATCTATACCAATAAGCCCCGTACCACAGGTTCGGGTTATAAGGGAATAGTTCATCAGCCCGATCCCGAAAAGGGTGTTGATTTCGTGGCAGGCCTTATAGCAGTAAGACATATGCACATAAGAGCGGTAGAGGAGACAGGCCTTACTCCTGCCGATGAGATGCTCTATCCCGAAAACTGGAGATATGTTTCCGATATCCTTTCGTACGTTGCTGTAGGTGCGCGTTCCGTTGAGGACCAGCAGCACAGACTTACCGTATCCGGATTCGATGTACCTGCAGGTATGAAGAATCCTACAAGCGGCGATCTTGCTGTCATGATGAATTCCATTTTCGCAGCTCAGCATGGTCACTCATTCATCTACAGAGGATGGGAAGTTAAGACCAGCGGTAATGAGCAGGCACATGCTGTGCTCAGAGGCGCTACCAATAAGCACGGAAACAATACTCCCAATTATCACTACGAGGATCTCGTAAGAGTTCTCGAGATGTACAACAAGATGGATCTGAAGAATCCTGCTGTCATCATCGATTCGAACCATTCGAATTCCGATAAGCAGTTCAAGCAGCAGATCAGGATCGTCAAGGAAGTACTGCACAACAGAAATCTTAATCCCGATATCAAAAATCTGGTTAAGGGATTTATGATAGAAAGTTACATAGAAGAAGGCAATCAGAAGATCGGAGAAGGAATCTACGGTAAGTCTATTACCGATCCCTGTCTCGGATGGACTGATACCGAAAAGCTGATCCACGACGTAGCGGATCTGGTTTAAGACCGAGTGATTCACCCCGAAGGCGGATCTGATCGGTCTTCGAGGTGTCATATGAATCATCTTACCGATAAAATAAAACAATTTCTCATACCCGCAGCAATAATGCTTCCGGTAGCTGTTTGCATCATTCTTGCATCACGCATTTCCATTCTGGAAAACAGAATCGCAGGAAGAGAAGCATACGAAGAACTCGGAACCCGTGAATCCAGACTCGTACAGTTATCATGGTATGACGAAAATGTTTATCCCGGTTTTGAAGGATCGGATAGTAGTTTTATATCCGAATATGCGGGAGCGGATCTTTCGGAGTATATCCCTGAACAGACCGCAAATGATGTAAATACCATTCAAACCGCAGACGGTCTTAACTACGCATCGGATACTGCATCGGACGGAGTTCACAGAGTATATCTTACTTTTGATGACGGTCCCAGCATTTATACCGATGACATACTCGATATACTCGATGAGTATGGAGTAAAAGCAACCTTCTTTGTAATCGGCAGAGAAAATACCGCATCCTATGCAAGATATCTTCGCATTGTCGAAGAAGGCCATACCCTGGGAATGCATTCATATTCTCACGTATACAGTGACATTTATGCATCGCCCGAAGCTTTTGCGGAAGATACACAGAGGATCAGATCTTTGCTGGAAGATGTAACCGGACAGACTCCGGTGTTCTATCGTTTCCCCGGAGGAAGTTCAAATGATGTAAGCCCCACAGATGTCCGTGTGCTTGCAGATTATCTTGATTCACAGGGCATCATTTATTTCGACTGGAACGTATCAAGCGGTGACGCCGGAAGAGTTCCTCTTACATCCGACCAGATAGTAAGAAACGCACTTGCGGGAATTGAAACCAGAGATACTACAGTCATTTTGTTCCATGACACTGCGGCCAAGAGAGCAACGGTATATGCTCTTCCTCAAATAATCGAGGCACTGCAGGCAATGGATAACGTTGAAATACTTCCGATAACATATGACACAGCAGTAATTCAGCATAATATCGGATAGTTAAATAATGGAGGTAACAGATGGGTTTTTTCGGTGAACTGAAACAGGATCTGTCCCAGGTGGCAGGTGCTGAGAAGAAGAAAGAAGAAGCACAGAGCAAAGCTGATGACATCCTTGCGGAAGCAGAAGTTGCAGGCATGGACGAGGCTGATGATGTAGCTTCACTGCTCAAAGACCTTGTGTCCGATCTTGGCGGAGACGATCTTCATGACGAAGAAGTTGCAAGCGAAGATTCACAGACCGATATCGGGGATGATCTTGATTCCATCCTTGCAGGTCTGACCGAGCCTCTTCCCGAGGTAGAAGAGATTGCCGAGGAAGAAGCGGTAGCTGATGAAGAGGAAGCATTCGAAGAGGAAGCTTCTTTTGAAGAGCCTGCTGCAGAGGACGAAGAGCCTGTTATTGAAGATGATATTATTTCGGACGTACTTGCTGATGTGGCAGAGGATGCGCCCGCAGAAGAAGTAAGTGATCCCGTAGAAGAGATTTCAGAGGATTATACATCCGCTCTCGATCTTGCTTTTGCTGCACTCAGCAGCAAGGAAGAGCCCGCTCAGGAAGCTGAGGAAGAGGCTGAAGAGATCGAAGAAGCAGTACAGGAAGAAACAACTTACGAAGAGCTTAGAGAAGACTTTACAAATTCTACTTACAAAGGAGCAGATGAAATGGAGACAGGTAATTTTTCAGAAGAGACTTCAGTAATTACTGGAGGAATGGTTGTAAACGGTGATATCGAGTCCGAAGGTTCTCTCGATCTTGTCGGTAAGGTAAACGGAGACGTTATCGTTAAGGGCAAGCTCAATGTAACCGGACACATCGTAGGTAATTCCGAAGCTAAGGAAGTCTTTGCTGAGAACGCTAAGATCACCGGTAATGTCACCAGCGAAAGCTCCGTTAAGATTGGTGCAGGAACCGTTATCGTAGGAAACATCTCCGCATTCAGCGCAGCAATCGCAGGCGCAGTTAAGGGAGACATCGATGTACACGGTCCCGTAATCCTTGATTCAACCGCAATCGTTATGGGTAACATCCGTTCCAAGTCCGTACAGATCAACAACGGTGCTGCTCTCGAAGGTGTATGTTCACAGGCTTATGCGGAAGTCAGCCCTACTGCTTTCTTTGATGATTACAAGCCCGAGACCAGACCTGAGAAGAAGGCTAAGAAGAAGGAAGAAGCTTAAGCCTATCAGTTACTTAAACGGGAGAATTTTATGCGAATACTTTTGAAACTCAGCGGTGAAGCTCTTGCAGGTCCTGCAGGAAAAGGCTTTGATGAGCCTACCGTTAGAAAAGTTGCCGAGCAGATCAAAGAGATAGTAGATCGCGGCACACAGGTCGGTGTAGTCATCGGCGGAGGAAATTTCTGGAGAGGAAGAAGTTCGGAGAATATCGACCGTACCAAGGCTGACCAGATCGGAATGCTTGCAACGGTAATGAACGCTCTTTATGTTTCCGAGATCTGCAGATCCGTGGGACTTAAGACAGATATCCTCACTCCTTTTACCATCGGAGCTTTTACCGATCTCTTTTCCAAGGATAAGGCTAATGCGGCATTTGAAGCAGGACATGTCGTTTTCTTTGCCGGAGGCACGGGACATCCTTACTTCTCAACCGATACGGGCGTAGTGCTCAGAGCGGTTGAAGTTGAGGCAGACCAGATCCTTCTTGCAAAGTCAATCGACGGAGTTTACGATTCCGATCCTGCGAAGAATCCCGATGCTAAGCGCTTTGACGAGATCTCCATCGATGAAGTCATTGCCAAGAATCTTCAGGTTGTAGACATGACCGCATCAATCCTTGCAAGGGATAATAAGATGCCCATGGCAGTATTTTTACTTAACGAAGAAAACAGCATCGTAAACACTCTTTACGGTAAATTAAACGGTACCAAAGTAACGGTATAGAGCGGAGGTTTTTATGGACGCCAGATTACAGGCATACGAAGAGAAGATGAAGAAGACCCTTGATTTCCTCGCTGAGGAATATGCAGCGGTTCGTGCGGGAAGAGCTAATCCCCACGTTCTCGACAAGATCAAGGTTGATTATTACGGAACTCCCACTCCCATTCAGCAGGTGGGCAACGTATCCGTTCCCGAGGCACGTATCATCCAGATCGCACCCTGGGATAAGTCAATGCTGAAGGCTATCGAGAAGGCTATTCTTACTTCCGATATCGGAATCAATCCTCAGAACGACGGAAGCATCATCAGACTTCAGTTCCCTGAGCTTACCGAGGAGAGACGTAAGGATCTCGTTAAGGATATCAAGAAGAAGGCTGAAGAGGGCAAGGTTGCACTCAGAAATATCCGCAGAGACGGAAACGAAGAGTTCAAGAAGCTCGGAAAGGGTGAAGTATCTGAGGACGAAGCAGCAGATCTTGCTGATTCACTCCAGAAGCTCACTGACGAGTACATTGCCAAGATCGACAAGGCACTTGATGAGAAGACCAAGGAGCTTATGACCGTATAATGAGTAATGTTCCCGAGCATCTTGCGATAATACTCGACGGCAACGGAAGATGGGCCAAGAGAAAAGGCCTTCCGAGAAATGCAGGTCATGTAAAGGGTGCGCATGTCGTTGAAGACATGTGTGAGATCGTGTGGAATAAAGGCATTAAGATCTTTACGGTTTATGCCTTCTCCACCGAGAACTGGAGCAGACCCGCAGATGAAGTTGACGCACTTATGGGTCTTCTTCGCGAGTATATGAAGAATTCCATCAAGCGTGCGATGAAAAATAATATGAAGGTCAGGATCATCGGAGATAAATCCGCGCTTGCTCCCGATCTTCAGGCATCCATCGCAGATCTTGAAGAAAAGACCGCAGGCAATACGGGACTTTTATTTCAGATAGCACTTAATTACGGCGGAAGAGATGAAATCGTCAGAGCCGTAAGAAAACTTTCATCGGAAAACGACATTGAATTCATGAAGGGCATTACCGATAAGGATATTTCGAATGCTCTTGATACTGCCGGAGAACATGATCCCGATCTTTTGATCCGTACCTGCGGCGAACAGAGAATTTCCAATTTCCTTCTGTGGCAACTTGCTTACAGTGAGTTTTATTTTACAGACTGTGCATGGCCCGATTTCAATGAAGCCGAACTTGATAAGGCACTTGAAAGCTATGCTTCAAGAACCAGAAGATTCGGTGGTCTTAAGAAAGATGAAGAGTAAAGGCAGGATAGCTTAATGTTCGTAAAAAGACTTTTAAGCGGAGTTGTATTAATAGCCGTCATGGGCATAGCATTTGCCTTTGGCGGATATTTACTGTCTGCGCTTTTAATGCTTATATCTATTGTCGGATATTTCGAGCTTGTTAAGGCACTTTGTTCAGAGACAGAGAAGAGAAGTGTAAACGGACCCGATCTTATTGCGGTCATCTTCATTGTCCTTTATTACATGGCCATCAATTTCTCATCGGATAACACTTATCTGATCATCGGAATCGGCGGTTTTATGGCGGCGGAGCTTATATGGTTCGTGGTCAAGTTCCCTGTTTACTCTAGTGACAGGATTGTCAGAACCGTTTTCTCCGTAATCTATTGTCCCGTAATGCTCAGCTTTATCTATATGATACGTGAGCTTGAAGGAAGAGAATTCCTTGTATGGATGGTTCTCATCTCTTCATGGGGATGCGATACCTTGGCATACTGTGCAGGAAGTCTTCTCGGAAAGCATCATCCCTTTAAGGCACTGTCTCCCAAAAAATCAACCGAAGGATGTATCGGCGGTATCTTAGGAAGTGCGCTTCTTGGATTGCTGTTTGGACTTTTATATGTTCGTAAATTCATACCCGATCAGTTCGTAGAGTGGAGGCTTGCACTCATCTGCGGATTGGGAGCACTTATAGGAATGGTCGGAGACCTTGCGGCATCCGGCATTAAGAGAAATAACAACATCAAGGACTTCGGTCATCTGATCCCCGGACACGGCGGAGTAATGGACAGATTCGATTCGATGATCCTTTGCGGACCTACGGCTTACATTCTTACTTATCTGCTTGTAGCCGTGTCCTGATGCTTTACGGTTATCCGTAAGGAGACAGCTATGAATATGATCTTTTCACTAATTTGGTTTATCATAATCTTTTCGATAGTGGTCGTATCTCATGAGTTCGGACATTTTATCGTTGCCAAGGCAAACGGTATCAGAGTCAAAGAGTTCATGGTAGGATTCGGCCCTTCTATTTTTAAATTCAAAAAAGGCGAAACTCTGTATAAGATAAATATCCTTCCCCTTGGCGGCGCTTGCGTTTACGACGGAATGGATGAGATCGATGATGAGACGGAAGAGGATTCCGAGAGCACTCAGGGTCAGGTTAAGGACAAGTCCAAGTTCTTAAACGCATCTCCTTGGGCTAAACTTGCGACACTCGTTGCAGGTCCTTTGTTCAACTTCATTCTAGGATTTATCGTTGCTTTCGTAATGGTCAACATGATCGTTATCAGAGAGCCCATCGTTACCGAAGTAATCGAAGGCGGAGCTGCAGAGGCTGCAGGACTTCAGGCAGGCGATAAGATCCTTGCCCTCAACGGTGAGAATATTTATCTCTATGATGAAATCTCAGTATTTACCGCATACTATCGCGGCGGTGATGTTCGCGTAAAGTATCAGAGAGGTTCCGAGATCGGAGAGGTTACTCTTACCCCTTACTACAACGAAGAGTACGGAAGATACCTCATCGGAATCACCAACAATACATATGTTGAAGAACTTCACGGATTCGATGCATTCAGATTCACCTGGTATGAGATGAGATATAACGTCCTCATGGTCTGGAAGGGTCTTGGCGCACTTATCACCGGTAACATCAATCGTGAGAATGTTGCAGGTCCCGTGGGAATGGTGAACATGGTTGGCGATATAATCGAAGAGACCAGCCCTTACGGATGGCAGACCGTACTTGTAAACATGCTTAATCTTACCCTGTTACTTACAGTTAATCTGGGTATCTTTAATCTTCTTCCCGTACCTGCACTCGACGGCGGAAGAATTCTGTTTGCAATTGTTGAGATCGTGAGAGGAAAGCCCGTACCTCCGAAGAAGGAAGCGTATGTGCATCTTGCGGGAATGTTGCTGTTGCTCGTGATTGTAGTAGCTGTATTCTTTAACGATATTCACAATATATTCAACTAAAGTGAATTCTTTTAATCAGCGGTACGAAGTGTCGTGCGTTTGTTTTTCGGGACCTCCGGAGCGCAGGTACTTAGTGAGAACGAGCCATGCGAAGTTCGAACTTAGTACCTCTACGCGAGGACAGGGCGACAAGCGAATCCCGAAAAACAAATGCACGGCGATTCGGACCGCGTGACATATTGGAGATTATACATGAAGAATGTATTTGTACTCGGGTCTACAGGTTCTATCGGAACTCAGACTCTCGAGGTTGCAAGACAAAATCCGAATGAGATTAAGATAACTGCACTTTCTGCAGGCAAGAATGTTGATCTGATGGAAAAGCAGGTCAGAGAATTCATGCCTCGGATCGTTGTTATGAACGATGAAAAAGCAGCAGCAGATCTTAAGACAAGAATATCCGATCTCTCAGGAATAAAGCTCCTTACCGGAATGGAAGGCAATCTTGAAGCAGCAGCAGATCCCTGCAGTGACATCGTTGTAACTGCAATTGTCGGAATGATTGGAATCAGACCCACCATCGCCGCAATTGAATCCGGTAAAGACATCGCACTTGCCAATAAAGAGACTCTCGTCTGCGCAGGACATATCATCATGCCCTTGGCTAAAGAAAAAGGCATCAAGATCCTTCCTGTAGACAGCGAGCACTCTGCAATATTCCAGTCACTTCAGGGTTCACCCGCGGACAGGATTGAGAAGATTATTCTTACCTGCTCCGGCGGACCTTTCAGAGGAATGACAAGAGACGAACTTGCTACCAAAACTCCCGAGGATGCACTCAAGCACCCCAACTGGAATATGGGACGCAAGATCACTATAGATTCTGCGAGCCTTGTTAATAAAGGCCTCGAAGTAATGGAAGCTGCATGGCTCTTCGGAGTAGGACATGAGAGAGTTTGCGTAACAGTTCATCCCCAGTCCGTTCTTCATTCCGCAGTCGAATTTAAAGACGGTGCTGTGATCGGACAGATGGGCACACCCGATATGAAGCTTCCCATAAATTACGCTCTCTTTTATCCGGACAGGATGCCCATGAAGTCTGAAAAGCTTAATCTATTTAAGGTCGGAGCGCTGACTTTCGAAAAGCCTGACACGGATACTTTCAGAGGACTTGCACTTGCTTACGATGCTGCAAATGCCGGCGGAACAATGCCCACAGTATTCAACGCGGCAAATGAAGAAGCGGTTGCAAGATTCCTTGATCACAAGATCGGATTCCTGGATATCTACGAGGAAATCGAAAAGGCGATGAACGCACACAAGGTAATTGCCAATCCTACGGTTGCACAGATCCTTGATGCGGAGAAAGAAGCAAGGGAGAATGCCTGATTGGAATATCTGACCGGATTATTTAAAACAACCGGACATGTTGTACTTGAAAAGGCGGACGTCAGAGGAATCTGTGCTGCCATGGCTATATGCGGAGATCTTTCTTTTCCGGAGGGGGAGAAGAATGACAGCGCCGTAACGGGTGAGCTCAAAGGGAGTCTTGCCCTTTTTTTCTCTAAGGATTTTGTAGGTGGAGTTTCCAAGTACGGTGCGGATTACCTCCAGGCTGCGGTGTTCGGATTCTCCACATCTCCGGCAGGAACAGCGCCTGTGATCGGCCCCGGCTCTGAATTCGGTACGGGTTCTGCGGGAATCCTGGCTGCGGGCGAGAATGCCTATGTATATGTCACGGAAGGCTCGGGCATGTGCATCGTAAGAACCGCTCAGGTTTTCGGTAAGAAGAAATTCGTAAAATGCATCTCCCAGGAATTTGGAGGAGAAGATGTGCTTTCGCCGGAAGAAGGATGCGCCCTGATCGCATGTCCCGAAAAGTGGGCGGATGAAGTTTTATTAGCTGCAACAGGCGATGAACTTGATTCAATTATGGCGGTGCTTGATGCGACCGATATTTCAAGCGATGAATCTTTGGACAGACATATAGGTGAGCTTGCAGGTGATGATTTTGACGGATGCATCTGTGCTCTCCTTGTTAAGTGATATAGGTGAAATGATGAGTGAATGTGAAGACAAGAAACTGATCGGCTCCGGATCTTTCGGAAACGTATATAAGGTAAAAGAAAACGGAGAGATCTTCGCACTTAAGGAAATGACGGATGCTTCCATCCGCGACAGGGAAGAGAAGTTTTTAAAGCTTGCGGACCATCCTCTATTTCCGAAGTTCGTAAGATCTTTTGACGAAGACGGGAAATTTTACATTCTCGAAGAATACATCTGGGGAACACCCCTTGATGAAGCGATTGAATTAAGAGGTGGATTCGGTCAGCCTGAGTCCATGAAGTTTGCAATCTCGGTTGCGGACGGAATTGCTTTTTTGCAGCAGTCGGACGGTAATATTTTGTTCAGGGATCTCAAGGCCGAGAACCTGATCCTTCAGCCGGACGGTGAGGTCAGATTATGCGACCTGGGGGCTGCCTGTTTCCTCGATGAAGCTGACAGATCCAAGGCCGGAACCGCAGGAGAGAGCGCTCCTGAACAAATTGACAATAAGTCAAAACAAGGAATGTACTCGGATGTGTATGCATTCGGCGTTCTCTTTTACCGGATGTTAACCGGTAAGAAGGCGCCTGCGGGGGAGGATTATATCTCCATCAGGAGCGCAGATCCGTCTTTTTCTGCGGCTTTGGAGCTTCTTATCAGGGAATGTACGTTAAAGGACGTAAATGCCCGTATTCCGGACATGTACACGGTTCTTTGCAGGATGATGGATATAGCAATGCTTACGCCCTCGGGTTATAAGAAGGCGGAGAAAGAAGCGGAAGCCTCACTTAAGGAATTTGACGGCGGGGCAGGCGTTATTTATTCGAGAAACGTTCAGTCCTAAATGCTTGATTATTGCGGATTCATCGGGTATACTAAACTTTGTCTGCGCAATGCGAAAAGCGCCCATGTAGGCGTTTACATTAATAATTTTAGAAAGAGAGATTTTTCAAATGAGCGTTAGTGTCGAGAAACTTGAAGGAAGCAAGATTAAGATGACCATCGAGGTCGCAGCTGAGGAGTTCGATAAGGCAATCAAAGCTGCATATAATAAGCAGAAGGGAAGCATCAGCATACCCGGATTCAGAAAGGGCAAGGCTCCCCAGAACGTAATCGAGAAGATGTACGGCAAAGAGGTATTCTACAATGATGCTCTTGATGAGCTCATTCCCGATGAGTACGAGAAGGCTTATGAAGAGGTTGATGAAGAAATTATGTCCAGCCCCAGCTTCGAGGTAGTTCAGGCTGAAGCAGGAAAGCCCGTTATCTTCACCGCAACCGTATGTGTAAGACCCGAGATTGAACTCGGTGCTTACAAGGGAATCGAGATCGCAGCTGTTGATACCGTTGTTACCGACGAGGACGTTGAGAAGAAGATCCAGTCCGAGCTCGATAAGGATGCAAGATTCGAGAAGGTAGAGAGACCTGTTGCTGACGGCGACCGCATCAAGCTTGATTTCGAAGGATTTGTTGACGGCGTAGCATTCGATGGCGGAAAGGGAGAGAATTACACCCTTACCATCGGTTCCGGCCAGTTCATTCCCGGATTCGAAGAGCAGCTTGTAGGCGCTAAGATCGGTGAGGACGTTGAAGTAAACGTATCCTTCCCCGAGGATTATCACGAAGATTCACTTGCAGGAAAGGCATCAGTCTTCAAGTGCAAGGTTAACGAGATCGAAGAGAAGAAGGTTCCCGCTCTTGATGATGATTATGCATCAGACAAGGGATTCGGATCCGTTCAGGATTACAAGGATTCCGTAAAGAGCGACCTCGAAGTTGATAAACTCAACGAGGCTAGAGGCAAGAAGCAGGACGAGGCTATTGCCAAGGTTATCGAAGGTGCCAAGATGGATATCCCCGAGGAGATCTTCGAGACCGAGCAGAAGATGATCATCAGAGATTACCAGCAGAGACTTCAGATGCAGGGACTTTCCTGGGATCAGTACGTTAAGTACACCGGACTTACCCTTGACAGAATGATGGAGCAGGTAAGACCTCAGGCTGAGGACCGCATCAAGTCCCGCCTTGTTCTTCAGGCAGTTGCTGAGAAGGAAGGCATCGAGGCTACCGATGAGGATCGTCAGAAAGAGTACGAGTCCATGGCAGAAGCATATCAGCTTGAAGTTGAGAAAGTTAAGGAGATGCTTGAAGCTAAGGGACTCAAGGAGCTTAACAACGATATAGTTATCAAGAAGGCTATGGAGTTTGTTACCGACAATGCTAAGGAGGTATAAATGTCAAGCTTAGTACCTTATGTCATTGAGCAGACCTCAAAGGGTGAGCGCTCATATGATATTTATTCAAGACTTTTAAAAGACCGTATTATTTTCCTCGGAGATGAGGTTAACGATGATACCGCAAGTATCGTTGTAGCACAGCTTCTTTTCCTCGAAGCGGAGGATCCCGAGAAGGATATTCACCTTTATATCAACAGCCCCGGCGGATCGGTTACCGCAGGAATGGCTATTTACGATACCATGCACTACATCAAGTGCGACGTATCAACCGTATGTATCGGTATGGCAGCCAGCATGGGAGCATTCCTCCTTGCGGGCGGTGCTAAGGGAAAGAGATATATCCTTCCCAATGCCGAGGTTATGATCCACCAGCCCTCAGGCGGAGCAAAGGGTCAGGCTACCGAGATCGAGATCGCTGCGAAGAACATTCTCCGCACCAAGGAGAAGCTCAACAGAATCCTTGCCGAGAACACCGGCAAGTCCTATGAGCAGATGTGCACCGATACCGATCGTGATAACTGGATGAGCGCCAAAGAGGCTGTAGAGTACGGTCTTGTAGATTCTGTCATCGAAAACCATGACACCGGAGATAAGAAATAATGGCATCCAAAAAAGACAATGATGGAGAAATCAGATGCTCTTTTTGCGGCAAGCTTAAAAAAGACGCAAAGAAGCTGGTTGCAGGCCCTCCCGGAATCTATATCTGTGATGAGTGTATAGGTATCTGCTCGGATATCATCGAAGATGATTTTGAAGAAGCAGAATATGCCTCATCGGGAGCAAGTGAGGATATCAGGCTTTTAAAGCCCCGCCAGATCAAAGAGTTTCTTGATGAATATGTAATCGGTCAGGAAGACGCCAAGAAGGCCCTTGCCGTTGCGGTTTACAATCATTATAAGCGCGTTACCAATCCTCCCAAGGAAGGCGATGTAGAGCTTCAGAAGAGTAACATACTCCTTC
This sequence comes from uncultured Lachnospiraceae bacterium, assembly GCA_902794095.1. Taxonomy (GTDB): domain Bacteria; phylum Bacillota; class Clostridia; order Lachnospirales; family Lachnospiraceae; genus AC2028. The sequence goes on along the minus strand of CADBFZ010000012.1, from coordinate 15,238 downwards.
TCGGACCTACCGGAAGCGGTAAGACTTATCTTGCCCAGACTCTTGCGAAGATTATCAACGTGCCCTTTGCCATTGCCGATGCAACGACACTTACCGAGGCAGGATATGTAGGTGAGGATGTAGAGAACATTCTTCTCAAGCTTATCCAGGCAGCGGATTATGATGTCAACAGAGCATCTCACGGAATCGTATATATCGATGAGATCGATAAGATTACAAAGAAATCCGAGAACGTTTCGATCACCAGAGATGTATCGGGTGAAGGTGTTCAGCAGGCACTTCTTAAGATAGTTGAGGGAACTGTTGCTTCCGTACCTCCTCAGGGCGGAAGAAAGCATCCTCATCAGGAACTTATTCAGATCGATACTACTAATATTCTCTTTATCTGCGGCGGTGCATTTGACGGCCTCGAGCAGATCATCGAGACCAGACTCGACCGCAAGGCAATCGGTTTTAACACCGAAGTTACTACCAAGACGGAAAGAGAGATCGGCGAGGTTCTTAAGAAAGTAGAACCTCAGGATCTGATCAAGTTCGGACTTATTCCTGAGTTTGTAGGACGTGTTCCTATTGCTGTAACTCTTGAAGGACTTGATAAAGCAGCACTCATGAGAATCTTAAAAGAGCCCAAGAATGCGCTTGTCAAGCAGTACAAGAAGCTCTTTGAGATGGACGGTGTAGATCTCGACTTTGAAGAGGAAGCACTTGAATCCGTTGCTGATCAGGCTTACGAGCGTAAGACCGGAGCAAGAGGACTCAGATCCATTATGGAGAAATCCATGATGAACGTAATGTATGAGATACCTTCCGATTCTACGATCAAGAGTTGTCTTGTTACCAAAGCTGCAGTCGAAAACGGAGGCAATCCGGAGAAGGCTAAGCTTATCAGGAAAAAGAAGGACGCAGTTTAAAGTTTAAAAAACTTTATGTGGAACGAGGGGTTGTTCCTTCGTTCCACTTTTTTATAGGAAGGCGGAAACTGTCATGCTTACCGTTAAAAATGCAGAACTTGAAACAGTATGCGGTATTACGAGCAAACTTCCGGTTAATGACTCTCCGGAGCTTGCTTTTGCCGGAAGGAGTAATGTCGGAAAGAGTTCGCTTATTAATACCGTTTTATGCAGAAAGAAGCTTGCGAGAACATCGGCTGAACCCGGTAAGACAAGAACCATCAACTATTACAAGGTCAGATGCGGTGCGGACACTGTAGAAAGCGATGTAATTTTTTATCTCGTAGATCTTCCCGGATACGGTTATGCCAAGACTTCAATGGCAGAGCGTGCAAAGTGGGGACCGATGATTGAGAAGTACCTTCGAATGTCCAAGACTCTTAAGTGTGTGGTCCTGCTGGTAGATATCAGACATGATCCCACGGCGGACGACAGGCAGATGTATGACTGGATCGTAAAGGCAGGCCTTACACCGGTAGTCGTAGCAACGAAGGCGGATAAGCTTAAGCGTTCTCAGATCGATAAATCGATCAAGAATATAAAGACTGTTCTTAAGATGGAGAAAGATGTGAAGATCCTTCCTTTCTCTGCTGAGACCAAGCAGGGAAGAGAAGAACTTCTTGCTCTTATGGAAAGTTTCATCTTAGGCGGAAATGATGAGGGAGAATAAAATGGAAGAAGTTAAAGAGACCGGTGGAATCACCGGCAGTACACTTAAGATCATTGCTATTGTCACAATGTTCATCGATCACGTAGGTGCCGCACTTTTTGAGCACTATCAGTACAACTTCCTGGAGCCCATGGGAGCGGAATTTTGTAAGGAAGCCATCACATCCAAGATTCCCTGGCTTTGGGCTGATTGGATGGGAGATCCCGCAGCGGTTCAGAACATAGATTTGATTCTGAGAGCGATAGGAAGAATTGCTTTTCCCATATTCTGTTTCCTGCTGGTTGAAGGTTTCCTTCATACAAGAAACGTTAAGAAGTATCTGATCAGACTTTTTATCTTTGCACTTGTATCCGATGTTCCCTTCGACCTTGCATTCTTCGGAGAAATCGGACTTAACCACCAGAACGTATTCTTTACATTGTTACTGGGAGTTCTGGCACTTGCCTGCATCGATTATGTTAAGAAAAAGGATTATCAGACCTTTACCGGCGCATATACATTCATCGGTAAAGCCGGAATTGTTGTAGCAGCCGTTCTCGGTGCACTGGCATCAATCACAAGTATGGTATCCATCATCGGATATATATTGTACGCAGTTTTCGGCATCAACGAATATATTCCCAATCTGATCATCGGAGTTGTTGTTGGTGTAGTGGTCTATTATATCGTTAGTTCCAAATACGATGAGGAAAAGAAAACAAGACTCGGCGTATACCTCTTCATTACTCTGTTCTTTTTTGTACTTGCAGAAGTTATGTCTACGGACTATGCAGGATGGGGCGTACTTGCTATAATTGCTATCTACGCATTCAAAAATGCAAGAAACAACGGATTTGTATGGGGCGTGGCAGCACTTTCCATCATGAGCTTCGGAGAGGCTGTTGCGTTCCTTGATCTTATCCCCGTACATTACTACAACGGAAAGCGCGGACTTAAGATGAAGTATTTCTTCTACGCATTCTATCCGGTGCATTTGTTTCTGCTGTTCCTTGTGAGATATTATATTTTGGGATTTTAATATTCCGGCGAGTCGAGGGCTTCCTTTGACTCGCCTTTTTTACTCTGATAAATAGAGGATAACCGAAATGGAATACAGATTGGGAACAAGACAGGATTTAGATGCGATCTGCGAGCTGATAAAACTGGCCATAGAAGAGATGGAAAGGCATGGGATATATCAGTGGGACGACGTTTATCCTGCACGAGCTGATTTTGAAGAAGATATTGATAAGAACTCGCTTTTTCTTGCTTATTCTGAAGATAAGCTTGCTGCATTGTATGTGATTAGCGGAGAATGCGATGAACAATACAGTAACGGTAAATGGGAGTGCGACGCTGATACCGCATATGTTTTACACAGGTTTTGCGTATCTCCGCAGTTTCAGAATAAGGGTGTGGGAAAGACGGTTTTACTCCATATCGAGGAGCAGATTAGGAGTATGGGTTACAAATCCGTAAGGGTTGATACTTTTACGGAGAATCCTTTTGCACAAAGACTGTATCTGCATAACGGATATGTATCCAGAGGATATGCAAATTGGCGTAAAGGCAAATTTGATCTGATGGAGAAGAAACTGGATAATGTCCGTACCTATAGATCAATTCTTGAAGGAACATTGAACACCAGAGATCTGGGAGGGTACAGGATATCGGGCACCGATAAATATACCGTCCGGGATAGAGTTTTTCGAAGCGACAGATGTGAGATATTAAGTTCAAGTGATAAAAGCCTTCTTCTTGGCAGGTGTATAAGAACTATAGTTGACCTCAGGAACGAAGCGGAGATTAGGAAAGCCCCCTCTGCTTTTTCAAAAGACAGGGACTTTCAATATTTTTCGTTCCCTATTATTGAGGGGTCAGTACCTCCCGACCGACTTGAGGATGTTCCGGATTCTTATATGAGCATAGCAGGTTCCGAAGCTATGAAGAATGTGTTTTCTGCGATTGCGGATGCGCCCGAAGGGGTTATGTTTAATTGCGCAGCCGGAAAAGACAGAACAGGCGTAGTAAGTGCGATACTGCTGATGCTGGCAGGTGTCTCTGATGAAGTAATAATATATGATTACGTCATAAGCAGGGAATATAACAAACTCAGAATAGAGAAGCTTCTGGCAGAGCATCCCGAAATCAAACGGGAAGTCGTTATCGCAAATGAAAAAACAATGATCTCCTTCCTTAGGTTATTCAGAGATAAATATATCAGTGCTAAGCAGTATTTACATGATCTTGGTCTTGAGGATGATGCTGTCATGAGAATAAAAGATAAACTTGTGAGGCCTTAATATGTATGGGGATTTCAGCTGTGACAGCAATGGAAAGGGTACTGAGTATGATCAAATATGAGGATTACATAACACCCGAAAAGGAATCTTCCGGCAGCGGAGTTAAAATAATATCGGAAGATGATGAGTTAAAGATTTCAGGCAGTGTAGATCTGGGCTATATCGGCAAGTTTTCGGATTCACAGATAGAGATTGACGGCTCACTTGAAGAAATCAGAGAATGGGATATTGTCTCCGAGAATCTTGAAGAGGATTGTTCGGATGATGAGCTTATTGCATTCTTAAATAAGTACTTCAATGATTTTATTGATAAGTTAAGCCGCAATATTGAGAATGTAAACGGAGCATTTTTGCTGCATGTTTTTATGGATATGGACAGCTGTGAATGTAATTTCACTGTTATAGATGATCTGTTTATTGAGGATAAACTTTTCTATGGCAATGAGGAGGATATTGCAGAGATCTATAATCCGGTCAGAGAGGGATTATATAATCTGTCTCCTTACCTTGAAACACCCAATGATGGCAGTATTCCCAAGGGACATATATTGACTGTTCTGAGATCATTTTATCCGATGTTTAATTTCGATACATTTCTTGCAAATATCATTCCTGAGTGTATCGGTCTTCATGATGGTGAAATATCTTTCCAGTGTTCCGATGATTTTGATAACGCAATCCTGTGTGGAGCGTATGGTGTTCTGGATGAGGAATTGTGTATCAATGATTGGCATGATTTTTAGTTAATAATGATAATTTTGCTGGGGGTTAATTTGAACTTATATAACGAATTAAAGAATAGGAAAAATAAAGCATTATGCATGAATTCAGGGAAATACGTGCCGGTTATACTGATAAAACAATAAGGGTATATCAGGCGTATAACAAACAAATAGCAGGAGAATCCATCGACAATCTGCTTCCTAAGGAAAAAGTATATTTGATTAAATAGAAACGGAAGAATAATGGAACAGGAAATTATATTAAACATACATTACACGGCTCCTCAGGATATATGGGATAAAATAGGAAAAGTATATGAAAGCATGCCATATTGGAGCGGTTATGATTGCGGTCCCCACTGGAAAGGTGACGATATAGATATTGTAGCGTCCGTGGAACCCGGCGGACTTCAGATATACGGAACAATGCCGGATGATATATGGACCAAATGGTGTTCTGATTTAATTAAGCGACTTTCCGAAGCAGTGGGATATGAAGTTGGAAATCCTGAAGATGGATATGAGTTCAAGTATTGGAAATGATATATGAGAAATAAGATAAGAGTAGAAACTGAAGAAGATTCATTATATCTTGCGGATGACAAGATCCATGCTATCGCAGATTCTGAGGAACATATCTATGAACTGTCGTCGGTTACTAAGATTTTGGTTTTAACCACAGACAAGGGTCCTTTTTATGATGATATGTGCCTGGCTGTTGAAGTGGGAGATGATGTGATCTTTATCATGTCAGAACACAGATGCTATAAATCATTCCTCTTTGATCAAATAGGAAAGGCATTGCCCATAGATTATGAGAAGATTATAGAAGCATCCGCGTGTACCGAAAACTGTATGTTTGAGATATATACAAAATAGAAACTATTACACACAAGTTCAACAGGGAAAGGCTAAATCCTTTAATTGCAAACCCGAATACAAAGGTAAAAGCGTTGTTCCCGGTAAAATCACTATCACTTCAGGCAAAGACGGGGTAGATGTGTTTAAACAGACCATTGAAGTATGGTAAGGGAGATGAATCATGACTGATCTTAACGTTGTATATAAAAGTGTTCTTGAGGCTGATAAGGCTGCTGTAGTTATCTGTGACCTTGATCATACGATTATTTATATGAATCCGGTGGCAATCAGCAGATATGAGAAGTGGGGCGGTAAGAACTTGGTCGGACAAAGCCTCCTTAATTGCCATAATGAAAAATCACGAGAAATGATCCTTAAGGTGCTGGAGTGGTTTGGAAAATCTAAGGACAACAACATCGTGTACACCTCTTATAACGAAAAAGAAAACAAAGATGTGTATATGGTAGCACTCAGAAATGATGACGGCGAATTGATTGCATACTATGAAAAGCACGAGTATCGAAATCGCGAAACCATGAAAATGTATGATATGAATTGAGATTTAATATGAATTTAACTGTTAATGAAAACGGAATAACTATTCAGAAACTTTTTAAATCTGTCACTGTACCATATTCCGAGATTAAAAGTATTGTTAATAAAGATGGTTACACGTATATAAACACCCGCTATGGTGATACGTACAAGCACCGTGAATCCGGTGAGATTCTTGGTACCTATCTTTATCTTACTGAAAGCAGCCCGGAACTATATGAATTCATCGAAAAATATAACATAGAATTCAGAGACGAAAGCTTGCTTTCCGATAATCAGGAACTATATTCGTTCGATGAAGCCGTGTCGACAGCACAGAAAACTATGGAATTGATTAAAACTGTAGCTGATGAGCTGATCAAAGAGAAAATCGGTTCCGAATTCGAACTGAATAATTGCTATGCTGAGGAAAAGTTCGGGATTACACGTGTGTATCTTACTCTGCTTCAGGATGGATTGGGTTTTGGTATTCCTGACGAAGCAATAGATTATGTAGATCCTGATGTTCCGAGCTCCTTTGAAACAGTAAAACTGTTTCGCGGTCCTGCAGTGTGGCATCCTGAAAGCTATAGTGGTGAATATGTTCTTTATGACATATGCAAATCTGAGGAAAGCTGTCGAAAAGAAATAACGGATTTAGTTCAGATATTCATTGAAAGAGCCGTACCGTATATCCGTAAATTGACCCTTTAATGTTTTGAGTTCAAGAGAATGTTACCGTACATATATATTCTGTCGGTGCAAAGGGGACAGGTGACGGAGGTGCTTTCTCTGAGTATAATCCCAACAACGGAATGATAACTGTATTGCTAAGTAACTACGGTCACAATGTGTGGACCAGAATGAGAAATATACGTGAAGATATGTATAAATAATCGAGGATTAATAATATGGCCGATAAGTTATATCAATGCATGAAAGTTGTTGCGAAAGGCAGAGGCATTAAAGCTTCGCCGGAACATGATCTGTATAAGATGATCTCTCCGTTTTTATTAATGCCTTTTATTCTGATCTTCCCCGAGCTAAGAACTCGGATAAGATAACTGTTGAATTCTCGTATGAAGTTAAATATTCCTATTTCGATGATCTTACTCTAAGCATTCTGGATCCCATGTCGGATATAAAGCTGACGGATAAGGTTCGTGCCAATAGTGGGATTGCATGTCGCTCTGTTATTGAGAATGAACAGATAGAATATGATTTTGACGGTAAGGACGAATCATATCAGCAGCTTGCTGAGGCTGTATTTGCACATATAGATAACTGGTATAAGGATTTTGAGAAGAAGGTAAAATCGGAATATGGTGATTTAGAGGCCTTTTTCCTGTCCAATAAGGATAAGTATCCCAGACAGGCAGCACTGATCTATATTCACTCCGAGAATTATGAAGCGGCGGAAGAGTGCATGAAACTTATGCCATCTAAAATGAATTCTTCTCGTTTGATCAATCCGACCACCGAGGAACAGATACAAAGACTTGTCGATTCCGGTGCTGAGAAGTTTGGAAAAGACTCTTTCTTGAGAGATGACATGGAGTGCCATAGGGACTTTCTCATTGCTAAGAAAAAAGGACTTGAATGGACAGGAGATAGAGCTCGATTCGGATTGCTCAATGAGGAGCGGGAAGATTAAAGGCTTTGTTGAAATATGAAGACAATATATAAATCTGAAGAAGGTAAAAGAAAAATACTGGATTTGTACGATAGTCAGCTTTCAAGACTTACGAATCCTTGGAAAGATGTCTATGTAGATACCTCCTATGGACGGACACATATTGTAGAGACCGGTAATTTTTCGGGAGAGCCGCTTTTGGTTTTTCACGGAGGAAATGCTACCACGGCATATAATCTTCTTGCCTGTGATTTTATCATGGAAGATTTTCATATATATGCGGTTGATATGGTGGGACATCCCGGAAAAAGTGCGGAAACAAGTTTGCCGGCTAAAGGGTACGAATACGGAAAGTGGGTCAGCGAAGTAATAGATGGTCTTAAGTTCGATAAGATTAGTCTGTTCGGCGGATCTTTTGGGGCAGGAGTGATCGCTAAGACAATGTGTGTTTGCCCGGATAAGATTAAAAAGGTTGTTCTGTATGTTCCTTCCGGAATAAAGAATGCACCCGCTATCAACAGCGCAAGTATGATGCTGCCGATGATTGCTTATTGGGTTGTCGGAAAAGATAAATGGCTGAAGAAGTGTATGCTTCCTATGGCTGTTACAGAAAACAATATTACGGATGATATATATGAAACAGCAAAGCTGAGCATTGACTACGTAAAAGTTAAGACCGGAATGCCAAGCGATGTTGATGGGGAATTGATGAGAAAGTGTAATGCCCCCACGCTTGTTATGGCTGCAGAGAAAGATTGTCTCTTTCCGGGTGGTGGTGTGATTGAAAGAGCAAAAAGGATCATTCCGAACTGCAAGACCTATCTTCTAAAAGATCGTGGCCATATGAACTTCCTTACGGAAGATGAGAAAAAGATGATAGTGGATTTTTTGTTGGGTGATTAAATATCCTTTGTTAACTGAGTATAGGGAGCAGGCTTGTGAAAGAAAAACCCGAGGTTGTGTACCACGGCAGCCAGTATAAATTTGATGTTGTAGAACCGCGAATGGCAAACGGACAATGTGAGACTGAATCACAGATGGGAATTTATGCAGCGGCGACGATGGAGGAAACAATTCCTTTTGCATTGCCGTTTCGCTATTATCCCGATAAGCCCGGTGGTAGATTATCCCGTGACACTGAAGGTATTAACAGCTATTTGCAATATGGCTCTATTAATCCTCATGGAAAAGGATATGTGTATGTTCTCCCTTCGGATTCTTTTGAGCTGGTAGATGAATGGCAGTGGGTTTCCAGGGTTCCTGTAAAGCCGATTAAAGTGATTGAGATTTCAGTAGAGGACTATTGGCATACGATTTCTTTTTCCGAGGAAGCAATGGCAATTCAGCGGGAATTGTACGGCGAGTGAAAGGACGATAATGCGAGAGTATTTTTTACTTCTTCCGATCATATTCATATTTCATGATATGGAAGAGATTATTGGATTTGGCCGGTTTTTCAGAAACAATCCGGAGATATTTGAGAGATATCCGAAAATCACGGAAGCATACAAGGATTTTACAACTGCGGGAATGGCACTTGCGGTATATGAGGAATTCATTCCGTTTTTTGGAATCAGCCTATTGGCATATTATTTTGAAAATGATGTGTTAAATGCCTTGTGGTTTGGATTGATGCTTTCTCTTACTGCACATTTTATTGTTCATCTCATTCAGAGCATCTATATCAAGAAGTATGTTCCGTCTCTGATCACAAGTATTATTTGCTTGCCGATAAGTGTGGGTATTCTGATAAACAGCTCTAAATATATGAATTTCAGCTTGATGTCTGTTGTAATAATATTTGCCAGCATTATTTTGATGATGGCTAATCTGAAATTTGCACATTGGCTTATGCATAGATTTGGAAAGCAACTCGGATAATATTTTAGTTTTACTTGCTATAGGATTATTTAGGTTGTTATCTAATATTCCAAGGAGTGATTATGTGTAGCTGCGATGAGTGCTATGAAATGAGACAGCCAAAAACGATGAAGTGTCCTACGTGTGGCAAGAATACATATGTTGGTCAAGTAAAGGGTATAAGTAGTGTATGGTTGTGTTCAAATTGTGGGGAAGGCGTGGCGAGTGCCGGAGGCTTCCCACCTGCATGCCATAATGAAAAAGAATATTCTTTATATATAGATAGACCGGAAGATAACAAAAAGTGGATTAAATTGGCTGGGATTTTGAATAAAAATATATTAGATACCAGGAAAGAATTTGATAAAGATTCTACCTTGGAGATACATCTTAGGATAGATGCCTGCCTGAAGATATATGAAGCTTTGATTGAAGCTGATATTTCTTGTGTGGTAGATCCTATGCTATTACAGGATTATAGTAGAATACTTAACTGCAAATATAGATAAAAACAAACTTTAAAAGAGTATCTAATGAATACAGGTTTAATGGATAGATTTATAGATGAATATAGACCGGGAGCTAATTTGAAGAAACCTGATAAGGAACTGCTTGATTTCGGTGAAAAAATGCTCCCCGGAGAAATATTGTCTTTATGGAAAGACTATGGCTTAGGAGAATATGGCAAGCTTTGGCGTCTATTTAGCAACTGAGGAGGGCTAATAAAATCCTCAGAAAATGCAATCTATTAGCCCATTTCGGGCTTTAGAGCCCTCTTGGCAACTGAGGAGGGCTAATAAAACCCTCAGAAAATGCAATCTATTAGCCCAATCCCAGTTTAAGAGCCCTCTTGGCAACTGAGGTGGGCTAATAAAATCCTCAGAAACTTCAACTTATTAGCCCACACCGCAGAAAACGACCGGAAAAGTCCAATCAAGAATAGTTGTTATCTGACCAAGGCATAAAATCACATTATTCATTGTAAAAACCGCATAAAAACAGTAAAATGTACTGAGTTATACCCTTAAGGGTAAGTCTGTTTTAGTATGGGGTTATGAAATGGATAATTCTAAGCAGCAGGAGGTTCCGCTCTATAGCGCCCTCGAGAAGTTCAGACGTCTCAGAGTGGTACCTTTCGATGTTCCCGGACACAAGAGGGGACGCGGAAATAAAGGTTTGGTTGACTTTCTCGGACAGCAGTGTGTCGAGATAGACGTTAATTCAATGAAACCGCTTGATAATCTGTGCCATCCGGTATCTGTTATCAAGGAAGCTGAAGAGCTTGCGGCCGATGCCTTTGGTGCGGCTCATGCTTTCTTTATGGTGGGTGGAACCACCGGCGCGGTCCAGAGTATGGTCTTTACCGCCTGCAAAAGGGGCGATAAGATCATCATGCCCAGAAATGTCCATAAAAGTGCAATCAACGCACTCGTTCTTTGCGGTGCAATCCCTGTATATATAGATCCGAAGGTCGATACCGCTCTCGGAATCCCTCTCGGAATGGAAATAGAGGATGTCAGAAAGGCTGTTAAGGAAAATCCCGACGCCAAGGCCATCCTTATTAATAACCCTTCTTATTACGGCATTTGTTCCGATCTTCAGTCAATCGTAAATCTTGCCCATGAAAACGGCATGCTAGCTCTGGTTGATGAAGCTCACGGAACTCATCTTTATTTTGGCGACAACCTGCCCCTTAACGGAATGGCAGCAGGCGCCGACATGTCAGCCGTATCCATGCACAAATCAGGCGGATCCCTCACTCAGAGTTCACTTCTTCTTATAGGAGAGGGCGTAAACGAGGGATATGTCAGCAACATTATCAATCTTACGCAGACAACAAGTGCATCTTACCTGCTTCTCGGAAGTCTCGACATAAGCCGCAGAAATCTTGCCCTTCACGGAAAAGAAAGCTTTGCCAAGGTTTGTGAGATGGCTTCTTATGCAAGAAGCGAGATCAATGAAATAGACGGCTATTATGCATTCGGATCCGAGCTTATAAACGGAGGAAGCGTATTTGATTTCGATGAGACCAAGCTTGTAATCAATACAAGAGGAATCGGACTTACCGGAATCGAAGTATATGACCTTCTCCGCGAAGAGTATGACATCCAGATGGAGTTCGGAGATCTGTCCAATGTACTCGCTTACATCTCAATCGGAGACAGGCTTCAGGATATTGAGCGCCTCGCGGGAGCACTTGATGATATCGCAAGACTTTATTCAAGGCCTCAGGAGAATTTCTTTTCCGCAGAGTATGTTACTCCTATAGTAAAGGCAACGCCTCAGGAAGCATTTTATGCAGAGAAAATAAAACTTCCCCTGGACGAGACAGTAGGCAGGATCTGTGCTGAGTCGGTTATGTGTTATCCCCCGGGAATCCCGATCCTTGCACCCGGTGAGGAGATCACAAGTGAGATACTTGAATATATCAAAGCAGCGAAGGAAAAAGGATGTTCCATGCAGGGACCCGAAAGTGAAGATATATCGGAGCTTTGCGTATTGAAATAATTTGTGCTCAGAAAGGTACAGACTATGGCTAAAAATCAGATGGAATACTGGTTTGAAGAGATGCATACTTCCAACGTGAAGATGTCTATCCGTGTTGATCAGCACCTCTACAGCGGAACCAGCGAATTCAGAAGAATAGATGTTTTTGACTCACCCGAGTTTGGAAAGTTTCTTACATCAAACGGTAATGTTATCTTTTCCGAGCAGGAAGAGTTTACTTATGATGAGATGATCGTGCATGTACCGATGGCTGTTCATCCCGATGTAAAAAGAGTACTGGTCATCGGAGGCGGAGACGGAGGCGTAGCAAGAGAGCTGTCTCATTATAAAGAGATCGAAGTAATAGATATCGCAGAGCCCGACAAGATGTTCGTGGATGTATGCCGTAAATATTTCCCCGACAATGCCATCGGACTTGAGGATGTAAGAGTAAGGATCTATTACGAGGATGGTCTCAGATTCCTCAGAAGATGTAAGGATAAATACGACCTTATCATCAATGATGCAACCGATCCTCTCGGACATGAAGCCGGACTTTTTACTAAGGAGTTTTACGGCAACTGCTTCAAAGCTCTTCACGAAGACGGCATCATGGTCTACCAGCACGGGAGCCCGTTCTTTGATGAGGACGAGGAAAACTGCAGGGCGATGCACAGGAAGGTTTGTAAGTCCTTCCCCATCACCAGGGTTTATCAGGCACACATTCCCACATGCCCCGCAGGATACTGGCTGTTTGGTTTTGCATCGAAGAAGTATCATCCGCTGAAGGACTTTGATCCCGAGCGCTGGGAAAAGAGAAAGATTAAAACCTGGTATTACACAACACACTTACACAAGGGAGCATTCATGCTTCCCAAGTATGTCGAAGATATGTTGATGGAAGAAGAGTAAGGAGATTTGATATGAGCAGATTATTGGTAATTGGATGCGGAGGTGTTGCACAGGTTGCAATCCAGAAGTGTTGTCAGAACAGTGAGACTTTCACTGAACTCATGATCGCGAGCAGAACAGAGAGCAAGTGTATAGAACTTAAAGAGAAAATAGAAAAGTCCGGCTCTCCCGTTAAGCTCTCAACAGCTACCGTTAATGCTGATTCCAAGGAAGACCTTGTTAAACTTATTAATTCGTACAAGCCCGATGTAGTCCTTAATGTTGCGCTTCCTTATCAGGATCTTACGATCATGGATGCGTGCCTTGAGTGCAAAGTTGATTATGTAGATACCGCAAACTATGAGCCTGAAGATACCGAAGATCCCGAGTGGAGAGCCATCTATGAGAAGAGATGTAAGGAGAAGGGCTTTACCGCATACTTTGATTATTCATGGCAGTGGGCATACGAAGAGCGTTTCAAGGAGGCAGGACTTACCGCACTCTTGGGAACAGGCTTTGATCCCGGTGTAACAAGCGTATTTACCGCATATGCAGCAAAGCATTATTTTGATGAGATCGATACCATCGATATTCTCGACTGCAACGGCGGTGATCACGGTTATCCTTTTGCTACCAACTTCAATCCCGAGATCAATCTTCGTGAAGTATCCGCAAACGGAAGCTACATGGAAAATGGCAAGTGGGTTGAGACAAAGCCCATGGAGATAAAGAGAGTTTATAACTTCGAAGGCGTCGGAGAAAAGGATATGTACCTTCTTCACCACGAGGAGATCGAAGCTCTCGGAAGAAATTTCCCTAATGTAAAAAGAATACGTTTCTTCATGACTTTCGGTCAGAGCTACTTAACACATATGAAGTGTCTTGAGAATGTAGGAATGCTCTCAACAGCACCCATCAACTTCGAAGGACATGAGATCGTTCCCATTCAGTTCCTGAAAGCTCTGCTTCCCGATCCTGCAAGCCTCGGCCCCAGAACCGTAGGTAAGACCAACATCGGATGTATCTTTACCGGTAAAAAGGACGGCAAGGAGCGTAAGATCTACATCTACAATGTATGCGACCATCAGGAGTGCTACAAGGAACTCGGAAGCCAGGCAATCAGCTACACAACAGGTGTACCCGCAATGATCGGAACCGCACTTGTTGCAAAGGGAATCTGGAAGAAGCCCGGTGTATTTACCACCGATCAGTTCGACCCCGATCCATACATGGATATGCTTAATCAGTATGGTCTTCCCTGGGTAGTAGACGAAAACCCCGTACTCGTGGATTAAAGATGAATAAAAGTAAACTCAGAACCCCTTCCTACATCGTGCAGGAAGGGGCTCTTAAGCACAATCTGGAAATATTAAAAAAGGTTCGCGAAGAATCCGGATGCAAAATCCTTCTTGCACAGAAGGCTTTTTCCATGCACCGCGTTTATCCTCTTATTGCAAAGTATCTGGATGGAACAACAGCATCGGGTATTTACGAAGCAAGACTTGCGGATGATTCTTTTATATGCGGTGACGACAAAGAAAATCATGTCTTTGAGCCAGCTTTTCATGCAGATGAAATGAAGGATCTTTGCAAGATCTGTTCGCATATCTATTTTAATTCAATATCCCAGCTTGAGCTTCACAGACCTGTATGGGAGCCTTATCAGAAAAAGGGTAAGGTAAAGATCGCACTTCGCATCAATCCCGAATTCTCTACTCAGGAAGGACATGAGATCTACGATCCCTGCAGCAAAGGATCCCGCCTCGGTATCAGAAAAGCAAACCTTTCGGAAATGCTTCCCGAAGGAGTTACCGGTCTTCATTTCCATACCATGTGCGAGCAAAACGTTCAGCCTCTTATTGATACCTTTAAGTATGTTGAAGAAAACTTCGGAAGTTATCTTAAGCAGATTCAGTGGATCAACATGGGCGGCGGTCATCACATCACAAGGGATGACTATGAGGTTGATAAGCTCATTGCATTCTTGAAGGATGTTAAAGAACGTTACGGATTTGATATCTATCTTGAGCCCGGCGAAGCTATAGCACTTAATGCAGGAACTCTTATCACCACGGTAATGGATATCGTTGATTCCGATGATATTCCCACTTTGATAATGGATGCATCCGCATCATGCCACATGCCTGACGTAATCGAGATGCCCTATGTTCCTCCTCTTGAAGGAGCTCTTGAATCTAAACTTGGCTGTGAGCCCTTTGACGTGGCTAAATTCGGCCGTAAAGATAAAAAGGGTGTATGGGTTCGACTTGCATCAAGAACCTGCCTTGCAGGCGATATAATCGGCATATCCATAAAGCCTGACGAGATGCACATTATGAAAAAGAGCG
>CADBFZ010000011.1:58654-123255 GCA_902794095.1 uncultured Lachnospiraceae bacterium | reverse complement strand
TCTCGATACAATTGTATACATTTTCTTTTAAATTCATAACTATAACGCACAAAAATACCCTCCTTCCTGGATGTCCAGGAAAGAGGGTACATATCAAAAGCGTCCCCTATTTTATTGCCAAGACTGTCATGGGATTTTGCTAATATTGGTTGATATTTTCATGGGCTGATATTAAAATTGTAAGTAATTATGAACAAAGCTGAGACAATTGCCAGACAAAAGATCATAATTGTTTTTTTCCAGCTTACGGGTATCGGCTTCGGTATCAGTATGCTTATTTTCATCGCAGGTCTCCTTTTTCATTTCATTGACGATCCCAAGCACATTTATCTGATAACCAAGATACTTATTCCCACTATCATCAATGTCATTGCTTCTTTCGTTGCGCTGTATGTAAACGCATCCGAGAAGTTTGACAACTCGATGAAGTGTTTTGTTTGTTCTTTCGTATTCGCCACCATCGGCGGAAGTATTTCATTCTGGAACGGCTACTACGTGGTTTTGTGGTGCCTTCCCATCCTGGCTGTAATTTTCTGCAGCGTATTCCATGACATGCAGCTGCTGTTCAGCGTAACTGTTTATTCCATTATTCTCGTTGCAATGAGCGCATTCTTCCAGATGCTTATGTATCCCGATGAGTATTCGTACTTCCTTCAGAGCATGCTGGTTGTAATGTTCGTTCTTGCCTGCGGTGCGATTGTTTCAAGAACCATCATCCTCTATAACAAGGAGATGCAAAATATCGTCTATGCCGCTAACGAGAAGCAGGAGAGCTACCGTCAGAGACTTGAGATCGATCAGCTTACTTATCTCCACACAAGGCCCTATGCCCAGGAGAAAGCAGATATATTCCTTCTTAACGCATCACCCGAACATCCCGTTTCACTTGCGGTTGTTGACCTTGACTTCTTCAAGAGCATCAACGATACATACGGACATAAAAACGGAGACGTGGTTCTCTGGAAGTTCGGTGATACGGTTAATAAGAACATGAAGGACAACCTGGTGGTCGGACGTTACGGCGGAGAGGAATTCATCTTTGTATTCGACGGAGGTGACTTCCACGAGCACATCGAGTATATGGATGACCTAAGAGAGAAGTTCGGAAAGATCCATTACAAATTCACCGACAGAAACGTTACCTTCAGCTGCGGTATCGTAAGCTCCACATTCCCCACATCCTTCTCAGATGCATTCAAGTACGCCGATGCAGGTGTGTATGCTTCGAAAGAGGGCGGAAGAAACAGGGTTACGGCTTACCTGATGCCCGAACCGGTTAGAGAATAAAGATAATAAATATAAAAAAGATGACAGAGGGACAGTTCCTCTGTCATCTTTTTTATGTGGAAAATTTTACACATCCCATGTTTTAGAATCTGTCTTGTAAGGGCGAAGAACCCGTTTGAAACGGTTTATTATGAAAGGCAGGTTCATTATGAATACAGTAAAAAACATTTTTAAAAAAGAATACATGTATCTGGGACTTTTAACAGTGCTTCTCATTGCCGGTGCTTTCTTTCTTTTCTCACTGACGGTAAAAGGTCTTGAGAGAAACGACAGCGAAGCACTTAACGAATACTTCGAGATTCTCGAGGATGAATACGTAAGCAGCGCAAGGGAGTATCTGAACGAAAAGGGTTATGTAAATTCCGGAGTGATGCTTAACCACACCACCGATGAGAACGGAATGAGAACCTACACCTTAAGCGTTCACAACAGCAGATTCGAATATGCTTCCGATGAAAAGATAGAGGAGATCAAAGAGGCTCTCGAAGGACTTTCTTTCTCGGATCCGAGATGCACCACAGGTATCAAGATTATTTAATTTTAGCGGCGGATGGGTTATACTGTTAGTGTCTGTTTTACAGACAATCCAAATAAGAATTTAGTATAAGGAGACAATATGGCTCAGCCCGTTGAAGGAGAACTTTACAGACATTTTAAAGGCGGTTTGTACAGGATCGTCACCATTGCACAACACACCGAGACTTCAGAGGGACTTGTGATCTACAGATCCGAAGAGGATCCGTCCAAGGTATGGGCCAGACCCGTGGTCAATTTCCTCTCTCCCGTAGATAAGGTTAAATATCCCGATGCTACACAGGATATGAGATTCGAATTAGTGGTACCCGGACAGGAGAGCAAGGCAGTACAGCCTTCTCAGCCCGCACCTCAGGCGGAACCTGCAGCCAAGGTACAGGCTTCAGGAACGGAAGGACTTGATCCCGAGGTTGAAGATTTCCTTGATGCCAAGAGCTCCGCGGACAGACTTCACATACTTGCATCCCTTAATCACAGACTTACCGATGAGATGCTTATTACAATGGCTACCGCATGTGACGTCGAACTTCCCGAAGGAGATATCCGAACCAAGTACCAGTCCCTTCGCGAATCACTTATTATTCTCGGCAAATACGAGGGTGAACGACTCAGAAAGTGACGAACACTGTACGGCCCCAAGGAGGGCTTATGGCATACGCACTTGAAGATAAAATGGTCATAGGAGTTTCATCAAGAGCTCTTTTTGATCTGACCAAAGAAAACGAAATATTTGAAAGAGAAGGACTTGATGCGTATCAGTCTTACCAGTTCGAGCATGAGAAGGATATTCTCGAGCCCGGACCCGGTTTTTCGCTTATCAAGAGCCTTCTTTCACTTAATGACAAAGATCCCGATAACCCTCTCGTAGAGGTTATCATCATGTCGAGAAATTCCACGAACACATCGCTCAGGGTTTTTAATTCCATCAAGCATTACGGACTTAAGATCACCCGTGCGGTACTTGCCAGCGGATCATCGCTTTCACCCTATCTGAAGGCGTTTAAAACGGATCTGTTCCTCTCGGCATATGAGGATGATGTACAGAATGCGATCAACAGCGGTATCGCAGCCGGCATGATAATCACCGATCATTCCTATCCCGGTGCCACCGACGGATCCATCAGGATCGCATTTGACGGAGATGCCGTACTTTTCGATGATGCATCCGAAGTGATCTACAAAGAGAAGGGGCTTAAGGCATTCGAAGAAAACGAAGAGATCAATGCGGACAATCCCCTCAACGAAGGACCTTTCGCAAGCTTCCTGAAGAAGCTTACCCAGATCCGTGAAACCTACGGTGAGGAGTGTCCCATCCGTACTGCTCTTGTTACCGCAAGAAGTGCACCTGCCCACGAAAGAGTCATCAAGACTCTCAGAAGCTGGAATGTCAGACTCGACGAGGCATTTTTCCTCGGAGGGGTCGAGAAGAAAGAGATACTCAAGGCATTTGGTGCACAGATCTTTTTTGACGATCAGTCCGTTCATACGGACCCTGCATCCGAAGAAGTTCCTTCCGCAAGAGTACCTTATAAGGGAGGAAAATTAGGAGCGGATCCTTAGCTGTACTGAACCTTTTTCTGTACATTTTCCGGATTAGGATTTAAAATCGTTTTTGCGCAATTAATATTTAAGGAGACGGCCAATGCGGCCGAATATACGAATATGAAGCTTTTGACGATCACCATTCCCTGTTATAATTCAGCAGCTTATATGAGAAGGGCGATAGAGTCACTCCTGCCCGGAGGGGATGATGTCGAGATCCTGGTAGTAAATGACGGATCTACCAAGGACAATACACTTGATATTGCCAAAGAATATGAGGCGAAGTATCCCGGAATAGTCCGTGCCATTGATCAGCCCAACAAGGGACATGGCGGCGCGGTAAATACCGGCATTCAGAATGCGACAGGCCTGTTTTTCAAGGTCGTTGATTCGGATGACTGGGTTAAGAAAAGTGCCTATGCCAAGATCCTCGGGAAACTCAAAGAGCTGGTCATGTGCGGCGAGAAGCTTGATCTTCTCATCAGCAACTATGTCTATGAGAAAGACGGCGAGAAGAGAAAGAAAGTAATTCATTTCCACAGAATGCTTCCTCAGGATCAGATCTTTACCTGGAGTGATTGCCATCATTTTTCAAAGGGACATTATATCCTGATGCATTCCGCAATCTACAGGACTCAGATCCTCAGAGATTCCGGAATGGTTCTTCCCGAGCATACATTCTATGTGGATAATCTCTATGTTTACGAACCTCTTCTCCATGTTGAGAAGATGTATTATCTGGATGTTAATTTCTACAGATATTACATCGGACGTGAGGATCAGTCCGTAAATGAAGAGATCATGATTTCCAGGATCGATCAGCAGCTCAGGGTTAATTATCTGATGATCGATTATCTCGTTGATAATAAAGCCATGGCTCTCAAGGACAAGAAGAGATATAAGTATATGAGAAATTACCTTGAGATCATTACCACGATCTCCTCTATACTTCTCATCAAGAAAAATACCGAGGACAGCCTTCAGGAAAAGCAGAAGCTGTGGACATATATCAAAGGCCGCGATAAGCATCTGTGGGCTTATTTAAGAGGCGGTCTTCCCGGAAATGCCATGAATCTTCCCGGCAAGGGCGGACGTAAGGTTTCCGTAGAGTGCTATAAGATAGCGCAAAAGATATTTAAATTCAACTAAGGCGTGAGGGACGGCTCTTTTGAGTCGTCCTTTTTACTGTGACCCTTCGGACAAATATTCCGTCTATACAGATGTACAGGCTGTTATGGTTTTAAAAGGGGTGAATTATGAAAAAGATAATATCTGCATTAATGACGGCACTTTTAACGGTAAGTCTCACCGCCTGCGGGTCTTCCGGATCATCGGCAGGGGATGTTAAATTGCCTTCCGTATTTCTCCAGTATTATTCCGACGGTGGTCTGAGTGCTTACGGTGAATATTATTATGAGTTCGACAAGTCAGGGAATATTGTCAAAGAGTGTTACTATTCATGCGGAAACCTCTATGAAACAACCGAAAGAACTTACAGCAGTTCGGGTATCATAGCGGACGAATCCGTTTACGGACGCGGAGACAAGCTTCAGACATACAGAGAGTTCGATGAAGAAGGAAATCTTACTAAAGAAACAACTTACAATTACAAGGGCGATGTAGACACATACTGCGAATACAACAAAGACGGAAATATTATATACAAAGAATCTTTTTCGCATTCCCACTATATCATCAGATATGAATATGATGACGAAGGAAAACTGAGCAAAAGGTACGAAGAAGATTATGATGAAAACGATAATATAGAGTTTTCATATGAAGATACGATCGATTCCGAAGGGAATACAATAAACCGGATTATTACCGAAGCTGACGGCACTTCTTACGCTGCCGACAGCACTTACGTTGCGAGTCAGACGGTGTTTGAGACCGACGGAAATCACCGTACGGTTATTGAAATCGGCAAAGACGGTGAACAGCTGTATCGGACCGAAGAAGATTATGACGATAACGGTAATCTTCTCAGCTCGACAACATATGTATCTTATGACGATGACAGGCTACTGTCCCATGAAGAATATGTTTACGATGAAGAAGGACGTGTGATCCATGAGATTTATGATTTCATGGATTCTACCGAAATTTTATATGAATATGCGGATGAAGGTTATCTATACAAAAAAACCGAAATCACGGAAAAGAATATTTCTCAGGAAGCATACGGAGACGGTTCCGATGCCGTTCTCACCGAGTGCATGACAGTATATTTCTACGACGAGGATGGGGATAAGGTCAGGTGTGAGCATTATCAGGCCGGCAGACTTACCTCTTACTCGGTTTGGGAGTTTGAATATATTAATCCGGCCAAGTACAAGGGCAGAGAGCTTGATTACAGAGATGACCGCAAGCTGGATGAAAGAGCATATATAGTTTATTAAGCGTCCCTCCTGTCATCATGATATAATCTTTTATGTATGGAGGCATAATATCATGATCAGTTTCAAATGCAAAAACTGCGGCGGTGAGATGTCCGTTGACAGCAGCGGTGCACTTGTATGTGAATACTGCGGCGGAAGGACATATTTCGACGATAAGGAGCTTTCCGGATATAAAGAATTCAGAAAGCAGATGCTGAACTACCTTCGCGGAATCCATGATGAAAAAGCGGAAGGTAAGAAGACTGAAGATTACCTCTGGGACAGCGCTGAGGAAGCTCAGGTTGAAACTGCGGACGGCGAGACCGTAACCATCAGATATCTGTATTCGTATGATGACGGAGCTGCCAAGGTTTATCTGACTAAAAACAATGCGCTCTTTATTTTCGGCGCGGCTGAGAAGCACCTTGCAGATAAGATGATATCCGGAATCGGAATGCTTTCTTTTCCGCCTGCGGATATGAAGGGACTTAATGAGTGCTTCCCCAGATTAAATGGCAGCTATGATCTTAAAGACGGCGGAGTGATGCATGCATTTGCAAGAACCGACAATTTGTTTCCTCTGCCCATGTTCGGAAGTTTAAAGCCCGAACATGTTGCATGGATCGTCTCAAGACTTGAAAATATTTGCTGCGTATTACAGTACAGCGATCTGGTACACGGCGGAATAAACGAAGATGCGGTTTGGATCAATCCTTTTAACCACCACGCCGTTTTAATGGGACACTGGTGGACTGCTTCGAAGCAGGGCATTGCAAATAAAGCATTCGGAAATCCGGATCTTAAGGGACTCAGATCTACAGCGACCAAGATCCTCGGAATGCACAAGGAAGAAGCGCCCAAGGAGATGATCAAATTTCTGGAAGAAAAAATGCCTAACGATGCATTTTCTGATTTTGAAAAATGGGACAAAGTAATTGAGGACGGATTCGGCGGAAGACGTTTTGCACAGATGAACGTGAACTTTTGATTGATTTAAGGAGGACAAGATGGGAAGAGGAAGTTATACCGCAGCGGATTGGAATAGACTGAAGAACAGCAGAAACATTGCTCATGCAGCAAGTGAGACCGAGATATTCAAGAGCACTTCCTGCGATCAGAGATTCGATCCCAAGTTTATACAGACAAGAGAAGCAAGGGACTCCGACGATCATCCCGAGTCACTTCCCATTATCATAGGACTTGATGTAACGGGCTCCATGGGATATCTTGCCAAGCAGGTTGCGCAGGAATCTCTCAACGAGACCATGATGAAGCTTTACTCAACTAACGCTGTTAAAGATCCCGCTCTTATGTTTGCGGCATACGGTGATATCGAGGATGCTTCACCTCTTCAGGTAACACAGTTTGAATCAGATATCAGAATCGCAGAGCAGCTCCTTGACCTTTGGCTTGAGAATGCAGGAAACGGAAGAGTTGTTCCCAACCTTCTGTGGTACTTTGCGGCTAATCATACTTCTCTTGATAACTATGAAAAGAGAAAGAAGAAAGGTTTTATTTTCACCATCGGTGATTGTGCGGACTGCAGAGTTGAAGGAGAGTATGGAAATCTTCCCGCTCTTTATAACAGAGTATTCGGAGAGAACGTTAATAAGAAAGTTAAAGACATTGTAAAGGATGCCGGCGAGAAGTTTGAAATGTTCCACCTCTTCCTTGATAACGATTTTAAGAAGGCTAACAATATAGTAAATCTTCTTCCCGGACACACCATGGTTATCAGAACAGATGAGATCGATTGCATTCCTGAGATTATTATCAGCACCATTCAGATGACAGGCGGAATGGATCTTGAAGAGACTCTCAAGCAGTGGCCTACCGAAAAGCTCCCCGTCATTAAGAGAGCGCTCAGCGAACTTACCATTAAGAGTAAAAAGAAGGGATTATTCTTCTGATCATGCAAAATATCCTAACCGTAATCGGAAAAGGATTCGGAGATGAGGGAAAGGGGCTTGCTACGGATTACTTCTGCAGCAAGTCTTCAAACGCCCTTGTAATAAAACATAACGGTGGAGCCCAGGCCGGGCATACTGTTGAAACGGACGATAAAAGGTTTGTTTTTCATCAGTTGTCGGCGGGCTCTTTTCGTAATGCGGATACTTTCTGGGCGGACACATATTATCCCGATCTGTATAAGCTGGGAGAAGAGATTGAAGAGTTTCGAAGCGTCAGCGGCATCTGCCCGAAGATATATTGCGATGCTAAGACACATGTAACTCTTATTGATGATGTTCTTATCAACATGCTGCTGGAACTTTCCCGCGGTGACGGAAGACACGGCAGCTGCGGAATGGGAATCAATGAGTGTGACTTAAGGACCAAAGCAGGATTTGGGATTACGGTTAAAGACATTATTACTTCATCACCGGAAGATGTTGTGAAGAAGATAGAGGATATACGAAACGGATACGGCGTGCGGAGATTGTCGGAGCTTGGTCTGAACATGCAGTCAGCACAGGCATCTGAGATGACAGAACTTTTCGAAGCACTTTCTTCTAAGACCGTTATAGAAAATGCGGTGGATGAAATGAAACGAAATGCCGAAAAGTACGTGACCGTATGTGAGGATAGCGAAGGGTTTTTAAAGAGCCGTGACATGATAGTCTTCGAATCCGGACAGGGACTTTTACTTGATTCCGAAAATCAGGAATTCGCACCTCACGTTACCGCATCCAGAACAGGTCTTTATAATCCCTGTAAAATATGTTCAAAGTACGGACTTAAACTTACCGAAGCAGTCTATGTAACGAGAAGCTATGTAACAAGACACGGTGCGGGACCTTTGCCTTATGAATGTACGGCCGCAGAACTGGGGATAACTTCTGTCGATAAGACCAATGTACATAATGCATGGCAGGGAAGCTTGCGCCATGCACTGCACGGAAGCGTAGAAGAGTTCGTAAAACCGGTTAAAGATGACCTCGAGGAATGCACATTCGTTGCTATTCCCGCATCACTTTTCATAACTCATTTAAATGAAACAGTTGGAAAACTGAAGACTTCAAGTGGTGATATATCCGCAGAAGAATTCATTAAAGATCCACTGATCGGGGACTTCTTTTCTTCGTTTTATTTTTCATATTCCAATACAGGCGCAGAGAAGATCTGAGGACAAACTTTACCTCTGTAGTTGACAACTAAACAGGTTCGATATAATATAAACGTGTTTATATAAACAGGTTTATATTATTATGCATTTATTCAACTAGTATGGAGGAAAGCAATGATCCTTGTAGTTAATACAACTTCGGATACATCAATAACCGAAGAGATTAGAAAACAGGCAGCGGATAAATCGCTTGATATCGATATTGTAGAAGCTGCGAATCTTAAGATCAGTCATTGTATAGGTTGTAATTACTGCTGGCTTAAGACACCGGGAGAGTGTGCAGTAAAGGATGATTATGAGATCATCTTAAAGAAGCTTATTCATGCGGATCAGTACTGGGTAATATCTGATACTGCCCTTGGCAATATAGACCATAAGGGAAAGAACGTATTCGACCGTATACTCCCCATCCTGACCATGAATCTTCATTTTGTGGGAGACCAGATGAGACATGTATCCAGATACGGTAAGAATGCCGATGTGGGACTTATCATCAGCGGTGATGCCGACAGGGAATATCTGGAGAGATGGACCGAAAGAGCGGCCCTTAATCTCGAGAGTAAGTCTCTGGGAGTATTTGGCAAAGATGAGATAAAGGAGGCGGTATCATGCATGTTCTGATAATTAACGGAAGCCCCAGAATAAAGAAGTTCAGTAATACCGATATGATCCTTTCGAAGTTTACCGAAGGTATGTGCGAAAACGGTGACACCTTTGAACAGTACGAGATTTCAGATAAGAATTCATGGGATACTATCCGCAAGGCCTATGACGAAAATGATAATATACTCATAGCTTTACCCCTTTATGTAGAGTGTATTCCCGGACTTCTCATGGAATTTCTTGAGACATTATCCCCCAAGACCGGTAATGCCAAGATGTCCTTTATCCTGCAAAGCGGATTTGCGGAAGGTATTCAGTTAAGATGCGGAGAAGCATATCTTGAAAAGCTTGCAGGGTATCTCGGCTGTGAATACGGCGGAACTCTTGTAAAGGGCGGAAATTTTGAGATAAGATTCTTAGACAGTGAGAAGAAAAATCAGGCGACTCAGCCTTATGCAGAGATGGGAAGAGAGTTTTCTAAGAACGGAAATTTCAATTCCGAGAAGTGCAAGGCATTTACGGGACCTGAAGTTTTTCCTAAGCCTGTAAGATTGCTGGTCGGTTTCTTTTTCAAGACAGCGGTTAAAAAAGGCTTCATGAAAGATGCGGAAAGCATGGGAGGCACCAGGCCTCTTGATTACAAACCTTATTCATAAAGGGTGAAAAATGGGAAGAAAAGCTCAGATAACAAAAGAAATGGTTCTGGAAGCCGCATATGAGCTTCTGGATGAAAACGGCATCGGTGCTGTGGGAATCAAATCCATAGCGTCCAAACTCGGATGCTCCACGCAGCCGGTCTCATGGCTCTTCGGAAGCATGACAGACCTGAAAAAGGAACTTTATTTCTACAGCGGAAGTAAGCTTTATGGTCCCATGACGGAAGCCATAAAGGGCAAGGAAGCAATCGAGGCGTTTTTTATATCCGGTAAGATATATCTGTCCAATGCCTGCGATCATCCCCATGTATTCAGGTTTCTGAACGTGGACGACCTGATGGAGACCATAGGAGATGATGTGGCGGAAGGCAGGAGCATATTCGAGTTCCAGTTTGACGAAGATGTTTTCAAGCTCCTGTCAAAAGAATACGATGTATCCCCGAAACTTCTGGGAGAAGCCGTGCGTGATACGGTTATTTACACTCACGGCCTCGCACTCATGATGATATTTGACAACTACAGGATGCCTAAAGACAAGGCTATCAAGATGATGTACAACATGGGTGTGACGCTCCTCGGAAATATCGGTATCAAAGCAGATAAGAATTATTACTGATGATAAACAGCATATAACAGTTGACAACAGTCATAAACTGTTATATGCTGTTTATCGTGAAGGAGATACATAATGAAGATCATCATTAACAACACTTCAATGGTTCCTGTTTACGAGCAGCTCATGGATCAGATCAAGCAGGAGATCATAGACGGCGGCCTTAAAGAGGGGGAAGCGCTCCCCTCGGTAAGAAATCTCGCCGGAGAATTAAAGATCAGTGCCCTTACCGTCAAGAAGGCATATGACAAACTTGAAGAGGAAGGGTTCACTGTAACGGTCCACGGAAAAGGAAGTTATGTGGCAGAGACCGACAGACAGCTTGCTATCGAAGCCAGAAAGAAAGCTGTCGAGGATGAGCTTGCGGCTTCGGTAAGCAAAGCAAGATTCGTTGGCCTGACCGATGACGACATCAGGGAAATGATCGAGATCATACTCGAAGACCCTCAGTGACCGGACTAACGCTCATGCCTTTTCAGGCAGAAAGGTAATCAAATGATCAGACTAAATAATCTTCGTAAAGATTATAAGGATTTTAAACTGGACGTTTCGATGGAAGTTCCCGACGGAAGAGTTACCGGTTTGATTGGTAAGAACGGTGCGGGAAAGACTACGACGATAAAAGCCATCCTCGGCCTGATAAAGACCGATGGCGGTGAGATAGAAGTATTCGGAAAAAATCCCAAGGATTTTACCGGAGAGGACAAGAAACAATTCGGTGTAGCCCTGTCCGATGCGGGCTTTCCCATGATCCTAACGATCAGGGATGTCATCAGCATTCTCAAGGGATTTTATGAGGATTTTGATGAGAAGGATTTCATGGAAAAATGCAAGGCGCAGAGTCTTCCTTTTGACAAAGCGATAAAGGATTTTTCAAGCGGTATGAAAGCAAAACTGAGAGTCATTACCGCAATGAGTCATAAGGCATCCGTTCTTATTCTCGATGAGCCCACGGCGGGTCTTGATGTTCTTGCAAGAAACGATGTCCTTCAGATGATAAGGGATTATCTGGGCGAGGATCCGGACAGAAGTGTGATCATCAGTTCACATATATCATCCGATCTGGAAGGGCTTTGCGATGATATTTACATGATCGATAACGGTAAGATAATCCTTCATGAAGATACGGATGTGCTTCTCGGAAATTACGGTCTTGTAAAGGTCGGAGAAGAAGAGTACGGATCACTCGATAAGAAGTACATCTTAGCTTCTCAGAAAGACAGCTACAGCTATACCTGCCTTACTTCGGAGAAACAGTTCTATGTCGAGAATTATCCGAAAGCGGTTGTTGAAAACGCTCATATCGATGACATTATCGTCCTGATGCTGGGAGGTGGGAATAAATGAAAGGTTTGCTGACTAAAGATTTCAGAATCATACTGGTTCAAAAAAAGCTTCTCATTCTGTACTTTTTTGTATCCGTCATGCTCAGTTTCGCAATGGATTCAGGCTTTATAGTGTCCTATTTTCCGATGATAGGACTGATGCTGATCATATCCACGATCTCATATGATAATCACGATAACGGAATGGGCTTTCTTATGACAATGCCCGTCCGCCCCGGGGATTATGCGGTTGCCAAGTATATCTTCGCGGTCATCGGATTGTTCCTGACCTGGGCATTTGCCGTGGTGCTTCAGTTTATCTCTTTTTTCATACAGAAAACCCCCTTTAACGGTCCGGAAGTGTTCATGGATGATTTCATGATATTGCCTGTATTTTTCCTGATCATTTCGATCATGATACCTGTGGAATTCAAATTCTCTTCCGAGAAAAGTAAGATTGTTCTTTTTGTACTCTGCGGCATCGTCATTCTTATAATGATCGCGGGAAAGGGAGCACTCGGGTATATAGGCAGCAGATTCGGAATCAATTTCGAAGCCATGGCAGCAGGCCTTAACACCATATCCCCGATAACCGTGATATTTGTCTTATATGCCGTTTGTGTGGTTGTTGTATCGATATCGCTGATATGCAGCATAAGGATCATGCAGAAGAAAGAATTCTGATCTTTATAAAGTGACTAAGGACCGTACCCTCTGTAACACCTTGGGTGTGACAGGCGGGGCCGGTCCTTTTTATTATTTCGTGACTAAGAGTACGTATATTCCGTCATATCTTTCAGAATGCTGCATTTTGTAGTAAAATAGACCCGTTATTAATTTTTCTAAAGGGGAAACGAAAATGTCTTACGATACAAATCAGTCCAAGGTGTCCCAGGAAGAGTTCGAGTACAGCCGCGAGATGATCGGGAAGTTATCCCAATACTTCGAGAGCGTGGTTGTCGGTCAGAAGAATCTGGAGGCATCACTTCTTACGGCCATCTTAGCTGACGGCCATATCCTCATTGAGTCCGTTCCCGGACTTGCCAAGACCACTGCAGCAAAGGCTATTGCAGAAGCGGTTGACGGCAAATTCTCCAGAATTCAGTGCACACCCGACCTTCTTCCCAGCGATATTATCGGAACACAGATCTACAACAGACAGACTTCGAAATTCGATACTGTCTTTGGTCCTGTTTTCGCTAATTTCGTCCTTCTGGATGAGGTTAACAGATCCTCTGCAAAGACTCAGTCCGCAATGCTCGAGGCCATGCAGGAGCATCAGGTTACCATCGGTACCGAAAGCTACAACATGCCTGAGGATGTTTTCATCGTAATCGCAACTCAGAACCCTATCGAGCAGGAAGGAACCTATCCTCTTTCAGAGGCACAGACCGACCGTTTCATGATTAAAGAAGTCATCTCTTATCCCATTGCCGCAGATGAGGTTGAGGTTCTTAACAGAATCGAAAATCATGCATTTGAAAAGAAACCTCCGGTAATGACCATCAAGGATATCGATAAGCTTCAGGAGATCACCGAGAAGGTTTACGTAGACGAGAGCATTAAGTGGTATATCTCTTCAATCGTAACCGCAACCAGAACTCCCGACAGACTCCTCGGACCTCAGATGGGCGGATACGTCAAGATGGGAGCCAGCCCCAGAGCATCAATCGCATTCATGCGTACTGCAAAGGCTACGGCACTTCTCAACGGAAGAACCTATGTTGTTCCCGATGATGTTAAGCAGATGGCCCACCTCGTACTTCGTCACCGTATTGCGCTTAACTATTCCGCAATCGCAGATAAGGTAAGCGTTGAAAATATCATCGATGCTATTACATCGACACTTAAGACACCCTGATATGGAACTTGATTACGAATATTTGGCCAGGATAAGTAAAGACGCAGTTCTTTATACCTCTCGCAAGACGACCAATATACTTGACGGGGGGTATAATTCGGTTTACCGCGGCAAGAGCCTTGAATTCTATGATTTCAAGGAGTATTCGCTTGGAGATGACATCACCTCCATCGATTGGAAATCATCCTCGAAAACCGATACCATTCTGGTCAGAAGATACATTGCAGAAAAAAAGCATAGCGTCCTCGTCATCGGAGATACCGGTTCCAAAATGGATGCCGATACTCCCACAGGCGATTACAAAGCAGACATCGCACTTATGTCCATGGGAGTTATAGGATATCTCCTCGGAAGACAGGGATCCGATGTAGGATTTGCATGCACCGGTGAAAAAGGAATCACGACCACACCCTTTAAATCGGGCGGAATATGCGTTGAAGAGTTGCTTCGTACCTATGGCGGTTCTATTTTCCAGGACCATCCCGCGGATATGAACAGTCTCATCATGGACATACTTCAGTCCTTCCCGACACGCCGCATGATCATATTCGTAATTACGGATATTGCGGGTCTCAAGGCAGTTAACAACGTGACCCTTTCGAGAATGACGGAGAAAAATGACGTCTACTTCATCTGTATCGATGATGCTCCCGTTACAGGTCCCAGAGTTTATGACAGGATCGGTGAAGAGTACATCGACAGATTTCTCGCCGGAAGCCGTTCACTTAAGAAGGCCGAGGAAGAAGAGAGAAATAAAATATTGAATCGCTTTAAACTTGATGCACTGAGAAATCGCGTCGTGCTCGAAAGAGTATCGACCGAGTCGGCAGTAGTTGATACGGTGCTGAATTTGTTTGAGAGGGGTCGCAGTGGAATTTTCGGTTAAAATGCAGCCGGAGCAAATGATGAACACTGTATGGATAATCCTCGGAATCGTAGTCTTACTTGTTTCCGTGATCTTATTCGTTCTCATCTGTGTTTATAAGAAAGCTCCGAAGAAAATAAAACCTAAGAGAGAAAAGCCTGTTTCAAAGCCTCAGGATTTCTATATCAGACAGAAGGCTCTGTTCTCCATAGACAAAGCTGTAATGGAACTGAACAGATCCGGAATCGATACAAGAGAGAGTTATCAGAGACTCAGCTTTATCATGAGGGAATTTGTTTCCGATATGACCGGAAGAAATTTCACGACTCTTACTCTTTCCGAACTGAAGAAAATGGGCCTCGGATCTTTGGCAGGACTTATCGAAAACTGCTATGCTCCCGAGTTTGCACTCAAGACGCAGGCAGATTTTAAAGCAGATGCCGAGAAGGCAAAATGGATGGTGAAAACATGGAGTTAATGTATCCTTCAGTCATTAAGATAGGGATTCCCGTACTCATACTTGTGTGTGTGATACTCCATCTGCTTCCCGCACTTGCTAAGAAAGAGTACATGGGCGGTCTCAGAACAGGTGCCGCTGCCATAGTAAAATCCCTTCCCATATACAATCAGATTCTTCTTAGGAAGAAGATAGTCACATACATCAACGAGGTCTTTGTCATCGCTGCCATCGTCTCCTCGCTTTTTCTTATCGCAAGACCTTACAAGGTTCAGACCGTTAAGACCGGAGTGCAGAAGAGAGATATTTTCCTGTGCCTTGACGTATCGTATTCACTTTATGAGCTTAACTACGAACTCACAGATTATCTTGAGCAGGTTGTAACCGAGCTTAAGGGTGACAGATTCGGAATCACGATCTTTAACACTTCATCGGTTGTATATGTTCCCATGACCGATGACTACGATTATGTCGTAATGCGACTTGAAGAACTTAAACAGTATTTCACTCTGCAAAAAGAGTACTTTGAGTTCGTCGATGATTACGGCTATATCCATTATGAGACCGAAGAAGAGCAGGAAAGATACTACGATATCAATGCAAGACTTGATTACTTCGAAGCCGGAACCCTCGTAAACAATTCAACCAGAGGAAGTTCACTCATCGGTGAAGGACTTGCATCCTGTCTTTACAGCTTCCCTTCAATCGGCGATTCATCCAGAACCAGAGTTGTTATCTTTGCTACCGATAATGCAAACAACTCCATGGTCAAGGAGATTCCCGAACTTGATGAAGCAAGCGATCTTTGTAAGAAAAACGAAGTAACGGTATTTGCAATCTTCCCCAGTGAAGATGCGCACTATTATGAATATACCGATGCGGATTACGAAGTATTCGAAAGAGAGCTTAAAGCTGCCGTAGAAAACACCGGCGGAGAATTCTATATCCAGAGTGCGGAAGATACCGTATCAGAGATAGTTGAAGAGATAAGATCTCATGAAGCCATGGCCGTTGACGATATCGTAACGGAGCAGAAAACAGATCTCCCCGTGCCCGGCATCATTGCTTTACTTATAAGTCTTGCGGGTTCTACTGTCTGCGTGGCTTTCTTAAAGGGAAAATAAGATGAGGAATTTAAACCCGATCATTCCTATACCTGCTCTCATCACGGCATTTGCCATAGCTGTTTTGTTAATGCTTTTTGTATGGATCAGGAGTAGGGAAAGCAGATTAAAAAGTACATTCGGATTTTTCAGACGTCTTGCCATTGCGGCTCTTGCATTTGTTATCGCTCTCAGACCTATGAGAGAAGAGCATGGCGCGGAAGTTCAACTCAGCAACTTAGACGTTTTGTTCGTACTTGATACAACGCTTAGTATGTGGGCTGACGACGGTCCCGGCGGAACCAGATTCAAAGCTGCGACGAAAGATATCGAAGAGATAATGGATGAACTTTCCGGAGCAAACTTCGGACTGATCACCTTCCAGAACAAAGCAGTTGTTCTTGCACCTTTCACTCAGGATGAAGAAACCGTTCTCGGACTGTTAAAGACCATCCAGACTCCCAACAGGTATTACCTCAACGGAAGCCGCATGGATACTCCTTACTACGATCTTGAGAACCTTCTTATCTCCTCCGACAGAAAAGAAAACAGGCAGACGATCGTTTTCTTTTTCTCCGACGGAGAAGTTACTCATCCGAGCGATACACCTTTTGACTACGAAGTCTTAAGTGAACTTGTAGACGGCGGTGCGGTCATCGGATACGGAACCGAAGAAGGCGGAACGATCAGAGACGAATACGGTGTTGTATATAACACCCAGACCTATGAGGAAGCCATCTCGTATATCGATGAAGATAATCTTCAGGATATCGCAGATGGCTTGGGAATCGATTATATTCACAGACGAAGGAACACGATCCTTACACCGCTTATCACCGAGATAAAGGCATCAAGCGGAACGGTAACCGAGAGAAGATACGGTTATATTACTTACTACGATACCTACTATAAATATGTTCCCTATCTTGCCACGCTCCTTGCATTGGAGCTGTTCATAAGGATCAGAGAGAACGCAAAAGTACGTGAAAAACATGGCAAAAAATCCGAAAAGAAACAATAAAAAGAAAAACAAACCTACCATCCCGAGATGGTTATGGTATTCGATCCTTGTCTCAGCCATCGCAGCACTCGTGTGCGCAGTCTTTTTGATCGTAAGATGGTGCATGAACGCTTACTATGTATCGGAAGCCGAGAAAGGTCACTACCATCCCGAGATTGAAGAGAGACTGACTCAGTTAAACTTTCCGGACGGATATATAGTCTGGTACAACCTGGGAAATTATTATTACCAGGAGGGTGATTACGAAGAGGCAGTTGATTGTTATTACAGAGCCATTGATTGCGGAATTCCTTATGAGAAGGAATGTGAGGTCAAAGTAAATCTTGCTCTTGCAATGATTAATGAGCTCAGTGAAGAAGAGTGGGATGCATTCCTTGATGCCGAGACATCCGCAGAGATGGATGCACAGGCCAGAAATGTTGAGAAGACCCTTATTACCGCAAGAAGCATTCTTATCGAGGACGGATGTGCTCATGAGGATGATGAAGACGGTCATAACGAACAGGCCCAGATCCTCAAGGATGAAATCGACGAGCTTCTGAACAAGGACGAGGAAGAAGACGACGAAGACGAAGATGAAGATCAGGATGAGAACAACGATGACCAGGATGACGATAGTGACGACGAAAACGAAGGCGGAAATAATCAGTCATCCAGAGAAGATGAGGTCATGAATCACATCCAGGATCAGAAGGAAGAAGCTCAGGAAGAAAGAGCAGAGGACCAGCAGTTCTTTGAGAACTATTACGGATTCGGCAGTGAAGATGAAGGCGAAGGCGGATCCGAAGAAGGCGGCGGAAGTTCCGGAGCCGACAACGGACAGATCTGGTAAAAAAATAATTCCTCCCTTTTACAAGGGAGGAATTTTTATATGCTTTAGTTTTTTCTTACGTATTCTTTTTCAACACGCTTCTTGGCTCTCGATTCCCTGAATGCCTGAACAACATCAAGATAGTAGACCAGGTAGTACATAAGAATTCCGAGTACGAGAGCGGTTGCTACATCAAATACGGAGTGCTGCTTGAGGAACATGGTGGAGAGGATGATCAGAACGCAGAGTACAAAGCTTGAAATCTGAATCCATTTATGCTTTTTCATCTTCTCGCTTCTGGCAATCGCAAATTCGACGCCGAGAGAGTTATATACGTGAATGCTTGGACAAATATTTGTGGGTGTGTCTGTTCTGTACAACTGCAGTACCAAGCTTTCAAAGAATCCTTCGGTTCCTCTGAGGTTAGGTCTTAAGTCCTGACCGTTGGGCCAGATGGTTGAGATCAGAAGGAAGAGTGTCATTCCTGTTACGAGGAATACGAAGAGCTTCCAATAATCATTCTTGCTGGTAAAGAGGAAATACAGGACGGTTCCGAGTACATACAAGAACCATAATTCATAAGGAATGATGAATGCCGGCAGGAAAGGAATGTGATTGTCGGCTTCGATATGAATTACAAACTGTGGAATCTTAACGTTGTTTTCGAGGATTGAGAACCATGTAAGATAAAACGCAGTATACACAAGAAAAGGAATACCCTCCTTGTGTGCATGCACGAAATCATTCACTTTAAAATAAATGTTCTTAAGAAATTTCATTTCTCTGCCCTTGTGGCTGTTTATAGTGTTCATTACAGCCGACGAAGTTTAGTATAACGTAATAGTTACAAACTTCAATAGGCAGATTCATTAATTTTCTTTATTTTTTGTTTAAGATACTTGTAGAAAATTAAAAACCGATGATTTTTAGTCATCGGTTAAGTAATTTAAGACTGTTAAGGAAGGGTTATGTTGATGGCGGATCTCAGCACCTTAACCGTAAGTTCGTCGGCCTGTCTGGTAACCTCACCGTCGGTGTGAACCCAAACGGGAGCGGTGAGCTTTACATGGATCTTGGAAGCTTTCTTGCCGTGGATCTCCTTGAACATAAAATGTTTTCCGCCGGTTGCGAAAGGAAGGACGAAAAATACTTTTCCGCTTGAGATGTTGCTTGCGGTACAGATGTCCAGCTTTCCGTCGGAGTGAGAAGCGGTGGGACCGAATTTAAATCCTCCGCCTTCGAAAGGCTCGTTCATGAATGCGGTAAAGAGGATCTTCTTAAAAGGTATTTCCTCGCCTCCGTCGTAAGAAATTGTTCCGTCGGGCTTTTCCGCATTAAATATTTGCTTAACTGCGATGAGGCCGTAGGAGAGTTTTCCGAGGCCTACTTTATTAAGTGCCTTTTTTATCTTGGAGTGCATGGCTTCTTCGCAAACCGCCGCGTCGAAACCTATTCCGGCACTGATGATGAATTTACGTGTGGATCCGTCGCTGTATGTTATCTGGCCCAGGTCGATGATGCTGGTTCGTCCTCTTTTGACCGCGATATCAAGAGCGAGTCTGATGTCAGAGGGAATGCCTACGGATCTTGCAAAATCGTTGCCGGAGCCCGTGGGAATGAGACTTAAGATGATATTTGAGGTATCCTCTACGCCCGATAAGAGCTCGTTGATGGAGCCGTCACCGCCGATGAGCAGAATTCTGACCTTGGAGGTAGCTCCTTTGGTGATCTCGGCGCCGATCCTTGCGATGTCGCCGGGCTTTTCGGAATAGTGGATCTCGAA
Source organism: uncultured Lachnospiraceae bacterium (assembly GCA_902794095.1). GTDB lineage: Bacteria > Bacillota > Clostridia > Lachnospirales > Lachnospiraceae > AC2028. The sequence goes on along the minus strand of CADBFZ010000011.1, from coordinate 103,289 downwards.
CTGCTTGCCTGCCTGTGAGAGATAGGGCTTAACGACTTTTTCAATCACCGAACCTTTTTCGGAGCCCGATGAAGAGTTAATGATTACATGTATCATGGTTAGTCTGCCTCCGACATATATTATAATTTTACTCCAAATTCCCCATTCTGAAAAGAAGGCGAAGGGTCGTCAGCTCATGCATTCGCAGACAGGAAGTCTGAAAGACATGATTGCAAGTACATGGATGTACTTGCATGTCCACGTCACCCCGCGGAACGACTTGGCACCTATATAAATAAATTGGAAAAATATACGTAAAATGATAAAATATAGCGGTACGTATTATTTTTACGGTATGGAGGATTATTATGAAACAGACTGAAGGATATGATCACGTAGAGAGAAAGCGCCTTTTGTTCCTCGGACTTCCCTGGACATTCACCATTTACCGCATGAAAGAAGACATGCTTAACGTAAAGAGCGGCTTTTTCAAACTCGTTCAGAATGACTGTTACATGTACAAGATCGTTGACGTAAAGCTCACCCAGACTTTCATGGAGAGAATTTGCGGACTCGGCACCATCACCTGCTATACCGGTGATACTACCGACAAAGAGCTTGTATTAAAGCATATTAAGAATTCCGAGGAGATAAAAAATTACCTCCTTAAGACTTCCGAGGAGGCAAGGATCAAGAGACGTACCGTCAACATGCTCGATATCGGATCAGGCGATGTCGGAGATGTTAACGATATTGATCTTCAGTAATCCTTAGGCAAAAAATGATCGATCAGGAAAAAATAAAACAGGCAGCAAAACTTATCATAGAAGCAATCGGTGAAGATCCGGATAGAGAAGGCCTTCAGGCTACTCCCGACAGGATCGGACGCATGTATGAAGAGATCATGGCAGGCTATGCTCAGAAGCCCGAAGATGTTCTCAATACATTTTTCACCGTTGAGGAAGACTCACCGGTTATCGAAAAAGACATAACCTTTTATTCCATGTGTGAGCACCATATGCTTCCTTTCTTTGGTAAGGCTCATATCGCTTATATTCCCAACGGCAAAGTTGTAGGAATCAGTAAGCTCGCAAGATGCGTTGAAATCTATGCAAGACGCCTTCAGATCCAGGAGCACATGACTATGCAGATCGCAGATGCCATCGAAAAAGCTCTCGATCCTAAGGGCGTTCTCGTAGTACTTGATGCCGAGCATACATGCATGACCATGAGAGGCATCAAAAAGCCCGGAAGCCGTACAATCACCATGGCAACACGTGGTGTATTTGCCGAGGACAACGCACTTACGGACAGATATATTGCATTAATGACACAGGGCGGTAATTAAAAAATGGATATTTCAAATTTCGGAGATCCCCATAAGACATATATAATGGGAATCCTTAATGTCACCCCGGATTCTTTTTCCGACGGAGGCAGCTACACTGATATAAGCAGTGCTCTCAGAAGAGCAGAGGAGATGGTTTCCGAAGGAGTGGACATCATCGATATAGGCGGTGAATCCACCAGACCCGGATATACTCCGGTTGATGCGGACGAAGAGGCCGACAGAGTTATTCCCGTCGTAAAAGAGATCAGAAAGTATCTCAACATCCCCATTTCAGTTGACACTTACAAAGCATCGGTTGCAAAGAAAGCTCTCGATGCAGGCGCCGATATCATCAATGATATCTGGGGATTCAGACAGGATCCTCAGATGGCCAAGGTTGCTGCAGAGTACGGTGCACTTTGCGTACTGATGCACAACAGTGACGATACTTATTACGGAGATCTTATTGCTGACGTTGCAAGAGAACTCGGCGAATCCGTAAGAATAGCACTTGAAGCAGGTGTAAGACGTGATCGTATTATCCTCGATCCCGGTATCGGTTTCGGTAAGACTCTTGAACAGAATCTTGAGGTTATAAGACATCTTTCCGATTTTACCAACATGGGTTATCCGTTACTTGTGGGAGCGAGCAGAAAGTCGGTTATTTTCAAGACCTTAGGCATTACTCCCGCTGAGGGAGATCCCGCAACATGTGCGATATCTGTAATGTCCGCACAGGCAGGAGCAAGATTTGTAAGAGTACACAATGTTAAGATGAACGCAATGGCCATTCGTATGACGGAAGGAATAATGTATGGCACAGGAGAGAAGTGAAAGAGATTATTCGCTCATAAGGATCAAGGATCTGAAAGTATTCGGTCATCACGGTGTATTCCAGGAAGAAACCGACTCCGGACAGAATTTCTATGTATGCGTTGACGCATACCAGAACATCGTGCCCGCAGCGAGCATGGATGAACTTATGCTCACCACCAACTATGCGGACATGTGCGATTTTATCGTCAAGTTCCTTACGGAGAATACTTACAAGCTCATAGAGACTGCTGCGGAAGAACTTAGCAAAAGTCTTCTTTTGAAGTATTCGCTTATCTACAGCGTTGTTGTTGAGATCAAAAAGCCCGAAGCACCTATCGGACATCCATTCGATTATGTTTCGGTAGTCAGAAAACTCAGCAGACATAAAGCTGTTCTCAGTCTCGGATCCAACATGGAAGACAGGGAAAAGCATATCAGGGATGCCATCGCTGAACTTGAAGATGACCCTTCTACCAATGTCATCAAGGCATCCGGCATGTTTGAAACAGAACCTTACGGATACACCGATCAGGCTAAGTTCATCAACTGTGCTGTTTCGGTTTCAACTCTTCTTGAACCCTCAGATCTCCTTGTTTACCTTCAGGGAATCGAAGCAAAACATAATAGAGTCCGCGAGGTTCATTGGGGTCCCAGAACTCTCGATATCGATATTGTTTTCTACGATGATCTTGTTTACGGCGATTCGGCACTTCATATTCCGCACGTAGACATGCAGAACAGAAGCTTCGTTCTCGAGCCCATATGCGAAATAGAACCGGGTTACATTCACCCCGTTTATAACAAAACAGTTTTGCAACTTTTGAACGAACTTCGTGAAAAAGAAAACTGATCAGGTTTCGGGAATCTTAATCTTCAGCAGGAAGTGGGATGCAAATCCCGTAAAGAGTCCCGTTACGATACCTGCGATGAAAAGATACGGAGCGTAGGAAAATACGGCGCCCGTCTGCATGATAAGCATAGCGATAATGAGCTGTGCGATGTTGTGGAAGAGGCCACCGAAAGCACCGGTGATCTGAAGATTCTTACCCGATAGGATCTTATCGCAGAGAATCTCAATCAGAAGCGCCAGGAATCCTCCTGCCGCAGAATAGATAAGAGATATTGCATTACCGAATAGGATCGCAGAAAGAAGCAGTCTGACCAGCAGTACAGATCCTGCTTCTTTTTTTCCGAATCTCTTTAGTGTATAGAGAATTATGATGTTGGAAAGACCGGGCTTCATTCCGGGAATGGGAAGAAGCGGAGGAAGTACACTTTCGAATGCATATATTGCAAGCGAAAGCGCAGCCAGCAGTCCCAATGTTACGATTTTACGGGTGTCTTTTCTCATGCTTAATATGTTACGGCGTCTGTATCTGTTTCGGATTTTTCGCCTGTTACCGTTATCAATAGTCTGTTGGGAAGGCACACTATGGGCTTTGCAGGTGAATCAGTGATTCCCTCGTGAATGCAGATGTGAGTCGTGCAGTCGGAATCGATTATCTCGGCGCCTTCTCGTGTGATCCTGATTACATTGTAATGTGTTCCCAAAGGTTTGTTTCCGTCCACGATGTAAGGAGCGGTTTCATCCGAAGGGTCATTAATGACAGTGAAAAGAAGCTCACCGGTGGCAGTATTTAAGTCGATGGTTTTAAGAGTGATCCCGTTTGAAACAATGCTTACGGTTTCACCTTTTGTATTTTTAACAAGCACGATCCAAATGACCGATGCGATTGCGATAAGAGCGAGCAGTGCGGTCATGATAATCGGAGCGTATTTACTTGCGGATTTTTTATTCGACATAACCCTTATTTTATCACGTTTAGACGAATGATACATTTATCCCGGTTTAAACAATTGAAAAAATATTTTGCTGGGGTTTGCTGTGCGGCATCTGTTGCGACTTTACTGACAGGATGCGGAAGTGTAACTCCTCAGACCGCATCGGACCTTGTAATGGATACGGTGTTTACCGTGACCGTGTATGGGGATGAGGTAAAACCTTCGGAACTGTTGGAGATAGGCAAAGATCTTGATGCGAATGTTTTGTCCAGATTTTCTGAAGGTTCCCTTGTAAGTGAGTATAACAGTGGCAACTTATCTGAAGAGGTGGCTGCGCTTGTCGGTCGATGCGATGAGATAAACAGTGTATCATCGGGAGCATTTGATGTAAGACTCGGTGCGCTTTCAGATCTTTGGGATATAGACGGTGCTGCAAAGGGGGAGACTGAATTTGTTATCCCTTCTGTTAGTGATATCGAAACAGCTCTTGAAAGCAGAGACATTATAGATCTTGGCGCTGTCGGTAAAGGAATCTATCTGGATGAAGTAAAGACTGTACTTGATGAGAAGAATGTAAGCGGTGCAGTGATAAACGCGGGCGGAAGCATACTCGTATATGGTGCAAAGCCGGATGGAGTACCTTTTAAAGTGGGGATTAAAGATCCCTTTGGAGAAGACGCTTCAGGAACATTTGGCATTATTAAGATAAGTGGCGGATATTTCATTTCTACTTCCGGAAGCTATGAAAGATACATCGATTTAGACGGTGTAAGATACCATCACATTCTTGATCCCGGAACCGGATATCCTGCTTGGGCTCACGAAGAAAGTACATGCCCTGTATCTGTAACGATTATTGCCTGTGACGGATTTACCTCGGATGCGCTTTCTACTGCCTGTTTTGTTTTGGGACCTGATGAGGGATTGAAACTTGCTGCGCAGTATAGCGCAGAAGTTATTTATATCATGAATGATGGCACTGTAATCACTTCGGATGGTATAATAACTGAGAACGACAGCAGACTGACATTCAGTCTTAAGTAAGGGGAATAAGATGGATAAAGAGATCCTGAATAAGATTAATGATGCGACTCCGCCCGATGAAGAACTTGATTCCGTTGCGGACTTCTTCAAGATGTTCGGAGATAATACGAGACTTAAGATAATGCTTGCCCTGCAGCAGAGCGAGCTCTGCGTAATGGATATCGCAGAAGCACTTTCCATGACACAGTCAGCAATTTCCCATCAGCTCAAAGTCTTAAAGCAGCAGGACCTTGTTAAGGCCAGACGCGACGGCAAGACAATTTTCTATTCCCTCGCCGATGACCACATCGCAACAATCCTTTCAACCGGAATAGATCACATAGAAGAATAATTAAACTTCCAACACATCTCCGTCATTGAGTATCTCGATGGCGGAGTTTCCTGTGTTAAGGCCTTCAAAATCATTCTTTTTGGTCGTGTGTATGGGAATAATCTTCTTTGCGCAGACTACCGAGATCATCTTTTCTATATCTTCCACGGTTGCATGTCCGCTGGTGTGCAATCCGATATGTCTCCATGATTCATACAACTTTCCATACGCCTCGTTGTACGTGTCGGGATGATTCTTTTTGTCTATATATCCATGCCACATTGAATATATCAGCAGAGGATCTCCGTCTCGGAAATACTCCATACGAGGTATATAGTCATTGGATGTTCCTACCATCATGACAAAACCGTGTTTTTTCATATACTCCGGCTGGGTGAGTCCGTCGAGCTTTTCGTTAGGAGTATCCATATTTTCAAAGGGATAGACCTTTTTGAATTCAAGCCCTTTGAGTTTTTCTCTGACAGCAACTTTTCTGTATGCTTTAATCTGACTGAAAACATAAGAATTGACTATAAAAGGACGCTTTAAGGACTTGGCTGCATTGCAGAAAGACGCCAGACTCTCAACATTGGTCGAAGAGCAGAGCAGGAAGGCGTATTTATTTTCGGGAAGCGACAGAATGCGTTCTGCTTCAGTCTCGAGCTCTACTTCGTTCATGACCTTTTCTGTTGTTCTTTCCAGCATCGTGCCTTCGGTGATAAGGATATCGGGCTGCTTTCCGTCCATTACAGTATCAAGAACTTCCTTGAGGTCGGGGAATAATCTTTCTCCCATTCGTCCGTGGGTGCGGTAATCACCGGTATGGACGATGGTCTTGCCCTCTGCCTGAATTATGAACATGTACGCATCAAAAGCAGAGTGGTCTACACGTACTGTTGTAATGGTGAAATCACCAATAGTAAATGTTTGCTTGTTGAAAAAGTCAATCCATCTGGAACGGTTCTTTAACAACTCAAGAAGCTTTATGTGCTCACCGGCATTATTGTTACTGCCACCGAAGTCACTTGAAAGAGTTTTATGGATTCTGATCAAAACTTTTCTTGCTTCCAGTCCCATTCCGAGCATGATCTTGCGTCCGCGGATATCAGTCTCGGGTATGCTTCCCATCAGACCTATATGATCACCATGATAGTGTGAAAAGAGAACAGCATCGCACTCAGACTTGTTAATCATTTCAATCATCTTAGAATCAGTAGATTTATTCGGGTCAGGGTTTAATTCCGAACCGAAATCTATGAACAGATGAGTGTTTTCGGTATAGATTTCTGTGATGCTGCCACCGATCATGTCGGTGCCTCGGTGGATTTTGATTTTTATCACTTAGCCTGCTCCTTTAATTAAATATTTCGCTAGCAATATCCCATAGGAATTTACAATATGGGTTTGTTCCTTCGAGTTCTTTGAGAGCTTCTACAATATTTACATATCTGAATTCTTTAGGCAGTTTATTATTTTCCGGATTCGAGGGCAGTAAGTAAACAATCTGTATTTTTTTGTTCCTGAGGCAATCTGTATTTTGACTGTTTGAGATGCAATAATCCAGGATTTGACCGGCCTGAAACAGTGTTTTATTCTTGCCTGATAATTCAGATTTTTTATCTTTGGTTATTTGATTTCTTCGATTTTTTAGATAATCTACAGCTGTTGTCCTATAAAAATCTTTGGTGTTTTCTGTGTCAGTTTCATCGGGAATCTCTTTGATCATGCATATAGTCTTAAACAGCTTGAGCAGATCATCTTCTTCCAATAAATCATTATATTGTTTCTGGAAAGCATCGTCTCCGATGCCGGATGCAGAGTTGTGATTTAAAAGTCTTATAAAATCATCCACGTATTGGTCAAAAGTATTTTTTAAGATGTTTTCATAATTCGTAATTTGTATCTTATCAATGCTGTCCATAGTTGTTTTAAGCTCCACAAAATACACTTTATCTTTATCGCTTAAAACGTAATCGACATTTATAGAATCAAATCCTGATTTCACTTTGTCATTGAATGATTTTCTCAAGATTGGAAATTCTTTTGTGACATATTTCGCAGTCGGGAACTTGGTTTGAATAATCTCTTCAATAACCGGGGTAAGGAGAGTATCAAAAGATACTTCAGCTTTATAACCCGCGGTCCAGTAATCGTTTATAAAACTGCCCTTGATTAAGTCACATATTCTTTCAGCCATATTTGTTCTCCTTATTGTTTGTCATGATTATTCGATAGCCACAATAATTCTTTTTTATATTGACATTATAAAGATTATGAAGTAGCATGCAAATAAAGAAACGAAGTTTACTACCGTACAGTCTATGGCTCAAGCGGCTTGCTCGTTTCTTTTTTTATTGTCACAACATCATACAGATATAATTTGCCGTTTATATCACGTCTGACCAATACTCTTGCTCTGAAAATGTTGTATCTTTCTAACCGTCACTGTTTGTCTTATTAATCTTTACCAAATACTCATTCTCCCAATCCCCTAATCTTTTATAAAGATCATTGAATTCTTCGTGAGTCAGGCCACTTTTAAGCATGCTTTCAATCAGGCTCCCGCCATCGTGAAGCATTTCAGCAGCTTTGCGTTCTTTTTCATTCTTTGGAACTTCTTTGAGCATAAGCTCATACTTACTTTCCCATGGGCTTCCTGCAGGCTTTGCTGTACTCATATGCATTCCTCCTTATGGCTTATATGAAAAGAGTACCACATCTGTCTTTCTAAAAACGACATGTATTTGGCGTATGTGCTTTCAATCTATTCACTCCCCGTATAAATGCAGCATTTGATAGCATCCGCCATTATATTGGCCATTTATAAAAATCCCAAATGCTATACTCTGCACACAAAAGCAAAAATCGAATATGGAACACAGTGAAAATGCGGATATGGAGGGCGTGAGTATGAAGATTAAACTGACTGAAAAAGGCAAGGCATTACTTAAGATTCTCAGGTCGGAGAAAAGAACGAAACACATCGAAAAGTACATACCGAAAATGGAGATGTACACCCTGGTAAGAATCGATTCAAAAGGCAGAAAGGTATCGGAAGAGCAGATACTCATAGATGAGAACAGATATTTTAAGAGAAGGAGTGCAGCATGAAGAATTTAAGAGAGGAAAACGGAAGAAAGATAGCAAGGATACTTAAAAAGATCGGTCCGGAGAGTGCAAGGCTCCGGACAAGATCGGAGTGGGATCTTAGAATTTATTATTCATCACGAGAGGATAACAAACTGACAATTGAGATGAGCTCGACATCGGAATATTTGGGTGAATTATTCATGGATCCTCTTATGAAAATAGAACTGAAACTGGATGATGAAGGTCAGATCGTTGAAGCAGTTCCGCTTTACTATCTGAGTAAAACCATTTTTGTGACCGATGAGTTTTATTCCGAGGGGAATCCGGAATGTTGGAATCCCAAGCTCTACGATAAGGAAGGCGTAATGGATTTCAGATTATCGGCCTGGCTGAGGAATATAAGGATACAAAGGTATCTTTCGGACGGAAAAATAGAGAAATTATAAATTTAATCGGAGGTGGTCGCATGATTTTTTGCGAAACGCAGATCAAATATAAGGACAAAGAAACAGATGATCCGGGATTAAAACATCTCACATTTCCTGAAAACGCGAATAACCCGGGAATGATGTGGGTGAATCATATCAAGGAACTGAACGGAAGGCTCGGGTTGTGTTTTGATCCGGATAATAAAATATCTGCCTATATCTGTGATGCAAAGGAAGGGTGTTTTGATGCGGTGATCGCTTATCCGGCTAAAAATATAAACATCGAGTATTGCTATGATTCGATCAGGAAGGTTATTGAAGAAAACTATTCGGTTAAGGATATGACTTTTTCGGAAAGTCAGGAATTATCGGCAACTAAATTTCAATTCTTACTCGAAAAAGCGGATGATAACGGATACGTAAGAAGATGGCACATGGATCAGAGCGCTATCGGGATAGATTATTTTAAAAATAATCAGTTTTCAGTTGAAGAGAAACTTTCCGAAAACAGATATGAATCACTTGAAGATGCTACGAAAGCAGCCGAACTTATCATGGCGGATAAGTCCTTTCGTGAGGAGCTTGATCGAATCTATTCCGACGATAATGTAAAAGGCTTTTACGGAAATCCGGTGCACTATAAAATCTCCGCATCAAGTACCAAAGCGGCCATGGATATTGTAAATATTCTGGTTCCTGCTCTTATCGAGAATAAACGGCTTTACGGCAAAAGAATAGTAAGAGTATTTAACATAAACGAGGGTTGCTATGATGAATCCGAACTTGAGAATCTGTTCAGATCCTCTCAGGGAAACGCCGTGATAATTGAGATGTGCGGAACCGATGAGGACCATGGGAATTTTGCGTCTTCATATCACAGGGTAATCGAATTCTTTTACAAGGTGATAACTAAATATCAGTTAAACACACTTTGTATTTTTGTTGAATGCAGTAAACGTCCGGGATTTTCTGCTCAAATGGTCTCCAAACTTCAGGAGGATATCAGAATTGTTATCATCAATGAAGGATATGGTGACAGAGAACAGGCTAAACAGTACCTTCTCCGCCTCGCGGATCCTGAGATATATACTCCGACTGATGAGGAAATGGAAGAGGAGCTCTCCAAGAAATCTATGTACAGCGTTGAAGATGTATATCTGATACATGATTCGTGGTATAAAAACGGTTTGAGCAAACATATCTATAAGGCGTACAGCAATTTTGAGTGCGTTTTAGAAGAAAAGAAAGATAATTGTAAACCTTATGAGGAACTGCAGCAGATGATAGGGCTTGCAAATATCAAAAAGCTCGTTGATGAGATCATCGATGCGGGTAAGATCGGTAAACTGAAACAGGGTTGCGGGCTATCCTATCAAAGAGCTTCGATGCACATGGTGTTTACCGGAAATCCCGGTAGTGCCAAAACCAGCGTTGCAAGACTTCTTGCTCAGATCTTGAGAAAAGAAAACATTATCGACGGCGGTAAATTCGTAGAATGCGGAAGAGCAGATCTTATTGCAAGATACGTTGGCTGGACAGCCAAGCAGGTAAGAGCAAAGTTTAGGGAGGCTAAGGGTGGTATTCTTTTTATAGACGAAGCATATTCTCTCGTGGATGACACCAGATCCTTTGCTGATGAGGCAATAAACACCATCGTTCAGGAGATGGAAAATCAGAGGGATGATGTTATAGTTATATTAGCCGGCTATCCCGGTAAGATGTCCGAATTCCTTGATAAGAATGAGGGCCTCAGAAGCCGAATTGCTTTTCATCTGGATTTTCCCGATTACAATCCGGATGAGATGACGGATATTCTTAAGTTTATGATAGATAAACAGGGATATCATATCGGTGGTAAGGCTCTGGAAAAATGCCACGGTATATTTGAATCTGCGTGCCTCATGGAAGATTTCGGAAATGGAAGATTTGCAAGGAATCTCTTTGAACAGGCTCAGATGGCCCAGTCCCGCAGACTGGTTACCGAATACAAGGATAAAAAGATCGGCTCTAAGGCGCTCAGGACTTTAAAGTGTGAAGACTTTGAGGTTAATATCGCGGAGAAAGTAAAGACTCAGCGTTCACCTATCGGATTCGTGGTTTAAGGGTTTATCTATGGTGAAAGGTAATTATTCTTCAAGAATAGCAAGACAGATAGTGCTTTACGATTATGTCATCACCGGGGGTGTTTTCGGTCCGGATGATATCGTGAAAGCACTTGGTATACCTCGCAGAACGCTTCAGCGCGATCTGATAGACCTGAGGGACTGCGGACTTATTGATCTGAAGTATAAGAAAACCGGTAAAAGGTACGAGAAAAAAGAATGCAAGTTTGACGAAAGCGCCGAAGGCCGCCACAGGAGTCACCTGCTAAGGCTCTACAGATTGGGAACACTTGTCCACAAATTATCAAAGACAAGCTCGGAAGATCTGGACAAGTATGAAATGGCCATGAGGGAATATAATGAGTTTGTGGAAGATTCGAAAGATGATCCGGATATTACCGAAGAAGACATTGCGGATTACAAGTATTTCATCTTCCTGCATGTCCCGGATATATCGGATATTCTGTATGATCTGAAAAAAGAATACTACGAGCTGTTTCCGGGCAGTTGCGAGCGTACCAGACAAAGAGATTTCGCTGAACTGAGAAATGCGGGCTTCGAAATCTATTACAGCCAGATATATCATTCGTATATTTTCATGTACGATAACCGTATCGATTAAATAAAAAATGTGACAAGGGGTCGTACCTTTGTCACATTTTCTTTGCTTATTTATTCTGTTTTTCTATCTCTGCAACCGCAGCTTCAAGCGCCGCATTTACGGGCTCGTAATATGAACTTCCGGGGAATGTGTGGTAGAGCGATGTCTCGTTCCAGTAATCCTTGAAATACACATATCCGTTGGTCATTGAGATGGAATTGAAATTACCGAATGCAAGAATTGTTTTGCCGCTTCCGTCCGTATTCATAAAAGCAAGATATGCGCTGTCTCCGAATGTCTGATAATAGATATAACCTCTGTAGACGTTATAACTTTCTACCTTTTCATCCGTAAGGATCTCAATAGTTCCGTCTGAAAGTGAATATCTTCTGAGCTGGTACCCGTCTGCGGGAGCCATGTAGTAGATGTATCCGCCGTCGTAAATGGGATTCCAGATATTTCCCTCAAGTACAAGTGAAGATCTTCCCGTCTTGGTGTCCAGAGCCATAAGGTTGTGGTTTTCAAGAACGTTGTTGTAATAGATAATGTCACCCACCGCACATGCAGGGTTTAAAGCAAAGTTTGCAACGGTCTCGGTGTTTTCACCGTTTGTGTCCATTCTGATCAGGTAAGGAGCGTTGTGGTCTTTATCCGCGGTTCCTTCCATGTAGACCCAGTCGACTACAACCTGTGCTCTTACGACAACGTTTCTTGTCATCGTATAACCTCTCTTGCCGTCCACATGCATTCTGATGTAGGAGAGAGGAATTCTTACTCCTCCAAGGCCTGCGGCACCTGAACTTCCTGACTGGAAGTAGTAGATGAAATCGCCGGTTACGTTGATGGATGTTGCAACAGCGGTTGAAAGCTTTCTGCAGTCCGTTTCATCCGAGTTCATGACATATAAAGCGCCGCCGTCATAGGGATTGGAAAAATAGATCTTGCCGTCCGATTCACACACCAGACCGCCGTTATTGAGATTTCCCGCGAGATTTCCAATGGTTCCTTCCGGGTTCGGGGGAACCTTTTCGCCTCTTCTGGAAAAGATGGCTACAATAGCCAGTACCACGATCAGGGATACTATTACGGAGGAGGCGATTATAAGATTTTTCTTATCCTTAGCCTTCATTTTGGTCGCCATATTTTCTCCCTTCGAAATGCATAATTCTTTAAATTTATTTTACCCCCGCATAAGGGGGTAAATCAAGACTTGGAGCCCCTTCAAAACATTGTAAATTCCGTATTTTCGGAGTAAAATATTTTAGTTAGTTATATCATCGGGATAAGTGTTTGGAGAATTACAAAAATGGATTTATCGGAAATCAGATTACAGCTTGATGAATGCGACAAAGAGCTGGTTAAACTCTACGAGAAAAGAATGAACCTTGCCGAGGAGGTTGCAAAGACCAAACTCGAATCCGGCAAGGCCGTTCTTGATAAGGACAGAGAGAAGGTTAAGCTCGCATCAGTCGCCGCAAGCGTCGAAAATAAAGAGTTCGAGGGCGGAGCAAAGGAGATGTTCAAGCTTCTTATGAGCATGAGCAGAAAGCTCCAGTACAAAAAGCTCCTTGAAAGCGGAAGACATATCAACATCCCCTTCATTCCCATTGATGATATCAGAAAGGGTTCACCCAGAGTCGTATTTCAGGGAGATGAGGGAGCTTATTCCCAGCTTGCCATGAAGAAGTTTTTCGGTGACGATGTTGATTCAATCCACGTACCCACCTTCCGTGCGGCCATGTGTGCCATCTCAGAGGGAAGCGCAGATTACGCCGTTCTTCCCATCGAGAATTCAACCGCAGGCATCGTAAGCGAAATTTATGACCTTCTTGCCGAGTACGAGAACTACATCGTAGGTGAGCAGGTCCTGAAAATAGAACACTGCCTCATGGGCGTTAAGGGAGCAAAGATCGAAGATATCAAAACCGTCTTCTCACATCCCCAGTCCCTTATGCAGTCCGCAAGATATCTTGACGAGCGCGACTGGAAACAGATCTCAATGCCCAACAATGCCTTCGCAGCAAATAAGGTTGCAAAAGAAGGCGACAAGAGTCAGGCAGCCATAGCAAGTGAACTTGCAGCATCCGTTTACGGACTGGATATTCTGGAAAAGGGTGTTAACTCTGCGGAAAATAATTCCACCAGATTTATCATCATCACCGGTCAGAAAGTTTACAGAGAAAATGCAGACAAGATAAGCATCTGCTTTGAAGTAACCCACGAGAGCGGATCGCTTTATAACTGCCTCGGACATTTTATATTTAACGGACTTAACATTACCAAGATCGAATCCCGTCCAATCGAAGGACGCACCTGGGAGTACAGATTCTTCTTAGACTTTGACGGAAATCTCTCTGACCCCAGCGTAAGATGTGCCCTCACGGGACTTAGGGAAGAAGCAAAGTATTTAAGAGTTCTCGGTAACTATTGATCATCTTTCGGAGGATGAAATGGTACACACTTTTGCTGCCATAGATGTCGGAAGCTTTGAACTTACAATGAAGATCTTTGAATACGGCGGAAGAAAGCCCATGAAGGAGATTGACTCTCTTGTTACGGGTCTTTCCCTCGGCGCGGATACTTATGCCACCGGCAAGATCTCTCAGGAGAAGGTAGACGAGCTTTGCAGAGTCCTCCAGCATTTTTCATCCGTTATGCGCTCTTACAAAGTCGAGAGCTATAAGGCATACGGAACCAGCGCCATAAGAGAAACCATCAACTCGGATATTCTCTTGGACCTTATTGAGACAAGAACAGGGATCAAGATCGAAACCCTTTCAAACTCCGAGCAAAGATACTTGGACTACAAGGCTATCGCGGGTGCAGGTGATATTTTCTACAACGCGATCCAGGGAAGTGCAGCAATCCTTGATATCGGAGGGGGAAGCATCCAGATCTCTCTTTTCGACGAAGATTCACTTGTAAGCACTCAGAATCTTAAGCTGGGCGTTCTCAGAATCCGTGAAAGAGTTGAGAGCCTCGGAGCAGATCCTTACAGAATGCGTCTTCTCGAAGAAGAGCTTATAGACGCATCACTAAACACATATAAAAAGTTGTTCCTTTCCGGCACCGTTAAGAACCTCATCGTCATGGATGATTACATCAGTTGCTGTTTCAGACGTGGTAGCAGGAAGAATGACGATGGAGTCCTTTCGAGAAAAGAATACGATGCACTTCTCGAAGAACTTTCCAATGGCGGAACATTTGAAACTGCTCAGGCATTCGGAGTTCCTGAAGAGAAGGTTCCACTGATGAGAATCTCAGGTCTTCTTGTTAAGTGCCTTTGCAATATCTTAAAGAGCGAAACAATCTACGCTCCCGGCGTTACCTTATCGGACGGTATCGCATACGAATTTGCAGAGGACAACAAGATCATCAAACCCGAGCATGATTTCGAGAAAGATATCACGGCCTGTGCTCTTAACATAAGCAGAAGATACAAAGGTTCCCGGTCAAGAGCTGAGACCTTAAGGCAGATTTCCGGTACTATTTTTGATTCGATTAAGAAGATAAGCGGACTGAGCAAAAGAGACAGGTTATATCTTGATATTGCATCCATCCTTCACGACTGCGGTAAGTACATCGCAATGACGGATATCGGAGAAAGATCCTACGACATTGTAATGGCAACCGAGATCATCGGACTTTCACATTACGAAAGAGAGATCATCGCAAACATTGTCAGATTCAATCATTCCGATTTTGAGTATTCGGTATTTGAACACAGCATTGATGCGGACCTTGGAAAAGAAGGATATATAAAGATTGCAAAGCTCACCGCAATCCTAAGACTTGCAAACAGCTTGGACAGAAGCCATAAGCAGAAGATGAAGGAAGTTAAAGCAACTCTTTCGGAAGGCGAATTATCACTTAGAGTTAACACACCTCAGACATTCCTTCTTGAGGAAGCATTCTTCCCGGAAGCAGCGGACTTTTTTGAAGAGATATATTCCATTAGACCTGTGATCATCAGAGAATAAGGGATAAAACATGGCAGCTAAGAAAACCGTCAATTTCAGAGATCCTAAGTTTTATACGAACAGAGAACTCAGCTGGGTAGAATTCGACAGACGAATCTTATCCGAAGCGGTGGATCCCACAACACCTCTTTTTGAGAGGCTTAAATTCCTTGCCATCGTTTCATCAAACCTTGATGAATTCGTAATGGTAAGAGTGGGCTCCCTTTATGACATGAAGCAGGCGGGATACGATAAGCCCGACATCGCAGGCTTAACTCCGGTGTCCCAGCTTGAAGCTGTATCAAAGAGCATTCATGAACTTGTCTATGATCAGTACAAGGCATTTAGAACAAAGCTGCTCCCTGAACTTAAATCAAACGGTCTCGAACTTGTAAGAGCACATGAAAACATGACGGCTGCCGAGTGTAAATTTGCGGATGAATACTTCCGCACTCTTGTATATCCCGTTCTTACTCCCATGGCCGTTGACTCATCAAGACCTTTCCCTCTCATCTTGAATAAGTCCCTTAACATCGGTGCACTTGTCAGGAAGAAAGAGGGCAGCAAAGAACTGGTATTTGCAACCGTTCAGGTTCCTTCCGTTCTTCCCAGAGTTGTAGTTCTACCCGGAACTTCAAGCCTTAAGAGAGTTATCCTTCTCGAAGAGATCATCGAGAGGAATATGAAGTCACTCTTTTTAAATTACGATATCGTCTGCTCACATCCTTACAGGATCACCCGAAACGGCGATATGTCCATCGATGAAGATGATGCAGAAGACCTGTTAAAAGAAATCGAAAAGTCTGTCAAAGCACGTAAAAGAGGACAGGCACTTCGTCTCGAAATAGAACACAAAGCAGATAAAAGACTTGTTGCGTTCCTCAAAAAGGAACTCAGCATAGATGATTCGGAAATATACGCAATAGACGGACCTCTTGATCTTACGGCGCTCTTTAAGATCATTTCTCTTCCGGGATTTGATAACTTAAAGAACCCGCCCTTTAACCCTGCGCCCGTTCCGGAACTTCCCGCAGGATGCGATATCTTTTCACAGATTCGTAAGAAAGATATCATGCTGTTCCATCCTTACCAGACCTTCGAACCCGTTGTTGATTTCGTAAGGAAGGCGGCAACGGATCCCGACGTCCTTGCAATCAAGCAGACTCTCTACAGAGTAAGCGGAAATTCTCCCATCATTGCAGCACTTGCACAGGCTGCGGAGAACGGAAAGCAGGTTACGGTACTGGTAGAGCTTAAAGCTCGTTTTGATGAAGAGCACAATATCGTATGGGCTAAGATGCTTGAGAAAGCAGGATGCCATGTTATCTATGGTCTTGTAGGGCTTAAGACTCACTCGAAGATCACTCTTGTTGTCCGTCACGAAAACGACGGCATTAGAAGATATGTACATCTGGGAACAGGTAACTATAACGATGCCACCGCACGTATCTACACGGACGTTGGTCTTCTTACCTGTAATGAGGAGATAGGTGAAGATGCAACCGCTGTCTTTAACATGCTCAGCGGATACTCGGAGCCCAAGGCCTGGAACAGACTTATTCTTGCGCCTTTGTGGCTGAAGGAAAGATTCCTCTATCTGATAGAGAGGGAGGCTAAGATCGCATCCAGCGGAAAAGAAGGAAGGATCGTTGCGAAGATGAATTCGCTCTCTGATCCCGACATCATTGAAGCTCTCTACAAGGCCTCGGCAGCAGGCGTTAAGATCGAACTTATCGTAAGAGGAATATGCTGTCTTAAAACAGGAATCAAGGGAGTAAGTGAAAACATCTCTGTTAGATCCATCACCGGTAACTTCCTGGAGCACGCAAGAATCTTTTGGTTTAAGAATGACGAGAATTCGGAAGTATATTGCGGAAGTGCGGACTGGATGCCCAGAAACCTGGATCGCCGTGTAGAGATAGTATTTCCCATTACCGACGAAGCACTCAAGGCAAGACTTTGGCATGTGCTTGATACTGAGCTGAAGGACAACAGAAGAGCTACGATACTGCAGCCTCTTGGATGCGACTACGTAAAAGAAGGCGCACGTCAGAAGAAGGCAGTTGATTCACAGCTCATCGCAGTTAAGGAAGCCGTTGATATGGCAAAGGCGGCAACGCCCAAGAAGACCTCCGAAAGCAGAGTCTACATACCCAAGACCAAACCCGCAAAGTAAAGGGGACGCGCATACTTGCACGGTTATGATTATTTTCTGCTCATGCGTCCTGCGCCATACATTTCTATGAAATGCTTTTTATAGCCTATACAATGTTCCGGACGCTGCACCGCTCGCGTTCGACATCCATGTCTCATGCGAGCTGGGTTTGCCATCCGGGCAAACCCGTTCCGCTGAAGAACGCATTTCTGTAACCGCTAAGCTCAGAAAAAAATCACCGATAAAAACATAATCACTTAATCAGCTATGAATAAACCATTTTACGGTCTGGGGCAGGCGAGTCCCACATAAAAAATTTATATGTATAGCTCTGTGTGAGCTTTATGTTTATTTCTGCGATTTTAGATCAAGCTTAGATGTTCTTAGGTACGCATTTAAGTGAGCACAATTTCGCCCGGATGGCGAAATTAGTGAACATGAGGCATGGATGCCGAACGTTCACGGTGCGGAGTCATCGCAGTACATGCGTACCTATAGAACATCTTAGCGAGATCTGCATGAGCAGAAAGAAATATAAAGCTCACGCAGAAGTATAAGGATAATTATGAGAATTGTTTTGGCATCAGCATCTCCCAGAAGAAGGGAGATCCTTGATCAGATTGGAATTAAATACGATGTTTGCGTCAGCGAAGTCGATGAGCACTCGATAGAAAAAGATCCCAAGAAACTTGTAATGCTCCTTTCCGAGCGCAAAGCAATGGCAGTCCTTAAAGCACTTGAGAGCGGAAAGTCAGGACTTGATGCAGACCCCGAAACAGAAAGCTTTTGCGTAATCGGATGTGACACCCTCGTATATCAGGAGAAAGGTAACGGAATACTCGGAAAGCCCCATACCGAAGCTGAAGCTTTTGAAATGCTCTCAGCACTTCAGGGAGGAGTACACGAAGTATATTCAGGAGTTACCGTACTTGTAAGCGGACTCAAAACTCCCGTTAAGAGAAGCTTTTGGGAAAGAACCGCAGTACACTTCTCCGAAATGAGCAATGAAGAAATTCTCGAATATATCAAAACAGGCGACCCCATGGATAAAGCAGGAGCTTACGGAATCCAGGGATTCTGCGCAAGATATATCGACGGAATAGAGGGCGACTATTTAAACGTAGTAGGACTTCCCGCATCACACCTTTATAAAGAATTAAAATCACTGGGGATTGTTTGATGGATATATATTTTGCCCCGATGGAAGGAATGACACCGCCGCTACTCAGAACTCTTCACAACGAGTTTTTCGGCGGATGCGATAAATACTTTACTCCTTTTATCTCGACCAATGAAAACTACAGCCTTAACCAGAAAGAGAAGAAGGATATAGATCCGGCTCTCAACGAAGGCCTTAACCTTGTTCCGCAGATCATCTCAAATTCCGCAGAGCAGAGCGCCGGTTATATTTTTAATATAGCAGGTAAATACGGATACAAAGAGATCAATATCAATATGGGGTGTCCTTCCGGTACCGTTGTTTCCAAGAACAAAGGATCCGGAATGCTCAAGGATAAGCAGTTCCTTAAAGAGTACATGGACGAACTCTTTTCACTTCTGTATGAAATAGAGAACCGCCCGGTACCCGACATCTCCATTAAGACCAGAATAGGATTTTACTCGGAAGATGAGCATAGGCAGTTAACGGATCTCATACTTGCCCATCCCGTAAAACAGGTCATAATCCATCCCAGAAGCCGCGTAAGGATGTATGAGGGAAGCACAAACCTTGATGCATTTTCCTACATGTATGATGCGCTTACCGAGGCAGGAATCGGTGTCGTATATAACGGTGATATAAAAACACCGGAAGACTATGAAGCAATAACCAAGGCATACCCTAAGCTTGATGCCGTGATGATAGGAAGAGGACTCCTTGCGGATCCTTCACTTGCAAGGAGGATCAAAGGCGGAAAGTGCGTAGATAATGAGGAGTACTTAAACTACATGGAAGCACTCCTTAACGGATATGCCGCTAC
Source organism: uncultured Lachnospiraceae bacterium (assembly GCA_902794095.1). Lineage (GTDB taxonomy): Bacteria > Bacillota > Clostridia > Lachnospirales > Lachnospiraceae > AC2028. The sequence continues at coordinate 83,714 of CADBFZ010000011.1, read as the reverse complement.
TCTTAATAACGATAAGCATATTCTGGCGAAGATGAAGGATCTGTGGAATCTTGCAAAGCCGGCTTTTTCCGGAAATGAAAAAGGATTCAAGGAAATGAGCAAGGCAGATACCGTAGAAAGCTACAGAGTGTGCATGAGACAGTTTATACGCAATTCACAGTTGCTGTAATAAAGGGGAGAATTATATGGATATGTATGATGACAAGGTTCTTGAAGTTTTCTTAAAGAATCAGAAGCAGCTTTTTGATGAGGAAGTTGCAACAACCAAAGAAGAAGCAAGGGACTTTCTTGAGGAACTTATGGCTCAGGTCGTAAATTCCGCTGACGAAGTTAAAGAGTACTTCGAAGAAGAAGGTGTGGACCTTGAGAGCCCCGAAGCAGGGGATATATTAAGCGCAGATGAGGTTTTTGAGATCGGAGACGGAAGATACCTCATCGTGGAAGGATAATAACTTGGAAAAACGTATCAGATGGGACAGATTGGATAATACGGGATATCTTTTTCCTTCGATTGCCGGTGAAAATATGACCAGCACTTACAGGATCTCCATCATCCTGACAGAGGAAATAGATAAAGCAACCCTACAGAAAGCACTGGATATACTTCTTCCTAAGATCGACGGATTTAATGTAAGACTCAGGAAGGGTTTCTTTTGGTTCTATTTTGAGGAGAACGGAAAGCCCGCTCCCAGAGTTGTGGAGGAGGCAGGTTTTCCCTGCAGATTCATAAGACCCAACAGAAACCACTCATATCTTTTCAGGGTTACTTATTACAAGTGCAGGATCAACCTTGAGGTATTCCACGCACTTACCGACGGAATGGGCGGAATTAACTTCATCAGGGAACTTGCTTACCAGTACCTTAGACTTGCACATCCCGATGAGTTTGAAGGCGACGGATTAAGTTCCGATACCTCACTTAATAAAGAGGACAGCTTCGTAAGAAACTATAAGTCCGCCAAGCCCAACGGATTTGTTGCGAAGAAAGCATATCTTGTAAAAGGAAAACATCTCCCGGACGGTGAGTTCGGACTCATGCACCTTACCATGTCCGTTCAGGAGCTTAAGAAGGTTACTCACGAATACGGAGTATCCATAAATGAGTATATGGTCGCTCTTACCGCCTATGCGATCTATATGAACGGCTTCAGGGGAAGAAGTAAAGGAAGACCAATCAGAGTTGCGGTTCCCGTTAACTTAAGGCCTTACTTTGATTCCTATACAACCAAGAACTTCTTTGCGGTAGTTTCAGCAGAAATTGCGGACGTGGAAGAAGAGTATTCTTTTGCGCAGATACTGGATATATGTAAGACAACTCTCAGGGAGCAGATCAATAAGGAGCACCTTGAGGATCTCTTCAGCTATTCCGTATCAAACCAGATGAATCCATTCTTAAGGGCAGTGCCTTTGGGAATCAAGAATCTTGCCATCAGATTTGTATATACCAAATCTGCTACGGCTAATACCACTACCGTTACCAACATCGGTAATATCAAGATCCTTGATGAGTACAAAAAGTACGTTAAGGGCTTTACCGCAAATATCGCCATGAGCATCGGACAGGAGATCAAGGGTACCGTGCTTTCATACGGCGATGATTTCGTATATACCGTCTCTACGATACTGGAAGATACTTCCATCGAAAGAACTCTGGTTAAGCAGCTCGCAGAGGACGGAATCAAGGTTAGCGTAACCACGAACGGAGTATTTTATGGCTGAGTGTAAGAAATGCAAAGTGCATATTACGGACGATACGGACAGATGTCCTTTTTGCAGATGCGTATTGGAAGATGACGGAGTAAAAGGAGAGAACCTCTACCCTGATCCCGAAGCAACCGTTAAGGTATGGAGAACCATCAGAAGGATCGTGCTCTTCCTATCCATATGTGCGATGGCGGGAATGCTTATAGCTCTGTACATGGGAGCGGATATCTTTAACTGGACCATCGTAGTCGGGCTGATCCTTTTGTATGTGAACGTTACGATCTATATGTCCATTACGGATAAGATAGGATACATGTTTAAGACACTGTTCCTTACGATCTCTGTCGTACTCATCCTGATCGGTATCGATTACTTTACGGGATACAACAGATGGTCACTGGACTATACCCTTCCTTCATCTGTCATATTCCTGAACGTAAGTTGTATCGGCCTTATGATCATCAATCACAGAAACTGGCAGAGCTATATATCCCTTCAGCTTTTTAACATTGCATGGAGCATAGTACTGTTCATTCTTTTGAGACTGGATGTAATAAGAGTTCCGGTTCTTGTGCTTATCGCCATGGCTGCATCCGGTATTCTTTTTGCGGGAACGGTTATATTCGGAGGCAAGAGAGCATCCGAAGAGCTTAAGAGGAGATTCTTTATCTGATGGCTTTATTTTCAAACCACTGGATTAAAAAATTTGAACATCAATACAGGGAGCTTCCCCTTAGTGATGATGAGCCCGAGAGCATAGTTATTGCAGGAGATGAGACAGAAGCTGCGGATGACTTTGAGTTTGAGGATGAGACGGAGCCGGGAGCTGAAGCGGAAGCTGAGGCAGCGCCTGAGTCCGAGAGCGAGGCAGCAGGCGTATCACAGCGCGGCAAGGTTCTCTCAAGGATGATATCTTATATCTCCAACGAGTCCCTGATGGGCAAGAGCCTTAAGACGGGTGAACTCAGGAAGAAGATGAAAGAGCCCGCATGGACAGTGCCTGAGCCTTTTAATGTAACGAGTTTTGAGATGGACGGCTTTACAATGAAGATGCTTTCGTCCAAAGAAGACCCCGATCTTGACCACGTTATTTTACAGCTTCACGGCGGCGGATACATGGGCGCCATCAGAAATGCTTACTATGTATTTGCAGGCCTGTACAACGAAGTAAGTAAGGGTATGAACGTGCTTTGCCCCGATTACAGAGTTGCTCCCGAAAATCCTTATCCCGCTGCACTTGAAGATGCCGTGGCATCTTACAAATGGCTTCTTACCAGAGGCTATAAGGCGGAGAACATCGTCGTTGCGGGAGACAGCGCAGGCGGCGGACTTGCCATGGCCCTTTGCATGTATTTAAGAGATAACGGACTGCCTATGCCCGGAGGACTTATTGCCATGAGTCCCTGGACGGATCTTACGGCATCCGGTGCATCATATGATGATAATTACGACAAGGATCCTCTCTACGGAGGGACAAGGGAGAGTCTGATCTACATCAACGCATATCCCGGAGATCATGATAAGAAGGACCCTTACATCTCACCTGCATTCGGAAGTTTCAAGGATTTCCCTCCCATGCTCATACAGGTCGGTTCCAATGAGATGCTTTTATCCGATTCCGAAACCGTAGCCGCCAAGGCACGCGACGAGGGCGTTAAGGTAAGATACCATGTCTATCAGGGTATGTTCCATGTTTTCCAGATGGCATACACCGCAATTCCCGAATCCAAGAAGGCATGGATCGAAGTGGGTAAGTTTTTCGAGGTACTATTCTAGGTTGGTGACAGAGGGTACGCCCACTTGTCACTCCTGTAAATAACAGATATAATCTAATAAGGCAGTTGTTCCCCGCAAACAGACTCTGAAAGGAGCAAAACATGAAGTGCAGAAGAGTGCCTCTTGAAGCTGATGTTTTTAAGTTTGAGTTGGGAAAGGGACTTGAAGACGGATTCGAGCTCTACAGCGATGTTATTACCAAGACTTGGATAGCATCCAGTAATCTTATTCAGATTACACGCCCCGACGGTTCAATTGTTTGCCCTTATGTATCTCACAGAAGGGGAAAGACTTTTATCAACGAAGGAGACTATATCATTATTGATTCCGACGGCACCAAGCATGTCTGCGGCGAAGATAAGATCTTCTCTCGTTACGAAGAAGTGAAGTAAAAAGAAGTGAAAAATACTATTCATACAATTATCAGAATCATATATCATCTGTTGATTCTGTTTGTGCTCCTATTGGCATCAAACTCTGTATTTCTGCTTGCCTCAGGGGCTTATGATTCTATCGTCATGATACTTGCAATCGGCATGTGCTTTTTCTTCTGGCTGTGGCCGGGAGCATGCACGAAGGACGTAAGAGACGGCAGGGTCAAACAGCTCTGGTTCGGCAATATTCAGCTGAGAATCTTTCTTGAAGCTTTGGTTATTACGATCATCTATACGGTGCTCGAACTTTTTGTGTTCAAAAATATAACAGACCGGGGCTGGGGAAAGATCACTTCCCATATCGTTATTGCATCCGTATTCTTATCCATAACTTTCTGGATCGGAATTATCCGTATCTATCTGACCAGCGTTCAGCTCGGCATCAAGATGAGAGTTATAGGAATTCTCTGCGGTCTTATTTTCCCGTTAAATCTTATAGTTCTCGGAATCATGATCCGTATTACTTTAGATGAAGTTATGTTTGAGAATGATAAAGCAATTCTCAACGAGCAGAGAAAGGCAGACAGAATCTGTGCAACCAAGTATCCCGTACTTCTCCTGCACGGTGTCTTTTTCAGGGACTTTAAATATTTCGATTACTGGGGAAGAATTCCCGGAGAGCTCTTTGCAAACGGCTGCACATATTATTACGGTGAGCAGCAGTCTGCGGCATCCGTTGAATCCTGCGGTCTTGAAGTAGCGCGTAAGATAAAAGAGATCACAGAAACCACAGGATGTGAGAAGGTTAATATCATCGCTCATTCCAAGGGCGGCCTTGATGCAAGAAGCGCAATGACGGATCCCGAGATTGCAAAGAGAGTTGCATCCCTTACTACCATCAACACTCCTCACAGAGGATGTGAATTTGCGGATTACTTACTCGGCAAGATTCCCGAGAAGCCTCAGCAGGTTGTTGCCAAGGCATATAACAAAGCACTTTCCAAACTCGGAGATTACAATCCTGACTTTATTGTGGCGTGTCAGAACCTTACGCATTCTTTTTGCGCAGAGTTTAATGAGAAGGTTAAAGATCCCGAAGGCGTCTACATCCAGAGCTACGGATCGCTTCTTAAGAATCATCGCGGGGGCCAGTTCCCTCTTAATATGACATACGGACTCGTTAACGCATTTGACGGCGGAAACGACGGACTTGTTGGTGAAGGTTCATTCTCCTGGGGAAGCGACTTCCATCTCATAACCGCTCCCGGCAAAAGAGGAATTTCACACGGCGATGTGATCGATCTTAATCGTGAAAATATTCCCGGCTACGATGTCAGGGAATTCTATGTTCAGCTCGTTGCTGATCTCAAGAAAAAAGGATTCTGATTCCAATGAAATCATCCGACAAAATTCATATTGAACTGAAGGGCGGAATAGACCTGGATAAAACAGAAAGGTCGGGACAGTGCTTCAGATGGATACCGGACGGGGAGGGCTTTTTGATCCCCGCTTTCGGCATGCTCGCACGCGTTACAGAAAGCGCAGGCGGCATCGACCTTGAAGTTATTTCCTCTTCGAAAAAGAAAACATCCGCAAGCGACATCTCAGAAATCTGGGCGAAGTATTTTGATGCCTTACTTGATTATTCCAAGATCCGAAATATGCCTGATAAGAAAGATAAGTTCTTGACCGAAGCCGCAAAGACCGGAGAGGGCATAAGGATCATATATCAGGAGCCCTTTGAGACTCTTATCACATTTATCATCTCTCAGAGAAAAAGCATTCCCGCCATAAAGACAAGCGTTGAGAGAATATGCGAAACAGTGGGACGTAGGATACCCGGAACCGATGTGTATGATTTTCCTACACCGGATGAACTGATGAAACTTAGCGCCGATGAACTTTCAGCATGCGGCCTTGGATACAGGGCTCCTTACATACATGAGTGTGCTGAAAACTTTGCAAGAGGAGTATTGGATCTCGAGTACTTAAATACCCTTGATGATGAGTCGCTTATAAATACACTCATGTCTCTTAAGGGTGTGGGGGTAAAAGTGGCAAATTGCACTGCACTTTTTGGATATCACAGACTCGATCTTTTCCCGATAGACGTATGGATACAGCGCGCGCTGGAAACGCATTATAATGGTAAATTTCCGCTTGCAAAATACCACCCTTACAATGGTATAATGCAGCAGTATATTTTTGCATACAGAGGTAAATTGTAATTGCCAAATATGGCATTCACTTTACATTTTATATGCAGCGTTTTATTTTATTTACGGGGATATCCCGAATATGATTCTGGAGAGGAGAATTATAAATGGATTCTAACAACATGAACAATCAGAACTATCAGCAGCCTTATCAGCAGCAGCCTTATCAGCAGCAGCCTTATCAGCAGCAGGCTCAGTATCAGCAGCAGCCTGCGTACAACAATTTCTATCAGACACCTCAGATTCCTGAGGAGTACAAGCCCATCTCTATGTGGGGATATTTCGGATACGAGCTTTTGTTTGCGATTCCCTTTATCGGTTTTATCCTTCTTATCGTTATGTCATTTGCGCCTGCCAATAAGAATGTTAAGAACTTCGCAAGATCATATTTCTGTCTTTTAATAATCATAGTTGTTCTCTTTATCATTCTTGCAGCTACCGGAGCTTTAGCATCACTCGCATACATGTAATTTCCGGTATTTAAATATGACCTTTAAAAGGGGGCATTTTCGCACAGAAAATGCTCTCTTTTTTTGTGCGGAAATATTCAGAATATTTCGTGATTTTTGCAGTCGTATTCTGTATAATGTTGCACATGGGGTGTATATTCCCAAAAATATCAAGTTCGCAGAAAGGAAATGAAAATGGGTAAAACTAAGAAACGAAATGTCATTGTTGGTCAGTCTGGCGGACCTACCGCCGCAATCAATTCCTCTCTTGCAGGTGTGTTCCGTACCGCAAAGGATAGAGGATATGCCAAGGTCTACGGTATGATACACGGTATCCAGGGCTTCATGGAAGGCAGATACGTTGACCTTTCCGAGCACATTCAGTCCGGACTCGATGCCGAGCTCCTTAAGAGAACTCCTTCTGCTTACTTGGGTTCATGTCGTTACAAGCTCCCCAACATCAATGAGGACAAAGAGCTTTACGAGAAGATCTTCAAGATGCTCGATGAACTTGAGATCGATTGCTTTATCTACATCGGCGGAAATGACTCGATGGATACCATCAAGAAGCTTTCCGATTACGCTATAATTTCCGGCTCCGAGATTCGTTTCGTCGGATGCCCCAAGACCATTGATAACGACCTTGCTCTTACCGACCATACTCCCGGCTACGGCTCAGCAGCTAAGTACATCGGTACTTCCGTAAAAGAAATCATTCGCGACGGATGGAGCCTTGAGACCGCACACGGCCAGGTTGTCATCGTTGAAATCATGGGACGTAACGCAGGATGGCTTACCGGTGCTTCCGTTCTTGCTAAAGGCGAGGACTGTGACGGACCCGACGCTATCTACCTTCCCGAGATTCCTTTCGACATTAAGGCATTCGTTGATAAATGTAAGGAACTCCTTAAGACCAAGCAGTCCATCGTTATGTGCGTATCCGAAGGTATCCGTACCGCAGAGGGTAAGTACGTATCAGAGATGACCGACGGCGTTGAGTATGTCGATGCATTCGGACACAAGCAGCTCACCGGAACCGCAACCTATCTTTCAACTGTTGTTGCAAAAGAAATCGGTTGCAAGACCAGAGCTATCGAGCTTTCAACTCTCCAGAGAGCAGCTTCTCACTGCGCATCCAGAATCGATATCCTCGAAGCATACGAGGTAGGCGGTGCCGCAATGAAGGCAGCTGACGAAGGCGATTCAGGAAAGATGGTAGTCTTCAAGAGACTTTCCGACGATCCTTATCAGGCTGGTACCGAAGTTAAGGACGTTCACAAGATCGCTAACGATGAGAGACTTGTTCCCAGAGAGTGGATCACCAAGGAAGGCACATACGTTACCAGCGAGTTCGTAACCTATGTAAGACCTCTTATCCAGGGTGATGTTTCTCCCATCATGGTAGACGGTATTCCCAGACACCTTTACGTCAAGGGCTTCCAGGAACTCCTTTAATATCACACTCAATAACTCAAGGCCTCCGCATACGCGGAGGCCTTTTTATGTCCCACCGAATATCCCCCTGCCGATTGATATCTCTTCCGTCTGAAGGCACGCACATATGTATTTTTTCGGGCTCATGATCACTTCGTTAAGCTGTTCTAAGGGATGTATATACTCCGATGACTACGCACCGCAGGCGTTCGACATCCATGTCTCATGCCTGCTAATTTCACCATCCGGGTGAAATTGTGCTTACGTGGATACATCCCTAAGAACAGCTAAACTTGTTCAAAATCGCCCGAAAAATACATATGTCCATGCCTTTCAGACGTCATTTCTGATTAGTCGCAGTGGGACGGTTCTGTCGTTCCGACTAAAACTCCGGCTGCGGGGTGTGGATATGCCTGATGTTTTTATGCGACATTTGAACGAGTTTAGCTGTTCTTATGAGCACTTAAATAATCAGGCGGGATTTTTCCAGGACGGAAAAATCAGCGAACATGAGACATGGAAGTCGAATGTGAGCGACGCCGGATGGAGCATTGATATATACGTGCTCATTAGAACAGCTTAACGAAGTGATCATGAGCATAAAAACATCAGGCATATTCATGCCTCGCATTTATGATCTTTCTGGAACGACAGAACCGTCCCCCTGTTTCTATCCCCTTGCGCGAATCAATATCGACAGTTATAATATTAGGGTTTTGTAGGCATATGTGTTTTATTTTAATGGAGACTAAAAGAAAGCTTCGCTTTCTTGTCATAAACGAATATCGCTTCGCGATGGTTTTTAGGAGGATGAAATGATCTCAGCTGTAAACGTAACATACAGAGTAGGAAAGAAAGCTCTTTTCGAAGATGTAAACATTAAATTCACGGAAGGCAACTGCTACGGCCTCATCGGTGCAAACGGAGCAGGTAAATCCACCTTCCTTAAAATCCTTTCCGGCGAACTCGACACCACAAAGGGTGACATCGTAATCACTCCCGGCGAGCGTCTTTCAGTCCTCGAACAGGACCACTTCAAATATGATGAGTATTCTGTAATGGATACCGTAATCATGGGTAATAAGCACCTCTATGACATCATGAAAGAAAAAGATGCCATCTATATGAAGGAGGATTTCTCCGATGAGGATGGTATCAGAGCAGGTGAGCTCGAGTCCGAGTTTGCAGAGATGAACGGATACGAAGCAGAGTCCAATGCGGCTATGCTCCTTAACGGTCTCGGAATCGGAACAGAAGATCACTACTCACAGATGGCTGACCTCGACGGTTCCAAGAAGGTCAAGGTTCTCCTTGCGAAGGCACTTTTCGGTGATCCCGATATCCTCCTTCTCGACGAGCCTACCAACCACCTCGACCTTGAAGCTATCGGCTGGCTTGAAGAGTTTCTCATAAACTTCAACAACACCGTTATTGTCGTATCCCACGACAGATACTTCCTTAATAAGGTTTGTACCCAGATCGCCGATATCGACTACGGTAAGATCCAGCTCTATGCAGGTAACTACGATTTCTGGTATGAGTCTTCACAGCTCATGATCCGCCAGATGAAGGAAGCTAATAAAAAGAAAGAAGAGAAGATCAAGGAGTTGCAGGAATTCATCTCCAGATTCTCCGCTAACGCTTCCAAGTCCAAGCAGGCTACTTCCAGAAAGAGAGCACTCGAGAAGATCGAGCTTGATACCATCAAGCCTTCATCAAGAAAGTATCCTTACATCGATTTCAAGCCTGAAAGAGAGATCGGTAACGAAGTTCTTACCGTTGAGAATATCTGCTATTCAGAAAATGGCGAGACCCTTCTCGATAATGTTTCTTTCATAATGAATCATGAAGATAAGATCGCATTCGTAGGCGGATGTGAGAAAGCTAAGACCGCGCTCTTCAGAATTCTTATTGGAGAGATCGAGCCCGACAGCGGATCTTTCAAGTGGGGTGTTACCACTTCACAGGCTTACTTCCCCAGAGACTATACCTCTGAGTTTGATAACGATCTTACCATCACCGATTGGCTTACCGGTTATTCACCCGTTAAGGATGCAACCTACGTAAGAGGCTACCTCGGAAGAATGCTCTTCCCCGGTGAGGACGGCGTTAAGAAAGTAAAAGTTCTTTCCGGAGGTGAGAAGGTAAGATGCCTTCTTTCCAAGATGATGATCAGCGGCGCTAACTGTCTTGTTTTCGACGAGCCCACTAACCATCTCGACATGGAATCAATCACCGCACTCAATACCGGTATGATGAAGTTCCCCGGAACCATCCTTTTCTCATGCCGTGACCATCAGCTCACAGAAACTACCGCCAACAGAATCATCGAGCTTCTTCCCGGCGGTAAGATGATTGATAAGATCACCACCTATGATGAGTACCTTGCAAGTGATGAGACTGCAAGAAAGAGAACCGTATTCACTGCAGATAAGGAAGACGACGAAGATTGATCGACCTTCACTCACATACAAATAAATCAGACGGAACACTGACTCCCACTCAGATCGTAGATCTGGCAACGGAAAAAGGAATCACCATTCTTGCCATAACCGATCACGATACGATAGAGGGAATTCAGGAAGCAATGGACAGGGCCCGAGATATCAATTCGGACCCTTCTTTGACTGCAAAGGCTCCCAAGATCATTCCCGGAATAGAATTTTCTACAGAATGGAACGGCCGGGATGTTCACGTAGTCGGACTTTCCATCGATCATAACAACAAGTCATTTACTTCCAAACTCGATGCATTCCTTGATTCGAGAGAGGGAAGAAACCGCAAGATGGCGGACAAGCTCAAAGAAGTCGGAATCGGTATTTCCTACGAAGGACTCTGCAAGATGTTCCCTGATTGCGTACTTACCAGAGCCCACTTTGCCAAGTACCTTTATGAGTACGGATACGTTAAGAGTACTCATGAAGCATTCGAAAGATACCTCGGTCCCGACGCACCCTGTTATGTTCCCAGGGAAAAGATAACGCCGGTGCAGGCCGTTAATATGACACTTGAGGCAGGCGGAATCCCCGTTCTCGCCCATCCCATGATCTATAAGTTCGGAGATGAAAAGCTTCGCGAACTCATCACCATGATGAAGGAAGCGGGACTTGTGGGAATCGAAGCAATGTACAGCACTCACTCCGAAGAAGATGAGAAATACATAAGAGACCTTGCTGCGGACATGGGACTTCTTATATCCGGAGGAAGTGATTTCCACGGAAACAATAAACCCGGTATCGAGCTCGGAACCGGTTCTGGCAATCTTAACATTCCCGATGAAGTATGGTTTGAACTTGAGAAGGCAAAATAATGAACAATTTTGAGGGTGGAGACAATTTTGCTCATGACGGCGAAACGTACTTTTTTGCCGAAGAGGAGATTAAAAATGCTGCGATCAGGGTCAGGATCATTCCTTGGAGACTGATTGCAAATGTTGTTATCCTCATAATCCCGCCCGTGGCATATTATGTTGCCTGGCCCATGCTGTATGCGCTTGATGCCGTAGGGTATACCACGGCCAAGAATATATTTACGTTCTTTATGGTCCTGATATTCTTTCTGGGATTGGTTCTGCTTTTTTGGAATGCCGGAAAAGAGATCGTGGTCTCGGGTCGCGGAATAGTTATCAGGAATTTCTTTATTTTTCAGGAAGCAATCAACCTTAATCAGGTATATAAGTGTGAAGTCATAACCGGTCTCACGGTCCATTCCAGATATCATACGGAGCATTTTAATAAAGCGGTCATTTATTATGGGGAAAATTCCAAGGTTTCCTTTACCGACAACATGTACAGAGGCTGGAACGAATTGGTCAGATACATGGAACTTGCAGGTAAAACAGTCCGTATTGACGGCAGGTCGAAGTGGTCCAGGTTCATGGATGAGAAGCTTTGGAACAGGTAAATTGCGTTTTTTTAATAATTTTTTGCTTTTCTGAAAAAAACAGGTGCAATAGAAAAAGTCTTTTGTTATAATATACAAGCTGTCTTTTTGCAAATTTTGATGACGATTCGATTTTTTTGAAGCGCATCATTAGTTTTGAAGGTTTTTTGTAGAAGAAAGGAAAGAAGAGAACATGAGTAAGAAATGGGTCTATCTGTTCACAGAGGGTAACGCAAACATGCGTGAACTCCTCGGAGGTAAGGGAGCTAACCTTGCTGAGATGTCAAACATTAAGCTTGACGGATCAGGTGAGTCTTTCCCCGTTCCTCAGGGCTTTACCATCACCACCGAAGCTTGCACTCAGTATTATGAGGATGGCCGTGAGATCAACGATGAGATCATGGGTCAGATCGAAGAGTACATTGTTAAGCTTGAAGAGATCACCGGCAAGAAGTTCGGAGACAAGGAGAATCCCCTTCTCGTATCCGTTCGTTCAGGAGCTAGAGCTTCCATGCCCGGTATGATGGATACCATCCTTAACCTCGGACTTAACGAGGAGGTTGTTAACACCATCGCTACCAAGTCAGGAAATCCCCGTTGGGCTTGGGACTGCTACAGAAGATTCATTCAGATGTATTCCGACGTTGTTATGGAAGTCGGAAAGAAATATTTCGAGGAGCTTATCGATCAGCTCAAGGCTAAGAAGGGTGTAACCCAGGACGTTGAGCTTGATGCTGATGATCTTAAGACTCTTGCTAACCAGTTCAAGGAAGAGTACAAGAACAAGATCGGCAAGGACTTCCCCACCGATCCCAAGGAGCAGCTCTACGGCGCAATCAAGGCTGTATTCCGTTCATGGGACAACCCTCGTGCTAACGTATACCGCCGTGACAATGATATCCCTTATTCTTGGGGAACCGCAGTTAACGTTCAGTCCATGGCATTTGGTAACATGGGTGATGATTGCGGTACCGGTGTTGCTTTCACCCGTGATCCCGCTACCGGCGCTAAGGGCCTCTTCGGTGAGTTCCTTACCAACGCACAGGGCGAGGACGTTGTTGCAGGTGTAAGAACTCCTATGCACATCTCCGAAATGGAAGAGAAGTTCCCCGAGGCATTCGCACAGTTCAAGGACGTTTGCGCTACCCTCGAGAAGCACTACAGAGACATGCAGGATATGGAGTTCACCGTTGAGCACGGAAAGCTCTATATGCTTCAGACCAGAAATGGTAAGAGAACCGCACAGGCTGCTCTTAAGATCGCTTGTGACCTCGTTGATGAGGGCATGAGAACCGAGCAGGAAGCTGTTGCTATGATCGATCCCAGAAACCTTGACACCCTTCTTCATCCTCAGTTCGATGCTAAGGCACTCAAGGCTGCTACCCCTCTTGGAAAGGGTATGGGAGCATCTCCCGGAGCTGCAGCCGGTAAGGTTGTATTCAACGCTGACGATGCAGTTGTTTGGGCAGAGAAAGGCGAGAAGGTTGTTCTCGTTAGACTTGAGACTTCACCCGAAGACATCATGGGCATGAAGGCTGCAGAGGGAATCCTCACCGTTCGTGGTGGTATGACTTCTCACGCAGCAGTTGTTGCAAGAGGAATGGGTGAGTGCTGCGTTACCGGATGTGGCGCTATCGTTATGGACGAGGAGAACAAGCAGTTCACTCTCGGCGGAAAGACCTTCAAAGAAGGAGATTGGGTTTCAATCGACGGATCTACCGGTAATGTATACGAGGGAGAAATCCCCACTGTTGATGCTACCATCGCAGGCGAGTTCGGAAGAGTTATGGCTTGGGCTGACAAGTATCGTAAGCTCAAGGTTCGTACCAACGCTGATAACCCTGAAGATGCTAGAAGAGCATTCGAGCTTGGCGCAGAAGGTATCGGACTTTGCCGTACCGAGCACATGTTCTTCCAGGAAGGCCGTATCGAGGCATTCCGTGAGATGATCTGCTCCGACACTGATGAAGAGAGAGAGAAGGCTCTTGCTAAGATCCTTCCTTATCAGCAGCAGGATTTCGAGGATCTCTACGATGCTCTTGAGGGACATCCCGTTACCATCAGATTCCTTGATCCCCCTCTTCACGAGTTCGTTCCCAACACCGAGGACGAAATCAAGGCAGTTGCTGATGCAATGGGCAAGACCGTTCAGCAGATCAAGGCTATCATCTCCGGCCTTAAGGAGATCAACCCTATGATGGGTCACAGAGGATGCCGTCTCGATGTTACTTATCCCGGCATCGCCAGAATGCAGACCAAGGCTGTTATCCGTGCAGCTATCAATACTCAGAAGAAGCATCCCGGTTGGAAGGTTATGCCTGAAATCATGATCCCTCTTACCTGCGAAGTTAAGGAGCTCAAGTACGTTAAGGACATCGTTGTTAAGACCGCTGACGAGGAAATCGCAGCAGCAGGTGCTCAGCTTGAGTACAAGGTAGGAACCATGATTGAGATCCCCAGAGCAGCAGTTACTGCTGACGAGATCGCTGCAGAGGCTGATTTCTTCTGCTTCGGTACCAACGACCTTACTCAGATGACCTACGGCTTCTCAAGAGACGATGCATCTAAGTTCATGCCTGCTTACTTCGACCGCAAGATTCTCGAGGCTAACCCCTTCGTTAAGCTTGACCAGGTAGGTGTAGGTAGCCTCATGAAGACTGCTATCAGCCTTTCCAAGCCTGTTAACAAGAACATTCACTACGGTATCTGCGGTGAGCACGGCGGAGATCCTTCATCCGTTGAGTTCTGCCACAAGATCGGACTTGACTATGTATCCTGCTCACCTTTCCGCGTACCCATCGCGAGACTTGCAGCAGCTCAGGCAGCTATCGCTGACAGATAATCATAAGTCAGAACATATTGCAGGGAGTCCAATACGGACTCCCTGTTTTTTTGTGTAAATACGGAAAGTATATTTAATAGATTTATAATTAGGGTTATAATAAATGTAGTTCGGTATTTTTTTAGTTTTTGTTCCTATTTGACAGGGAGATACAGATATGAGAAGAAAGACCAGAAAAATCAGTTCCAAACTGCTTACCTTTATCATTCCGGTAGTAGTTCTTACGGTTCTTGCACTTGTTATCATAGCTGCTTCTATTTCCAAGAATCGAATGACGGAAATGGCCAAAGAAACCCTCGAGTCTTCAATTGCTAACCAGGCTGATAATATTGAAGCCTGGCTTGATGAGAATCTTGAGTATTTTAATACAGTTAAACATACCATGGAGGCTCAGAATCCGGATGAGGATGAGATTGTATCTTTCCTTGATATGTATTACGGTTTCAACTCCAATTCCCCCAATGGATTCTACATTGGTACTGCCGACGGAAAGTTTTACAAGGCAAGTGAATCTACCATGAGCAATGACAATGTCACCGGCAGTACATGGTACAAACAGGGTTTGACTCGCATCAGGATTGGTTACGGTACGGCTTATAAGAATGAGCTTGGAGATACCGTTATCAGTGCTACGGGTATTTATAATGACGGAAGCGATATTATAAAAGTATTGGGTGCGGATGTTACCCTTGATAAGATCAGCATCATCGTAAATTCCGGTGTAAAAATGAGCGGTGCAAGTTCATTCCTGGTAGATACCAATGATTACCAGATTCTTGCTCACAGAGATGTAAGTCTGATCGGCACTAAGCTCTCTGAGTCGGCAAGCGATGCGCTTCTTGCAGGTGCGGCCGGCGCAATCATGAATAACGATCTTTCCAGCAGGGAGATTTCGGGTAATATGGTAGCTTTTTCCGCAGTATCCGGAACGGACTGGGTGCTTGTTTCTTACATACCGACAAGCATAATACTGAAGTCAGTATCACAGATGGGAATACTTTTGTTCATAGTCGGTGCAGTTGCCATTGCACTCATAGTTGTACTTATCCTTTTGGTTGTAAGACGTGTAATTGCTCCTCTCACTCATATTTCTGACAATATTTCAGCCATGTCTGATGGAGATTTTACCATCGAAGTGGATTCATCAAGTAACGATGAGATCGGTCTTATGGGATCAAAGGTTTCGGAATTTGTCGTCAGTATGAGGAGCATGCTCGCCAGTATCAGCGAAGAATCCGAAAAGCTTAAAGAAGAATCCGATAATTCGGACAGAGTTTCTAAGACTATGTTCGATGCTTCACAATCTCAGTCGGATGCAATGCAGCAACTTAATGATACTGTAGACCAGCTTGCACTGGCTGTTAATGACATTGCAGAGAATGCAACGGTTCTTGCCAATGTTGTTGCAGCTACAAGAGAAAATTCGGATAAGGCTCACGACAGCATGAAAGAGACTGTTGAGATCTCTCAAAAAGGCCGTGAGGATATGGAACAGGTCAGTGTTGCCATGGGAGGAATATCATCGGCAAACGAAAGGCTTGTTGAAGCTATCAAAAAAGTTGGCACTGCATCTGAAGAGATTACCAAAATAGTTGGAATGATCAGTGACATTGCGGAGGAAACAAACCTTCTGTCACTTAATGCAAGTATTGAAGCAGCAAGAGCAGGTGAAGCAGGTCGTGGCTTTGCAGTTGTTGCAACGCAGATTGCGAAACTGGCTCAGACTTCATCTGAAAGCGCAGGTAATATTTCCCACCTGATAGAAGAAATTCGAAAACTTATCGGCGACGCCGTAGATCAGGCTAACGCTAGTAGCGAAAATATTAAACACAACAGCGAACTTATCGGTGTTGCGGTTAATACTTTTGACCAGATATACTCGAACATTCAGGACAGCAATGTTCTTATCGAATCCATGATCACGGATATTGAGAAGGTTGAGGATGTATCAACGAATGTAGCTGCTATTTCCGAGGAACAGGCAGCAAGCGCGGACGAGATACTTGCAACCTCTCAAAACATGGTTGAAATGGCTAACAACATAACGAAGAGCAGTCAGGATGTAGCGGACAACTCTCACGAACTGGCTCAGACAAGCCAGACACTTACATCCTATGTTCAGAAGTTTAAGATTTGAGGAGGCCGGGGATATGATCAGCAATATGAATATAAGAAAAATTGTCATCAGTATTCTGACATGTACTATGATACTTATGTCTTTGGCGGGTTGTTCGGGAAGCGCAGGGGCAGGCGGCTCTGTCTCAGGATCCGGCGTAAAGATTTTCTGTACAACACCGGTATTGGATGATTTTAAGGGATTATTGTTAAATGCCATCAAAGATTCCGGTTCTAAGTACGGTGCTACCGTTACGATTGGAGATGAGTGTGCGAGTGTGGACGAACAGGTTAAACAGATCCGTGAAGCCGCTTCATCGAGTTACGATGTAATCATATGTAATCCTGTAGACAGTGAAACAGCGCTTCAGCTTGAGATCGCAGCCGGGGACTGCCCCGTTGTTTTCATTAATTCTCAGCCTGAAGAGGATAAGCTTGAGCCTAATAGATACATGTATGTCGGCAGTAACGAGAATGATGCAGCATCCTTCCAGGCTGAATATGTGTGGAAAGAACTTGGAAATCCCTCTTCTATGAACATAGTTGTTTTTCAAGGTCAGCCCGGACATCCCGCAGCAATAGGGAGAACTGCCGGCGTCAGGGACTACTTTAAGCAAAACAACGTAAATGTTACCTATGTTTTCAACGACACTGCATATTGGGATGAGACCAAGGCATATGAAGAGTTTCTGATCTTTCTTAAAACGAACCAGCCCTTTGATGCAGTTATCTGTAACAATGATTCCATGGCAATCGGAGTTGTGCGTGCCATGAATGAAAAGGGGTTTGATACTGCGAAGATTCCCGTAGTCGGTGTCGATGCAACAGATGCCGGTTGTGATTCGATACGTGAAGGCGGCATGCAGTTTACGGTTTATCAATCTGCGGTAGGCCAGGGTGCTGCGGCAATTGAATTATCTATTGCACTTGCAAAACACGGATCTGCTGCAGGAGTTGAGGGACTTAGTGATGACGGACTTTATGTCTGGGTTCCTTATGTTCCTGTTGATAGCAGTAATGTTAATTCATTTAAATGATTATCCCATAAATAATTACGATGAAGAGCCTCACAGCTATGCTGTGAGGTTCTTTTTTTGCCTGAATCTATGTGCTATAATCATTACAGTTTATAATTTTTTAATAATCTAGAGATGGGGAGAAGAATAGGAAAATGAAAAAGTCATCCAACAAAGGTTTTACTCTTGTCGAACTTGTTGTTGTATTGATCATTCTCGCTTTACTTGCTGCACTTTTGATTCCGGGACTTATGGGTTATATCGAACAGGCAAGAGCCAAGAAGTATCTGCCCAATGCAAAGTCCTGTCTTGATGCCGCTCAGGCAATGTTCTCCGGACAATACGGATTAAACGGTGAAACTCCTGTAGGTACTCCCGTTGTTAGCGGAGCAAGAGTAGCTTCAACCTCCGGAAATGAAGATCAGGATATCAGTAATACAAAATTTGCCCAGGATCTTCTCAGACTTGCCGGACTTCCAAGTGATAAACCCTATTGTTTCATGGTCGCTGTCGGATCCAATGCGAATGCAAAGTCAGGATCCCATGCGTATACCGTTACCGAAGAGGATAAATACACCGTATTCTATGCTTTCTACATGGAAGATGAGAATTCCAAACCCTGGTATTTCTATAACGGTGAGTGGACTACCAAGAATCCCAGATTCCACGATTCCAGTACCATCATGGATTCCGGCAACGTATTTGTATCAGGACCCCTTGCCGGCAAAAGAATACAGTATTATCTGATCGCATATCACGGAAACGCATATAAGAATGATACCGTTAAAAATTCAGCTTTCTGGACCTGGCTTAAGAACATGGAATAATATGACTGATAAGATTTACGAAAGAAGAAGTTATCTGAAGGAACTAAGTACAACTGTTACGGACAGTTTTACGGATAACGGTAAGAATTACATACAGCTTAAATCCACTATCTTTTTCCCGGAAGAAGGCGGACAATACGCCGATACGGGAAAGCTTGAGTATGCAGGAAAAACAGTACGCATACTTAACGGCGAACTGATAGGAAATGCATCCGAATGTGAAACGGATATCAGATATGAAGTGGATGCGCCCATTGAAGCGGGCACTGAGGTTTATTGCATACTTGATTGGGCAAAGCGTCTGGACAGAATGGAGAACCACAGCGGTGAGCATATTCTGTCAGGACTTATTTTCAGCATGTTCGGATATAACAATATCGGATTTCATCTTAGTGATGATGAACCGGTATCTTTAGTTTGCGATGGAAAGCTCACCAAGGAGCAGATAAATATCCTTGAGAGAAGAGCAAACGAAGCCGTTCGCGAAAATATATCCATTACTGATTCCTATCCGGCAAAAGAAGAACTCGAAGATCTTTCATACAGAAGTAAGATCGATATCGCGGGACAGGTCAGACTTATTATCATCGGTGATGAAGCAGAACCTCTTGATGTATGTGCATGCTGTGCACCTCACGTTTCATATACGGGATCTGTTGGAATCATCAAGATCATTTCATCCGCATCCGTAAAGGGCGGAACTCAGCTTAGTTTCTTATGTGGCAGAAGAGCCTTTGAATATATTGATCATAATCTCGAACTTCTCAAATCGCTTTCGGATTCTTTTTCAACGAATGCCGAAAATGTTCCCGGACTTGTTGATAAGCTCCGCGATGACAACAGGTCTTTAAGGGAAAAACTCTCCGCATCAGTGCAGAAGAGCATCTTGGAGAGCGTAAGAAGCGGTGAACATGAAGGACCTGTGGTAACCGATTTTGAATTATCACCGGCGGATTTGAAAAATATATTCAACGAGCTCGTTCAGGTAAGCAAAGGATACACGGGAGTTTTCAGCGGAAGCGATGAAAACGGATATGTGTATTACGCAGGCGGTGCAGGACTTGATGCCCGTAAACTTGGCGAGATGATGAAGGATAAACTCTCCGCAAGGGGAGGAGGAAGCCCTGAGATGATACAGGGAAGATGCGCATCGAAACGAGACGATATCCTGAATTTTTGGAAAACGGAATGTCAGAACCGGTAAAAGAAAATTCCAATGTAATACCTCTTTTTTCGAAGGAATATAGCCGTTACATGAATACGGATATATTCGTCGGTGCACGTTTAAAAAGAAATGAAAGAACCCTTTCAATGCTTGGAATCATCGTTTCCATCGGCGGTTTCATAATGACCGTATTAAACATCATTCAGCACAAAGGGTTTGTAACTTATACCACAGCAGCAATTGCCCTTATCGGTTTGTTCATGGTCTTTGAGATCAAAGTGAGACATAACCGAAAGGGTGTTATATATGCAGTCATGATCATCGGCCTTGGGATATTTACCTACTATGGTCTCATGGGCGTTAATGACGGCTTCGCAATTCTTTGGACAGTAATAGTTCCCATAGCGGTAAGCTTCCTTGTGGGCGCCAAATACGGAATATTTCTGTCCTTCTATTATGAGTTTCTCCTTATCATAATGTTCTATACTCCTTTGAGAGAAAGAATGGCTCAGTACTATAGCGTAACTTTCATGAACAGATTTCCTGTTCTTTATTTTGTTGATGCATTCGTTGTATTAATCACCGTAAGCAGCTATCAGATCTCTACCATCAACGCACTTGAATATGAGATGAAACTTCAGGAAGCTGCAGATGCCGCAATCGCTGCGGATAAAGCAAAGAGCAGATTCCTGGCCCAGATGTCCCATGAGATCAGAACTCCCATCAATGCCGTACTTGGTATGAACGAGATGATCTTAAGAGAGTCTACGGATCCGAATATCAGGGATTATGCCGGCGACATTCAGGTTGCGGGCAAGAATCTTCTGTCCATTATCAATACCATTCTGGACTTTTCCAAGATCGAAGACGGCAAGATGGAGATTGCACCTGCGGAATATGATTTTGCATCCGTCGTAAACAATCTCATAAATTCCGTTGCTGCAAGGGCCAAGGCTAAGAATCTTGAATTCAAAGTCGATGTGGATCCTAATCTTCCCGTAACTATGTATGGTGACGATCTAAGAGTATCCCAGGTCGTCATGAATCTGCTCACAAACGCAGTTAAGTATACTGAAGAGGGAAGTATATCCCTTACTCTCAAAGAAGCGTCCAGAGAAGGCAAGAACATCTTCATTGATGTGGATGTATCGGATACCGGTATCGGAATCAGACAGGAAGATATGGACAAGCTCTTCGAATCCTTCGGACGTCTCGATGAGAAAAGAAACCGCGGTATCGAAGGCACTGGTCTTGGAATGGCCATTGTCACCAAGCTTCTTGAGATGATGGACAGTGAGCTTCACGTAAGTAGTGAGTACGGAATAGGGTCTTCGTTTTCTTTTACCCTGCGTCAGGAAATAGTTGATGATTCACCCGTGGGTAAATACACCGAGAGATTTGCAAAGACCGTAAGACAGGAGACCGTGCGTGAGTTTATCTATGCACCCAAGGCCGGCGTACTTGTAGTCGATGATAACGAAATGAACTGCAAGGTTGCCAAGAATCTGTTAAAACAAAACGGCATCGTGCCCGACTTTGCATTTTCCGGTCAGGAATGCATCGATAAGATGAAGGACAAGTTCTATCACATCGTATTCCTGGATCATATGATGCCCAAGATGGACGGTATAGATACGCTTAAAATCCTTAAAGAGAAGGATATGATACCTGAGGGTACCGTTATCATAGCTCTTACCGCAAATGCCGTTGTAGGTGCTAAGGAGACTTATCTCGACGCGGGATTTGATGATTATCTGTCCAAGCCTATTGAGATAGTTGAGCTGGAGGAGCAACTTGAAAAATACCTTCCTCTCGAACTTACCGAAACAAGGAATGCAGCACCCGGTGATGAGACCGCTTCGGATTCAGGTGCGAATGATGAAATCATGGAATTCACCCCCGGCGGTGCTGATTCAAATTCTTCCGAAAATACCGATTATATCCTTGCAAGACTTGCACTTGAAGGAATGGATGTTAAATCCGGACTGGGATATTGCGGTGGTGACAAGGATTTCTATGTTGAGATGATCCGAGAATTTATCTCATCCTATAAGGGTAAGAGCGAGAACCTGAATTTGTATTTCGAATCAAAGGATCTGAAGAACTACGAGACGCTTATCCATTCACTTAAGAGTTCGTCCAAGACCATAGGTGCCATGGGACTTTCGGACCTTGCACTTGAACTTGAGAAAGCTTCGAAGGCAGGGGATGAAGAATATGTCACCGGAAACCATCCGAAATTTGCGGAAGAATACCTGGCTATGAAAGATGCACTGGAAAGCATCGTTAGTTAACGTAAACTCTAAGTTTTATTGAAATTTAAGACTCCGGAGTGTTTTATTTTGTTGGAAACGCGAACACTTTCGGATATAATCAAAGAGTACTGTCACACTAAGTGACAGATCGTAATGTACAGGCTAACAACAACCTTAAGGAGGCAATTATGGCTACAGTATGGAAGTGTAAGGTATGCGGATATGAGTACGAGGGAGAGACCCTTCCCGACGATTTTACTTGCCCCAGATGCAATCATCCCGCATCTGATTTCGAGAAGATCGAAAAAGAGTCCAAGAATCCTTATGCAGGAACCAAGACCGAACAGAACCTTCGCGAAGCATTCGCAGGTGAGTCCCAGGCCAGAAATAAATATACCTATTTTGCATCCGTTGCAAAAAAGAACGGATATGAGCAGATCGCAGCTTTGTTCCTTAAGACCGCAGAGAACGAGAAAGAGCACGCAAAGCTTTGGTTCAAAGCTCTCGGCGAACTCGGAACCACCGAAGAGAACCTTCTTGCTGCAGCAGCAGGAGAGAATTTCGAGTGGACCGATATGTACGATCGTATGGCTAAAGAAGCTGACGAGGAAGGATTCCACGAGCTTGCTGAGCAGTTCAGAGGAGTTGCTGCAATCGAGAAGATGCACGAAGAGCGTTATCGCAAGCTCCTTCAGAACGTTAAGGCTATGGAAGTGTTCAAGAAGTCCGGCGTAACCGTTTGGGAGTGCCGTAACTGCGGACACATCGTTGTCGGAACCGAAGCACCCGAGGTTTGCCCTGTTTGTAAGCATCCTCAGAGTTTCTTCGAAGTTCACGAAGACAATTTCTAAATCAGGAATTATAAAAGCCCTCCCATGCGGGAGGGCTTTTGCGTGCATTTTTTTAGTTCAAGAAATATTCAACTGCTATCTTTGCCTTTTCGACATCGGTTACAACTACGGGAATTCCGATTACACCTTCCTGAGGATGTCCCTGATAGTTTAATCCGTTTATGTATGCGTAAACACCTGCCTGACCGAGTCTGGATGAATCCGTGATATAGAAGCCGGTAGGAATGGGATCTTGCATTGAATCAGGATCTCTGTGATCTACGGTGTACTTCTCCTGATCTTCCTTGGCATCAAGATTGGTAACATCCTGATAATCTACAAATGTTGCAGCATCTGTGTAATAGATGATGTCTGAGAGAGCTTCAAGTTCCTCATCCGTGTAATAATTTCTGAGATCGCTTAGGTTGCCGTTTTGTGAGTACTCTTCGAAGAGAGGCGTGTTAGATATAAATACATCCGCAGTTCTTGAAGTGAAGAACGCAACCAACTTTTGAAGCGCCGAATACTCGAGCTGCTGAGGTGTATTATTTCCGACCGAGATTGAAGTATCGATATAGATCTGTTCCTTCCCGGTGTTGATCTGAAGTATCTCTGCAAGGTCACTTTCCCATTCGGGTGCAAGCTCTTCCGTGACAATGTTATCGGGATTTACCATGATAATGCTTATGGCATATTCCCTGTATGAAACGATGGAGCGGATAATTGCTATGATAACCGCAACTCCAACGATGATTCCGAGAGCATGGAATTTGTAGTACTCCCAGAAGTATTCGAATTTATCCTTGAAGGATCTGTCCTTCATTGTTTTGATCTGTTCATTTGTATCTTCACGTAATGTTCCCATTTGATTTCTCCTAATTAATAAACATAAAGCATTGTAACACCTATTAACGTTTTATATCACGGAAATAATAATTATTTTCGGATTTTTATTAATGTTTTATACTAAAAAATGCATTTCACCTTCAATTTCTTGCCACTCATCGCATATCGCGATACAAAAAGAAACCGAGATAGTATTATTGCCTCAGATAGAAGAAAGGAGGCAACTTAAATGAAAGTAAGAGTTGACATCTCACCCGAATACAAAGAGCCTTATGCCGTAATTCACACCGACGCGGTTACGGAGGAAATACAGCGTATGATCGATGCCTTCGGCGCGAGTGAAACTCCCATAACCGCATTACAAAATGAAGAGGATATCATCATCCTCAGACCCACTGACATATACATGGTCAGGGTTGAGAACGGTGACACCATCATTTACGGTGAAAAGAATACATACCGCTCCCGTAAAAGATTGTATGAACTCGCATCTCAGCTCGGCAAAGGTTTTATGCAGATATCCAAGACCACGCTCATTAATCTGTCATACATGGATCATATCGAGCCCGGATTCAGCGGAACGCTTCTTCTCAAATTGAAGAACGGAAGTAAAGATTATGTATCCAGAACTTATCTGCGCGAATTCAAAAAATATCTCGGTTTATAGGAGGAAATCATATGAAGGATTTACTTAAAAGTATCGTTATCAGTATCGGTATGGCACTTGCCATTTTCAGCATAGTAGGAATTATCTTTGATATCATGGGAGGCGGCGTATACACTCTCGAAGGTTACAGATACACCAAGATGGTCATCGCATCCGTGATCGTAGGTTTGGGATTTGGAGTGCCCACAATGGTTTACAGAAGCGATAAGCTTCCCATGCCCGTTAAAGTACTTGTCCATATGGGAATCGGATGTGTAATCTACACCATAGTAGCTTTTTCCGTAGGCTGGATCGGAGGCTCCGCATCCGTAACTCAGGGAATTCTTATCGCATGTATTCAGATAGCAGTTGCATTTGTCATCTGGTTCTGCTTTATGAGATATTACAGAAAAGAAGCCGATGAAATGAATAAGAAGATCAGTTCAATGAAATAAACTAAAGCAATAAAAGAGGTCCCTTGCGGGACCTCTTTTAATTTACTGTGCATCCGAATCGTATTCGAGTATGTCTCCGGGCTGGCACTGGAGAACTTCGCATATAGATTCGAGAGTGGAGAAACGTATTGCACTTATCTTGCCTGTCTTTATTTTCGACAGATTTACATTGGATACTCCGACCTTTTCGGAGAGTTCATTAAGGCTCATCTTTCTGTCAGCCATTAC
>CADBFZ010000011.1:0-58598 GCA_902794095.1 uncultured Lachnospiraceae bacterium | reverse complement strand
TTCTGAAGAGCTGCACCATATTCAAATACGGAATAGATGCAGAAGAGAATGAAACCGGTAATGAGAGTAACTCCAAATGATCCTCCGAGGAAGGTTGCTACGGTGATGACAATGAAGCTGACCTTGATGGTCTTAAGGCATTTATTTGAGAAAGGAGAGTTCTCTTCCTTGATAATGGTGAAGACCTTCTTGATAAATGCAAGGATAATTACTACGAAGATAACTGCGATGGTTGCGAAGAGAACGGTGATTCCGATGCCCATTGCATAATTGTCGGCAGGAAGGAGTTTTTCAAATCCCATAACGCCGCCGACATTAAAGGTTACATTGTAATCCAAATATCCCTGAGAAACAGCTTCTTCAAAAATGGGATTGAGTTTTGATGCTCCGATCATTAATGTGAGAGCAGAACATCCGGTTATGCAGGCAAGTACGATAAAGATGACTTCAAATACTCCTACAATCTTAGCCAAAGTGTTGCAACGATTCTTAACGGTTTCAAGTCTTATCATTTGTTCATTCATTTTAATTTACCTCTTGTATATTAGTTTTCCTTATTTGTCACAATTACACCTGCAGAGTGTGTATCGTTAAAAAATTAATGTTTAACGATAAATTGACTATAACAGCACTTTTTATGTTTGTCAACACATATTTAATGAAAAACATTAAATTATGTTATTTTATCGTAAAAATGTTTATGAACAAGAAAGGAATTTGAAAAGTTGCCAGTCTGGAAATTGCCCGAAAAACCGCTATATTTAGATTTTTTGTGCTTATGACGATACATATTTTGTATTATAATTCCATTTAACATAAGGCTCGGTCATATTTTTTTTTCCAAAGAAATAACGCTCGTTAACTCCGGCGCTCAGCCAAGGATGGCGCGTTCTACCGAAGTCTTACCTCTACAATTTCATTATTGTAGAAACTTATCGCAGGAGGATATGTCTATGAAGAAAACAGGTTTTACAATGAGAAAAGTGCTGATGATGTTCTGTCTGATTCCGCTCTTTGCATCACTCTTGGTAATGACGGTCACATTTGTCTTTTACATGAAGTCATCACTTGAAGAGCAGACCAAGCAACTGCTTCAGGTTTCTTGCGCGGGCGTGTACGAGTATTATGCATATGATCTGGCTGAGGTTGGGGATGACGCCGATATGGACGACATATTCACATATGATACGGTATATATCGATCATCTCCAGAACATGGATGTGGATCTTACTCTTTTTAAAGGGGATACCAGATTCCTTACTTCCATTAAAGATGATAACGGTAAGAGAATCGAAGGCACCAAAGCATCCGATGCAGTAATCCAGACTGTTATCAAAGAAGGTAAAGAATTCTATTCCGATGATGTTGTCATCAACGGCAAAGATTACTACGTATATTACATACCTCTTGTAAAGCCTAACGGTGAAGTAGTAGGTATGGTATTTGCAGGAAAGACACAGGAAGCTGTTCATAGCATGCTTCAGAGAATGATCAACATCGCTATTATGATCTTTGCACTTCTTCTTGTGATCTTCGTTCCTCTTTGCATTTACTTCTCCAATAAGATTTCAAAGGTTCTTAAGACCTGTGCGTTTAATATCGGAAAACTTTCAGATGGTGACCTGGGTGAGCAGGACGAAGCAGAATCCATTATCGCAGAGACCAAGGACCTTATTCATTCATCCAATATACTTAAGGATAAGCTTAGTGAGATCATCGGAAACATTAAGGATATCAGCCATGACCTTAATGATGATGCACAGAATGTTCATTCCCTTTCCGATAATTCATCCTTGAGTGTAAATCAGATATCCAATGCAATGGAAGATCTTGCAAACGGTGCTACAGAGATGGCAAGCAATGTTCAGGATATTTCCAAGTCCATCGGAACCATGAACGATACCATAACCGTTCTTGCAGACAGCTCCGAAGCGCTTGCGGCATCATCCGAGAATATTAAGAACGCCAACAACGAAGCAAGAGACTATATCGGAAGAGTATCCGATTCTTCAGTACATACCGTTGAGGCGGTTGATAATATTACCAAACAGATTTCTTCAACCAACGATGCGGTTCAGAAGATCAAAGAAGCAGTTGATATGATCACTTCCATAGCAAGCCAGACCAACCTCCTTGCGCTTAACGCTTCAATCGAAGCGGCACGTGCAGGTGAAGCAGGAAGAGGATTCGCGGTTGTTGCATCCGAAATCGGAAATCTTTCGGATCAGTCCAGCAGATCTGCTGATGAGATCAGAAATATCGTCGGTGAGATTGTTAAGAACTCCGAAGCATCCGTTGAACTCTCCGGAAATGTTGCAACTCTCATCAGACAGGAACAGGAATACATTAAAGAGACCCAGTCTAAATTCGAAGTTCTTAATACAGAGATTGCTGAATCACTTTCTCATATCAATCAGGTATCCAAAGACACCGAAGAGCTTGAGAAGATCCAGAGCATTATCACTGATGCGGTTCAGTCGCTCAGTGCTATCTCCGAAGAGAATGCAGCTTCCAATGAAGAAGTCAGCGCATCCATTACAGGCATCGCAGCATCCGTTGATGAGATCGCAGAAAATGCCGAAGGCACCAAGGGCAACGCAGATCATCTTGTCGAGGTCGTTTCATTCTTCCATTAATTTAAATGCTTATATGCAAGATGACACGGGATTATCCCGTGTCATCTTTTTTGTGATGTTCAGTGTAATTTAATATTATAGTATGTGCGTTCTTAACTTATATTTGCTACAATGAATTTGTTGTTTGTTGACACATCTGATAAGGAGGTGGATATGAGTTTTAAGATGGAACCCACTCCCGAAATATCGGCACTTGCAGATGTTTGTAGGGAAAACTCGGGAATCGCTCCCGAACTTTTTACTAAGTATGATGTCAAAAAAGGACTCCGCGATGTAAACGGTAACGGTGTAAGGGCGGGCCTTACAAGGATATCTACAATTGTTGCCAAGGAAGAGAAAAACGGTGAGAGCATTCCCTGCGCCGGTCGTTTATATTTCCGTGGAATCGATGTCAGAGATTTGACAGCAGGATTTTACAATGAGGGAAGATTCGGTTTCGAAGAGACCGCATATCTTATCCTTTTCGGTAAGCTCCCTACTCAGGCTGAGCTTGATCATTTCAGGGACGTTCTTGCTGATTCAAGATCACTTCCCAAGAACTTTGTTCGTGATGTAATCATGAAAGCACCCAGCAAGGATATGATGAATACTCTTGCAAGAAGTGTCCTTACTCTTTATGCATATGATAAGAATGCTGACGATACTTCCATCGATAATGTAATGCGTCAGTGCCTTATGCTTATTTCTGTATTTCCCATGCTGTCCGTTTACGGATACCATGCATACAATCACTACTACAAGGATAAGAGCTTTTACATTCACAGACCCGATCCTTCACTCTCTACTGCAGAGAACATTCTCAGAATGTTAAGACCTGATATGCAGTACACACAGCTTGAAGCACAGGTTCTTGATATCGCACTTGTTCTTCATATGGATCACGGCGGAGGAAATAACTCCACATTTACCACTCACGTAATTTCTTCATCCGGTACCGATACATATTCCGTTGTTGCAGCTGCCCTCGGTTCACTTAAAGGCCCCAAGCACGGTGGTGCGAATATCAAAGTAGTTAAGATGTTCCAGGACATCAGAAAGAATGTTAAGGATCACAAGGATGAGAAAGAGGTTAAAGAATACCTCAAGAAGATCCTTCACAAAGAAGCATTCGATAAAGCCGGCCTTATCTATGGATTCGGACATGCAATCTATTCAGTATCCGATCCAAGAGCACTTATCTTCAAACAGTTTGTAGAAAAACTTGCTGATTCAAAACACAGAAGAGCAGAGTATGATCTGTATTCCATGATAGAAAGACTTGCTCCCGAAGTAATTGCGGAGGAGAGAAAAATTTACAAAGGTGTAAGTGCGAATGTAGATTTTTATTCCGGATTTGTTTACAGCATGTTGGAACTTCCACTCGAATTATATACTCCGATGTTTGCAATTGCGAGGATTGTCGGATGGAGTGCACACCGAATGGAAGAGCTCATAAATGTAGATAAAATCATTCGTCCCGCATACATCGGAATCCAGGAAAACGCAGACTACAAGCCTATTTCAGACAGGTGACGATTTGCACTTTAAAAAACTGACACGCGTGCCTTTTTCTTCAAAGCCAGTAAATTCAAACGTTGCAGCGATTTGTCTTCAAAAAAATTTTTACAAAATTATTAAAAAACCTTTGTATTTAATTAAATAATGTAGTATATTTTTTCTAGTAGTTGTTTGTAAAAAATTTATTTCCAAAATCGGAGGAGGAAAAAATGGCTACAGCAAAGAAGGAAACAGTAAAGAAGGCAGCTCCTGCAAAGAAGGCAGCTACCGCAAAGAAGGCAGCACCTGCTAAGAAGGCAACCGTAGCAAAGAAGGCTACCACTGCTAAGAAGGCAGCACCTGCTAAGAAGGCAACCGTAGCAAAGAAGGCTACCACCGCTAAGAAGGCAGTAGCAAAGAAGGCTACCACCGCTAAGAAGGCAGTAGCAAAGAAGGCTACCACCGCTAAGAAGGCAGTTGCTAAGAAGGCACCTGCAAAGAAAGCTACCACTGCTAAGAAGGCACCCGCTAAGAAGGCAGCTAAATAATCTTCTTAAAGAACATTAAAGATCCCGGAGCTCATATGGGCTTCGGGATTTTTTGTTTTGTATTTTTTTATAGTGCGCTGTATAATTCGAATTGAAGAGATGTCTGCTGAAAACAGGGATGTTTTGAATATAGTAAAGGAGGTACGTATGGGTTCTATCGGTGGAGTCGGTCAGGGTAGTGGCTATCAGTCACTTTACGGAAAAGTAGCAAGCGGTAAATCACTTCAGACTGCAGCGGACGGCGCAGCGGAGCTTGCGATTTCCGAGAAGATGAATACTCAGGTCATCGGACTTGAACAGGGATCTAAAAATGTAGCGTCGGGTATTGATGCAATCAAGATTCAGGACAGTGCACTCGGTGATGTTACCGATTATCTTCAGAGAATCAAAGAACTCGCACTTGCCGCTTCGAATACATTTACCGTTACTGATTCTGACAAAGCAATCTATCAGAAAGAGATAGATCAGCTCAAAGAAGGAATCGAAGGTGTAGCAAACGTAACTTCATATAATGAAAAGAATCTGCTGGACGGAAGTACCGGAGACCTGAATATCACAACGGATGCAAACGGAACTTCAACCGAGATTTCGGGACTTAATTCAACACTTGAAGCACTCGGCATTAAAGATTTCGATGTAACCGGTGATTTTGATCTGAAGGATATCGACAATGCTCTCGAGAAAGTATCTTCCATGAGAGCGGAGGCCGGAGCTAAGCAGAATTCTCTCGAACACATTTACAATATCAATCAGACAGGCGCGTATAATACAACCGCATCCCAGTCAAGACTTGAAGATCTCGATGTAGAAAAAGCAGTAGGCAATCTCGATAAACAAAGACTCCTCAACACCATCTCCGTTATGATGCAGAAGAAACGTGAGGAAGAAGAGGAAGATAAAGCAAACAGACTTTTTAACTAATTCGGAAAGGAGGACCGGAAATGTCAGATATCAATGTAACCAGAACAATTTATGTAGATGCTCAGCCTGTGACACCTGTTAAACCGTCCTCCGTTCATGAGAATGCGGGACTGAATGTTAACGCCCCGGAGCCTGCGCAGCAAAGTGCTCCTGCGTATGAAGATGTCGTAGCAGTATCTAAAGACGGAGACACCGTACAGGCAAAACCCGAAAGTTACGAAAGACTTTCAGACGGATTTGTTTTTACCAAGTCAAAAGAAAACGATGTAGAAGATAAGACCGATGAGGTTAAGGCAAGTTCTCAGGCTGCAGAGCAGAAAGCAGCAGATGAACATGTAAGAGAATCTTCCGAGATGAGAGATGAGCGTAAGGAAGCGAGGATCAAAGAAGCCATTCGCGAATCTCAGGAAAGAGCTTCTCAGGCCAAAGAAATCCTTCAGGACCAGATCGAGGAAAAAAATGCGGATGCAAAAGCTGCCGACAGAGCAGCGGCATCAAACGTAAATTATTCTTCAATGTCCAGTTCTGATCTTGAGAGAATGTATCTCGACGGAAGGATTTCAAGTTACGCATATAATCAGGAAATTGAATCCCGTAAGGCAGAAGCAGAAAGTGTCGGAAGAGATAATGCGGAGCTTTCCGAAGCAGCAGTAACAGCTCAGACTCAGCTGGAAACAAACGATTCACTGGGTAAGGCAATGACCGCAGAGAACTTCGGAGCAGGATACGATACCAAGGAAGAACAGGAACTTGCAAGGGAAGCACTTTTCGGAAAAGAAGCTCAGGATAATTCCACATCAACCGCAGCTTTCGAAGTTAACTTAACCAAATAAGCGTAAGCATTTTAAAAGGACGGTGATCATCACCGTCCTTTTTTATTTCCACTTTTTGAAATATTTGATCATCGAAGAGACGTGCATCCTGAATAACTTCAAGCTCTTATGTGATCCCTGCCCCCAGAGATGAACCACCGATGCATCCGGACAATACATAAGAGTTGAAACGCTGTTAACTCTTCGACAAAGATCCGCATCTTCCATATAGAGGAAAAATCTTTCGTCGAATCCGTGTAATTTCTTAAACAGTTCCGTTCTGATAACAAGAAAACTTCCCTGAACGAAAGGAACTTTAAAGGGCTTGGTGTAATCCATGTTCTGCATGGTATGCTGAGCTTTGCGCTTCTTAAACATACCCTTCAGGAACATTCTTATAAACATATCAAAGGGAGTGGGATCAAGTCTGTAGGCTTTGATCAGTTCTCCTTTTTCATCAAGAATTCTGGGAGCTGCCATTCCTGCTTCTGTTTTATCCATAAATGAGAGAAGAGGAGTGAAGGTATCTTCTTTAAGTATGATATCTGGATTTACTATTGCATGATATTTGGAATCGATGATATCCAGAACCTTATTGTGTCCTGCGCCGAATCCGCAGTTTTGAGACTGCTTAAGATATTCAACGTCATCGAACTGCTTGAGAGAACTTGCCAGGCTATTGGGCTTGTCACTGTTATCAACGATATAGATTGTCTTTGCAATTAAAGAAGGGGTGTGCTCTTCGATGGTCCTAACCACCGTCAGCACATCCTCTTCATCATTAAATGCTACGATTGAAACAGTTAAATCCTTCATTCTTATGAAGCACCCTGGCCTTTGATAACTACCATGATGGTCTTTAAAAGAATTCTCAGATCCATGCTGAGATTCCAGTTTGCAATATACTGCGTATCAAGAGCGACTACTTCTTCGAAATTGGTAATGTCGCTTCGTCCGCTTACCTGCCACATACCTGTGATGCCAGGCTTGATACCGAGTCTTGCTCTGTGGTGGGACTTGTAAAGTTCGAATTCATCTTCCGTGGGAGGCCTTGTTCCTACGAGACTCATTTCTCCCTTTAATACATTCCAAAATTGAGGAAGCTCGTCAATGGAATACTTTCTCATAAAACGTCCGATGGGTGTAACTCTGGGATCGTTATCAAGCTTGAACATGTTTCCGTCAATCTTGTTCTGATCCATGAGTTCTTTCTTACGCTCTTCGGCATCCCTGTACATGGAACGGAATTTGTACAGATTAAAACGTCTTCCGTTTCTGCCCACTCTGGGTTGCTTGAAAAAAACAGGACCCGGTGACTGGATCTTGATGATGGGGGCGAAGATGATAAAAGCGATGAGCATTAGGATGAGACCGACAACAGAGCCCACGATATCGATGACTCTCTTGATAAACATCTGTCTGGGGGTTGCCATGTTGATGCTGGTTGTAAGAACAGTATATCCCGCGTAGGTCTCGATTACCTTGTTCTCTGAGATGCCGGAACTTCTCATCAGCTTGAAGTGAACGGTAACGCCCATCTCCAGAAGTTCTCTGGCCAGCAGTTCGTTATCGGTCAGGTTATTTCCGTTTATGAATACTTCATCAACTACATTGGTGCGGATATAATCAAGGAAGTCATCCGCATTTGCAACGACAGGAACCTCTCTGATGACATCGCCCTTACGGTTCTTATCCATGATAACGATGCCCTTGATCACATAGGTTCTGTAAGGATCGTGCTCGAAATTGATGATGCACCTTTCAACGGCTTCATCATTGGTGAGCAGGATCATGATTGTATTCTTTTTCTGACCCTGAATGGTCTTTCTGACGGTGGATTTCCAAACGATTCTTGCCATGTAGAGAATGGGAATCGCAAGAATCCAGGTAAGACCTATTACTGTACGGGAATAAGCTTCCCACAATTTGTTTGCTGAGATATAAAGGACGATTGAAAGAGCTACGAGAGAGCAGCTATTAAGAGCTTTTTTGAATTCCTCAACCCTGTCTCTTCTTAATATATTCTTGTAGGGTTCGGAAAAAAAGATAACACAAATCTGCAGAAGTATCATTATGATCGCCAGACCTTTATAACTTCCGACGAAATAGGGCAGTTCGATACTTCTGAATTTGAGTATGTATGCAAGGCAGTAGGCTATCTGGATGCAGAGGATGTCCAGGATCGTGAAATCCAGATGCTTAAGCCAACTTCTTTTTTGCTTCTTGTACATAAACAAAACTCCAAATTATGTACTGTATTTTATCTGATTATACTATTTTTATCAGACAATTCCTATTTAATTGTTTATTAAATATGGCTCGGTTTTTGCCGAAATGCCTAAAATCTGCTAATATATAGCAGCTCTTATAAAGAGAAATGTGAAAATGTAACTGGTTTCATAAAAATATCAAAATAAGGAGGAATACTGTATATCAAA
Organism: uncultured Lachnospiraceae bacterium; assembly: GCA_902794095.1. Lineage (GTDB taxonomy): Bacteria > Bacillota > Clostridia > Lachnospirales > Lachnospiraceae > AC2028. Next base: position 49,767 of record CADBFZ010000011.1, on the reverse strand, counting down.
TATTGCCGTAGATTTGGTAAAAATTGCCGAATTTAACAGAATACGGGCGCTTTCTTGTAACAGATATACTAGTATGCTAAAATCAAATCATGAATGATACCATTAAAGTAGTCATTATTCTTGTGGTAGGGCTTACATTGTGGCTTATTCTCCGACTTCTTTCCGGAAAACAGACAAAGCTGCATGTACGCTTTATTTGCGCGTTATTCAAAGTACTTACCGTATTAGGATGTTTGATTGCCATCCTTAATATATTCTATGACATAAACAAGGCAATCACCGCCGTGCTGACAGGAGGAGGACTTATCCTTGCAATCCTTTCATTCGCGGCACAGAAAGCTCTCAATAATACCATTTCCGGAATCTCGCTTTCTTTTTCCAGACCTTTCAATATCGGAGATAAGATCAAGGTCTTAAGCGGAAGCAGTATTATTGCGGAAGGTACCGTAACCGATATCACTCTTCGTCATACCGTTGTTATGACTTACGACGGACAGGAGTGCATCATCCCCAACGGCACCATGAATGAAAGCATGTTAATTAATGTAAGTTCCAGGGACAAGGTCGGTAACTTCCTTGAGATAACAGTAGGTTATGACGATGATCTGGATCTTGCCATTGATATTATAGAGAAGACCGTTAAGTCCACCGCAAAGGTTCTCGATTGTACCAAGCCTTTGGTATGCAGATTCGATGCGGACGGTCCCGTTATTAAGACAACGGTTTGGACTGCAAATGTAGCAGATAATTTTGTGGCATGCGGAAGTATCAGAAAGCAGCTTGTTTCGGAGTTCAAGGCTAACGGAATCACAATTCCTTACCAGACCGTAACCATCAGCAAAGACTGATATTTCCTGCATTTGACCATATATTGACTAGCAGTCAATTGCTCATTTCGAATTGTTAAATCCCGGAAAGCACCTGGGTACTGCGCTTGGGGATTTGATCATATAATGATAAAACTAAGAAATGACTATAGGTCAATTTAAGGAGACATAATATCATGGAAATGACCCTCAGATGGTACGGTAAAGCCTTCGATACCGTAAAGTTATGGCAGATCAGACAGATTCCCGGAGTTAAGGGAGTAATCACAACTCTTTATGATAAACAGGCCGGAGAACTCTGGACGGAAGATGAGATCATTTCATTAAAGAATGATGTTGCCGAAGAGAACATGCACATTGCAGGTATCGAGTCGGTCAATATTTCCGATGATATTAAAACCGCAGGTCCCTTAAGAGACCTGCATATCGATAATTACATCAAGACTCTCGAGAATCTCGGAAAACAGGACATCCACATGGTGTGCTACAACTTTATGCCTGTTTTCGACTGGACCAGATCCGAGCTTGCAAGAGCAAGACACGACAAGTCCACCGTTCTTGCTTACTCACAGTCTTCAATCGATGCGATCGATCCCGCCAACATGTTTGATTCAATTAAGGATCAGATGAACGGAACCGTAATGCCCGGATGGGAGCCTGAGAGACTCGGCAAGATCAAGGAGCTTTTCGAGATGTATAAGGACATCGATGAGCAGAAGCTCTTCGATCATCTCGTATATTTCCTCAAGGCCATCATGCCCGTATGTGATAAGTACGACATCAACATGGCCATTCATCCCGACGATCCCGCGTGGAGCGTATTCGGACTTCCCAGAATCATCAATAATAAAGCTAATATCGAGAAGATGCTTAAAGCAGTTGATAACGTTCACAACGGACTTACTTTCTGCTCAGGTTCTTTCGGAACCAATCCCGAGAATGACCTTCCCGACATGATCAGATCATTTGCAGGAAGAGTTCATTTTGCACACGTAAGAAATCTTCAGTTCAATACTTTCTGCCGCGAGGACGGAAGCGCAGTTAAGGCATGGACCGGCAAGGATATCCCTGTCGGAGCACCTGACTTTGAAGAGGCTGCTCATCTTTCATCCGACGGAAGCTTTGATATGTATGAAATTGTAAAGGCTCTTTATGAGTCAGGCTTTAACGGACCTATTCGTCCCGATCACGGAAGAATGATCTGGGGTGAGGAAGCAATGCCCGGTTACGGTCTCTATGACAGAGCCCTGGGCGCAGCTTACATCAACGGTCTTTGGGAAGCAATCGATAAAAATCACGGAGGCGTAAGATGAAGCTTTCACTTGAAGGAATAAAGAATGCTGCAGATTGGGAGAAGGCAGGATATCATCTTCCCGAATATGATATTGCAGCCGTAACCGCAGCTACGGATAATGCACCTGAGTGGGTACACTTCGGCGCAGGTAATATTTTCAGAGCTTATCATGCAAGACTCGCACAGGAACTTCTTGAGAAAGGAATCATGAAGACCGGCATCGTCGTTGCAGAAGGCTTTGACTACGAGATCATCGACAAGGCATACAAGCCCTACGATAATCTTTCAATACTTGCAATTCTTAAGGCAGACGGCAAGGTAGAGAAGAATGTGATCGCATCAGTTACAGCATCGGTTAAGCTTGATACCGAGGTAGCAGATGACTTCGCATATCTTAAGAAAGCATTTGAAAATAAATCACTTCAGCTTGCAACCTTTACCATTACCGAGAAGGGATATTCCCTCAGGGGTAATGACGGAGAATATACCAAGGCAGTTTCAGCCGATATGGAAAACGGCCCTGCAAAGCCCGTAAGCTACATCGGCAAAGTCGTATCACTTCTCTATGCAAGATACGAAGCAGGTAAATTCCCCATCGCAATGGTAAGCACCGACAACTGTTCACACAACGGACAGAAGCTTTATGATGCGATTCATGAGTTTGCTGCAAAGTGGGCAGAAAACGGCAAGGCAGATGCAGGATTCCTCACATATATTGAGGATAAGAAGACCGTATCTTTCCCTTGGTCTATGATCGATAAGATCACCCCCAGACCCGATGATTCTGTTAAGGATATGATCGCAGCCGACGGAGTTGAGAATCCCGAGCCTGTTATCACCGGATTCCATACATATGTAGCTCCTTTCGTAAATGCGGAAGAGAGTGAGTATCTTGTAATCGAAGATGATTTCCCCAACGGAAGACCCGCACTTGAAAAGGCAGGAGTTATCTTCACCGATCGCGATACCGTTAATAATGTAGAGAGAATGAAGGTTACAACATGTCTTAATCCTCTTCATACTTCACTTGCTGTTTACGGATGTCTTCTCGGATATACCAGAATCTCCGAAGAGATGAAGGACGAAGATCTCCTTAAACTCATCGATACCGTGGGTTACAAAGAGGGACTTCCCGTTGTTACCGATCCCGGAGTTATCAATCCCAAGGATTTCATCGATACTGTTGTAGGCAAGAGACTTCCCAATCCTTTCATGCCCGATACTCCTCAGAGAATCGCATGTGATACTTCACAGAAGCTCCCCATCAGATTCGGTGAGACCATTAAATCTTATGTAGCAGATTCTGCACGTAATGCATCTGACCTTAATGCCATTCCTCTTGTTCTTGCAGGATGGCTCAGATATGCAAAGGGAATCAACGATAAGGGTGAGAAGTTTGAATGCAGCCCCGATCCCATGCTTTCCAAGGTTCAGGAGATGCTTTCATCACTTGAGTTCGGTAAGGAACTTGACCTTGCCGAGACCGCAAAGGTTCTTCATCCCATTCTTACCGATGAAGTTATCTTCGCCATCGATCTTGAAAAGGCAGGCATTGCCGATAAGGTTGTTAAGTATTTTGTAATGGAAATGTCCGCTCCCGGAGCAGTCAGAAAGACACTCCACGAGGCATTATAAGAGGTATTTTTATGAGCAGTTTATCGCTCCCCAGACTTTTAACTGACGGCGCTGTATTTCAGAAAGATAAGCCCATTAATGTATGGGGGCTTGATGATGCAGGCCTTAAGGTTGAATGCAGTCTTTTAAACTCTGATGATTCAGTTGCCGCAACTGCAAATTGCGTTGCGGATAAAGAAGGACACTTTAATATGACTCTTCCTGCTTTTGAAGCGGGAAGAGTTTTTGTGTTGAAAGTTAAAGATGAAGAAGGAAATGAAGTAATAGTAAAAGACATCATTACAGGTGCCGTATGGTTTTCTTCGGGCCAGTCCAACATGGACCTTACTTTCGACAGATTAAGAGATAATTACCCCGATGTAATCGCAGCATCCGAGAATGATAAGATCAGATGCTTTGACATTACCTCGGAGACAGAATATTCAGGACCTCAGTATGACACCAGAACAGGTTCATGGAAGAAAGCATGTCCCGAGAATATGTACGGTTTTTCCGGAACTTCGTACTTTTTTGCGAAGCGACTTCATGAGATGACGGGACTTCCCGTAGGCATGGTTCATGCCAGTCTCGGCGGATCACACATCTATTCATGGATGAGTGCGGAGATGCTTAAGGACTATCCTGAGCTTACGGAGCATGCAGCTAAATACGGTGATCCCAAGTACCGCGCGTCACGTATTAAGCATAACGAAGAGATCACATCCGCATGGATTGCCAAAAATGAAGCGGGTGATAAGGGAAGAGCAGAGAACTGGAAGGACGGATTTACCGCTGCAGCAGGTGATGTTCTTGAAATGCCCAGGTATTTTATCGGAACCGCACTCGAAGGATTTACCGGAGTTGTATGGTTTGAGAAGAAGTTTACTGCGGATAAGAGTTTTGCGGGTAAAGAAGCCAAGATCTGGCTGGGCACCATCACAGATTCGGATGAAGTATATGTAAACGGTACGTTTGTAGGAAGTATCGGATATTGTTACCCTCCGAGAAAATATAACATTCCCGAAGGCCTTATCAAGGAAGGCACAAACACTGTTGTTGTAAGAATAACCGTTAATAACGGACAGGGCAGGATTACACCCGGAAAGCGCATGATGATCTTTAATGATTCATGCAAGCCCGATCCCTGGAGTGATGTGCTTCCCAAAGGTTCCATAGATCTTTCCGGAGAGTGGAAGTATGCTGTTGGTTTTGCTAACGACACTCCGTTCCCTGAGACAGATCCCATCGATTGGAAAGCAACCGGACTTTATAACTGCATGACCGCACCCTGCACCAAATTCCCCATCGAAGGAATCATCTGGTATCAGGGAGAGTCCGATTCACAGTTTGAAGATTATCTGAAGATGAGTAAGATTCAGATCGAAGGATACAGAAAGCTTTGGGGCGATGAGGATATTCCTTTTATCTTTGCTCAGCTTCCAAACTTCACCGCAGATTGCGGAGATCAGGATTCCGATTCGTACGACGGATGGTGGAACTTCAGAGAGATGCAGAGGAAGATCACCGAAGAAGTTCCCGGAACCTACATGGCTGTTATGATCGATGCGGGTGAGGACAACGACCTTCATCCCATGAATAAATACCTCGTAGGAACCAGACTTGCGGATATCGCACTTGATGTTAAATATCCCGGCAAACTCTTTATTCCTTCATCCGGACCTTCGGTAAAAGAAACCGTTGTAAACAAAACCTTTGTGGGTTATGAAGTTATACTCAGTTTCACCGGCATCGGTAACGGACTCCTTGCTTATTCTCCTGATAAGATGAAGGCGGGTAAGATCAAGGATTTTGCGGTTCTTGCAGACGGCAAAGTATATCCCGCAAATGCGGAACTTATTGATAACAATCGAGTTCTTCTCAGGGTTAACACTCCTGCATTTCCGGAGAAGATATTATATCTTCAGAGCAATACATATACCGGAGATATGATATATAATTCTTGTATCGAGAATAAGAAAAAAGTTCCCTGCAAACTTCTCGGACCTTTTGTCATCGATACCTGAGATACAATTTAAATACATTTAAATCCGCGCGGGTGAGAGCCTGAGCGGATTTGTGGGGGTATGTATGAAATATTCTTTTAATAAAGGCTGGAGCTTTCTTGAGACTCCGGTTGATACTTCCTATGAAGAAGTCAGTGAGAGATTTGACGAATTCGTAAACGTCCCTATTCCTCACGACTGGCTTATCTATGATTCTGAAGACCTGTACCGTGATGGCACGGGATGGTATCTGAGAAAATTATTCCTGAATAAGAAACATGGAAAATACTTTATCAAATTTGATGCAGTCTACATGGACTCTGCAGTCTATGTTAACGGCACCAAAGTATTCGAGTGGAAATACGGTTATTCCGCATTTGAAGTTGATATCACAGATCACGTTAAGCTTGGTGAAAATCTGATCGTTGTAAGTGCATGTTACCGTTCACCCAACACCAGATGGTATTCCGGTGCGGGAATATTCAGAAATGTCTGGATCAGAAATACCGATGAAACCTACATCGCAAACGACGGTATATATGTTTCAACCCGTGACGAAGACGGTAAGAGAATCCTGAAAGTTCAGACAGAGATTCTTGGAAGATATGCGGATAAAGCCAAGATCTGCTGCACCGTTTATGATGCCATGGGTAAGGAAACGGATATCAGGAAGATTTCTGATGACGAATATGAAATCCTCTATCCTCACAAATGGGATATAGATGATACATATCTCTACACCCTTAAAGTAACCATCACCGCATCCGGAGAGAAGGGCAATGACATCGATTCCGATGAAGTAAGATTCGGAATCCGCGATATAGATTTTGACCCGAATAAAGGATTTCTTCTCAACGGACGTAAAGTAAAACTAAACGGCGTATGCGAACACCATGATCTCGGATCTCTGGGTGCTGCATTTAACAAGTGTGCCATGAAGAGAAAGTTTAAGTATCTTCAGAGCATGGGAATTAATGCACTCAGAACATCACACAACATGCCTGCTCCGGAAGTTCTGGATCTTGCAGATGAGATGGGAATTCTCGTCCTTTCGGAAAGCTTTGATATGTGGTATCGACCCAAGACTGAATTTGACTATCACAGATTTTTCGGTGAGTGGCATGAGAGAGATATCGAAAGCTGGGTTAAGCAGGACAGAAATCATCCCAGTGTGATCATGTGGTCCATCGGAAATGAAATATATGATGTTCATGCAGATGCGGAAGGTCCCGATATTACAAGGCATCTTATGGATACCGTTAAGAAGTTTGATCCCGAAGGTAACGGAATGCCTACTTTCGGATGCAACTTCATGGCCTGGGAAGGCGGACAAAACTGCGCAGATGTTCTTAAACTTGCAGGATATAACTACGCAGAGAACCTTTATAAAGATCATCACGCTAAGCACCCTGACTGGATAATCTACGGAAGCGAAACCGCATCCCTTGTTCAGAGCAGGGAAGTATATAAATTCCCCCTATCCGAGATTAAATTATCCGACGTTGATGAACAGTGTTCGGGACTTGGAAATTGTAATACAAGCTGGGGAGCAAAGAGCGTTGAAGCATGCATCTGCCTGGACAGGGATATGGACTTCTCCGCAGGTCAGTTCCTGTGGACAGGCTTTGATTACATAGGTGAGCCTACTCCCTATCACACTAAGAATTCATACTTCGGACTTATAGATACCGCGGGATTTCCAAAGGACTTTTACTACATCTTCAGATCATGCTGGACAGATAGCAAGAAGTCACCCATGATACACATCTTCCCTTACTGGGATTTCAATCCCGGTCAGATGATCGATGTGAGAGTATGCTCCAATGAAGATACCGTAGAACTTTTCTTAAACGGAGAAAGTCTCGGAAAACAAAACCTTACTCACAAACCCGGAAGCGGAGATCATATCCTTGCAGATTACCGCGTGCCTTACACTGAAGGCGTACTCGAAGCTGTGGCATATGATGAAAACGGAGTGGAGACTGCGCGTGACAGAGTAAGTTCATTCGGTGATACTTCGGGATTTAAGATTGAATATGACAGAGGAGAACTTGAAGCAGGTTCCAAGGATCTTATCTTCGTATCCATCTCCGCACTTGATCTAAACGGAGAAGCAGTAAGAAATGCATCCGACAGAGTAACCATATCCGTAACGGGTGCAGGAAGACTGGTTGGTCTTGATAACGGAGACAGTACTGACTTTGACAGTTACAAAGCAGTCAGCAGAAGACTCTTTAACGGCAAACTCCTTGCCATAATCGCAGCAGGACGCGAACCCGGTAACATTAAGTTTACGCTTTCCTCAGAGGGCGAAGTCCGTAACGAGATTACTTTCAAATGCATACCTTCAACAGGTGAAGTTCTTCCTGCGGGAGTTCTTCATGATTCACCTTTTGATAAAGGAATCGAGGAAACATTTGAGGAAAACTGCGTACGCAAAATAAATCTCGGTAAAGAAAGCGATATTCCCGTAAGAAAAGTTGAGATACACTGCGCTGACAGCTCTCTTAATGCAGACAACAGATCTGTATTTGCGGAAGTTAAGATATATCCTGAAAATGCAACGGACTCTGAAATAATCTACGAGGCTGTATCCGACAAAGGAGTACCGGTAAACATCGCTCAGCTTGAGCCCAAGGATACGGGAGTTCTTATCACCGCACTTGGTGACGGAGATTTCAGATTAAGAGCAATGTCCAAATCGGGAAGTGATAAGATCCGTATTATTTCAGAACTTGAATTCAACATAACCGGAATAGGTAAGGCATTTGCAGATCCTTATGAATTTATCTACGGAAGTTCGTATTCATATTCCGAAGGTGAGATCGGTGCCGGTAATGAGATGGGCTTTGCAACTTCAAGAACGGATAAGTCCCTCATCGGATTTGAAAATATCGACTTTGGAAATATCGGATCGGATGAGATTACAATTCCCATCTTTGCACTTGATTCGGATGAACACCCTTTCAAAGTCTATGACGGAATCCCTTCAAAGGGCGGTAAGCTTATCGGTGAATTCGTATATCACAAGCCTTCGATCTGGAATGTATATCAGGAAGATACCTGGACATTTGATGAGAAGCTTACAGGCGTACATGATCTTTGCTTTGAATTCGGAGACAAGGTTCATGTAAAAGGATTCTCTTTTAAAAAGTACGACAAAGCATTTACAAGACTTGATGCATCAAGCGCAGATGATATCTACGGTGATGACTTTAAGGTAGAGGGAAAAGCTGTAACCGGAATCGGAAACAATGTATCCCTTGTATTTAAGGAGATGGATTTCGGCGAAGAAGGAACTTCAAAGATCTGCATCAAGGGAAGAGCACCTAAGTCAGACAATACCATTCATGTAAGATTTGCGGATGCATCCGATGAGATCAAGAACATTATCGAGTTTAAGAAGAGCGAAGAAGTAAAAGAATGCGAATTTGAATTCGATAAAATAAAAGGCATGAAGGACGTTTCACTCGTCTTCATGCCCGGAAGTTACTTTGATCTTGAATCAATAGAATTCAAAAAATAATTATTTATCTAAATCATTTATCCTCTGCATCTTCGGATGCGGGGGATTCTTTTTCTTCGAAGATAGGTGCGGGAGTGTAGCGACGGTTCATCTTCCTGTACTCCGAAGGTGTGCAATTCTTGTAGGACTTAAATACTCTGTTAAATGTTGAGAGTGATTTGAATCCCGACTGAAGAGCAACATCCAATATGGAAAGATCCGGCTGGTTTAAATACATCTCCGCAAGAAGAATTCTCTTCTGAGTCAGATACTCATAACAGGATACATGTGCAAATTCCTTAAAGAGTCTTGCAAAGTGGAATCTTGAAAATCCTGCCATTTCGGCAAGTGCATCCATATCGATATCTTCTGTGCAGTGCTCGGAGATATAGTTACATACATCCATGAATCTGCCGATGTATTCTTTGTTTTTTGCGGAAGACTTACCAAGCTGGGGGACTCTTTCTTCCATGCAGCTTCTACCTACATCAACCATGAATCTGATGAGAAGGGAGTAGATTGCAGCACCCGCATAGGGCTTTTGTGCTTCGTACTCATTACTTGTCTGGTTGATGTAATAGAGGAGTCTTTCGGAAAGCTCTTCGTTTTCTTTTCGACGGATGATGACACACTCACCAAGGGAATGGAGGAGTGAGTTCAGGGAAGTTACGTTTCCGATAAGGCTGTAGTCGAAGAGGATGATTATTCTCTTTCCGTTTTTGGGAGCGTAGAGTCTGTGGAGAGTTCCACTCATGATTACCGCAATATCGCCGGGGCTGATGGTGTACTTATCAGTACCGATTTCTATGGTGTAATCATTTTCCGTGGGAGCGATTATCTCCGTTGCGGTATGCCAATGAAGAGGGTAGTCCTCGGCAATATCGTTGTGATAGAGTCTGACACCCTGAATCTCGGCGTATTTAACTGTTTCGCGTCCGTGTTCAAGTACCGGTAACATACTAAATCCTCGTATCTGAATTAACAGTGCTTATGTGCTTTAATTTTATTGCTTTTTTGGGAAAATTAAAAGCAAATTCTGAATCGTAATCCGCAAAAGTACGTAGGAAGTCGCAAAAGCCCATAAGATACAATATTTTCAAGCGTCGGGGGGCGCTTGATCCAAAACAAAATGTATTAGGAGAACACTATGGAACTGGTTAAAAATGAGGCTAAAATAAGCGAATTTCGTAAAAGAGCCGAAGAACTCGTTTCCAAGATGACTCTTGAGGAGAAAGTGTCACAGACTTTGAATCACGCTCCTGCGATCGAGCATCTCGGAATCAAGGCATACGATTGGTGGAATGAGGCACTTCACGGTGTAGCAAGAGCAGGTACGGCTACCGTATTTCCCCAGGCAATCGGACTTGCGGCAACCTTCGATGAGGATCTCATGGAAGAACTCGGTGATGTTGTTTCCACCGAGGGACGTGCCAAGTTCAATATGCAGCAGAAGTATTCGGATACCGATATCTATAAGGGACTCACTTTCTGGGCTCCCAATGTAAATATATTCCGCGATCCCAGATGGGGAAGAGGACAGGAGACTTACGGAGAGGATCCTTACCTTACCTCAAGACTCGGAGTCAGATACATAGAAGGACTTCAGGGACATGACGAAGATCACCTTAAAGCGGCAGCATGTGCCAAGCACTTTGCCGTGCACTCAGGTCCCGAGCCCGAAAGACACAGATTTAATGCAGTAGCTTCCATTCAGGATATGCGTGAGACCTATCTTCCCGCTTTCAAAGCCTGCGTTCAGGAAGCTAATGTTGAGACCGTAATGGGTGCTTATAACCGTACCAACGGCGAGCCTTGTTGCGGATCCAAGACTCTTCTCAAGGACATCTTAAGAGACGAGTACGGATTTAAGGGACATGTTGTTTCCGACTGCTGGGCTATCAAGGATTTCCATACCGGACACATGGTAACCGCTGATGAAGTTGAGTCCGTAAGCCTTGCAATGAACAACGGCTGCGACCTTAACTGTGGAGATCTGTTCAAGTATCTCAAGGATGCGGTTGAGCAGGGTAAGGTTAAGGAGGAGAGACTTGATGAGGCTCTTGTAAATCTCTTCACTACCAGAATGAAGCTCGGTATGTTTGATGGTGAAAAGACCGCTTTCGATAATATCGGAATGGATCAGGTTGATACCAAGGCCAGCAGAAAGCTTAATCTCGAGACTTCCGCAAAGTGCCTTGTACTTCTTAAAAACGACGGCATCCTTCCTCTCGATAAGAGTAAGATCAAGACTGTCGGCGTAATCGGACCCAATGCTGATAACAGACGTGCACTCGTAGGTAACTATGAGGGTACCGCATCAAGATACGTAACCGTTCTCGAAGGACTTGAAGATTATCTTGGAGAGGACGTTGACTTCAGATATTCCGAAGCTTGCCATCTTGTTAAAGACAGGATCAGCGGACTTTCAACCGGCGATGACAGAATCTCAGAGGTTAAGAGCGTTTGCGCAGACAGCGACATCATCTTCGTAGCTCTTGGACTTGATGCCGGAATCGAAGGAGAAGAAGGCGACGCAGGTAACGAGTTTGCCAGCGGAGATAAAGTGGATCTCAGCCTTCCCGGACTTCAGCAGGAAGTTCTCGATGTTGCCATCGCAAGCGGCAAGCCTGTAGTACTTCTTCAACTTGTAGGAAGTGCTATCACCGTTAAGAATGCGGATAAGATTGGTGCAATCATTCAGTGCTGGTATCCCGGTGCAATGGGCGGAAGAGCAATCGCAGAGACCGTATTCGGCGACAGAAACTTCGAAGGAAAGCTCCCCGTTACTTTCTATGAGAGCGCAGAGGAACTTCCCGATTTCACCGATTACTCAATGAAGGGCAGAACCTACAGATACATGACTAAGGATGCTCTTTATCCCTTCGGATACGGACTGTCCTATACCTCATATGAGTACTCTAACGTTAAGGCAGACAAGACCGTACTTGGCGACGACGGTATCACTCTTGATTTCGACATCGCTAATACCGGTAAGTTCGACGGAAGAGAAACCGTTCAGGTATATGTAAAGGTCTGCGATTTTGAGAATGCTCCCAACTATCAGCTCAAGGCATTTAAGAAAGTTGCTCTTAAGGCCGGCGAGAAGAAGAGCGTATCCGTTAAGCTTCCCAAGGAGGCCTTCGGACTTTACGATAAGGACGGCAAATTCGTCATTTCAAAGGGCAAGGCTGTTGTATATGTAGGCGGCCAGCAGCCCGATTCAAGAAGTGAAAAGCTTCTCGGAAGAAAGGTTTCAGCCATAGAAATCGAACTTCCCTGAGTTTTCAATATGTTTATCACATACTAATCCTTAGAAAACAGGTCGTTCCCGAAAGGGGCGGCCTGTTTTCATTTTATTTTTGCAAAATATACAGATTTTTTTTGAATTATCATTTAGAAAATGTTAATATTGCATAAAGTATGTGCATGATCTGAGAAAGTCGGAAAAAGCCATGGATATTGATAAGATTAAAGTAAAATTACATGATCTTTTCTGTGAAGAAGCATCAATAGTTCTGTATGAATCCGATAAGGATAATATTGCTTCGGCCGATATAATTGACACGCTTAATATCGGCAGGATTGTTTTTTTCGAATATAAAGATATGTCCGCGGAACTTCGTGACGAACCGTTCATAGTTAACGTCAGATATGAGGGAGAGAATTATAACGAGGACGATTACGTTATGAACCGCTCCGTCGTGCCAAGCGGTAATGTAGTCAGAGTATGCATTTTCCCTGTTGAAGGTTATTCATGGAACGATGAAGAAAGACAGCTTGTAGGAGAATTCCTGCTTATCATCTCCACTCTCAAGAGCCGTATCAGAATGAAAGAATTTATCGAGTACGCCACATTCCATGAGCGTGAACTCGGATTTTACAATAGCTTTTATCTTGGAAAGACTTTATCCATGGTTCAGAAGCTGGACAGACTTTCCGAATACTCGATCATATTCTTTAACCTGGTAAACATATCAGGTATTAACTCTATGATCGGAAGAGCAGAGGCCGATATCATGATGAGGCGTTTCGGTGCGATGCTTACGGAGGGTCTTGAACAGCCCGAGTGTCTGTGCAGAATGGGCGGAGATAATTTCGTCATGGTTGCAAGACATGAGCACGTCGATACTTTGCTCAAGATCTTAAATGGAACCGATATGAACGGTGATGCCTCTTTCTGGGAGACCATCAGAATGAGTGCATACTGCGGTGTATATCATTGCTCAGGTCACGAGAAGAGTTTCTCCGAATGCATTGACTACGCACAGGCTTCCATGCTTATTGCAAAGAATACGAATCATGCAAATGTTCAGTTCTATGATGAATCAATGGTTCGCATCGTGACAAATACCAAGAAGATCGAATCCAGATTTAAGGATGCGATCATTAAGAAAGAATTTGTGGCATACTATCAGCCCAAGGTTAATCTTGAGAATAATATGCTGATAGGTGCGGAAGCTCTCTGCAGATGGAACAGAGGTAAGAAGCTGATTACACCCGATCAGTTCATCCCCGTTCTTGAGAAGAGTAACAGGATCTGCTCGCTGGATTTCTATATGCTGGAAACTGTTTGCAAGGATCTTGCAAGCTGGATGGATAAAGGTAAGACACCTGTCAGGGTATCTACCAATTTCTCCAGAAAGCATCTCGGAAATCCGAATTTCGTATCAGATGTCATCAACATCGTAGATGAGTACAGGATTCCTCGTTCATTGATAGTCATTGAGCTTACTGAGACTACCACAGAATCAGATCTCATCAGACTCACCGAATGCGTACAGGAATTCAGAAAAGCAGGATTTGATGTATCAGTGGATGACTTCGGTGTAGGATATTCATCAATGAGCATGATCAAGGATGTGCCTTTCTCCGAGATCAAGATAGACAGAAGTTTTATCAGCAGCGATTCCATAAGCGACCGTGATATGATCATGATGAAGCATATCATTACACTTGCGGATGACCTTGGAATGACCACCATTGCCGAAGGCGTTGAGACCAAAGAGCAGATAGAACTCCTTAGAAAGTACGGCTGCTACAGAGCTCAGGGATACATCTTTGACAAGCCGCTTACGAAGGAAGATTTTGAAAAGGTTCTCGATAATCCCGATTACAGTTCGAGAGGGTAAGATATGAAAAAGAGTAAGAAGAAACTGACATTTGCATCATCGGCCATAGCAGCAGGAGCACTTCTTGGTCTGACCGGTTGTCCCGTGCCCGAAGAGCCGGCACCCGATGTATACGGTCCTCCTGCCTTTGACGAAGAAGATGTTGACGATCCCGACGTCTGCGTATACGGTCCGCCCGAATACTTCGAGGATGATACTGACGTTCCCGAAGTGCCTGTTTACGGACCACCCGAAGATGTGGACGATCCCGTGGAGGAGGTTTACGGACCTCCCGAAGATTTTGAATACGACGGATCGATTGAAACTTCGAGTTCTCCCGATGGTCAGGAAGAGGATCAGACGGGTGAAGTGATCGACCCTGAAGATGATCTTGGCGAACCCATTGTATGCGTCTATGGACCGCCCGAGCCGTAAAGAGGACTTGTAATGAATCTTGAAGAATTTAAGGAATACTCTGCAGAAGCTCCCGAAGTAATGGAGCTTAAGAAGTCTATTCTGGATAAAAGGTCTGAGGTCAGGGAAAGACTTTATGAAAAGCCTGACCTCAGGCATCTTTTTTTCGAACTCACACTTTCATGTAACGAAAAATGTTTCCATTGCGGATCAAGATGCGAGCCCGGTGTTCCCACGGGGCTTTCTTTTGATAAGATCAAAGAAGTCATCGATGAGGTTGCCGAAAATTTCGACAAGAAACGTATCATGATCTGTATCACCGGGGGAGAGCCCATGCTCCGTCCGGACTTTTTTGATATCGTTTCTTACATCCACGAGAAGGGCTTTGTCTGGGGCATGACCTCAAACGCAACCCTGATTACAAAGGAGAATGCACGTCGTCTGAAAGAATGCGGGATGGCAACCATCTCTGTAAGTATCGACGGCCTTGAAGGAACCCACGACAGACAGCGAGGACTTAAGGGCGGATATAAACTTGCAATGCAGGGCATTCAGAATCTCATCGACGAGCACTGTTTCCATGCGATTCAGATAACTACAGTCGTTAATCATAAGAACATTACGGAACTTGATGCACTCTTTGATATCGTTAACGACATCGATATAGATTCCTGGAGAGTCATCGGAATAGAGCCCATTGGAAGAGCTCTTGAATATCCCGACATGCTCCTTACACCCGAGGATCAGAGAAGATTGTTTTCTTTTATCCTGGAGAAAAGGAGAGCGGGCTATCCCGTAGAGTACGGCTGTTCACATTTCCTGGGATTTGACCTTGAGGGAAATGTAAGAAAGAGGATGTTCCTCTGCAATGCGGGAGTATTTACGGCATCTATCAGAGCCGACGGAAGTATCACCGCATGTCTTGATATTATGCCCAGGGATGAAGTTACATACGGCAATGTTAATACGGATTCTTTTACGGATTCGTGGAATAACAGATTCCAAATTTTCAGAAAACATCTCTCGGAACTTAATAAAGACTGTAAAGAGTGTGAATATGAGAAATGGTGTGCCGGAGGAGCGCATCACAGCTGGGATTACGATGCCAATAAACCCTTAATTTGCCTTAAAGATGTGCTTTTTTGAGGAGCATTTTTAAGTTGTTTAAGTTACTCTCTGAAGTGTATAATGTAACCAGTGGATTATATGGGGGAGTCCTTTAGTTGCAGATCATTGACAGAGTAAATTATTTTGACATTTGTTCCATCTTCGTTCTTCTTGCGATACTTGTATCGCTCCTTCTTCGCAAGATGTACCGCGGAGGATTGAACAGGGCATTTATACAGCTTGCAATCCTTATGATTCTAAGCTGTATTTTTGATATACTCAGAGCACTTCCCTACAACGAAAATAACCCCATCGGATCATCAGTTGTATTCAGATTCGTGATGGGCTATATATTCTGCTTCTTACGTGCACTTCAGATGCCGCTTCTCATAAGACTTTACGGTATTATGAGCGGAACCTGGAGCCGCATTAAATCCGATTTCAGGATCGGGTTCTTTTATTTCTTCCCTTTGATGGGATATCTGATCTTAGTTTATTCAAACTTTTTCAATCAGAGAATCTTTAATTATGTGCTTACGGCTGACGGCATTACCTACGTCCGCGGTGATCTTATGCCCCTGTTTGATTACTTCGGATTCTATTTCATGGTATTCAGCCTTATCCAGCTTTTCATCATCAGGAAGAGACTCAGCGTCGAGAAGTTCCTTGCGATGCTCCTTGTCTATCCCGTTAACGTACTTGCAATCCTGATCCAGGATATGTATCCGGAGCTTATGACCGGAATGTTTGGAGCCGCTCTTTCCGTACTTATCCTTGCATTCTTCGTATTCAGACCCGATGAGTCCATTGACCTTGAGACCGGACTTTCATCCTTTATTCCCTTTGAAAATGATATCGAGAACCTGATCCTCGGCGGCAGAAAAGCAATCGTAATATTCTGCAAGATCTCCAACGATTCCGAGATCAGAAGCCTTACCGATATCAGGGTTTACAGAAGAATCTTAAGATCCGTCGGTGACGTACTTGTTAAAGAGAGATACAGAGGACTTCTTTCATCCTCCGATTTCTATTACTTAAGAGGCGGCCTTTATGCCAACATCATTCAGGGCAGATTTGATAAAGGTCTCATCATGAAGCAGATCGAGAAGCTTGTTGACAGATATTCAGAAGGCTATTCGGGCGCAGGATATGATGTCCAGCTTGATATGTGCCTCTGCACCGTATCCGTTCCCGATGATATCTCCGATAAAGAAGAACTGATGAAGTTCTCCGAGAGAATACAGAATCTCATCGAGCCCTGGAAGCCCGTTCAGTATTCGGAGATTTCTTTTGACAGAGAATTCGTTATTCTCAACTCCATCGATTCCATCATCGAGGATGCTATCAGACATAACAGATTTGAGATGTACTATCAGCCCATTTACTCACTCAAGGATAAGACCTATAAATGTGCTGAAGCTCTTATAAGACTTAACTCAGAGGAATTCGGATCCATTTCGCCTTCCATCTTCATTCCCGCAGCGGAGAAGACCGGCAGGATCGTACATATCGGAGATTTCGTAATCAGGGATGTATGCAGATTCTTATCTCAGCATTCACCTGAAGAACTGGGTGTTGATTACATCGAAGTTAACCTCTCCATTATTCAGTGCATGCAGGCTGATATGGCGGCCAAGATCAAGAAGTACATGGCCGAGTACCATATCGATCCCAACTGGATCAACTTTGAGATAACCGAGACCGCTGCGGACGGTGCTTACGAGAGAGTTCTTGAGACCATGAATGCAATTTCCGCAGAAGGTATCAGATTCTCACTGGACGATTACGGCTCGGGATACTCGAATCTTCACAGAGTTATGTCCTTCCCTTATAAGGTTATCAAGCTCGACAAATCCCTTACCGATGAGGCTGCTGACCCCGAGAAGAGAAGAATTCTCGAAGAGGCCATCAAACTTATTAAGAGTATGGGTGCACGAATCGTCGTAGAAGGTGTAGAATCAAAGGAGATATCTGATTGGTTTGAAGCACAGGGTTGTGATTTCATCCAGGGATTCTACTATGCGAAACCGATGTGTGAACGCGATTACCTTAATTTCATGAAGGCAGAATAATATTGAATATTGTTACCTGCATATATCTGATTGCTCTGGTTCTATCGGTATTCAACATTGTAATGCTGATCGAATCGGGCATCAGACTCGACATCTACACAGTTCTTCTCATGAGTGCCGTCGTAGTTGCAAACGGCGGATACTTGGCTATTGCTGTTGCGGGAACTTTGGATGCGGCGCTGGTAGGTATTTCTTTGATCTATTTGGGCGGATGTTATCTGCCCTTTTTTGTATTCTGTATCGGTGCCAATCTCACGGGCATCCATCCCCCTCGTTGGTTAAAACTCTTTATGGTCGGAGTCTCGACCTTTGTTATCGGCTGTACTTTTACCATCGGAAGATCCCCCATTTATTACAAGAGCGTGGATATAATCGATGCCGGCGGATATTCCGTCGTGGTAAAAGAGTACGGTCCATTCCACCATTTCTATTTTGCGATGCTGGGAATTTATATCGTCGCCGTTGCATATATCTGTGTACTTGCGATCAAGAGACGCAACATCGTTTCCTACAAGACCACGATTTTGTATTCTGTTTTCCTCTTTATTAACGTATTGATCTATGCGGTGGACAGAATTCTCAACATTAATTTCGAACTTAACGCTATCGGATATCTGGCAACAGAGCTGACCATACTCTTGATTCACAAAAAAGTAAGCCTCTATGACATGACATACAATGTCATGAACATCTGGGAGAAGATGGAAGAGTATGCCTATATCGTCTTCGACAGCAATAAAAGATACCTTGGATCCAATGCCCTTGCACGCCAGTATTTCGAGAATCTGAAGTTCCAGGAAATCGACAGAAAACTCACGGTTAATCTACCCGAGATAACGGACCTCTTAAACCGCTTCGACAGAATGAACGCCGGTGACGAGATAGATGAAAAGGCAGTGTACCGAGATACTCTTAAGCTCTCCGGAAGAGTCTTAAGGAGCGAAGTAAAATTCCTCAGCAGAAAAAGGACTCTTAAGTTCCTGGGAAGAGCCATCTACGGATATCTCATCGAATTCTATGACATAACCAAAGAAAGCGAATACATTGCCTCTATCGAGGAAAAGAATGAGCGCCTTGCCGCAGCAGAGAAGCGTGCCCTTGAAGCTTCAAATGCCAAGAGTGATTTCCTATCATCCATGTCCCATGAGATCAGGACTCCCATCAACACCATTCTCGGAATGAACGAGATGATCTCAAGAGAATCCCAGGACATGGTAATACTGGGCTATTCAAGGGACGTCGAAAAAGCAGGCCACATGCTTCTTAACCTGGTCAACGACATTCTTGATTTCTCCAAGATCGAAGCGGGCAATTATGATCTTGATGAAAAAGAATACTCCATTCAGGAACTTGCCAATACTTCGGGAGCCATGCTGGAAAAGAGAGCCTCCGAGAAGAATCTTCGCATCGCACTTGATGTGGATCCCGGAATGCCTGCGGGTCTTATCGGTGATGAGGGCAAGATCGAGCAGATACTGGTTAACCTCATAGCCAATGCTGTTAAATATACGAATGAAGGTTATATCAGGGTTTCCGTTACGGGTGAATATGTAGGTGACGGATACGATCTTGAAGTTACCGTAAGTGATACGGGAATAGGAATTAAACCCGAGGATATTGAACATATCTTTGACAGCTTCACGAGAGCTGATATCAGAAAGAACCGACACATCGAAGGAACCGGACTTGGTCTTGCGATTACCAAGAAGCTCTGCGTAATAATGGGTGGAAACATTAAAGTATCCAGCCGCTACGGCGAAGGTTCTGTTTTCACCGTAAGGATACCTCAGAAGATCGGAGATCCTACACTTGTGGGATCCGTTAAACTCAGTAAGAAAACTCAGAAGACTAAGAGGAAGAGATACGAAGCATCCTTTACAGCTCCTTCCGCACGCATCCTGATAGTCGATGATAACGAGATGAATCTTGAAGTATTCGTATCGCTTCTTAAGGATACTCAGGTTAGGATTGATAAGGCACTGGGCGGTAAAGAGGCCATTGAGCTTTCAAAGGCCAATAAATACGATGTCATCTTCATGGATCACATGATGCCCACACCCGACGGAATCGAGACTCTTAAGATTATCAAGTCGGATAGTTCAAATCCCAACGCGGAGACTCCCGAGATCGCACTTACCGCAAATGCAGTATCGGGAAGTATGGAGATGTATCTGGCTGCGGGCTTTAACGGATACCTGACCAAGCCCGTGGATCCTCTCGAACTTGAAGAGACCGTTAAAGACAATATTTCCCCCTCACTTATCGAGTCTAAAAAGCCTTGACCGCAGGCGGAGATGGTCATATTGTAAAGGTGCCGGTTCCGGGAGGAAGTAATCGGAGGTGTCCAGTTGCGAATACTAAAGATTAACCCTGAGAACACGCTCCGGCCGGCATTTAATAGTTGAAATAGGGGGACGGTTTTACCGTCCCCGTTTTTCCGCTAAAAATAGTCATGTAAGTGCTTTCATAATTTACAACCTTGTGCTATTATGATTTTTGAGTTTAAGGAGTAAAGATATGTCTAATGTACTGGACAGATTTAAACTTGACGGAAAGGTTGCCTGGATAACGGGTGGCTCATCCGGACTCGGTCTTGAGATTGCCAAAGCTTATCACGAAGCGGGGGCAAAGATCGTTTTTAACGACGTTAATAAAGAGCTCGTTAAAAAGGGACTGGAGAACTACAAAAAGCTGGGAATAGATGTCTACGGATCTGCCTGCGATGTTACCAATGAAAAGCAGGTCACAGCATTTGCGGCTGCTGTCACAGAGAAAGTCGGTCCCATAGACATCCTTGTAAATAACGCTTCGATCATTAAGAGAATCCCCATGACGGAGATGACTCTTGAGCAATGGAATGCAGTTGTACAGACCGACCTTACGGGACCTTTTGTATGTTCCAAAGCGGTTATCCCTTCCATGATCGAGAGAGGTGGCGGTAAGATTATTAACATGCTTTCCGTTATGAGCGAGCTTGGAAGAGAGACGGTTTCCGCATATGCCTCGGCAAAAGGCGGACTCAGGATGCTTACCAAGAACATCTGCGCAGAATATGGTCCTGATAATATTCAGTGCAATGCCATCGGACCCGGATACCTCTACGGTGAA
Organism: uncultured Lachnospiraceae bacterium; assembly: GCA_902794095.1. Taxonomy (GTDB): domain Bacteria; phylum Bacillota; class Clostridia; order Lachnospirales; family Lachnospiraceae; genus AC2028. Next base: position 28,715 of record CADBFZ010000011.1, on the reverse strand, counting down.
GCTACAGAGCCTTTGAAGCATAAAAGAGGGGACGGATCCCGCCATCCTTACGATAACTTCATAATATCCAGAACACCCGCAAGACGCTGGGGAGAAGCTGAGGACATTACGGGCCTTGCAGTTTTTCTGGCATCAGGTGCTTCTGATTTTATAAACGGACAGATCATTTATGCTGACGGAGGAATCCTGGCTTATATGGGCAAGGATCCGATGGAGCAGGAATAAGGAGAAATAAAATGTTACCCATACTCGAAACCATAAGCAAGATCGGGATAGTTCCCGTAGTTAAGCTTGACGATGCAAAGGATGCGGCTCCTCTTGCAGATGCTCTTTGCAAAGGCGGAATTCCCTGCGCGGAAGTTACTTTCAGAACAGGTGCCGCTGCAGAGGCAATCTCCATCATGACCAAGACCCATCCCGATATGATCGTCGGAGCAGGAACCGTTCTTACCACCGAGCAGGTTGATAAGGCAGTAGAAGCAGGAGCTAAGTTCATCGTCAGCCCCGGCCTTAATCCCAAGATCGTTAAATACTGTGTAGATAAGAACATCCCCATCACTCCCGGAGTAAATTCTCCTTCAGAGATTGAGACTGCTATCGAGTTCGGTCTTGAAGTAGTTAAGTTCTTCCCCGCAGAGCAGAGCGGCGGTATCGCTAAAATCAAGGCAATGGCTGCTCCCTACGTAAATATGAAGTTCATGCCCACCGGCGGAATCAATGCGGGCAATATCAATTCCTATCTTGATTTTCCTAAGGTTATAGCATGCGGCGGATCATGGATGGTTCCCGGAGATCTTATTACCGCAGGCGAGTTTGATAAGATAGAAGAGCTCACAAGAGAAGCAGTTAAGACAATGCTGGGATTTGAGCTTGCACATGTAGGTGTAAATATGGGAAGCGAAGCTGATGCACTTAAGGCTGCTCAGAGATTTGCTTTCATCTTCGGAATGCCTGTTAAGAACGGTAACTCATCCGTATTTGCAGGCGGCGCCGTTGAGTATATGAAAGAGCCCTATCTCGGAAAGAACGGACACATCGCCATCAGAACCAACTACATCGACAGAGCTGTTAATTATCTCAGCTCCGTTCTCGGTGTTGAGTTTGATGAATCCACTGCCAAGACCGATGCAAAGGGTAAGCTTAAGGCAATATACATGAAAGAAGAGATCGGCGGATTTGCCGTCCATCTTGTAAATAAGTGAGGTAGATAAAATGGCTAAAGTTATAACTATGGGCGAGATCATGCTCCGCCTCTCAACTCCCAACTTTGAGAAGTTCATCCAGGCTGATGAGTTCGATATCAATTACGGCGGCGGTGAAGCAAACGTTGCCGTATCCCTTGCAAACTACGGACACGATGCTGAGTATGTAACAGCACTTCCCGAAAACGAGATCGGTGACTGTGCAATCGCAGCACTCAGAAAGTACGGCGTTAAGACCGATAACATCGCAAGATGCGGAGAGAGAGTAGGTATCTACTATCTTGAGAGCGGAAGCGCTATGAGACCTTCAAAGGTTGTTTATGACAGAGCACATTCTTCAATCTCAACCGCAACCGCAGCTGATTTTGGTTTTGATAAGATCTTCGAGGGAGCGGATTGGTTCCACTTTACCGGAATTACTCCCGCTATTTCCGACAGTGCAGCAGTTCTTACTGAGGAAGCTCTTAAGGCTGCTAAAAAGCATGGCGTAAAAGTTTCCTGCGACCTCAACTTCCGTAAGAAGCTCTGGTCATCCGAGAAGGCTCAGAAGGTTATGAAGAACCTTATGAAGTACGTTGATGTATGTATCGGAAACGAAGAGGATGCAAACCTCGTTCTCGGATACAAGCCCGGCAATACCGATGTAACAAGCGGTGAGCTTGAACTTGCAGGATATAAGAGCATCTTCGAGCAGATGGTTGCTGATTACAATTTCGAGTACTGCGTATCATCTCTCAGAGTTAGCCGCTCAGCTTCCGATAACGGCTGGTCAGCTTGCATGTACTCACGTGATACCAAGGAATTTTATCATTCCAAAGAGTACACCATCCGTCCCATCGTTGACCGTGTAGGCGGCGGTGATTCATTCGCAGGCGGAGTTATCTGCGGACTTCTCGACGGCAAGGATTTCAAGAGCGCTCTTGAGTTTGGCGTAGCTGCATCAGCACTTAAGCACACCATCCCCGGAGACTTCAACCTTGTAACACGTAAAGAGGTTGAAACCCTTGCAGGCGGAGATGCTTCAGGAAGAGTTCAGAGATAAGATCTTAAAACCGCAAAATTTGACATATTTTCACGAAGGAAATATAATTTTTACAGGCTTGTTCGATCGATCGGGCAAGCCTTGTTTTACGGATTTTATATATGAATGAAGAAGTAAAAACTCCGAAAATAATAAAGATCCTGATACTGGTCGCTTTTGTATCGATGGTTCTTATAATATTTCTCCAGCAGCTTAAGGTTCCCTTTATGCTGGAGGATTTGGATTATGCCAAAAATCTTGTAACAGGTGAGCCTTTAAGAAGCTTTGATGATATTTCCCAGAGCCTGGGATGTATTTTCTTCTGGAAGGGCGGAAGCGTAGTTGCAGGATTTTTTCTTCAACTTCTTTTGTTAAGCGGCGGATATGTTGCTGACTTTGTTAACATGTTCGTTATGCTCCTTTGTTCATTCCTGATCTTTGCTCCTACCAAGAGATCCCATCAGAGAATGTTCTTCAGTGTATTTTCATTCCTGCTTTTGATTGCACTTAACGTTGACTGGAATAATTCTTATTTCAGACAGTTCGGTGCCGTTAATTTCTTTTACCCTTCGGTAATAATGCTCGCACTCCTTAATATCTGCGCAAAGATCGTAGATAACAACGACGATTACAAGACACTGGGAATCGTCCGTACCATCGTTCTTTCACTTGCAGGATTCATGGCGGGTGTATGGTCACCTTCCTACGGCGTTATGTGTTCACTGATACTCGGAAGCGTGGTTTTCTACAGATCCAAAGTAAGTAAGGATCTTCAGAATGCAGGATTTGTAACCGCTTTGTTTTTCTCCGTTATCGGAGTTATCCTGTATCTGGTTTGTCCCGGTAATTACACCGACGGTTCAGTACTTACCACGAAGTTTATCAGTGCCGATGTATATCCTTCCGTTGTTTCGGCACTTCTTGTACTTGCAATATTCCTGAGAATGGGCGGACAGCTTAAGCCCTCTCAGTATCTGAAGTGTTCAGCCATGCTTTACAGCGTTGTTCTGTGTCTGCTTTGTGTATTTGTACTTCCCATTTCACCCAACGGAACACTGCTTTGCACCATGGTACTTGGTATTTCAACATTTTGCTCAATGTTCTATTCGCTTAATAAGATTGTAGGCAGATATCGAATTTACGGATATGTGCTTTGTTCTATTGCACTTTTGTATGACGTATTCGTAATACTAGAGTCGCAGCTTGGAGTCGAGTGATGAATATTTTTTCATTTGACAAAAACATACCGAAGGAACTGTTTGCAAAGTTCTGGACTCCTGTTATCAATTCTGTTCTGGTCCTGAATTTCATCCTGAAATTCTATCAGTTCGGAAATGATGTGGCTACTTTCGACCTTGCAAACGGACTTGCCGGAGTATTCCTTTTTGCGGTTCTTACTGTTACGGTTTCGTATCTGTCGGGATCCAGAAGCGTAGGTTCATATGTCAGATTTATGATACTTTATATTGCTTTTGTTCCTCATCTTAAGCTTAACTATCTGTTCAGACTGGCTGACTTCTCATACACATTCGGATTAAGAGATCACAGCTTCAACGGAAAGTGGAGAGGAGCACTTGCTCTATGGACGTCTGACGTATCAGAGTACCTGAGAATCCTTGTTCCCATGATGATCCTTATGATGGGCGCTACGATCCACGACAAGCTCCCTAAGTGGTATAAGATACTTCTTATAGCCGCAGTCGTACTTGCACTTCTCCTGTACGTTTTTGAAGGCACAGTAAACCTCTTTAAGTACGGAATCGCGCTTATCATGGTAGTCATCATATCCGATTGCTGGAATAAGATGCGAGTGGCGGATGAGAGGGCACCGCAGGCGATGATACTGTGGGTCGAACTTCTTCTCTTTGCAGCCATGTGGGCTAAGGGAATGACCCTCATCGCAGGATAATAATTGTCTTAACATAATAAATTAGGTCGCACCGATGAAGGTGCGACCTTTTAATATGTCTATCTATATTTTTTATGCATCTCCTTCGACGATTGCCAGGATTATGATTCCGAGTATTACGAGGAAGATGAATACGTACTGTTTTGCTGTGAGCTTCTCTTTCAGGAAGATTCTTGAAAGGATAAGTGATACTACGCATACTGACGAGATGATGGGAGCTGCGATGGCACCGTTTCCGCTCATTGCATATACATAGGTGAACTGACCGGCTGTTTCAAATATTGCTGCGAGAATCTTATCGCGCTGAGTGGGGAGTTCGAACTTAACCTTTTTGGCCTTCATGAATATGAATAGAATTACGGCTACGATCAGGAAAGTAAACTCATAGGATGTATTTGCGATAAGCTCGATATTTTCCTCCGTAACGCCCGTAAGATAAGTTGTTTCCATATCGAGCCAGTAGATATCAAGGAAGGATCCTACAGCGTCTATAATGGCGTAGCAGAAGGGCATAGCAAAAGCAATAAACGCCATCTTCTTACCGAGCTTCTTACTGCGGTTTGTATCTCCGTGAGTATCCAGAAATCCTACTCCTAAGATACCGATCAGGATGATGATTATTGCACCAATGGATACGGCATCAATGGACTCGTGTAAGATCACCGCACAAAGGAGTGCGCATATAGCACCTGAAGTGTTCTCTATGGGGTCCGAGATCGACTCTTCGACAAATCGCATACCGAAATAGGAAAGAGCCATGGAGACGATATAACAAAGGGATACGGGTGCATAGAGAAGAAGGTTCTTGGGATCGTATGCCAGTCCTTCTGTTATGAGAACGAATACTGCGTGAAGTCCCATGACCACACCGACGCATATTGTTATTTTCAGATGAGAGTATTTCTCGTCGGGGCGTGCGCCCTTTTTGTAAAACAGTTCCGCCAAGCCCCAAATAAGGGTTGTGGCGAGAGTAAAAAATAACCACATAAAAATTCTCCTTACAATAAATATACAAAGTGATTCTAATTTATCGTAAAGAGTAGTAAATTGTAAATGACTTCATAAAAATCGATGTAAAAGAAGCCAGTATTCATGCGGTTTTCAGAGGGTCAAAAAAATTTTCAAAAAAAGATAAAAAAGATGATTGACAAGAAGTTTTATCTTTGGTATATTACCATTTGTTCGCGGAAGTGTTGGAATTGGTAGACAAGCAAGATTAAGGTTCTTGTGGCTTCACGGTCGTGCGGGTTCAAGTCCCGCCTTCCGCATCAAAACAGAAACCCCTAGGCAAATGCCTAGGGGTTTTTGTTTTGGTGCGAAAGGCGACCCAAAAGAACCCGTAGCGGGTTCTTTTTCTCGCGGCACTGGGGAGTGCCGCTCGGTCGGCGCAAACCTGACGTCCACCGGACGTCATGCGCCCCGCCTTCCGCACGATTCCCCGCCTTCAGAACGAATCCTCGCATTTTTTCTTTTGTGATATAATCTCAGTATCGGAAAAATCCATATTTAGAATTATTAAACAAAAAGAGAAATACAATTAAGATTTAAATGAAAGGAATATTTATATGAAAACAAATATTTTCAAAACATTTATCTCACTTTGTATAGCCGGATTTATATGTCTGGCAGCAAACATGACAGTTCAGGCAGCACCCGTAACTATGGCGGACGGTAATCTGTTCGACGCAGCATTTTATGCAGCAACTTATCCTGATGTTGCAGCTATTTTCGGAACGGATCCTAACATGCTTTACATGCATTACGTTCTTTGCGGCAAGACAGAAGGAAGGATCCCTTATGCTGCCGGAACAGCAACTACTGTTCAGACGGCTCCCGGGATGATCACACTCCCTGACGGAACACTGTTTGATCCTGCTTTTTATGCCACAAAGTATCCCGATGTAGCGGCTGTCTTCGGAACAGATCCTAACATGCTTGCAACCCACTATATGCTCTGTGGAAAAGCAGAGGGAAGACTTCCCTATGGTGGAACAACTCCCGTAGCACAGACACCCGTACCAACCGCATCAGTACCGGGAACATATAACGGAATGGTAATTACAGATGCAAACTGGTATACAGTTCCTCTGAATACATTGATCGACATGGGTAATTATCTGTATGTTGTCTATGATGTAAGAGTTTATCCGGATCGTAATGTAGCACAGGAAACATTCATGCCTGAAGCGCGAAGAATACTTTTAGAGCGTTATCCTCAGTTTAACACGCCTAATTGGTACCGCAATGGATACCGTTCAAATGACTGTATCCTTAGTTGGGGAGCTTTTAATGTGAGTGACTACATCAAAGGTGCAGATCGTAACCTGAGATACTTCTTGTATTACGGAGAAACCGCACCTGGTGTTGGCGTACCTGCCCCTGTCCCTGATATGATACCAATGCACCGTCACTAAACCTTATACTTAAACGCCTCGGAGAAATCCGGGGCGTTTTATTTGCCTGTAATGCATATTTTATTTGCAGTTTTGGTGGGGACATTTACAGGAATTTTGAGAAAAATTTGAGAAAATAGGGTTTAGTGACCGTGCAAACCTCCTATTCATCAGTGTTTTATGGTGGCGGAATAACTTCAAGTCCCGCCTTCCGCATATGTCTATACTATTCTCGCTAACTCCGTCTTTTGCACGAAGGATCAATGGGCTAATAAAAACCCAAAAAACCACAGTTTTATTAGCCATCATATGAATGTCGGCCTGTATGATATATAATCTTGATATAAGTTTTTTCGGAGATTATGTATGGATAAAGAGAAGTTGATATATCTGGCCGGAAGCTGTTCGAAAGACCAGCGTCAGGTAATGGTAAGAATTGCAAAGTTGCTAAGGGATAATGGGTACAATCTGTATTGCCCTTTTGAACTTAAGATTGAAAATGCATGGGATTATTCTCAGGAGGACTGGGCGCAGAAGGTATTCGATGCGGATCTGGATGCTCTTAACAGGGCTGAGCTTTTTCTGATGATCACGCCGGGAAGGAACGGTACAGCCGGAACCAACTGGGAACAGGGTTATATGTATGCTCAGAAGAAGCCCATAATTGTAGTCCAGATAACAGATGATGAAACAAGTCTTATGACATTCTGTTCGGCTGGAAGTTTTTATAATACATCCATGGAGAATCTGGAAGATACGATTCTTAATGCGGTTGCAAACAGCGAGCCGAGGAATAAATGTAAAACTGTATTAACCTAAACAAAGATGCCTTCCATGCCGTAAAGCATTCATATATTGTGAATTTGAAAATAGGATATGGTTCCACGAGGAGTACAAAAATATGATCTCAAGAAATGATGCATTTGAACTTTTGAAAAAATATAACAAGGACTCTTTTCATATACAGCATTCGCTTACGGTTGAGGCTGTGATGAAATGGTATGCGAATGAACTGGGTTATGGAGATGATGCTGAATACTGGGGTATTGTAGGTCTCTTGCATGATATTGATTTTGAACTTTATCCTGATGAGCATTGTCTGAAAGCACCTGAACTACTCAGGGAAGGCGGAGTCAGCGAAGATATTATTCATGGTGTATGCTCGCATGGCTATGGTATAACCGTCGGCTGCGGTAAGACTATCGATGTGGAGCCTGTACATGAAATGGAAAAGGTTCTTTTTGCTGCTGATGAACTTACCGGCCTGATCGGTGCTGCGGCACTTATGAGACCGTCGAAGAGTACCAAGGATATGGAACTGAAATCGCTCAAGAAGAAATACAAGAGCAAAGGCTTTGCGGCAGGATGCAGCAGGGACGTGATTGAGCGAGGAGCAGATCAGCTTGGCTGGGAACTCGACAAATTACTTGAGATGACACTTAAGGCCATGGCTGCAACCGAAGATACCATTAACGAGGAAATGACAGCTAATCAGTGTTATTTCGAATGCAACATTAGATGATGAAAGACTTGAAAAAGACAATTTCATTAATTCTTTCCTTATCACTTCTTTTGCTTTCGGGATGTTCATCCGAAGATGTTACCGGGGATGATACTTTGGTGCCGGATGAAGTTTCTGATGTACAATCTTCAGACGATACCGATTCCGATTCTTCGACAACCGTAGAGTCAATAGTTTCCACGGATAGTTCTTCTGAGGAAATTCCATTTATCCCTGCCGATATCTGGAGAGCTGCTTTTGATATTTACGAGAAAAAATGTAATGCGGCTGATACGCTTGAGGAAGTAAGACCGCTTTTGGAAGATATCGCAGAAAATGATGAAGAACTGAATGCGGATATGCAAATCGTGCAGGCTGTGTTTTCATATTGGGACAGAGCAAACGAAAATGACTTTGTAAATTCAGGAGACATTCCATCAGCCCTTCCGGATGACAACAGTCTGTGCATAGTAATCTTAGGTTATTCCCTGTCCCCGAACGGTGAAGTCAGGGATGAACTTATGACCAGACTTGATGCGGGAATCGAAGCTGCCATAAAATATCCGAACGCATATGTATTGGTCACGGGAGGCGGCACGGCTCTTTTTGCACCTGAGATCAAAGAAGCCGATAAAATGGCAGAATATCTTATTCAGAACGGTATTGATCCTTCGAGGATCATTGTTGAGAACGAATCACTGTCCACATCTGAAAATGCTGTCTATTCGAGAAGGCTTCTTGAAAGCAGTTATCCTCAGATCAGTGATCTGTTTATAGTAACCAGCGATTATCATGTGCCTATGGCAAGTCACATATTCGAAGGCTGGTTTATCATGACAAACTCTGACCTCAGAGTTATTTCCAATTACGCTTGCCATCCCGGAAACCCAACAACCTTCAGAATCAAGGATCAGGTTTACTGGATGGAGGAACTGTTAATTTTCTACACAAAGGAGGAATGCCAGTGAAATATTATGTAGATTGTAAAGTTTCGGGTTCGGGTGACGGATCGGAGAGCACTCCTTTCAAAACTATTTCGGAAGCAGCGGAGATTGCGCTTCCCGGTGATGAAGTTATAGTAAGCGACGGAATTTACAGAGAACATGTAAATCCGAAGAATGCCGGCAAAGAAGATGCAAGGATCACTTACCGCGCCAAAAACAGATTAAAAGCGGTTATCACAGGTGCAGAGATCATTACCGACTGGACCGAGGTAAAACCTCATGTCTGGAAGACTGTTATAGATAATTCATTTTTCGGAAATTATAATCCGTTTAAAACCGCTGTTTCGGGAGATTGGTTTGATGCGAATTTTACCGCACACACCGGAGACGTCTTTTTGAACGGCAAATCCATGTACGAAGTAACTGATATTAACGGTGTATATGATCCCAAAGAGAATCTGTCTTCATGGGATAAGGATTTCACCGTTTATACCTGGTATACCGAATCCGATGAAAACAAAACGATCATTTACGCAAACTTTCAGGATACCGATCCAAAAGATGCGCTTATTGAAATAACTGTAAGACAGAATTGTTTTTACCCTCTTGAAGAAGGCATCGGATACATTACCCTGGACGGCTTTACAGTATGCAAGGCGGCAACACAGTGGGCACCTCCCACCGCATATCAGGACGGTATGATCGGACCGCACTGGTCAAAGGGATGGATCATCGAAAACTGCGACATCTCTGAATCGAAATGTTCCGGTATATCCCTCGGTAAATATCTGCAGCCTAATAATGACAACAAGTGGCTTAAGTGGAAATATAAGGACGGCACCCAGACCGAGCGTGACTGCATATGCCAGGCTCAGACCGAAGGCTGGACCAAGGAAAATATCGGTTCACATATCGTGCGAAACAACGAAATCCACGATTGCGGACAAACGGGTATTGTCGGCCACCTGGGCGGTGTATTTTCCGTTATTGAAAATAACCATATTCATCACATTAACAACAAGCAGAATCTTGCAGGTGCAGAGATCGGCGGCATTAAAATGCATGCTGCAATTGACGTGATCATTAGAAACAATCACTTCCATCATTGCACCAGAGGTCTCTGGCTTGACTGGCAGGCACAGGGCACAAGAGTTACCGGTAATCTTTTCCACGATAATGCATTGCCTCATGATTATCTTCTGAGAAAAGAAAACCTTGCTAACCTTGGTCTCGGAGAAGACATCTTCATCGAAGTTAGCCACGGACCTACGCTCATAGATAATAATATCCTGTTATCTGATAGAGCATTTAAGCTTCCCACACAGGGTGTTGCATTCGTTCACAATCTGATCGCAGGTTCACTTACAGCAGTCGGAAGAGGAGTTGATAACGGATCCAAATCCATCAGATCTCCCAGATACACTCCTTATCATGTTCCTCACAGAACTGAGATTGCGGGATTCATGACCATCCTTCACGGAGATATGCGTTTCTATAACAATATTTTTGTACAAAGAGACCTTAGGGATAAGATGAAGGAGATCTGCAAGGGCTTTGCAAACGACGAGTGGGATGACGGTAATCTGATTGCAGGAACCATTCCCTATGAGTCTTATATGACTGAAGAGGAATGGAAGAGCGAATTTGACGGCTATTGCGGAATGGGAAGTGCGCCCAGCGACAGATACTATATTCCTTTGCCCGTATGGACAGGAGGCAATGCATACTTTAACGGTGCTAAGCCTATAAGCAAGGAGAAGGATTCTTTCGTCGACACCGAACATGAGATAAAGATCGAGCTTACTACAGATGGCGATGAATGGAAGCTTGATACAAATCTCTTTGATTACCTTCCCAAGAACTGCGGCATGATTAACACCGAAAGCCTCGGTATGGCATTTGAGCCCGAGCAGCGTTTCGAGAATCCTGACGGAACCGGCATCGTATTTGACACCGATATTTACGGAAACAAGCGTGAAGGTGAAGTGATCGCGGGCCCGTTTGCAAAATGATCAGTGAACGAGGGTTACATTAAAAATCTATAAAAAACATATATCACCTGAAGATTTCTTAATTGCATGTGATAAAATGGCGATTCGTGGCTGAGATACCATCCGGCCACGAATTTGTTATTAGGAGATTTTTAGTTATGAGAAAGTTCAAAATATTATCACTTATTCTTGCAGGCACATTAGCGTTATCCGCTTGCGGAAACAATGCTTCAGCCGGAAGTGAACGCAGTGACAGAACGGAAAGAGAAGAGGACGACAGAGAGGACGAAGACAGGGAAGATGTAGACAGGGAATCCGAGGACGCAGAGGCAGAGATTCAGCAGCCTGTCAAGGACTGGGGATATCCGTTAATTTTACCCGAATATATCATCGGAGAAGTAACTGTGGGTGAAAATGTTTATACTGTATACAGTTCTGAAGACCTGTTTACCGATGAACCTATAGAATTTGCAGAAGTTACTGCTTATGATCCGAACAGCATTGAAGAGACGGTCGAGCTTGATGGAAAAGAGTATCCTGTAATTATATATGGTGAAGTAATCAATGATGAGGTTACGGAAATAGATGTACCTTCATTTATATGGGAAATACAAGGATTTTTTCTGCATAATGCACGTAACGTTACTTCGGTAACCCTTCATGAAGGCCTGGGGTGGATCGGACAGGGTGTTTTTAAACATTCGAAAATAGAAACAATTGAGCTGCCCGCCAGCCTCATCAGTTTAGGAGCTTATGCATTTGCAGAATGTGAGAATCTCAGAAGTGTTACATTCAGTGAAAATTCAAGTTTTAAATATATAGAAAATCACACTTTCGCATCATGTAGTTCTCTTACCGAAATTACGATTCCGGCTTCAGTAGTGAAGATAAATGATAATGTTTTTAAAGGCTGTGATAATCTTGAGAACATATATTTTGAGAATACCGAAGGATGGCAGAATAAACCTTCCTCAGGCGGAGATTTTGTAGATATGGACGTGACCGATCCCGAAGAAAATGCCGAAATGTTTACGGGAGATAACTGCGACTATATCTGGCAAAGGTAATACTTCTTGAAGCATCGCTTAACTGCTAAGGGGTTTATGTGTCACGGAAGCCATTCGACTTCCGTGACATATATTAACTCACAGGAGTGATCGCCGGTATCTGACCGGGTGGTGCTTGAATACCAATAGAATGTTGAACCGTTGGATGCTGTTCCGTCAATGTTTATAAGATAGCCTTTGAGTCTTATGTGGTCGCCTGTTTTTATACTGTTTATCTGTCTTCTTATCTTAGAGTCAGCGGGAACGAGATGGTTATTTGAAGAATGTTCGTTTACTCCCTGTACACCGCCTGCGGCATTTACCTCATCATAGGTATCGACATGCCAGGAATAAAATCTTCCGCTTTGGTTCCAGTGAAAATCGATCGTTTCATTTAACGCTGCGACACTACCCCAGCAAAGCACGATGTCTCTGGGAGCGAGTTTTGCTCCCGTTCCGTCATGAGCATTATGCGTACTTACTACCAGAGCTTCGATCTCATATTCGTACAGAAATTTGACGGTCATATCGTAACCGCCAACTGAGAGGTATGTCTCTCCCGAAGCTTCTGTCTGCACAGGGTCAGGTATTCCTGCCACAGCTCTTTGCCTTCCTTTTCCGTACAGATATATGAAAAGAATTAGGGCGAAGATGATAAGCGTCAGGATCCTTCTTTTATTTTTCAGCTTTTGGTAGTTGTTCATGTTTTTATAATATCTCATATAAGTGATCAATGCACGCAGGACCGTAATCAAAAACGGGTCTGTGTTTTTGTACATTTACAACGAATCCTATCATTTTAAAACTGCCGAATCCCGCATGAATACTGAGGCTGACAGCATTCTGGCCTAAAATGTAAAATCATACAGAACGTTACTTAAGTCTTGTGATCCGGTTTGAAATGAGAGGTATCATATGTTAGCCCCTTCAATCAGAGCTCAGTACGATATTTCATATGTCAGATCCTTTTTGGGGCCTGATCTCAGCAATAAGAAAAAATCGATTCTTGAAAATATCATATAAACTTTTTGCCTGATCTGGATGTTTGTTTTCCCGTGTGTATTTGCTATTCTGGGCAGTAAAGTAAAACTTATGACTGTCAGATTGCCTGACGGGGAAGATTTTCCTGTTTGGGCGATCGTCTGGTTCGCAGGCATAATATTTTCCGGTTTTTACATCGCATCCAAGAGTAAAAGGGACAGGTTTAATCTTGCCATTAATGCTTCATTTATCCAGGAATTAAGTCTTACCGACAAAAATACAAAAGAAGTACATTCCGGATACTTGTTCGTTGAAGGATATGATCTTATAAACTACGGCACCGCATCGGCAGGGGCGATGGCCCGGTGGGATGATATGCCGGTTAAAACACGCAGGCAGCGTGATATGGAACGCTCTGCCGTTGCATCTGCGATGGATAATAAGAGAAAACAAAACGTAGAGGCATTAAGTGCCCTGTTCCATGAAGAGGAGTTTCAGCATAGGATTGCAAATGCCGTTCCCGGTTACAGAGGAATTGAGACCAGGATAGCCGTTCCTCTTGACTGCGGCTTTGATGAGCATATATCTTCGAAGGATAAATGAGTAAGCATAGATTACGCAATCTATGGCAAGTTTTGATAAGTTATTTTCTGACAATTATGCAAGAATATATGGGTAACTAAATAATTTTTCGGAAAGAGAAATCATTATGAGAAGACCTAACGAAAGAAAACCTTTGGTAACCCATATGTTTACTGCCGATCCTTCGGCTCACGTTTTTGATGGAAAGATTTATATCTATCCTTCACACGATATAGAGCTTGACGTTCCCGATGATGACGACGGAGCACAGTACATGATGGAAGACTATCATGTATTATCTATGGATAACCTTGATGCACCCTGCGTAGACAACGGTGTTGCAATCAACTACAAGGATATTCCCTGGGTTAAGCAGCAGATGTGGGCACCCGATTGCGTATATGTAAACGGAAAGTATTATCTTATTTTCCCCGCTAAGGACAAGGAGCTTAAGTTCCGCCTCGGTGTTGCCGAGTCAGACAGCCCTGTCGGACCTTTCAAGCCTCACGAGAATTTCATCGAAGGAAGCTACAGCATCGATCCCGCTGTTCTTGTAGATGATGACGGAAGAATTTATTGCTATAACGGCGGACTTTGGGGCGGACAGCTCGAGATGTGGCAGTCCGGAGAATTCAATCCCGATGAGCCCAGACCCGAAGGAGATGTTCCTGCACTCGGACCCCTTTTCGCAGAGTTCAAGCAGGATATGACCGGATTTAAAGCAGCACCCAAGCACATCCAGATCCTTGATGAGAACGGAGATCCCATTAAGGCTTGTGATGAGGATCGCAGATATTTCGAAGATCCCTGGGTTTATAAGTACAACGGAAAGTATTATTTCTCATATTCAACCGGAACTACTCATTACCTTTGCTATGCAGAGGGTGACAAGCCCGAAGGACCTTTCACTTACAAGGGAAGGATCATGGAGCCTGTTCTCGGCTGGACCACACATCATTCTGTTCTTGAGATTGACGGCGAGTGGTATATTTTCTATCATGACTGTGAGCTTTCAAAGGGTATTACACACGAAAGATGTGTTAAGTACACCAAGCTCAACATCGCAGAGGACGGAACCAATTGATCTGACCATAGGCAATATACACAAAAGGGCGGCTTTTTTAGAACAAAAAGCCGTCCTTTTTTATATGCCAAACGAGCGTTTCATTAAAATTATGTAAACAATGAATTTCAGGTGTGGATTTCTGTATTTTTTATGATAGAATTGCACTTCGTGGGCTCGGGAAACCATTTTCCTGATTCACGAAATTTGTTATAGGTTTTAGGCAGGTAAGGATGATTTATTACGACCATTTACCGTTGGACAAGGAAATATTGGATGCTTTAAGTGAGTTGTCCATCAATTACGTATTTCAGCCTATTTTCCAGGCTGACGGAAAGACAACCTATGCATGGGAAGCACTGATGCGTCCTGCCGACAAGACGGTTACAGAACTTATAGAAGAATATACTAAGAAAGATAAGCTTCACGTTTTGGAAGTTGCCACATTTTTCGGAGCAATGCAGGAGTTTTGCCTGAGAGGATATCCTCAGAAGGTTTCCATCAATTCATTTCCTTCGGATTGTATGAACAAAGAAGAAGCCGAAGCATTTTATGAGTACTTCGGAGAGGAGATAAGAGGCAAACTGATCGTTGAGAATCTCGAGTACCCGTATTATTCTGCATAATTTTAATGAAACGCTCGTTTGGCATATAAAAAAGGACGGCTTTTTGTTCTAAAAAAGCCGCCCTTTTGTGTATATTGCCTATGGTCAGATCAATGAACAACATGCTTTCAATCGATGACTTCGGTAGCGGAATCAACGACCTTGAGAGAGTAGATCTTATGGAGCCCGATATCGTTAAGCTCGACAGAGAGCTTATTTCCGGAATCGATCACGATGAGGCTAAGCAGGACAATGTGGAGAATCTGGTTCTCAGATTCCACTCAAAGGGAATGCTGGTTGTAGCCGAGGGCGTAGAAGAAAAGGCGGAGTTTGATTATCTCGTAGGACTCGGAGTAGATCTTTATCAGGGTTATTATCTGGCCAGACCCGCTTGATTTTAATAGGCATTAAATAAAGTGATATGAGGATGGTTTTTGTAATAGAAAAGCCGTCCTCGTTTTCTTTTGCGGGATACGGGAAATTCTTGTTAAAACGGGCGTTTTGATATATAATAAACGGTGATTTTTTGATAGAAAGGGGCATGTACAATGGCACTGCTTGAAGATTGGCGAAGACTCGCATATGACGACAAAGCTGATAAAGGAAAGATTCAGAAACTTTGGGGAGATTATTTCCTCAAGGAGAAGGAGATTTACGCAGAGCTTCTTAAGAATCCCGATGAAGAAGTAAAAGGAACCGTTAAGGATCTTGCTGCAAAGTACGGCATCGATCTTATGTTCATGACCGGTTTCCTGGATGGAATAAATGATTCCCTTAAGACTCCCAATCCTATTGAGGAGATGACCGAGGATACCGAGGTTTCTCTTGCATTCGACAAGGAGCTTCTTTACAAGAACATGGTAGGCGCAGGAGCTGACTGGCTCTATGGATTACCTGAGTGGGAATCTATCTTTGATGAAGCTAAGAGAAAAGAGCTCTATCATGAGCAGAAGATCTCCGGAACCGTAAAGCGTGAAGGCGCTAAGGTTTATCCCAACGATCCCTGCCCTTGCGGAAGCGGCAAGAAGTATAAGAAGTGTTGCGGAAAGGCTTAATATGGCTAAGAAAACCGACAATAAACGCGAAACCGTTCAGAAGGCTGCAAGACCTAAGATAAAGCCCACTGCGGCGTTTTACGGTCTGATATGCATGATCATCGGAATCATCGATCTGGTTAATCCTGAGAGAATGCTGAATATCATTGCTTACGCCCTGGGTATTTCTGCGATAATCGGTGGACTCATCTTCGTTATCATGTATCTGGCCAGAGATGTCAGACACAATCTCGGAAACAATGATTTCTTAAACGGAGTTGTTTCAATCGTAGTCGGTATAGTAATACTCCTTAAGTGGAAAGAACTGATGGCAATCGTTCCCATCGTGCTGGGAGTGCTTATCATCGTAAGCGGATGTATTAAGCTTCAGGATTCGATCGATCTTAAGAAGCTGGGACATCCGATGTTTACCGCAATGCTGATCTTTGCACTTGTCTTCATTATTTTCGGAGCAGTGCTTGTTGCAAATCCTTTTGAGAGCGAGATACTTCTTCTCAGACTCATCGGAGTTGCACTTGTGATTGCGGGAATGACAGATCTTGTTGCATCGGTATTTTTCGAAGGTGTTAGAAGTCAGTATGATACTGAGACTATAGAGACGACTTACACCGAAGCTGATTCAGCAGGTGATAATACCGAAAACGGTAAATAAAAATAAGAAAGGCACATGATGAAAAAACTTGAAGATTATGTAACAACAATTCCTGATTTTCCCGAGCCGGGTATCATGTTCAGAGACATCACCTCTGTTCTTCAGGATGCGGATGGTCTCAGACTCGCTGTCGATACCATGCAGGAATCCATCAAGGATCTTGATTTTGACGTAGTAGTCGGACCCGAATCCAGAGGCTTCATTTTCGGAATGCCCATCGCTTACAATCTTCATAAGCCTTTTGTTCTCATCAGAAAGAAGGGAAAGCTTCCCAGAGAAACTGTTGAGAAGACTTATGATCTTGAGTACGGCACCGCAACCATCGAGATGCACAAAGACTCTATCAAGCCCGGACAGAAGGTTCTTATCGTTGACGACCTTATCGCAACCGGTGGAACCACTCAGGCTATGATTGAGATGATCGAAGGACTCGGCGGCGTAGTAGTCGGAATCGCTGTCGTAATGGAACTTGCAGGACTTAAAGGCAGGGACAAACTTAAGGGATACAGACTCGAATCTTGCATTACATATCCCGGCAATTGATAAAACTCGGTCACTTACCATAAGTGACCGGTTTTAAAATATAAAAGGATTTTTGATCACGTATGAAGGATATTTCGGACATTAAAGACGGAGCCATAACCGAAAGGGGAGGCATCTGCGAAAACCAGGATTTCACCGATCCTAAGCTCCTCTATGATGAGCTTGTTTCTCATGTCCGTAAATATCATCCCAGCGACGATATCACCATGATCGAGAAGGCATTTGCCCTTGCGGACAGTGCCCACAAAGGTCAGGTCAGAAAATCAGGTGAGCCTTACATTATCCATCCTCTTAACGTTGCCATTATTTTGGCGGAACTGGAGATGGATAAAGAGACCATCTGTGCTGCACTTCTTCATGACGTACTTGAAGATACCGAAGTTTCTGAAACCAGTCTCAGACAGGAATTCGGCGATGAAGTAACACTTCTCGTATCGGGCGTAACAAAACTGGAAAACATTCCTCTTTCCAGAAACACCGATCAGTCCGATGAAAAGCTTGAGATCCAGGCAGAGAACCTTCGTAAGATGTTCTATGCGATGGCACGCGATATCAGAGTCATTCTGATCAAACTTGCGGACCGTCTCCATAATATGCGTACGCTCCAGTATCAGCCCCCTGCAAGCCAGATCAGGATTGCACGTGAGACAATGGATATCTATTGTCCCATTGCACAGCGTCTGGGTATCAGCAGGATCAAGGTTGAACTCGATGACCTTTCCCTCAAGTATCTTGAGCCCGAAGCATATAACGAACTCAAGAACGCTATCGCGGAAAAGAAAACAGAGCGTGAAGCTTACATCGAATCCATCGTTAAAGACGTTAAGGGATATATCGATGAAGCGGGAATTAAAGCGAAAGTAAACGGAAGAGTCAAGCACTTCTTCTCCATCTACAAGAAGATGAAGAACCAGAACAAGACTCTCGATCAGATATATGACCTCTTTGCAGTCAGGATCATTGTTGATTCCGTCATGGACTGCTATGCCGCACTCGGCGTAATTCACGAAAACTACAAACCTATTCCGGGCAGATTCAAAGATTACATTGCAATGCCCAAGGAGAATATGTATCAGTCCCTCCACACCACACTTATCGGTAAGGACGGACAGCCTTTCGAGATTCAGATCAGAACCTTCGAAATGCACAAAGCTGCCGAATACGGTATCGCAGCGCACTGGAAGTATAAGGAAGTCTCCAACGGACAGACTCCCGAAACCGGTGAAGAAGAGAAACTCACATGGCTCAGACAGATCCTTGAGTGGCAGCAGGATATGACCGATAACAAGGAATTCATGAACCTGCTGAAGAACGATCTCGATCTCTTTTCCGATTCGGTTTATTGCTTTACTCCCAGTGGTGAAGTTAAGAACCTTCCTTCCGGATCATGCCCCATCGATTTTGCGTATGCTATTCATTCCGCAGTCGGAAACCGCATGGTCGGTGCAAGAGTAAACGGAAAGCTGGTTCCCATCGATTACCGCATTAAGAACGGTGATCGTATCGAGATCATTACCAGTGCTAATATCAAGGGGCCCAGTGCGGACTGGCTCAGCATTGTTAAGAGCACTCAGGCTAAGAATAAGATCAATCAGTGGTTTAAGAGCGTTACCAAGGAAGATAACATCACCAAGGGTAAGGACATGCTCTTAACCTATGCCAAGTCAAGAGGCGTAGATATATATGCAATCATGACTCCCGAATATCAGGAGGATATCGCATCCAAGTATTGTTATCAGGATTGGAATTCAATCCTTGCGGCAGTCGGAAGAGGGGCTCTCAAAGAGGGTCAGGTTCTCGGAAGACTTGAGGCTCTTTATGAGAAAGATCATCCTACGATCCTTTCCAATGAAGAAGTTATCGCACAGATCACGGAAGCCAATCAGAATGCCGCAACAAGGCATTCAAACGGAAATAACGGCGGTATCACGGTTAGAGGTATCACCGATCTCTCCGTTAGATTTTCAAAGTGTTGTTCACCTGTTCCCGGTGATGAAATCGTCGGTTTCGTTACAAGAGGAAGAGGTATTTCGATTCATAGAACTGACTGCATCAACATCCTTGCGCTTCCTGCGGATGAAAGAACCAGACTCATTGAAGCTTCATGGGCTCCCGAGTCACTTAAATCCGGCGGCGGAAGTTACGAAGTTGATATAAGGATCTATGCTAACGACAGAAGCGGATTGCTTGCGGATATCTCAAGGATCTTCACAGAGAAGAACATTTCACTTCTCGGAGTTAACACCAGAGTTAACAAGCAGCAGATCGCAACTATCCAGCTTACATTCGAGATTCACGGACGTGATGAACTCGAGAACATCTGCGACAAGATACGTTCCGTACAGGGCGTAGTTGATATCGAAAGAGCAGGAGCTTAATGGGTAAGATCAAAATAGGCGGAATGGTCATCGGTGCCGTTCAGACAAATTGCTACTTTGCATACAGAGAAGGCGAGAAGGATTGTATTGTTTTTGATGCGCCCGATACCGGCAAAGAGATCGTAAGACGTATCGAAGGCGCCGGACTTCATGTGCGTGCACTTCTCTTAACCCATGGTCATTTCGATCACATCATGGGGGCTCAGGACCTTCGAACATCCGCTTCGGGACTTGCGGAGAGCAGAGGAGAGGATGCGGTTAAGATCTATGCACCTTCTGCCGAGAAAGAAATGCTTTCCGACTCTTCCTTTAACTTGACCGCCATGATGGGAACTCCCATGACAGTTCGTCCCAATGAATGGCTTGAAGACGGTCAGGAACTTGAGATCGCAGGAATTAAGATTAAGGTTATATTCACACCGGGTCACACTCCCGGAAGTGCATCTTTTTATATCGAGGAAGGAGGATTTCTCATTTCGGGAGATACTCTTTTCCAAGAATCCGTAGGAAGAACGGATTTCAAGGGCGGAAGTGCCAAGACACTTGCTGCAAGCATTGAAGAGAAGCTCTTTACACTTCCTGATGATACTCAGGTTTTTCCCGGCCACGGAGCTTCAACCACCATAGGCCACGAGAAAAAGTACAATCCGTTTTTTGCTGATGAGATTTGGTGACATATTTACGGAGGGTAATGCTATGATTCATTGTCCTAAATGTAAAGAGGCACTTGGTGATAACATTACTGTATGTCCTTTCTGTCGTCATGAAATAACAGATTACGAACGCGTGCTGATAGCCAAAGAGCAGCGCGAGGAAGAAGAGGATATCAGATATGAAGAGATGGTAAGAGCCGAAGCATTTGCTATGCTCAGGAGAATCTGGGGATTGGGTTCGGTCGTATATTTGGTTATTCTGTATCTTGTTTTCAGTATTCTTCTATACAGTGATCATGCGGTAGCATCATTTAGAGTATTTTTCGGAGGAATGTTTTTCTTCCTCTTTATGACCGCATATTTGATATTTGTGAAAAAGGCTAACAACTGTCCTCATTGCGGAAAATATCTGTTCAGAAACTGGGGAACAAATTGCCAGTGGTGCGGCGGAAGAATAAGATAAATTTTTGATATGAATAACACTTACGTTTATATCGAACCGGAGAAGTTTTTGATGGATGTTCTGGCACTTCTCCGGTCGTTTTATGCAAAACTGGATATTAAGCCCGTTGTACCTGAGAGCAGGGATGACGTGAAGGCTGAAGCTGAGAAAGAAGGATACTTTTTCAGCGTTGTTGTAATGGATGGAGGAGATGCGAAGGTTTCTTTTAAGGGAAATGAATTTGTATTTACTCCCGTTACTTCTTCGCCCGATGATTTTACTGCATATAAAAAAGAACTTTGCAGAAAGCTTTATTCCGTATTCAAAGAAGATACGGGGAGCGAACTTCCCTGGGGAATGATGAACGGCGTACGTCCGACAAAGCCTGCGTTTATCGCAGCTCTCGCAGGAAGAGGAAAGTCGGAGTCTGATGAATATTACAGATCCGAGTATCTGGTAACCGATGAAAAGGCAGATATGTCCTGGGATATCGCCAGGTCCGAGTTAAATGTCCTAAGCGGATGCGAGCATGCGGAAAGCAGATGCACAGGCGATAAAAGAGGTTATGCGGGAGGATATTCCGTGTATATTGGAATTCCTTTTTGCCCCAGCAGGTGTTTGTATTGTTCCTTTACTGCATATCCCCTGGCTGCATTTAAAGACGGCGGAGATGCGTATGTTGATGCACTTATCGCAGAGATGAAAGCATGTGCGGGAATCTTCCACGGTAATGCGCCTGACAGCGTATATATGGGAGGCGGAACTCCCACGGCACTTAATGCGCAGCAGCTTGATAGAATTATCTCCGTTGCTGAAGATGTATATTTTACGAATCCTGCTATGGAATTTACCGTCGAAGCAGGACGTGCGGATTCGATTACCGAAGATAAGTTAAAGGTTTTGAAAAAACACGGAATTTCCAGAATATCCGTTAACCCCCAGACATTTAATCAAAAGACTCTCGATCTTATCGGAAGGAAAGCAACTGCCGCAGAGACTGTAGAAGCGTTTAAGCTTGCAAGAAGTCTGGGCTTTGATAATATCAACATGGATATCATCTTGGGACTTCCGGGTGAAGGCATCGATGAAGTTAAGCATACATGCGAAGTGATAGAAGAGTTAAAACCTGATTCTCTTACGGTACATTCCTTAGCTCTTAAGAGAGCATCTTTCTTAGGAGAGTGGATTGAGAAGAACGGTCACTCCGCGTTTACCAATACCGATGAGATCCAGGCACTTGCCAGAAACTGTGCGGCATCAATAGGACTTGAGCCTTACTATCTCTACAGACAGAAGGATATGTCGGGTGGCTTTGAAAACATCGGCTATGCGCTTCCCGGTAAAGAATGTCTCTACAATGTGGTAATGATGGAAGAAGTCCAGAGCATTCTCGGATTCGGTGCAGGAACCATCAGTAAGAAGGTTGTACCTGCTGCATCGAATACCGGCACACCTGAAAAGGACATGGATCTCGGAGAACTTATCCGCTTGGGTGATGCCCTTCACATGGACATAAGCAGATGCGAGAATTTCAAAGAAGTCGGAGATTACATTAATCGTCTTCCGGAACTTATAGAACGTAAAAAAGAATTATTTGGATAAAAAGAGGAGGGTTAAAACCCTCCTCAATTTTTTTATATGAATCTCACGCAGTTTCTTCCGTCGGACTTAGCCTGATACAGGGCTTTATCCATCTTGTCGAATGCAGTTTCGAATTCGTCTTCTTTTTGAATCTGTGTAAGACCGGAGCTGACCGTGATCTTGCCTGCGACGCTGAATTCCTCGCCTTCGACTTTCGTGCGGATTTCCTCAGCATACATCGAGGCCGTTTCCAAATTCGTATCATAGCATACCGCAACGAATTCTTCGCCGCCCCATCTTCCTATGACGGCATTCTTTTTCTCGAAGTATTTCTTCAGCAAGTATGCAAAATGCTTCAGAGTAACATCACCGACCGCATGTCCGAAGTTATCGTTAACCATCTTGAAGAAGTCGATGTCGAACATCATTAACGATACATTTCTCTCATCCCTTGAAACGATTTCAATCGCATTGTGAATCTCAGTCTCGATTCTTCCATGGTTGAAGATATCGGTGAGAGTATCCTTGGAAGCAAGCTCCTCATACTTTTTCAGAGTGGACATCAGCTGCATTGAGTTTTCATTGATGTCCTGAACCATGAAGACGTAACGGAAGTCTTCCTCTTTGTTATTGGTCTCTGCTCTGGAGAATGTAAGCTTAACCCAGATGTACTTGCCTTCGAGGTTTTTCATCAGGCAGTCAAAAGAAGACGTACGGCCGGGCTGAAGCGATTTTTTAAGGTATTCGGGATCGGTCCTTTCAAGGAAGAGTTCCTGATCGTCGGGCCAGATCATGTTGACAATCATCATTCTCCACTGCGAGTACTTGATCTCGGCATCCATGGTATCATCTGAGATTTCAGTGATGCTGATGCTGGATGTAGTGTCCTTGAACAGATCTATATACATTGAGAACAGATAAGTGTTCTGAATGGTGGAGACTTTTTCGTTGGTTAAGAATTCCTTCATGTATTCACTGGAGTCCAGTTCATAAAGGATCATAAGATAGATGTCACCTTCATACGGGGTGATGGTCATTTGGATGGAGTGAGGAGTTCCGTCTTTAAAAAGCTTAAGTCTGCGGCTGTACTTACCTTTGAATTTACCGAATCTTGGTATGAATACCTGATAATCTTCCGTGACTTCGGTTTCTCTGTCGTCTTTGAGATGGAACCAGAGCTTCTGCGTAAGTGCTTTGTAGCTGCCTGTTTCATCAATGAAGTCTTCGAACATTCCTTTTTTTACAAGAGTTCTGTACGAGTCGGTTTCAGAATTGATCACAACAGCGGCATCGATGCCTTTTACGATAAATTCCGAAGCATCCTGGAAGGTGAAATCTTCTAAAGTCTTGTTCATATTAATAAATCCTCCAAAACCAAAAACCCACTAATACATTATAACGCTATTTATTGATAAATGCCCAAAAAACTGTTGCAATAATTGCAAGAGATTTCTATTTATGCTAATATTTTAAAGATTTTTTAGTGCTTTAATTTACTAAATTATTAAAGCGTACAGATTATGAGGAGTAATAATATGAAAAAGAGTAAGATTTTGGCATCTCTCATGTGTGGTGTTCTCACCGCAGGATTTATCACCGCTTGCGGACCCATCCATGAGGCAACTTTCACCGTAGGATTTGATGCAGAGTTCCCTCCTTACGGCTACATGGATGACAATGGTGAGTACACCGGATTTGACCTTGAGCTTGCTGAGGAAGTTTGCCGTCGTAACGGCTGGGAGCTTGTTAAGCAGCCCATCGACTGGGACGCTAAAGACGCAGAGCTTAATTCCGGCACCATCGATTGTATCTGGAACGGATTTACCATGAACGGCCGTGAAGAGCAGTACACCTTCACCGAGCCCTATGTAGACAACAGCCAGGTAGTTATCGTAGCTGAGGGAAGCGGAATAGCATCTCTTAATGATCTTGCAGGTAAGAACGTAGGTGTTCAGAAGGATTCTTCCGCACTTGCAGCTCTTGAAAGCGATTCTGCAGATCTTGCAGCTACCTTCGCAAGCCTTACCCAGTACGGCGATTACAACACCGCTTATCTTGATCTTAAGCAGGGCGTTCTTGATGCAGTATGTATCGATATCGGAGTTGCAAATTACCTTCTCGGACAGACTGACGGCGGATTCGTAATCCTTGATGAGCAGCTTGCTACCGAGCAGTACGCAGTAGGATTCAAGCTTGGAAATACCGAGCTTCGCGATAAGGTTCAGGCAACCCTCAATGAGATGGCAGCAGACGGAACCCTCGCTCAGATTGCTGAGAAGTATGCAGATTACGGAATTCCCGAATCACTTTGCCTCGGAAAATAATACATGTCATTAGATGTTATATTTTTAAAACTTATGAGCGGTATGGGAGTTACGGTGTCGATCTTCCTGTTGACACTTCTCTTTTCCATACCGCTCGGTTTGCCGATAACCCTTGCAAGGATGAGTAAGAACAAGGTACTTTCCGCATTGTCCGGAATATATATTTCCGTGATGAGAGGAACGCCCCTTATGCTTCAGATCATCGTCATTTATTTCCTGCCTTTTTACGGCTTCGGGATCAATGTCACTGCAGGGTATCGTTTTATTGCGGTAATAATCGCATTCTCACTAAACTATGCTGCTTATTTTGCAGAGATCTACAGATCCGGAATTCAGTCGATTCCCAGGGGTCAGTATGAAGCGGCTCTGATACTGGGTTATTCAAACACCCAGACTTTTATCAGGATCGTAATGCCTCAGATGTTCAAAAGAGTACTGCCCGCAATGACCAATGAGATAATCACTCTGGTCAAGGACACATCGCTTTCTTTTGCGATAGCGACTGCCGAGATGTTCACCATGGCAAAACAGATCGCTGCCAAGGAAGCAAGCTTAATGCCCCTTATGGCTGCGGGCGTTTTCTACTATATCTTTAACTTTATCGTTGCAATCATCTGTAAAAAAGTTGAGAAGCATTTCGATTACTACAAGATTTAACTTATGGAATTATTGCGAGTTGAAAATTGCAGAAAGAGTTTTGACGGAGAGGAGATTCTGAAAGGTATCTCATTGTCCGTTAACGAAGGAGAAGTTGTATCCGTAATCGGTCCTTCCGGTTCGGGTAAATCAACCTTTTTAAGATGTGCGTGCATGCTTGAAACCATGGACGGCGGATTCCTTGCGTATGCGGGCAAATTTGCCGCTAAGGAAGAAAACGGTAAAGTCGTCTATGCACCTCATGTTGAGTTAAAAGAGATCAGGAAGACCTACGGACTTGTGTTCCAGAACTTCAATCTCTTTCCCCACTATACGGTACTTAAGAATGTTGTCGAGCCTCAGATGATCGCGGGTAAGACCAGGGAAGAAGCAGAGAAGAAAGCGCTTGAGTGTCTCGAAAAACTCGGACTATCTGATAAGGCTAAGAACTATCCTTGCCAGCTTTCGGGAGGACAGCAGCAGAGAGTATCCATTGCAAGAGCATTGGCTCTTGAACCCAAGGTTTTATTTTTCGATGAACCTACATCGGCACTGGATCCCGAACTTACCGGAGAAGTTCTCAAGGTAATCAGAGATCTTGCCGCATTACATATGACAATGATCATCGTTACTCACGAGATGAATTTTGCAAGAGAAGTTTCCGACCGCATGATCTTCATGGAAAACGGCGTGATCCGCGCTGAGGGCAAGCCCGATGATCTGTTTAATTCAGACGATGAGAGACTTAAGTCTTTCATGGGCAAGCTTTCAGGCAATTGATAATGTATATTAAAAATCTCTCGTCAGATGACGAGAGATTTATTTATTGTTTTTCTATAAGCACCGACTCGGGGGTAAAGAACATATCTTTTCCGATGAGTCCCATTACAGCACCTCGGTTATATCTGCTGTTGCAAGCCTCAACCAGTGTTTTTTCAAGTTCTTCCATGGTGGGCTCCACGTATTTTTTGCGGGACAGGTAGTCGGTAAGGTTAGCTATTGTGATGATGGAATAGGGTAGCATTCCGAACAATCCTACAAAGAGCAGGAGCTGAAAGGGAAGTGCACCGGTTCCGGCCATTCCGACAAAACCTACGATAGCCAGGATCATAAAGAGTGAAAGCTTTTTAACGCTACTCATCAGTTCGTCGAACTTTCTGTTTTTATCGTAGTGGAACTGTTCTGCGCAGGCTGAGCAATATCCGCCCCAGCATTTGACCCAGTTACCCTGTGTGGTGGTCTCAATCTTATTATCATCCATTACACTGCGTTCAAGCTTTTTGTGAACACAGGAATAATCACCTCCGAAAAATGGAATGGGACGAAGTTCTCCTCCGCATTTCGGGCAAACATCCCCTTCTTTAAGATCCACATAATAAAGATCTGCATCGCCGTAAATAAGTCTTTCCATCGCTGTCTCCTGCAGTTTTAAGGTGGTTCGTTTACTATTAATATATTTTATGTTTTATTTGACGGCGAATCAATAGAAATGGGAGAGTACCCCGCGTTTTTTCGTTTTGACAGGAAAAAGTACAAGGGGATAAAATAAATATCATGTCGAAATCAGTCAAATGGATAATATGTATATGGTGCTTTCTGTATGCTGTGATCATGGTTATCGCATTGAAATATGAAAGCGGCGTTCCCATAGGAGATCTGGGAGTTATCAATCTTCATGCCTTAAACAATGCATTCAGAGGCTTGTTTGAGTATGAAAGAGCGGGAGGATATTTCAGGTCTCTTTATATTTTCACAGAAATTTTGGGCGCAGTTTCAATCCTTGCCTGCGTTTTCTGGACCGGCCTCGGTATTAAGGATCTGATCAAGTACCGTGATATCAATGACGTTGATAAGAGTATTTTTGCAACATGGCTTTTGTACGTCCTCGCACTTATCGTGTGGAAAGTTGTTCTGAAAATTGCTGTAAATTACGCTCCTGTTTCTGTAAACCTCAAAAGCGGATTGGTGGTTTCTTTCCCCTGCGGAAATACATTTCTGATCATCATATCCATGTGCAGTTCCATATATCTGATCGGCTATTTCCTGGAGGAAAAGAAAAATCTTGTTCTTACTCTTCGTGTAATATGCGTTGCTGTTTTTGTTCTGGGCATTGTTTTCAGGACGGTATCAGGAGTCAATTACCTTACGGATATTCTTGGAGCCATAGGTTTTGCCGTCCCTTTAGTGGTGCTTTATTCGTTCGTTTGCGACGTGTGAAACGGAACATCAGAACTATCTGATGTTCCGTTTTATTTTCCGGGGCGCTAAGCTGCGTAAACTGCCCCGCAGTTCCCCCTGTTTTCATTGCAAGAAAGCCGTTTTTGTGCTAAAATTTAACGGATTTTCTGGAAAAAACATATATTAAAGTAAGAATGTTGAGGAACAGATATGGCACTTAATAAAAAGCCGGTAACCGGCATGAAGGATATACTTCCCGAGGAGATGGCTATCAGGGAGTATGTTCAGCAGGTAATCAGTGAGACATATGCGGGATTCGGATTCACCAGGATCGAAACTCCCTGCGTTGAGACCATCGAGAACTTAACTTCCAAGTCGGGCGGAGATAATGAAAAGCTCATCTTCAGAATCCTTAAAAGAGGTGAGAAGCTTAGTCTTGAGACTGCCAAGACTCAGGAAGATCTCGTTGATTCGGGACTCAGATATGATCTTACCGTTCCTCTTGTAAGATATTATTCCAATAACTCATCCGTTCTTCCCGCTCCTTTTAAGGCGCTTCAGATGGGAAATGTATGGAGAGCAGACAGACCTCAGAGAGGACGCTATCGTCAGTTCATGCAGTGCGATATCGATATACTCGGCGAAGCAGATAATCTTGCTGAGATCGAGCTTATCCTTGCTACCACATCAACTCTCGGAAAGCTTGATTTCAAGGGATTCGAGATCAGGATAAATGACAGAAGACTTCTCAAGGCCATGGCTCAGTGGGCAGGCTTTGCAGAAAGCGATTACGATTCAGTCTTTATCACCATCGATAAGATGGATAAGATCGGAATCGACGGAGTAAAGGCAGAGCTTCTTGAGAACGGATACGCAGCAGAGACCGTTGAGAAGTATGCGGACCTTTTAAATAAAGCTGTTAACGGTGAGGCTTCACTTCAGAGCATCATGGATACCGTTGGGGAAGAGCTTGCAAAAGATCCCGTTACCAATCTTGAAGAGATCATCACTGCAGTCGATGCTTCCAAGCAGGCA
>CADBFZ010000010.1 GCA_902794095.1 uncultured Lachnospiraceae bacterium | reverse complement strand
TTGGTAGAAAGCGTCCGATACCCTGCCTCTCCTCTCAAATATTCATTGACTATCTTGAGTTTGAAATTAAAAGAATATTTTGCCATAACAAAACTGACCTCCTCCAGTTAGATTTTTGGTCTAACTTTTGGGGGTCAGTTCAATATGCGAGCTCTTTTTTTATGTTTATTTATCTGTAAAGTTTTCTATAGTTTCGCGGCGAATATCCCGTTATCTCTCTGAACACCTTATTGAATGTGGTCGTGGACTGGAATCCCGCCATGAACGCACAATCCGTGATCGACAGTCCCTTATCCAGCAGAAGTGATGTTGCACTTTTTACCCTGATGTTTGCAAGGTATGCCGGAAATGAGATGTGCATGTACTGCTTAAACAGCTTCGAGAAATAGAATGTGCTGATTCCGATATGATCTGCAACTTCAGTCTGGGTAATGGGATTGGATGAATTCTCGGAGATGTAATTGCATGCCGCATGTATGTACTGCCATCCGATCTTGGAAGTGTCCTCGGATTCTATGATGGCTCTGTTATCGGACATTACATGTTCACCGATCTTCAGAAGGATCTCATATACGCATCCTTTGCTTCTGGTCTCCGAAAACAGGTCGTTTGTTTTTCTGATCCTGTCTATTTCAAATATTCTGTCCGCTATAAACTCGGCAAGCACAGGTTCTTCGGATGCCGATATGTAATTGCATTCGTTGAGGAATCTGGATACGGACAGAAGATCCATATTGTTCTCTATGATCAGAGATGCAAACTGGATGAATATGGCGCCTCTTTTGGGAATTTTGACGGTTTCATGGATCTGGCCGGGCCATGCCAGCAAAACATCACCTGCATTTAGTTTATACAGGGTATCCCCAACCTTATATTTGCAACCATCCTTGAGTGCAACGGTAAACTCCGCGGCATTATGCCAATGAGGCGGGTAGATCTCAGGCGTTTCTTCATTGGTTATCGAGATCGAAGACGGATGATTGAAATGAATTGTTTCCTGAGTGTTCTTATTCATACCTCTATAATAACAAAAAGTGGGCAAAACTCAACAAATAAGTAATTCTATATAATCCGGTATCGGAATAGAATGAGTTCAGAAAGGAAAGAAACTCATGAAAAGCCGAGAGACGGATTTTACAACAGGGAAGCCCTCTTCATTGATACTGTCATTTTATTGGCCTCTTCTAATGACCAGTATGCTGCAGCAGTTTTATAACTTTGCGGATACATGGATTGTCGGACAGGGCCTTGGTGATAATGCCCTGGCTGCTGTAGGAAACATGGGCTCTCTCTTTTTTCTCATAGTCGGTTTTTCATTCGGTATAGCTAACGGATTCGGCGTTCTTATCGCACAGAGTTACGGTGCCGGTAATATCGAGGCACTTAAGCACAGAATGGCCGGAGTTATAGAACTCGGAATCGTTATATCCGTGCTTTTGTCCGCATTCAGCGTAGTATTCCTTCCCCACGCGTTAAGGCTTCTTCAGACCGATGAGATCATCATGGCAGACAGCCTTAAATACGGATATATCATTTTCGGCGGTCTTTCGTCAGGTATCTGCTACAACATCTCAGCAGCGGTTCTTAGAGCGCTCGGTGACAGCAAGACCTCTCTTAAGGCGATAGTTATCTCATCCGTTCTTAACGTTACTTTAAACTGCTTTTTCCTTTTCGGAATGGGAATGGGAGTTGAAGGCGTTGCAATCGCTACGATAGTTGCCCAGGTTATCTCTGCTGCGTTTTGTATCTACAGGCTCAGCAAGATTCCCGTCATCCATTTGAAAAAAGAACACTTCGTTAATGAAAACAAGATCTTCTTAGAACTTCTTGCAAACGGACTTCCCATGGCATTCATGAATTCCATCACAGCCGTAGGATGCATGGTTGTCCAGTATTTCGTAAACGGCTACGGCGTTGTTTATACCGCTGCTTATGCAGCCTGCAGTAAATACCTTAACCTCTTCATGAATCCTGCCTCCACAGCGGGAAATGCCATGAGTGCATATACATCCCAGAATTACGGTGCGGGTAAGTATATCAGGATCAAAGAAGGCCTTCACGTTACACTTACGATCTCGGCGGTAACATATATCCTTCTTGGATCACTCATGGTATTTTTCCCGGAATTTCTTGCACGTATTCTTTTGCACGGAAGTGCGCAGATCAGGCTGGCGTGCATGTTCCTTCCAAGATGCGGCATCATGATGATATTTGTCGATGTTCTCTTCGTTGTCAGAAACTGTGTACAGGGTATGGGTAAGCCTATGCTTCCCATGGCTTCGGGAATACTCGAAATGATTTTAAGGATATTTGTGATATCATTTTTAATGAGCAGGCTCGGATTTAAGGCTACCGCTTATGCTGAGATCAGTGCATGGGTCGGAGCGCTCACCGTTAACGGATATGCGCTTTACAAGTATCTGACTCCGCTTGTTGCGGGCGAGAAGGAAAGCCGCGCAGAAAACGAGCCGTTAATTCAGGTAGGCCGGAGGGATAATCTTCATGGGACACTTTAATAATTTTAAGGTAACCGTATACTGCGTTTCTTCGATCCTTCAGAACATGGATCTTGAAACTCTTGAAAAACAGTACGATTTCATCGAGAAATATGTAGGTCTCGATAAGGTTTATCTCGAGCCGTACAGAGGATCTCACTGGGTTGAGAAAGATAAGATCAGGGAGATCGCAAATTTTTTCAAAGACAGAACTGTGGAAGTATCCGGCGGTCTTACAACGGTTGTTCCCGATCTTTCTGATGAAGATAAAGATAAGCAGAGACTCTTTGATACATTCTGCTACACGAACCCCAAGATGCGCGAGCATGTTAAGAAGGTTTCGGAATATTGTGCCGAGCTTTTCGATGAAGTTATTCTCGATGATTTCTATTTCACCAACTGTACCTGCGAAGAGTGCATCAAGGCTAAGGGTGACAGATCATGGGTTGATTTCAGAAAAGACCTTATGAAGGATGTTTCCGAGAACCTGATCGTAGGTCCTGCAAGGAAGATCAATCCTGACATTAAGATGATCATCAAGTTCCCCAATTGGCGCGAGTCATATCATGCAACCGGATACAGACCCGATGTTGAGAAGGATATCTTCGATAAGGTTTATACGGGAACCGAGACAAGAGCAAGTGCATATCAGGACCAGCATCTTCCCACATATCTCAGCTACAGCCTGGTAAGATGGATGGATGATGCTTCGGGTAACCGCAATCAGGGCACATGGTTTGATACCTATCAGTGCTGGCCTATAGATGATTATCTCGAGCAGGGATATCTGTCCGCATTTGCAAAGCCCGAAGAGATCACTCTTTTCCAGTGGACGGACCTTTATAACAATAAGCTTGTTACACCGCTGGGGCTTCAGCTTTCAAGGATCGATAAGATGCTTGATAAGGCTGGAAAGCCCGTTGGAATTCCCGCCTATATTCCTTATGCATCACAGGGTGAGAACCACATCGAGGATTTCCTCGGAATGCAGGGCATCGCTCTTTACCCCACCACCATTTTCCCAGAGGACGGAAGTGTTCTTGTAACCGAGAGTTCTCTTTATGATAAGGAGATCTTTGCAAAGCTTAAGGCATTTATGAAGGAGGGCGGCAAAGTATTCGTTACTCCCGGATTTATGGCAAAGGCTCCCGAAGATGAGTGGAGAGAGATAAGCAGCGCATATCTTACCGGAAGAAAGCTTTCCGTAACCAGGTATTACAAAACAGACGACCCTGCAGGATACTTGGAGGATGTGGCACCTGTTCTCTTTTCCGATATTCAGCATTCGAATAATCTTTCCTGGTCCCTTCTTAACGGCGGTGCAGGAGAGTATCATTCAACTCTTTTCCTTAAGGATACTTACGGCAAGGGAAAGATGTTCCTTATTAATACTCCCGATAACCCTTCGGATCTTGCAAGGATTCCCGGATGGGCAATGGATGCGGTAAAGCAGGAGTTTAATTATGACGGCATATATGTCACCGCTCCGAACGTATCGATATTCCATTATGACAACGGAACCTTCATTCTCTATACGCATGTAACGGGCCACGCTCATCCAGTGCATGCAACGATCCATATTCAGAGCGATGATGCAAAGCTTGTTCAGTACTTCGCACCTTGGACGCCTTCCGGCGAAAAAGAGATCGAGCTTACGAAGAAGACTTTGCACTATGATCTTAAGCCCGTGACCGAAATGACAGGTGAAGTTATTTTAAATCCCGGCGAGTTCTACGAATTCAAGGTTACAAAAAAGTAAAAATTTTCAAAATGTCGATTGACGCACTTCGATAATTTTTATATAATGCTTTTGCACAAGTAAATTGTTCAAAAGCAATATGGAGTAAGTGAAATGAAAAGCGGCAATGAATATGATGCACTAAAGCTTTGCAACCAGGTTTGTTTTCCACTTTATGCCTGCTCAAAGGAACTGGTAAGACAGTACGGCCCTTATTTGAAGGAACTTGATCTTACATATACCCAGTACGTAGTAATGATGGTTATGTGGGAGAAAGAAGTAGCTACATCGAGAGAACTGGCCGAATGCACTCATCTTGATTACGGTACGCTGACTCCCGTTTTAAAGAGACTTGAGCTTGCCGGATACATATCAAGGAAACGTTCCGATGAGGACGAAAGACTTTTGACGCTAAGTCTATCCAAAGAAGGAAAGAAGCTTAAGGCTAAGGCCGTAAATATCCCGGGTGAGATTGCCAAGAAGGTTGGTCTGACCGAGGAAGAATTCAAGACTCTTTATACACTTACTTACAAAGCGCTGGCGAACATGGAATCTGTTAACTAAGCAGTATTGGAGGAAAGAATATGGCAAATGTATATGATTTCAAGGTAAAGGACAGAACCGGCAACGAAGTTAGTTTAAGTGATTATGCAGGAAAGGTACTTCTAATAGTCAACACCGCAACAGGATGCGGCTTTACTCCTCACTATGAGCCTCTTGAGGCTATGTACAAAGATCTTAAGGATAAGGGATTTGAGATTCTTGATTTCCCCTGCAACCAGTTTGCAAATCAGGCACCCGGGGATGAAGAGGAGATTCATCAGTTCTGCACCATGAAGTTCGGAGCTGACTTCCCTCAGTTTGCTAAGCTTAATGTTAACGGTGAAGAGGCAGATCCTCTCTTTGCATATCTTGCAACCGAGAAGCCCTTCGAAGGATTCGGAAAGGGACTCAAGAACGCTGCATTTAAGAAGTTTACCGAAATGAACAATAAGACTTACGGCGATAAAGCATACATCAAGTGGAACTTTACCAAGTTCCTTGTAGACAGAGAGGGCAAGGTTCTTGCAAGATTCGAGCCCACCGTCGATATGGCAGATGTAAGAAAAGCAGTAGAAGATCTTCTTGGATAAATACTAGGCAGATTTAGGAAGGGGTATATATGAATAAGATTAAATGGGGAATTCTCGGTACTGCAAACATTGCAAGATGGGCAACCATTCCCGGCATTAAGAAATCTGATAACGCGGAGCTTTATGCAATTGCGGGAAGAAATCCCGAAAAGGCCGAGAAGTATAAGGAAGAGTTCGGATTCGAGAAAGCTTACGGAAGCTATGACGAGCTCATCGCAGATCCTGATGTACAGGCTGTTTATATTCCCCTTCCCAACGATCTGCATCTTAAGTGGGTTACAGAAGCACTTAAGAATAAGAAGCATGTCCTTTGTGAAAAGCCTCTTGCGCTCAATGCCGAGGAAGCAGAAGAGATGTACAAGTGCGCCGAAGAAAACGGCGTATATCTCATGGAGGCGTATGCATATCTTCACAGTCCTTATGTGGAGAGTCTTAAATCAGATATCGAAAGCGGAATCATAGGTGATGTGGATTATATAGAATCCGCATTCATCACTCAGGGGTACAAGGAAGATTTCCGCCTTCACAAAGAATTCGGAGGCGGTGCAATGTATGACCTCGGCTGCTATTGCACCACCATGATACTTACACTTATTGATTCCGAGCCAGAGATGGTCAAAGCCGTAGCGGAGTTCTCTGATCTGGGAGTTGATCTGAATACCTCAGCGATCATGAGATTTAAGAACGGAGTTAGAGCTTCTTTCAACATCGGAATGATCCTCGGAGAAAATACAAACTCAAGATATGACAGACTTTATATCCACGGAAGTAAAGGATGTATAAGATCCGAAGTTGAATACAATCAGGAAGGATGCATAGGATATTTTGTATGCAACAGTGACGGATGTTTTGAGAGAAAATTAAACGTTCCGCACAATTACAAACTGGAAATAGAGCAGCTCGGAAGATGCATAACGGACGGCGAAAAGCCCCACATCACACCTGAGTTTTCTCTTAAGAACGCACGCTTAATCGATTCGGTACTTAAAGAAATCGGTTTTTAAAATAGAAAGGGTATTTCCATGAAAAAGAAAGCATTGTTCATTGGGGGAACAGGCACTATCAGTACGGCAGTCGTTAAGAGACTTGTCAACGAACTTGACTGGGAAGTATGGGTTTTAAACAGGGGCAACAGAAACTCTGTCCTTCCCGAACGCGTTAACAGCATTGTTTGTGATGTAAACGATGAAAAAGCCGTACTTGATAAGATCGGCGATATGACTTTCGACTGCGTATGTGAATTCATCGGATTCCATGTATCGCAGGTTGAAAGAGACTATCGGATCTTTAAAGATAAAACAAAACAGTATATCTATATCAGCTCCGCATCCGCTTATCATAAGCCGGCTGCAGGCTATATCATTACCGAGGGAACATCCCTCGCAAATCCCTATTGGCAATATTCAAGAGACAAGATCGAGTGTGAAGAGTTCCTTATGAAGAAATATAAAGAGGAAGGATTCCCTGTGACCATAGTTCGGCCGAGCCATACATATGACGAGAGACATGTTCCTCTCGGAGTTCATGGTAAAAAAGGCTTCTGGCAGGTTATTAAGAGAATGCAGGAAGGTAAGCCCGTTATCATCCAGGGTGACGGATCAAGCCTCTGGACTCTTACCTGGAACGGGGACTTTGCAATCGGATACACAGGACTTATGGGCAACAGACATGCGATCGGTGAAGCATTTCAGATCACATCCGATGAGACACTTACCTGGGATCAGATCTATCAGACCATTGCAGATGCCCTTGGTGTAAAACTTAATGCATATCATGTATCTACAGATTTCCTGCGTGCTACCGGAGATAAGTACGGATATGATTTCACAGGTTCACTTCTCGGAGACAAATCCGTATCCGTTGTTTTCGATAACAGCAAGTTAAAGAGAGCAGTTCCTGATATGGCTACAAACGTAAGATTTGATATGGGCGTAAGGATTGCACTTGATTATGTATTGTCCCATCCCGAATGTCAGGTAGAAGATCCCGAATTTGATGAATGGTGCGATCGCGTTATCGCAGCGGTTGAGAAGGCAGAGGAGTCGGTATGAGACTTGGAACATCATCGCCCCTTCGTCATAACTCTCCCGAAGAGTGGGTGGATAAACAAATAGACCTGGGATGCTCTACGGTTGTTTTTCCCGTTCAGAGTAATGAACCCGAAAGCAAGATAATCGCATATAAAGAAGCTGCAGAGAAAGCAGGACTGACCATAGCCGAAGTCGGAATATGGAGAAATGCCATTGCTGCGGATCCTGAAGAGCGTAAGGCAAATATGGATTACTGCGTGGAGCAGCTTCGCCTTGCGGATTTTCTCGGAGCGAGGTGTGCGGTAAATGTTGCGGGCTCTTTCGGACGAATCTGGGACGGCGGATATAAAGAAAACTTTTCTAAGGATGCTTGGGATAAAACCGTTGCCATGGTAAGAGAAGTAATAGATAGGGCAAATCCTAAAAATACCTACTTTACTCTCGAGCCCATGCCCTGGATGATCCCCACCGGTCCCCGTGAGTATTTAAAGCTTATCGAAGACGTGGACCGCGACAGATTTGCGGTTCATATGGATATTATCAACATGATCAATTCCGCGGACAGATATTTCCATGCGGATGAATTCGTGGAAGAGTGTGCGGATCTTCTGGGAGACCGCATAAAGAGCTGCCATATCAAGGATGTGCATCTTGGAACGGCTTATACATTAAGACTGGAAGAGTGCGGACCCGGCGACGGAGAATTCCCTTTAAGACACTATGTTGAGAAGATGAATGAAATCGACTCCGATATGCCCGTTATCTTAGAGCACCTTGATTCGGATGAAAAATACATCATGTTCATGGGTTATCTGAAGGAGGAATTAAATGGCTTATACAAGGATATCTGATGCGAATGAGATTACCGCAAAGTACATGGATTCCATCCTCTTCGAACAAAGACTGATAGATTCCGTGGTAGCTGATACATCCACCGAAATCTGGGGCGAGACATTTGACAGCCCCGTCCTTACTCCCGCCTTTTCCCATATCGGACAGCTGAACGGAAGAGAGCTTACGGGACTTGAAGAATATTCCATCGCTGCGAAGAACTGCAACATTCTGAACTTCTGCGGAATGATGGAAAATGACATGTTTAAAAAACTTGTCGATACGGGTGCGAAAACAGTACGAATAGTTAAGCCCTATGCCGATAACGGAAAAGTCCGCGACCAGTTTGCATATGCTGAGAGCGTCGGCGCATTCGGAATCGGAATGGATATAGACCACATCTTCGGAGAAAATGGACTCGATGTGGTGGTCGGAGAGGAAATGGCTGTTCAGACAACGGATATGCTGAGAAGCTATGTCGAATCAACCAAGCTTCCTTTCGTCGTAAAAGGGGTCTTAAGTGTATCCGATGCACTTAAATGTGCGGAGATCGGAGCCAAGGGAATAATCGTAAGCCATCACCACGGGCGACTTCCCTATGCAGTACCTCCCATGATGATTCTTCCCGAGATAAAGGATGCCCTCGAAGGCAGGGATGTTAAGATATTTGTGGATTGCGGTATCGAAAGCGGCGCGGATGTATATAAAGCACTGGCTCTCGGAGCAGACGGTGCAGCGGTGGGAAGGTCCATGATGCCCTCCCTGGAAAAAGAAGGAGCTTCGGGCGTAGAGAAGTTCCTTAAGAAGGTTCAAAGCGAGCTTCGTTTCGTAATGAGCTGCACCGGAGTTTCCAAAATTTGCAATATTGATGATTCTGCGTTATATTAACTACAGGCATATTTAGTCAATGGGGACAGTTTTTTTAGGAAGACTGTCCCTTTTTTTACAAAAAAATTATTTACTCATAGTTTCCATGAAAAGTTGAATACTGCGCATTATTGCGGAAACTAAAATGAATTTTTATACATTGAGTTTCCAACGGTTTCCCAAATCCTACCAATAAGCACTTTTTTGACTTTTCTGAAAAAAATTTTGTGATATAGTCTTAATGTTATGGACTCGGAGAGGATAAAAGAACGGACTTCCGATTATGATGTTGAATATATCAGGGATGAGAAGGGCCGTCTTAAGAAAACGGCCAGATATAAAGGCCCTGACTTTTATTATGTCCTTCCCGAGGATGTCAGGAATAAAGCACGCGTACTTCTCGGCGTATTCATTTTGGCGGAAATCGTATTCACGATGATCCCTCTTTTGATACCCGATCCTCTCATGCACAAATGGTATACCTCTGCGCCACTTATCATGTGTCTGCTCGGAGATGTGCATTTGGTAATGGGCTTTGTGATATTCCTTACGGCTAAGGAACCCCTTAAGCGTGAGGATACCAAGCACGGTTTTGAGAGAATAGCTATATGGGCACTTCTTAATACTATATTTTCATTTGTATCGTCGGTCGCCCAGATCGTATGGCATGTAAAGAACGGTTTTGAGGTTCGAAATACCGTAATAACAGTAAGCACTGTACTCTTGTTCGTTTCTTCAGTATTGATAAGCAAGGCCAAAGGTTGTGCCGAGGCCAGGGAAAACGGATAACATTCACCGAAAAGGTGTGTTATATTTTCGATCTTATGTCGAAAGGAATGCTTATAGGAGGATTAGAAAAAATGAAAAGCAAGAAATTAATGGCTCTTCTTCTTTCAGCCGGAATGACGCTTTCCATGATCGCAGGTTGCCAGAGCAACGCGAATGTGGACGTTCCCGTAGAAGGACAGGAGCAGGGACAGGAAGGCGACGTTGAACCTGTTCAGACAGCAGAGGGGGATACCACTCTTGTATATGCAACTTCTACCTTCGGTCAGAAGTTCAGCCCTTTCTTCGTTACCACCGCTTATGACCAGGAGATCGTTGATATCACTCAGGGAACTATCCTTGCTACCGATCGTGGCGGAGCTGTTATCGAGAACGGTATTGAAGGTCAGGACGTTGTTTACAACGGAACTACTTACAACTATAAGGGACATGGTAATGTTGAAGTTGTTCAGAACGCTGACGGATCTGTTGATTACAACATCACCATGAGAGATGACGTTAAGTTCTCCGACGGTGTTGCAGCAACCATCGACGACCTTATTTTCTATATGTATGTTGTTTGCGATCCTACTTACGACGGATCAGCAACTCTTTATGCTCTTCCTATCGAAGGAATGGCTGAGTACCGCGGAGGAATGGATTCCAGAGGAAACGTTATCTTCGCAGCAGGTGATGCAGGATACGAAGAGACCGACCTCTACACCGAGGATCAGTACAATGCATTCTGGGATTACTACAACAACAATGCAGGTGCTGACTTTGCTCAGGAGATCGTTGATTACTGTATCGCAAACGGATACAACGCAGCCGGCGATTCAGTAGCAGCATGCGCTGAAAACTGGGGATTCGAGCTTGATGCTGATGCTACTGCTCAGGATTTCTGGGATACCATCGTAGCATCTTATGATTCTGTTGAAGAAGCAGAGGCAACCGAGTCTGCAGGTTCAACCAGACTTTCTCTTACCATCGCTGCTCTCGGCGCTGAGTATGAGACCGGTGTATCTACCGGCGAGACCGCTGCTAACATTTCCGGTATTCAGAGAACCGGCGATTACAGCCTTACCATTCACATGACCGAGTATGATGCTCCCGCTATCTATCAGATCGCAGGATCTATCATCGCTCCCATTCACTATTATGGTGATTCAGATCTTTATGATTATGACAACAACAGCTTCGGATTCGTAAAGGGTGACCTTTCCGGAATCAAGGCTAAGAACAGCGAGCCTCTCGGATGCGGT
Organism: uncultured Lachnospiraceae bacterium; assembly: GCA_902794095.1. Taxonomy (GTDB): domain Bacteria; phylum Bacillota; class Clostridia; order Lachnospirales; family Lachnospiraceae; genus AC2028. The sequence continues at coordinate 79,566 of CADBFZ010000010.1, read as the reverse complement.
GCTTACACCTTCGAGGGATACTCAAACGGTGTTGTTACTCTTAAGGCTAACCCTTACTACTTCGAAGGCGAGCCTAAGACCACCTACATCCTTTTCCAGGAGTCAGTTGATTCCGACTATGTTCCCGGTATCGTAACCGGATCTTTCGACATCGCAGTTCCTTCCATCAGCGACGATGTTGTTAAGGCTATCAAGGATGCCAACAACGGAGAGCTTGTAGGAGACACTGTTACCACCGTACTTGTAGACTATCGTGGATACGGATATCTCGGAATCAATGCAGATCTCGTTAACGTAAACGGAGATCCCGCATCTGAAGAGTCCAAGAATCTTCGTAAGGGATTCATGACCCTCTTCTCTGTATATCGTGATACCGTTATCAATTCTTACTACGGAGATCGTGCATCTGTAATCCAGTATCCTATCTCCAACACTTCATGGGCAGCACCTCAGCCTGCAGATGAAGGCTATGTAACCGCTTATTCCGTAGATGTAGACGGAAATGCAATCTATGATGCATCAATGAACGAAGAGCAGCGTTACGAAGCTGCTAAGGAAGCTGCAATCGGATACTTCAAGGCAGCAGGATTCAACTATGATGAAGCTACCGGAATGTTCACCGATTTCACCGAGACTTACGAAGTAATGATCCCCGGACAGGGAACTCAGGATCACCCTGCATACGGTGTTGCCGTAGCAGCATCCGAAGTACTTGAGAGCATGGGAATCAAGCTCCAGGTTAACGACGTAGGAACTTCAGTTTGGAACAACGCTCTTGAGTCCAACACCGCTATGATGTGGGCTGCTGCATGGCAGGCTACTCAGGATCCTGATATGACTCAGGTTTACTCAAGTGCAAATGCTCATGGTCTTGGAACCAACTCCAACCACTACTCAGTAGACGATGCTGAACTCGACGAGCTCATCGCTGCAGGACGTGCAAGCGCTGATACCGAAGAGAGAAAGTCCATCTACAAAGAGGCAATGGAGATCATCATGGATTGGGGCTGCGAGCTTCCTCTCTATCAGAGAAAGGATTGCACCGCATTCTCTACCGAGCGTGTTGATATTGCAACAATCCCTCAGGATATGACTCCTTACTGGGTATGGCACGCAGAGATCCATGCAATGGCTACCAAATAATCAGTTCTAATTTGATGTAATTATTCATCCGGGTGAGAGGAGGTTTTATGCCTCCTCTCAGATCCGGTTTAGAAGGCAGGATTTTTAAAATGGCTAAGTTTATAATCAAACGATTATTGTACAGCGTACTTATTCTTTTCTTCGTAATGTTTCTCATCTACGTGCTGATGTATAACATGCCGACGAGTTTCGTTGAGACGAAGGCAAGAGAGCTGGCATCGCGTCCGGGAGCTACCAAGACTTATACCGAGTGGCTTGCGGATCTTAACGCGCAGTACGGAATGGATAAGGGTGTTGTACAGGGTTACTTCGTTTGGCTTAGCAGCGCTGTTCGTGGAAATTGGGGCGACAGCTGGCAGTGGACCATTCCGGTTCTCGACAAATTCAATGATACAGTCTGGTACAGTTTTGCACTGGGCTTGGTTTCTTTTATCTTCGAAGTTATAATCGCAATACCGCTTGGAATTACAGCGGCCAAAAAGCAATACAGTTTTACGGACTACTTTACAACCGTCGTCGCCATGATAAGTATTTCGCTACCTACATTCTTCCTGGCGACACTTCTTAAATATGTATTTGCGGTCAAACTCGGCTGGGTGGATCTCACCGGTATGCAGGGCCGTGATTATCAGTTCTTATCTACTTTTGGAAAATTCCTGGATTTAGCGAAACACTTCGCACTTCCTGCCGTTACTCTTACGATTATCGGTATCGGAAGCCTGATGCGCTATACCCGTACAAATATGCTGGAAGTTCTTAATTCCGATTACATCAGAACCGCTCGTGCGAAGGGCGTACCTGAGAAGAAGGTTATCGGAAAGCACGCTTTCAGAAACACTCTCATTCCTCTTGTAACCATGCTCGGCGGTATGCTCCCCGGTCTTTTCTCCGGAGCACTCATTACCGAAACTCTCTTCGGTATCAGAGGAATAGGCTATGCTTCATACTATTCAATGACACAGGCGGATATTCCGTTCATTATGTTCTATCTTGCATTTATCTCGGTGCTTACACTTCTCGGAAACCTGATCTCCGATCTGCTCTATGCAGCGGTTGATCCCAGAGTGCGCCTGAGCTGATCTATATAGAAAAGGAATAATAAGAGACATGGCTTCATATAATTTGAATGAAATATTAAAAGCGAAGGCCGGACTCACCGGTAATCAGGTCGCAGTAGGACTTGATGACGTTGCCCGTGTTAAGGTTCTTTCTCCCGGAAGACAGGTTTTCAAGAGATTTATCAGAAACCGTCTTGCCGTATTCGGAAGCATACTTCTGATCATCATGTTCGTATTCTCTTTCATCGGACCCATTTTCTATCATTGCGGACAGAAAGAGATCTTCTATAAATATGATTCTCAGAATATCAATTACGCACTTGCCAAGGAGATAACTTCCTATACAGGATATTCTCTTTCAAGTGATATCAGTGTTCCCAGAAGCATATCCACATCCGTTAACAGCGTTGCCAAGAGCCTGATCGAAGCGGATGAGGATCTTGCGGTTATCACTTCCGATGACGGAGCATTCCTTTTAAGAAGAGTTAATGACGATGTATTTATGCTTGCTCAGATGAGCGGCTCAAAGGTTGCATCCGTAGGAGAGGGAAGTACTCTTATCGGAACCTATGATATGATCGGCGGAACCATCAGCTTTACCGGTCAGGAGATCGAAGGTCTTGTTGATGCACTTACCAAGAACTTCAATCGTACCGGCGGTTCATTCACTTATGAAGGCGTCAGATACTCTTATGAGAAAGACGTCGCCAAGTCCTACAATATTTATTCAGAGATGGACGGAGTCGTAGTATTCGATTCATCACTTCCCGAATCTTTCTCCGATGCATTCGAGAAAGCGGCCGATAACAAAGCGTATTCTTTTACCGTAGGCGGTAAGACCTTCTGCCTTGAGAAGACCCCTATGGGATATGACGCATACCTTGTAAGCGGAAATGAGAAGAACGCATCTGTTTACACCAGACTTACATTCAATGTTATTTCAAGTGACGTTAAGGTATCCGATTCACTTAAGGCAAATGCACTTCTTCATATCAATGACGGCAAGACATTTGATGTGGACGGAACTTCTTATAAGATTACCGAAACCGACGGACTCCTTATCCTCAAGGACGGCAATGACAATGAGGTTGCCGAGCTTTCAAGCTTCTCCGTAAGACGTTATACCGGTGAAGACAGTATCGAATACGATCTGAAAAAAGAAATCGAAGAGTTTGTCATCACCATGTCAGAGACTGGCGCCACTTCAGAAAAGCTTGTTTACAATCTTCCTTATCAGGATGAGAACGGACTTTACGTTTACGATGAAGAAGGAAATCTTCAGTACTCAGAAGCAGAGCTTACAATCACTCAGAGATATACCGGAGAATATGTAATCAACTGCGACCAGGTTATTTATGTCATCGACATGTTCGCAACTTCTTCCAAGGAGCACATCCTCGGAACAGACGGTGACGGATTCGACGTTCTTGCAAGAATCATGTACGGCGGACGTGTATCCCTTATGGTAGGCTTCGTCGTTGTCTTCCTCGAGATCTTCATCGGAGTTATCATGGGAGGCCTTGCAGGATATTACGGAGGCTGGGTAGACAACCTCATCATGAGACTGGTTGATATTTTCTACTGCCTGCCTTCACTTCCCATCATGATCATCCTCGGTGCTACCATGGATTCACTGAGAATGGATACATACGTCAGACTTGTTATCATGATGGCAACCCTGGGATTCCTCGGATGGGCAAGCGTTGCACGTATGGTGCGCGGACAGATCCTTTCACTTCGTGAGCAGGAATTCATGACCGCTGCAGAGGCAACCGGAATCAGGGTTCGTAAGAGAATCTTCAGACACCTTATTCCCAACGTTATGCCTCAGCTGATCGTCATTGCGACCATGGGTATGGGATCAGTCATTCTTACTGAGTCAACCCTTTCATTCCTCGGTCTTGGTGTTAAGCATCCTCTTGCAACTTGGGGAACCATCATCAACTCGGTATCATCCGCAACCGCAATGGCTCACTACCAGCACATCTGGATACCTGTTGGTCTTCTTATCTGTCTTACGGTTATCGCATTCAACTTTGTCGGTGACGGATTAAGAGACGCATACGATCCCAAGTCCAAGAGATAATAGTAATAAGCTTTAGTAAGAGGTTTATCATGGCTGATAACAAAGAGAAAGTAGAAAAGAAAGAAGAGAAAAAGTCATCTTCTTATATATCCGCTAAAGAGTCCAGAAAGATCACCAAGTTCAACCGTAAGGTGACCAAGAAACTGGAAGCTGACAGAGCGAATGCCAAGAAGGATCCCGCACTTTATACTACCAAGATGAAGGACGAGAACAACGTTGTCGAGTTCGACAATGTCTGCACGTACTTTTTTTCCGACGTAGGAGTTGTAAAAGCAGTTGACGGAATCAATTTCAATATTCCCAAGTGCTCAACCGTCGGTGTCGTAGGAGAGTCAGGATGCGGAAAGTCTGTTACCAGCCTTTCACTGATGCAGCTTCTTCAGAGACCCAGCGGACAGACCGTAGGCGGAGAGATTCGCTTTAATCTCGGCGACGGAACCGCATACAACATCGTAAATACTCCTACTGCCAAGATGCAGGAGATCCGCGGAAACAGAATCTCCATGATCTTCCAGGAGCCCATGACAAGCCTTAACCCCGTATTCAAGATTGGAATGCAGGTTAACGAAGTTCTTGAACTTCATCATCCCGAGATGACCAAGGAGCAGATCAAAGCTCGTACTCTCGAGATGCTTGAGATGGTTGGTATCGCTAACAAAGAGGGCGTTTATGAGATGTACCCTCACGAGCTTTCCGGCGGTATGAGACAGCGTGTAATGATCGCAATCGCTCTTGCATGCAGCCCTGAGCTCATCATCGCAGACGAGCCCACCACCGCTCTTGATGTTACCATTCAGGCACAGATCCTCGATCTTCTTGCGGATCTTAAGAACAAGATCAATTCATCGATCATGCTCATCACACACGATCTCGGTGTTGTTGCGAGCATGGCTGATTATGTTGTTGTTATGTATGCGGGACGTGTTATCGAAAAAGGAACCGCAGATGATATTTTCCATCATCCCGCACATCCTTACACCATCGGACTTATGAAATCCAAGCCCGTTGTAGGTAAGAAGGTAGATGCTCTCTACAACATCGAAGGAAGCGTTCCTAATCCCGTTGACATGCCCGACTATTGCTACTTCCGCGATCGTTGCGAGATGCAGTGCGAAAGATGCAAAGCCAAGGTAGGCGAAGCAGGCGGAGATTATCCTCCCGAGATCAAGATTTCAGATACCCACTTCGTTTCATGCTACAGATTTTTCGATGAAGGCGAAGTTGTCGGATACCCTAAGACCGTTAATGCAGAGGAGCTTTTAAAATGAGCGAAGTAAAAGATCAGATGCTTTTTGAAGGCGCTGAAAAAGACAGTGAAAATCTTCTTGTAGTCAAGAATCTGAAGAAGTACTTCCCCATCAAATCAAGCTTCTTTAAGATGAACATAGGTAATGTAAAGGCAGTCGACGGTGTTTCTTTTGTTATCAAGAAGGGAACCACCATGGGCCTTGTAGGTGAGTCCGGATGCGGTAAGTCTACAACCGGAAGAACCATCTTAAGACTTCAGGAGAAGACTGAAGGAGAGGTTTATTTTGACGGACAGGATATCTTCAAGTTATCCAAGGAAGAGTTAAGAAAGCTTCGTCCCAGGATTCAGATCATTTTCCAGGATCCCTATTCAAGCCTTTCTCCCAGACTTCCCATCGGTGAGATCATCGCCGAGGCAGTAAGAGAGCACGGCATCGTTCCCAAGGAAGAAATCGATGATTACGTTACCAGAGTAATGGAAGCATGCGGACTTCAGGAGTGGCACAAGAACCGCTACCCTCACGAGTTCTCAGGCGGACAGCGTCAGAGAATCTGTATCGCAAGAGCACTTGCCCTTAACCCTGATTTCATTCTCTGTGACGAGCCCGTATCTGCACTTGACGTTTCCATTCAGGCACAGATCATTAACCTCTTAAGAGACCTTCAGAAAGAGTTCGGACTTACATATCTTTTCATTTCACACGACCTTTCTGTAGTTGAGCATATTTCCGACACCGTAGGTGTTATGTATCTCGGAAACATGGTTGAGTATGCGGAGACCGAGAAGATTTATTCGAATCCTCTCCACCCTTACACCACCGCACTCTTTTCCGCGATACCCGTACCCGATCCGGATTACAAGATGAACAGAATAGTACTTCAGGGTAATATTCCTTCACCTGCAAATCCTCCTTCGGGATGTAAGTTCCATACCAGATGCGATAAATGTATGGAAATCTGTAAAAACAAAGCGCCCGAGATGATGGAGGTTGAACCCGGTCATTTCTGCGCATGTCATTTGTACGACAAAAACGTCTCTTCGGAAAACAAGGAGACCAAGGAGAATTAATTTATGCAGAAATTTCAGGATCTCCCTTACGAGAGAATTGATTCTGACAAGACCGTAAAAGAATACAAAGGTTATATCGCCGCACTCAAAGAGGCGGACAGCTTCGAAATGGCCTGGGAAATCCATCAGAAAGCAACCAAGCTTTCAGAGCATTTCTTTACTGAATTTACCATTGCTTCAATCCGTCACGATATCGATACCACCGATAAATTCTATGATGCGGAAAACGATTATTACGATGAGATCACTCCGCTCCTCATGGCATGTGACAATGAGTATAAGAAGGTGCTTTACGAAACACCTTTCAGAAAAGAGTTTGAAGAGAAACTCGGACCTGTAGCATTTAAGAGCATGGAACTTGCCATCAAATCATTTGATGAGAAGATCGTATCTCTTGCACAGGAAGAAAATGAGCTGGTAAGCCATTATACCAAGCTTATCGCAACAGCCAAGATCCCTTTTGACGGTGAGGATTATAACCTCAGCCTCATGAGAAAGTTCACAACCGATTGTGACAGAGATGTAAGAAAGCGCGCATGGAAGGCTGTAAGTGATTATTTCCTCAGCGTTACCGATGAGATTGACGATATCTATGACAAGATGGTCGCAAACCGTACCAAACAGGCGCGTGAACTGGGATTTGAGAATTACATCGATCTCGGATACATGCGAATGAACAGAAACAGCTACGGTCGTGAGCAGGTTGAGAATTTCAGAAAGCAGGTTAAGGAAGCATTCGTTCCTCTTGCTACCATGATCCATGAGAAGAGACGCCAGCGTATCGGCGTTGATACACTTAAGCACTACGATAACGAAGTGCATTTCACTCAGGGAAATCCCGCACCCGTAGGAACTCCCGAAGAGATTCTTGCAGCAGGACAGGAGATGTACAGAGAGCTCTCACCCGAGACCGGAGAGTTCATGGACTTTATGAGAGAGTACGATCTTTTTGACGTACTCGGAAGAAAGACCAAGCGTCAGGGCGGATACATGACCTTCCTTCCTGATTATAAGGCACCTTTCATCTTCGCTAACTTCAACGGAACCAGCGGAGATGTTGATGTCATCACCCATGAGTGCGGACATGCATTCCAGGGATTCGTAACCAGAGAAGATCCCATCCCCGAGCATAACAACATCACCATGGAGACCGCCGAGATCCACTCCATGTCCATGGAATATTTCACTTATGGCTGGATGGAGAAGTTCTTCGGAGACAGAAAAGACGATTACTATACCATGCACCTTGAGGATTCCATCATCTTCGTTCCTTACGGATGTATGGTAGATGAATTCCAGCATATCGTGTATGAGAATCCCGATATGACTCCCGCTGAGAGAAAGCAGGTTTGGAAAGAGCTTGAGAAGACCTACAGACCTCACCTCGATTACGACGGAGATCCTTTCTTCTCTGAAGGCGGATTTTGGCAGAAGCAGAGCCACATCTTCCAGAGTCCTTTCTATTACATCGACTATGTACTTGCAAGCGTCTGCGCTATGCAGTTCAAGGTCAGAATGGATGAGGATTTCAGAGGAGCGTTTGAGGATTACTTAAAGCTTTGCAAGCTCTCCGCAACCAAGTTCTATGAGCCCATGCTTAAGGAGTGCGGATTAAGAAGCCCCTTCGAGGACGGCTGCATTGAGGAACTTGTAGAAGCTCTCAAAAAGAAAATCTGAGAATATGGTATTATTAATGCACCGGATTATTTTCCGGTGCATTTTTGTGTGACAGAGGGTCCGACCCCGTGTCACCAAATATCGAGAGGAGCGCAAGATGACTTACGGACAGATTTTTTCCGAGATCTATTCTAAGAATAAGAGATATATTTTCTTTTGCCTTACGCTTTGTATTGTTTTCTCAATGCTGTTCTACGGACAGATGACTTCCGTTCATGCGGAGGATATCGACGGAACAGGAATCGTTGCAACTTACGGCGGAACCTTCGGAGCCGCTCTCGGACCCATTGTTTCATGCGGATATTTCGGCGGCATAGATCTGTCGTGGGTAATGATAATCATGAGCGCATCATCCCTTGGAGCAACCTATGGCGGAAATGCCGGCATCATGGGAATCGACAAATTGTCCGGATTTTCATTTGGTGTTTTCGAAAACACTTATATCTGTATTTTCCTTCTCATTTGGTTCGGAGTGCCCCTTATCCTCAAGGCTTTCAGCAAGACCAACGCCATAGGATGTGCGATCGAAACATCCCAGAAGAAAGTAAACGGCATTATGATGGTCATAATCGTAATGTCACAGATGGCAGCAAATGTCGGTAGCAAATCAAGTCTACATGCGGCAGGTTCTGCGCTGAGATTGATAAGTTCCGGAATCAGCGCCCTGGTCTGCTTTGCAGTCTTAGTGATCACTTTGGTCATTTATTTCCTTGTCAGGTATCTTTTTGCTCTTATCGATATCATCATGGTACCTGTATGCACCCTGGTTCCTTTTGTTTCGTTTTTATGGGTTGGAGCAAAGCTTGCACTTGTCGGATTCTTTATCCTGATGGCAGTGTTCATGCCCGCGTTCTATATATTCATATCTGCGCTGATCGTCATCATTTCCGCATTCCTTTTCAGGACAGCGTATATGGCGGTTAAATACTTTGAGAACATATACGTAAGGGCACTGTTTAAGAAGATATTCGGCGGATACGATAAGGAAAAGCCCCTCATTGCACCCAAACTTCCTTCCAAGGTAAGGGATTTCCTTCAGGGGAAAACAGTACAGATGGTAATCCCTGTTTACGTACTCAGAGAATTCCCGAACGTAAAAGGCATGCATAAATGGGACCGCTTCTGGATGGTTGCAGAAAACGGATCCGTATATATCATCAAACCCGTCTTGGGTAAGAAGGAATGCCTGCAGATTCCTCTTTACGGAACCCCTGCCCAGAAGATGTTCATCAACGCGTTCCTGCCTTATTATGAGATCTTCAATATCTACGGTTCGGAAGAAGCCATAGCCAAGACCTTTAAGAAGGTTCCAAAGATGTTCCACATAGTATTCAGCAAAGAGTACTTCCACAGATATGCGGATATCGTAAATATGACGGGATTTGTTGAATATTCGCAATATAAAGAGTATCTGAAAAACTTTTTTGCAAACCCTCAGATGCCCAGATAACACTTGACAATGCCTTATGCAGGGTATACATTATGTTAAGTAGTTGATGTAAGAGTGGCCACACGGCCACTCTTACTTGTTTGTTGGGAGGGTGCTTATGGGCAAAGCCGAACAGATAGCCAAGAAAGCTGAAGAGCTCCTCGTTCCCGTTACCGAAACCTACGGTGTGTCGGTATACGATGTCGAATATGTCACGGAGAATGGTGAAAAGTATCTTCGTGCATACATCGATAAGGAAGGCGGAGTAACCATCGATGACTGCGAAAACGTCAGTCGCGCTTTTGAAACCAAACTGGATGAATCCGGACTGATCGATGAACAGTACATATTGGAAGTTTCAAGTCCGGGCCTCGGAAGAACACTTTCGAAGGACAGACATCTGGAGAAATCAATCGGCGAGTCCGTAGAGATCTCATTCTACAAACAAATGGTGATTCGCGAGGATGAATCAAGTTCCATCAAATCCAAATCCATCGCAGGAATACTTAAAGCCTTCGATAAGGATACGATCACCATTGAAGATACCGAAACAGAAATCACATCGGTCTGGCAGCGAAATGATATCGCTCAGATCAAGCTGTCGTTGGATTTTTAATAACAGAAAGGGAAAAGGGAAAAACAAAATGAACAGCGAACTTATTGAGAGTCTTAATCTGCTTGCAAAGGAAAAAGGCATAGACAGAGAAGCAATCTTCGATGCTATCGAGAATGCTCTTGTTGCAGGTTGCCGCAATCTGTATGGCAGAAATGAGAACATCAAGAACATACGTGCAGAGGTCAATCGTGAGACCGGCGATCACCGCATCTATGCGGAGAAGACCGTTGTCGAGACCGCTGATGATGTTATGGACCCTCTTGAGGATATCTCTCTTGAAGATGCTCAGGCAATTGCGCCCGATGCACAGATCGGAGACGTTGTACAGGTTGATATTAAGTCCGAGGAACTTACTCGTATCGCAGCAATGAGTGCGAAGAACGTAATTCTCCAGAAGATCCGTGAGGAGGAGAGACACGCAGTATTCGATCAGTTCTCAGGCAGAAGAAAGAATGTAGTTACCGGAACCGTTAATCACTATGTTGGCGGCAATGTAAGCCTCAACCTCGGCAAGGCAGACGGAATCCTTGCAGAGTCAGAGATGATTCCCGGTGAGAGATATAAGAACGGAGACAGACTCAAAGTTTACGTACTTGATGTTAAGTCCACTCCCAAGGGACCCCGTATCAGCGTAAGCCGTACTCATCCCGAGCTTGTAAGATGCCTCTTTGAGAACGAAGTTACCGAGATTTCAGACGGTATCGTAGAGATCAGAAGCATCGCACGTGAGCCCGGCAGCCGTTCCAAGATTGCCGTATGGAGCAATAATCCCGACGTTGATCCCGTTGGAGCATGCGTTGGTATGAACGGAGACAGAGTAGGTGCTGTCGTAAGTGAGCTCAATGATGAGAAGATCGACATCGTTTGCTGGGATGACAACCCCGGAAACCTTGTTCAGAATGCACTTTCCCCCGCTTCCGTAAACGCCGTATTTGCAGATCCTTATGAGAAGACCGCTAAGGTTGTCGTTCCCGATGACCAGCTTTCTCTTGCAATCGGTAAGGAAGGACAGAACGCTCGTCTTGCAGCACGTCTTACCGGCTACAAGATTGACATCAAATCAGAGTCACAGGCTAAGGATGCTCCCGGATTCCGTTATGAGGACTACGAGTATTCGGATGATGAGGATGAAGCATTCGATGAAGTAGCAGAGGAAGTATCCGAAGAGGAAGTACAGGAATAATGGCATCCGAAGTTTCGAGAACATGCATCGGCTGTGGAAACATTCGCGACAAGAAAACGATGATAAGAATCGTCAAGGATCCGCAGGGAGTTATAGGGGCTGATGAGACCGGACGTGCAAACGGCCGCGGAGCATACATATGCTTAAATGAAGAGTGCCTTGAAAAGGCTGTAAAAAAGCAGGCTCTCAATAAAGCATTCAAGATGCAGGTTTCGAAGGATACCGTTTCGGAAGTATCCGAATATATCAAGAAAAGACTGGCGGAAAGCTGACCGCCAAAGGAGTTATTACGCAGGACAAAGTATTATCACTTCTTGGAATCGCACAAAAGAGCGGCAACATTGCCGGCGGTGAAACGCAGGTTCTCGAAAGTATTCGGGACGGAACGGCGATGTGCGTCGTGATAGCAGGTGATGCATCCGACGGTTCGAAAAAAATGTATACGGACAAGTGTAAATACTATGAAGTTCCGTATGCATACTATGCCGACAGGGAATCACTAGGGAGAGCTGTGGGCAAAGATCTGCGAAGTGCTCTTGCGGTAAAAGATGAAGGATTGTGTCGTGCGATAATGAAGGCGGCACCTGAGCTTTTTGAGGAGGAATGTTAATTAATGGCAAAACCCAGATTACATGAAATTGCAAAAGAATTAGGCATTAAGAGCAGCGATGTTGTAGCTGCTGCTATTGAGATGGGAATGGAAGTAAAGTCCCATCAGAGTTCGGTTTCCGATGAAGAGGCCGATAAGCTCAGAGCCAAGTTCGGAGCAAAAAACAGTGCAAAGGCTGCTGAAGCACCTAAGCCCGCTCCTGCAGAGAGCAAGGAAGAGAAGAAACCGGCCGAGGCTAAAGAGAATGCTTCTTCCGAGAAGAAGCCTGAAGCTAAGCCTGCTCATGGTGGTGCGGATGCTCAGCCCAGAAAGAAGATCATAATCGTTAACAATAAGAACGGTAAGCCCCAGGCTCAGAATACTTCTAATCAGCCTGCCAAGGCTTATACCGGACAGCCTGCAAACCCTAAGCAGGGCGGAATGAATAATCAGTCCAGACCCGGTGTTCAGATGAACAACCGTCCCGGAATGCAGTCAGGAAGACCTGAGGCCAGAAGGATCATCAAACCTCTGACCGCTCCTTCCGATACCCCTTCCGTAAATATGGTTCAGGATCCCAAGACTATTCAGAATCCCAGAAAGCCTAAGCCTGAGGTTAATGAGCAGCCTAAGGAGAAGATTCAGGAGCAGACCGCTCCCGTAAATACTTCTAACAACGAAGTAAAGCAGGAGAATAAGCCTGTTCAGGATAACAATCGCCCCGCAAATAACGACCAGAACAGAAATCAGGGCGGAAGAGATAATCGTTCCATCAGCATTAACGACAGACCCGGACAGCGTTCAAAGGGCGGATATCGCGGAGGAAACGGATATGGCCAGAACAACTCGGAAAAAGGCCAGAATGGCGGTAACTTCAGGCAGAATCAGACAGGGCGTACGAACTCTTTCCAGGGGGCGCAAAATCCTCAGAGGGGTGGTTTTAACGCTGGAGCTCCTGGCAGGGGCTTTTCTGGTGGCAATGGAAATCAAAGACCAAATGGCAGACCGGGAGCTGGATTCGGAAACGGCAAAGGTGCTGGCGGAGGCAAGATCTTTACCTCAGACGGTCCTACATCGAACAAGGGCAGCCGCGACCAGAGACGTAGAAACGAAGAAAGAAACAGCAAGCACAAAGATATAAATTATAACGAGGAAGAACTGTCACGCAGCAAGAAGGCAGGACGCTTCATCAAGCCTGAGAAGAAGGTTGAAGAGGTAGTAGAGGAGCAGATCAAGGTAATCACTCTTCCCGATACCATCACCATCGGTGATCTTGCTGCTAAGATGAAGATGAAGGCTTCCGACATCATCAAGAAGCTTTTCCTCACCGGTAAGATCGTTACCGTTAACCAGGAGATCTCTTACGAAGATGCAGAAAACATCGCTATGGAGTACGAGATCCTCTGCGAGCATGAAGTTAAGATCAACGTAATCGAAGAGCTCCTCAAAGAGGACGAAGAAGATACCAGCAAGATGACCGAGAGACCTCCCGTTGTCTGTGTAATGGGTCACGTTGACCATGGTAAGACTTCACTCCTTGATGCTATCAGAAAGACTCATGTAACACAGCGCGAGGCTGGCGGTATTACTCAGGCCATCGGTGCATATACCGTAGATGTTAAGGGCAAGTCCATTACTTTCCTTGATACCCCCGGACACGAAGCATTCACCGCAATGCGTATGCGTGGTGCTAATTCAACGGATATCGCAATTCTCGTTGTCGCAGCAGACGACGGTGTAATGCCCCAGACCGTTGAGGCTATTAACCATGCTAAGGCAGCAGGCGTAGAGATCATCGTTGCAGTCAACAAGATCGATAAGCCTTCAGCTAACATCGACAGAGTTAAGCAGGAACTTTCAGAGTACGAACTCATCTCCGAGGATTGGGGCGGATCAACCGTATTTGCTCCCGTATCCGCTAAGACCGGAGACGGACTCGACAACCTGCTTGATATGATCCTTCTTACCGCAGACGTACTTGAGCTCAAGGCCGATCCCAACAGAAAAGCAAGAGGCGTTGTTATCGAGGCACAGCTTGATAAGGGAAGAGGTCCCGTTGCTACCGTTCTTGTACAGAAGGGTACTCTTCACATCGGAGATTTCATTTCCGCAGGTGCTGCTCACGGTAAGGTAAGAGCAATGATCAACGATAAGGGTGAGAACGTTAAGACCGCAGGTCCTTCTACTCCCGTAGAGATCCTCGGACTCAGTTCCGTACCCGAAGCAGGTGAGGTATTCCTTGCACACGCATCCGATAAGGAAGCTAAGTCCTATGCAGATACCTACACTGCAGAGAATAAGAAGCAGAAGCTTGCTGAGACCCAGGGCCGCATGAGCCTTGAAGATCTCTTCTCCAAGATTAAGGAGGAGAACCTCAAGGAACTTGATATCATCATCAAGGCAGACGTACAGGGTTCAGTTGAGGCTCTTAAGGAGTCACTCCTCAAGCTTACCAATGAAGAAGTTGTTGTTAAGGTCATCCACAGCGGCGTTGGTGCCATCAATGAATCCGACGTCACTCTTGCAGGTGCATCCAATGCAATTATCATCGGATTCAACGTTAAGCCCGACAGCGCAGCCGGAGATAAGGCTGAGCAGGAGAACGTCGATGTCAGATGCTACGATGTCATCTATAAGGCAATCGAGGATGTTGAGCGTGCTATGAAGGGAATGCTCGATCCCGTATTCGAAGAGAAGATTCTCGGACATGCGGAGATCAGACAGATCTTCAAGGCATCCGCAATCGGAAACATTGCAGGTTCCTACGTACTCGACGGTATCATGCAGAGAGGCTGCAAGGTTCGTATCACCAGAGGCGAGGATATCGTTTACGAAGGAGTTCTTTCTTCACTCAAGAGATTCAAGGATGACGTTAAGGAAGTTAAAGAAGGTTTCGAGTGCGGTCTTGTATTTGACGGTTTCGATGCCATCAAGGAAGAGGATCGCGTAGAGGCCTACATTATGGTTGAGGTTCCCAGAACGTGAGAAAAAACAGTATAAAAAATATAAGACTTAATTCCGAAGTTCAGAAGGAACTCGCTTCAATCATTCGTGATGTTAAGGATCCCAGGGTCAGCCCCTGGACCAGCATCATCGATGTGTATGTAGCTCCCGACCTTAAGACCTGTAAGGTATGGATATCCGTACTCGGTTCTGATGAGGACAGAGACAATACCATCAAAGGTCTTGAGTCAGCTTCGGGTTATATCAGACATGAACTTGCAATGCGTATGAATATGAGAAACACTCCGCTTCTTACATTCATATCCGACTCCACCGTTGAATACGGTGTTGATATGATTCACAAGATCGACGAGATCATTGCGGATGATGAAGCAAGACATGTAGATGATGACGAGGACATTTAATGTTAGATATTTTAAAAGAATGTGAAGGCGCTAAGAGAATAGGCATCAGCGGTCATATCAGACCTGACGGCGATGCCATTTCTTCATGCCTTGCTCTCAGACAGTATTTGCTTAATGCAATGCCTGAAGCGACTGTTGATGTATATCTCGAAAATCCCATCCCCACTATTTTCGATGGTGAGATCGGATATTCCGAGATTAAGAGAGAGTTCCCTGATGCTGCTCCTTACGATGTATATTTCGTACTCGACTGCAGCAGAGAAAGACTCGGTGAGCCCGGCAAGTATTTTGATGCCGCTGCTAAAACCATCAATATCGATCATCACGAGAGCAATAAAACCGGAGTCGGAGATTGTAACGAGATCGATCCCGACATCAGCTCCACCTGCGAACTTCTCTATACTCTTTTCGATAAGAAGTATGTGGATGTCGAAGTTGCAAAATGCATCTATACCGGAATGGTAACCGATACCGGTGTTTTCCAGTACTCATGCACTTCACCCGACACCATGAGAAGAGCTGCGGAACTTATGGAGTACGGTTTTGATTTCCCTTCTCTCATCCAGAGATGTTTCTATGAGAAGACTTATCTTCAGTCACAGATACTGGGAAGATGTCTCATGGAAAGCGTCAGATTCATGGATGACAGATGCGTTGTGAGCTGGCTCGATAAGAGAACCCAGGATTTCTACGGCGTAGTAAGCAAGGATTTTGAAGGTATTGTTTCCCAGCTCAGAAATATCAGAGGAGCCGAGGTTTCAATCTTTATGTATGAAGTCGGAAATCAGGAATATAAAGTATCCTTGAGATCTTCCGAGAAAGTAAACGTTGCAAAGATCGCTGAGAAGTTCGGCGGCGGCGGACACGCAAGAGCAGCCGGATGTAACATGAGCGGTAACGTATATGATTGTGTAAACAATCTTTCCAAGTATATCGAAAAGCAGCTTGATGCTTCCCCTGAAGGAGAAGAGCAGGATGCCTGATTCGGGAATTAACGGAATACTTAACATATCAAAGGAGGCGGGATACACCTCCTTTGATGTTGTAGCGGTTGTTCGCGGCGTATACCGTCAGAGAAAAAGCGGACATACCGGAACCTTAGATCCCATGGCCACGGGTGTCCTTCCCGTTGCACTCGGTAAAGCCACCAAGGTATGCGGCATGATTACCGATTGGGATAAGGAATACATAGCAGAGCTTCTCCTTGGCAAGACTACCGATACACTTGATGTTACCGGAGAAGTTACGGGCGGAGATCCGGATGCGGTAAATGCTCTTACGGAAGAGCAGATTAAAAATGCAGTTAACCGCTACCTCGGCGAGATTGATCAGATCCCTCCCATGTATTCTGCGTTAAAAAAAGACGGAAGACGTCTTTACGACTTAGCAAGAAGCGGACAGGTTGTTGAGAGGGAAGCAAGAAAAGTTACGATCCACAGAATCGAAGTTCTTGATATTACACTTCCTGTCGTTAAGATAAAAGTCCTTTGTTCAAAAGGAACCTATATAAGATCTCTTTGCGATGATATCGGAAGGGATCTTGGATGCGGCGGATGCATGCAGTCACTTATAAGAAGCGCAGTAGGTCCTTTCACTCTTGATAATGCAGTAAGCCTTGAGGAGATAAGGCATTTAAGAGATGAAGGTCATGAAGATAAACTCATGGATTATCTCATGAGCGTTGATACTGTTTTTGAAAAGCTCCCTGCACTGACAGTTACCGCAGAAGCAGAAAAGAAGCTTCAAAACGGAAATAAGCTTTCATACGATGACTTCACGGAAAGCATATCCGAATCCTCGAAAAAAGAATTCAGGATCTATCACAGCGATAACAGCTTTGCCGCAGTTTACGAAAGCGACCCTGCTCAGCGTATTCTTTCACCCGTTAAGATGTTTTGAATATGGAAATAATATCCGGAACAAAAGATATATATATAAACGGACCTTCATGTGTGGCAATCGGTAAATTCGACGGTGTGCACATCGGACATCAGAGCCTCCTTATGGAGATCACTCAGTATGCCAAGAGTCACAAGGACGAAGGCTTTAAGTCCGTAGTATTTACATTCGATCCCGCACCCGAAACCTTCTTCGGAGGCGAGAGCGGAGTTCTTACGAGTGCGGCCGAGAAGCGTATTCTTTTCGAAAGAAAGGGAATAGATATCCTGATCGAATATCCCTTCGACCAAAAGACCGCGGACACCGAGCCCTTGGATTTCTTAAACAACCTGATCGTAGGCAGGATCGGCGCCGTAATGATGGCAGCGGGATCCGACTTATCCTTCGGTAAAAAGGGTCTGGGAAATGCAGAGCTTCTTAAGTCCTATGGGGCAGAGAACGGAATCGATGTCAGGATCATCGATAAGCTCACCGTAAGTCTCGATAAGGAGTATGAAGTAAGTTCCACCCTTATCAGACAGATGGTAACCGAAGCGAAGATGGAAGAGGCTGAAGAGCTTTTGGGAATTCCTTATTTTGTCTTCGGCAGAATAGTTCACGGTAATCACATGGGAAATAAGCTGGGCTTTCCTACGATAAATATCGTCCCTGATGCCGATAAGCTCCTGCCACCCGGCGGAGTCTACACATCGGATGTGATAATTGACGGCAGGAAATATGCAGGTCTTACCAATATCGGAACCAAGCCCACCATCTCGGACCACGAGGTAAGGGGCGTTGAGACCTACATATATGATTTTGACGGTGACGTCTACGGTCGCGATGCAGAAGTATACCTGAAGCACTTTTGCAGGCCTGAGACCAGATTTGACTCACTTGATGCCCTTAAGGAAAAACTTGCATCAGACATAGATAAGTATCGCCCTTAGTACCTTGCGACTTAAGCGGCATTCGATTATAATCGTAAGCGTTCGACCAGGGATTGAAATTAAAGATAAAATTTTCGGAGACGAAAAGAGGAAGTAATGAGTGTATCGGTAATAATTGCACTGTGTGGGGGACTCGGACTTTTCCTGTACGGTATGAAAATAATGAGTAAGGCGATCGAGACAGTTGCGGGCGCCAAGTTAAGACATATCCTTGAAATATTCACGACCAATCGTTTTACCGGCATGATCGTCGGACTGATCTTCACTGCGGTGATCCAGTCCTCGTCCGCCTGTACCGCGATGGTCGTTTCGTTTGTTAATGCGGGGCTTATGAACCTCTATCAGGCTGCGGGAGTCATCCTCGGTGCCAACATCGGTACCACCATTACCTCACAGCTCGTTTCGTTTAACATAAGCAAATACGCTTCCGTAATCCTGCTTGCTGGTGTTGTACTCCTTATGTTTTCCAAAAAAGAAAAAAATAAGGACATTGCCGAGATCATCGTCGGCTTCGGTATTCTTTTCATGGGACTTCAGACCATGAGTTCATCCATGGCATTTCTTCGTGAGGATCCTTCCGTAAGAGATCTCCTTCAGTCACTTAGTAATCCGTTCCTGGCTACTCTTGTAGGCTTTGCTATCACCACCGTTGTCCAGAGTTCATCGGTTACGGTATCCATTGTTCTATTGATGGCTCAGCAGGATCTCCTCGGACTACCCATATGTCTGTACATCATCATGGGATGTAACATCGGTGCCTGCAGCACAGCTGTACTTGCTTCCCTTTCCGGTAAAAAAGATGCAAAGCGTGCCGCAATGATACATCTTTGGTTTAACGTTATCGGTACCGCAATCATGTACGTTATCTTGGCAATAGGTCAGGATCAGGTAATTGCGTTTATTAAGATGTTCTCTGCAGACAACGGAAGATTCGTGGCAAACGCACATACCCTGATAAAGATTTTTCAGGTTATCGTCTTTCTTCCTTTTGTTAAGCCTCTCGTAAAACTCGCAAGTGCAACCGTAAGAGGCGAGGATGTAAAGGTCGGATACCGCGAGAACTTCCAGCTTAAATACATCGGTTCCAAGGTTATCTTTAACCCCGCAACCGCTATGATCGAAGTTGTCAAAGAGCTTGACCGAATGGCTTCACTTGCAAGTGAGAACCTTAACCGTGCAATGAACGCTCTCGTAACTCTTGATGATGACGATATCGAAGAAGTATATAAGGTTGAGGAAAACATCAACTTCCTTAATCACGCAATAACAGGTTACCTCGTACAGATCAACCAGATGCCACTTCCTATCGAGGACATGAGATCAATCGGTGCGATGTTCCACGTTGTTAACGATATTGAGCGAATCGGTGACCATGCGGAGAATGCGGCAGACGCTGCAAAACAGCGAAAAGAAAACGGTGCGGTTCTGTCACACGATGCTCTGAGAGAACTCGGAGAAATGCTCGACATGGTTAATACCATCATCAGATATTCCATGGAGATATTTGCAAAGAGCGATGAGACTCATTTCCAGGATGTCATCGATCTTGAAGAGAAAATAGACCAGGAAGAAAGAATACTCCAGCAAAATCATATAGACAGGCTTGCGAGGGGAGAGTGTACTCCCGAAGCGGGTATGATTTTTTCCGATATAGTATCGGGACTTGAAAGAGTTGCGGATCATGCGACCAACATCGCATTTGCAATCAAAGAGGAAGAGGATAATGAGAACGCTGCCAAGAAGGGAGCGCTTCCTCCGGCAAAAGCCACTTCTTAAGATGATAGTTATGCCCAAAGAGGCAGGGAGGTAATATTATGAAAAAGTTTTTAGGATTATTAATGTGCGCCGTAATGGTAATGTGCATGGCAGGATGCGGAAAGACCGCAAGCGGAACCGCACAGGCAGGCATTCTTGTAATGGCTACAAATGCTGAGTTTCCCCCTTACGAGTTTCATGAGGGAGATCAGATCGTAGGAATCGATGCCGAGATCGCAGCAGCTATCGCAGAGAAGATGGGATGCGAACTTCAGATCGAAGATATCGCTTTTGATTCCATTATCCCTGAAGTAAGCTCAGGTAAGGCTGACATGGGAATGGCCGGCATGACCGTTACCGAAGACAGAAAAGTAAACGTAGATTTCTCAGACACTTATGCAATCGCTCGTCAGGTTGTAATCGTAAGAGAGGGCAGCGGAATCACTTCTCTTGACGATCTTGAAGGACTTACCATCGGCGTTCAGCAGGGAACCACCGGTGACATCTATGCTACCGAAGAGTTCGGCGATGACAAGATCGAGAGATATGCTAAGGGAATGGAAGCTGTTCAGGCACTTTCTCAGGGCAAGATCGATGCGGTTATCATTGACAATGAGCCCGCAAGAGTATTCGTAACCGAGAATGAGGGACTTATCATCCTTGATGAGGCATATGCAGACGAAGAGTATGCAATCGCTGTAAGAAAGGGTAACACCGAGCTCCTTAATCAGATCAATGCAGCACTTGCTGAGCTTAAGGCAGACGGAACTCTTGATGCTATCGTAGCAAAGTACATTACTGCGGAATAATTTATGTTTGAAGATTTTAGACAGCAATTTTATTTGAATTTTGTAAGTGAGGACCGTTGGCATTATCTTGCGAACGGTCTTCTCGTTACTTTAAAACTGACCTTTTTTGCGGTGCTCCTCGGACTTTTGATTGGCTTTACCATAGCCTTTATCAGAAATGTCCACGATAATACCGGTAAGTTAAAGATTCTGAATTTTATATGCAATCTTTATCTTACAGTCATCCGCGGAACTCCCGTAGTTGTCCAGCTGATGATCATCTACTTTGTCATCTTCGGAAGCGTAAGAATCGATAAGGCACTTACCGCAATACTTGCATTCGGTATCAACTCCGGTGCATATCAGGCGGAGATATTCAGATCCGGTATCCAGTCCATACCCAGAGGTCAGATGGAAGCCGGTCGTTCACTGGGCTTTTCCTATTTCCAGACCATGACTAAGATCATCATGCCCCAGGCACTTAAGAATGTAATCCCCACACTCCTTAACGAGGTCATCACTCTCCTCAAGGAGACTTCTGTTGCGGGTTACATCGCACTTGAGGACCTGACCAAGGGCGGAGATATCATCAGAAGCCGTACGTATTCGGCATTTATGCCCCTTATTGCGGTAGGTCTGATCTATCTTGTGATGGTTCTTATACTTGAGAGATTTGTGAAGATGATAGAACGGAGGCTGAATAAGAATGACAAACGTTAAAGAAAGCCCCCTTATCAGCGTAAGAAATCTTGAAAAACACTTCGGTGACATGAAGGTATTAAAGGGCATCACCGTAGATATCAATAAGGGCGACGTAGTATGTGTCATCGGTCCTTCAGGCTCCGGAAAGTCCACTTTCTTAAGATGCCTCAACAGACTCGATGAGCCCACCGGCGGAGAGATCATCTTCGACGGAGTAAATATCTGCGATCCCAAGACGGACATCGATCTTCACAGACAGAAGATGGGAATGGTTTTCCAGCAGTTTAATCTCTTCCCCCACATGTCCATCATGAAGAATCTGACCATAGCTCCCATGACCCTTCAGAATAAGTCCAAAGAGGAAGCCGAAGGATATGCTTACGAACTTCTCGAAAGAGTAGGACTCAAAAACAGAGCGCTTGATTATCCCCTTCAGTTATCCGGCGGACAGCAGCAGAGAATCGCAATCGTAAGAGCACTTTGCATGAAGCCTGAAGTAATGCTCTTCGATGAGCCCACATCCGCACTGGACCCCGAGATGGTAGGAGAGGTTCTCGAAGTTATGAAAGAACTGGCTCAGGAGCATATGACCATGGTGGTCGTAACACACGAGATGGGCTTTGCAAGGGAAGTTGCAAGCAGGGTAATGTTCCTTGACGGTGGCGATTTCCTCGAAGAAAACGAGCCTAAAGAGTTCTTCGCAAACCCTAAGAACGACAGACTTAAGGAGTTTTTGGGAAAAGTACTGTAAAACAGCGTTATTTTGCCAAATTATCCTTGAATTTTGCGGATTTTGGTGATATATTATTCAAGCATGCGGTCTTACCGAGGCACAGTCCAGAGGAAAACTCCACCCGGACTTTGTTTCAGGCGAAGCGCAGGCGGGATGTTCATAAGAGCATCTTAAATATTTAAACGGAGGTTTTTAACATGATCAGTAAGGAAAAGAAAACAGCAATCATGAACGAGTATGCCCGCACACCCGGGGATACCGGTTCACCCGAGGTTCAGGTAGCGGTTCTTACCGCTCGTATCAGCGAGCTCACCGAGCACCTTAAGGCTAATCCCAAGGACAACCACTCACGTCGCGGAATGCTTAAGATGATCGGACAGAGACGTGGACTTCTCGATTATCTTGCAGCTAAGGACATCGAGAGATATCGTTCCCTTATCGAGAGACTCGGACTTCGTAAATAATACAAAAAACGAGAGGCCGTGCGATTTTGCACGCCTCTCGAGTTGTATTTAAACCTAGTTTTTAAGGAGCAGACGGTTATTCCGAGATTGCTGAAAAGCATGTGAATAACGATTCGCCGGTTTTTCAGTAGTTTCGGTGCCCTCTGTTCCATAAAATATATCAAATATTTTAAGGAGGCATTATGTACAAGAAGTATGAATTGGACCTTGCCGGTAAGAAGCTTGTCGTAGATATCGACAGAGTCGGCAAACAGGCTAACGGTTGTGCTCTCATGCACTACGGTGATACCACCGTTCTTGCTACCGCAACCGCATCAAGTGCTCCCAGAGACGGAATTGATTTCTTCCCTCTTTCTGTAGAGTACGAAGAGAAGTTTTACGCAGTAGGAAAACTTCCCGGAGGATTTAATAAGCGTGAAGGTAAGGCAAGCGAGAATGCTATTCTCACCAGCCGTGTTATCGACCGCCCCATGAGACCTCTTTTTCCCAAGGACTACAGAAACGACGTTACTCTTGACTGCATGGTCATGAGCGTTGATCCCGAGTGCAGACCCGAGCTTGTTGCTATGCTCGGCGCATCAATCGCAACCTGCATCTCCGATATTCCTTTCGACGGCCCCTGTTCAATGACTCAGGTCGGAATGAAGGACGGAGAGTTCGTTATCAACCCTTCTCAGGAGATCTGGGACAAGGGCGACCTTAAGCTTACTGTTGCTTCAACCAAGCAGAAGGTTATCATGATCGAGGCAGGCGCTAATGAGATTCCCGAGGAGAAGATGCTTCAGGCTATCTACATGGCACACGATGTAAACCAGACTGTTATCGCATTCATCGACAAGATCGTAGCTGAGTGCGGAAAGGCTAAGCACGAGTACACCTCATGTGCTATCCCTGCAGAAATGTTCGAGAAGATGAAGGAAATCGTTCCTCCCGCTGAGATGGAGACCGCTGTCTTCACCGATGATAAGCAGACCAGAGAGGGCAACATCGCCGAAATCACCGAGCGTCTTAAGGAAGCATTTGCAGAGAACGAAGAGTACCTTGCAGTTCTCGGCGAGGCAGTATATCAGTACGAGAAGAAGACCGTCAGAAAGATGATCCTCAAGGATCACAAGAGACCCGACGGACGTGAGATCACTCAGATCAGACCTCTTGCAGCTGAAGTTGATATCATTCCCAGAGTCCACGGTTCAGCTATGTTTACCAGAGGACAGACTCAGATCTGTGACGTATGTACCCTTGCTCCTCTTTCAGAGGCACAGCGCGTAGAAGGACTTGATCCTTACGTTACCGAGAAGAGATACATCCATCAGTATAATTTCCCCTCATATTCGGTTGGTGAGACCAAGGTCAGCCGCGGTCCCGGACGTCGTGAGATCGGACACGGAGCTCTTGCAGAGCGTGCCCTTCTTCCCGTTCTTCCTACCCCTGAGGAGTTCCCTTATGCCATCAGATGCGTATCCGAGACCTTCGAGTCCAACGGATCCACTTCAATGGCTTCTACCTGCGCATCCTGCATGTCTCTCATGGCTGCCGGTGTTCCCATCAAGAAGATGGTTGCAGGTATCTCTTGCGGACTTGTAACCGGTGAGACCGATGACGATTTCGTTCTCCTCACCGATATCCAGGGTCTCGAGGACTTCTTCGGAGACATGGACTTCAAGGTTACCGGTACTACTGACGGTATCACCGCAATCCAGATGGATATTAAGATTCACGGTCTTACAAGACCTATCGTTGAAGGCGCTATCGCAAGATGCCGTGAGGCAAGACTCTTCATCATGGATACCTGCATGAAGCCCGCTATCGCAGCTCCCAGAGCTGAGGTTGGACAGTATGCTCCCAAGATCGTATCCATCAACATTGATCCCGATAAGATCGGCGATGTTGTCGGACAGAGAGGAAAGACCATCAACGAGATCATCGCACGCACCGGTGTTAAAATCGACATCGATGAGAGCGGAAGAGTTGATATTTGCGGAACCGACAAAGAGGGAATGGACAAGGCCATCGAGATGGTTCAGATCATTACCACCGATTTCGCAGAGGGACAGGTTCTTAAGGGAAAGGTTGTCTCCATCAAAGAGTTCGGCGCATTCGTAGAGTTTGCTCCCGGCAAGGAAGGCATGGTTCACATCTCCAAGATCGCTAAGGAGAGAGTTGAGCATGTTGAAGATTACCTGACACTCGGTGATGTTGTCACCGTTAAGTGCCTTGGTAAGGACAAGATGGGACGTATCAGCTTCTCCATGAAGGACGTAGCTCAGAACTAATCTATCGGCACATGGAAGGGCCCTGTACTATTCAGGGCCCTTTTTTATTAATCAGGGTGCAGGAAAATGTTTGGCTATACAACAGTTAATAAACCTGAAATGAAGTTCAAAGAGTACGATCTGTATCATTCGTACTACTGCGGACTGTGCAGCGTTCTTAAGAAGAAATTCGGCTTAACAGGCGAATTTACTCTTTCTTACGACGGTGCTTTTTTATGTTCTCTTCTCAGTGATCTCTATGATGCAAAGGATGAGATTTCTTCGAGAAGATGTGCTGTTCATCCCGGAGTAAAGCATGTTATCAGAACAAATGAAATGACCGATTATGCCGCTGATATGAACGCACTTATGGCCATGTTTAAATGTCAGGACGACTGGCATGACGATAAGAAACTTTCCGGTAAGATTTTGTCCGGATTTTTAAACGGTAAGACTAAATCGCTTCGCGATAAATATGCGGATAAGATCGCTGTCATCACCAAAGCTATTGATGACATGAATGAGATCGAAAAGAGCGGAAAACCCGATCCTGAGGGCATGGCATTTCTGTTCGGTAAGTGCATGAGTGAAGTTTATGCGTATAAAAACGATGAATGGGAGAAGTACTTAAGAGTATTCGGAGACAGACTCGGAAGAGTGGTGTATCTCATGGATGCTTATGAAGATGTTTACTCCGATATGAAAAAGGGCAGATACAATCCCTATTCAGATGTATATGAAAGATCCGATTTTGAAGGTCTTGCCCGGGATATGATAACCGTTCATCTCGAGGAAGCGTGTGTTGCATTCGAGAAGCTTCCCCTTATAGAGAACGTGGATTTCTTAAGAAACATTCTGTATTCCGGAATATGGATCAGATTTAATATTGCGGCAGGAAAACGCGCGGGTGGCGCAAATTCCGCAAATACCACGAATCTTGCAAGCGATGCGGACGATTCCCAAACCGTTGAAGAGAACAAGGAAGAAGGAGGAAAATCATGACAGATCCCTACAGGGTTCTCGGAGTTTCTCCTACAGCTTCCGAGGATGAGATTAAAAAAGCATACAGAAAACTCAGCCGCCAGTATCATCCCGATTCCAACATGAACAAGTCTGAAGCAGAGAAGAAGATGGCGGAAGAAAAGTTCAAACAGGTTCAGACCGCATATGAAGACATCATAGACGGTAAGGTTGATCCCGGATCGTACAGAGGCGGTTCTTCATCCACCTACGGTCCCGGTTCTTCAAGAAGTAACTATAATAATACTTACAGAAGGCAGTACAGCACGGGAAGCAGTTCATCCGGAACATATAACAGTTCAGATGTACATCTCGAAGCTGCCGCAAACTTTATTGCAAACGGTTACTTAAGAGAAGCAAGGAACATCCTCGATAATATCGATCCTTCGACGAGAACTGCGAAATGGTATTATTACAGCGCAATCGTCTATGCAAGAACCGATCAGAGGACTCAGGCTATTTACCATGCAAGGGCAGCCACGTCCATGGAACCCTCCAATTCCGAGTATTCGGTATTTTACGATTATCTGACCGGAGGATCCTTTACCAGAAGTACACAGGATGGTGCAGCTTCATACACGGGATGGTACAATGACAGAAGAAACACCTACGGATACGGTGCTACGAATGTAACCGGATGTTGCAATACATGTATTAATCTTGTTGTATGTGCTACCTGCTTTGGATGCTAGTTATTTACGTACCGAAAGGAGAACAATCATGGAAAATGAGATCAAAAAACTCAGAAAACAAGTCATGGCAACTCAGACCATATGCATTTTAATGCTGGTTGTCCTCCTGGGAATGATGATAGGAATCCTTCATTTCGTTAAGCTGTTTAATGACTATAAGAAGGATATAGACAGAACCTGCGATCTTGTAAGAGAACTTCAGAAAGCAGATATTCCTCAGCTGGCAGAGGACATGCATAATACTTCCGAAGCAATCAATGCGGTAGACTGGGAAGATCTTTCCGCAAGATTAAACGAGATGGATCTTCAGGGTATCAAGGAAACCATCGATTCCCTTGACCTTGAACAGATCAACAATACTCTGGGTCAGCTTGATCTTGAAGAGTTAACGCAGACACTTAATGAACTTGATATAGAGAAGATCAACGAGACCATGGATCAGATCCAGGCGGCACTTGATAAGCTCGACAAGTTCGGATTTTTCTAAATAGTAAGTTGCATAAAAATACGGCTTTACCGAATAACCGGTAAAGCCGTTTTATAATGCATAAATATTCTTATCTCAAATGGTCCTCATCGCACAGAACTACTTTTCCTTCTGCGAGAGATTTCCGGACATCTATAAGTCTCTGGTTTGAACTTCCGCGGAATTTGAGGCCTAAGTTTTTCTCCCAAATATGGAATTCTCCGTCAACTATTACGTCGATAAGAGGGAGAAGATTTTTGACTATCTCATCTGTTTTAGCCCACTCGAGCATCTCGGTATCGTATAAATATCCGCTGTAGAGCCAGATGGTTTTTTCGGGATATTTCTCACGAAGCTTCTTGGCAAGAGAGAAGACGAAAGGACGATTTTCGGGTTCCATGGGTTCTCCGCCAAGGAATGTAAATCCGGAGATGTATGAAGGCTCCATGGCACGAAGTATTTCATCTTCAACTTCCGCAGTATATACATCACCGTATTTGAAATCCCAAGTCTCTGCATTAAAGCAGCCTTCGCAGTGGTGACGGCATCCGCTTACGAAAAGCGATACTCTGACTCCGGGACCGTCGGCCACATCAGATTTTTTGATCATTCCGTAATACATCAGATTGTCCTCTTTTTCATGTCAATTGTATTACTACTATAAGAAATCTTGCGATTTTTTTCAAGAATCGAAAAGTGCAGTAGTCATGCGGTTTTTCGTATTCTTTTTCGAAAAGAATACGATGAAAACTATAGTCCACGTTATAAAGAAATTGTGTGATAGTCACAAAAATGCGGTGATTATTGTTTTATATTGTGAATATTAATACATCAGTTTCCTATACTATAATGTTCTGCGGAGCATTTAGTTTTCCGGATTTATTCGGAGTTTCCGTACAAAGGAGTACAGACATGAAACTGAATTACGGCAAGACGATTTACACATTTATGTATGGCGGAGATCCTGTCAGAGTGAACAATATTGTTCAGGCTTGGCTCACTGCCAACGGATTTTCACTGGTCAGTAATTTTGGTGAAACTTATTACTATTACAATGATGCATGGTACGGAAACAGATGCTTTCAGTATACGATCGACGGTAATGTTTTAACTATCTATGCGTGGACAATCGGTATCGGCAAGAAGTTTGTAATGCTTGATTCAGGCGCTTACAATAACATGGCAGGTGATGCGTATAAGCAGGTGCTTAACAGTCTGTTTTCTCAGATCAATCTTAACTGCCCTCCCAATCCTGCACAGGATACGGGCACAGCACCTTTCGTCGGAGCGGCTCAGGATCCCAACATGACACGTGATCCGGGCGCTATGCAGAATCCCGGCGCTATGCAGAATCCGTATGCTGCCGTTCCTGATTCATCCCGGTTTGTGGATGCTTTTCAGAGCGAAGTTGATGCCAAAAATGAAAAGCTTTGTACCATCGGCTTCTGGATGTCCATCGTCGGTTTGCTTCTGTCATTTGTGGGAATAATGTATGGAGTGTTTATCTATATCCTGGAGATTTATTTTGCTACTCGCGGTTTGAAAACACGTAAGAAAGGCAAGGCTATCGCTACATTTATCATTGCAGGAATTTCGATACTGATCATTTTTGCACAGCTTGCCGGATTATAAATGTGGTCATGGACAAAAACGATGAACGACAGTTTCTCATTTGACGTAGACGGAAAGAAAAAACAAAAGATATACTCAAGAGAAATTCTTCACTGTAAGTCGTACTATTCACTGTATGTACTCAGGGGAGTGATGGTGGTATCCGGCTTAGGTATGATATTTGGGAGCGGATATTTAGTTCTTAAAGATCCGTTTTTTACGGGAGCATTGTTCTTTATCCCACTTGGAATTTTACTAATTTTTTTAGTTATAATATCCGCATCTATGCAGTCTCTTATATATACCAGATTTATGTATGATCGTTATGTTGAGAGTATATGGGTTGATGGAGGATACCTTTATCATTTCCTGAGAAAAGCGGTATGGAAACCATATGGACGTGGTCATATAACCAGATATGTATTTCCGCCCGATGCATATCAATTTGTTATAGACATCGCCTCTATACGTAATGCCAAATATGATCCTAAATCGAAGAGGATGGAATTCAACGGTTCCATCAAATGCATCTACTACGATGACTATATTCAGAATTCGATACAGGGTGAGCATTCACTTTCCGACACATATTTCCACTACCTTTATGATTTTACGAATCCGAGCTTGTACGAATATCTGACTGCATGCGGAGTGAAATTTGAACATTGTTATATTGAATTTGATATAACTGATAAGAGACCCTGATATGGATAATTTGGAAAATAAAACAGTAAATAAAGACCGGGCAAATGAAAATGCGACTTTATGTCTTATTCTGGCGATTGCATCATATCCTCTGATATGTACATTGGCAGGTGGCGTGCTGACTTTTATCGCATCCGTTGTGCTCGGAATACTTGCTCTAAAGCGAGGTACTACAAAGGTAACACAGGCTGTTATAGGTTTGGCATTTGACTTTGTTTACCTCCTGATATGTATTGCAATCATTGGATTTATATGGCTGGTCAATGACTTCGGCAGTGTTACCGTGCATGAAACTTCAATGTCGCCTTCGGGTACTTATCAGGTTGATATTATTTCCTATGATCTGGGAGCGACGGGCGGAGATTTCAGAGTGGAAGTTGAGCGCGCATCTGACGGAGAATTTGCTTCGGTCGGAGATGATAAGCCCCGCGACGGTGAAGAGATCTACGAAGCGGCAGCGAGCTGGTCTTCCTCATATGAAATAACCTGGGTTTCAGATGATACCTTTTATCTGCTTCCCCATAATGGTTCGTATAACGAGATCAGAGTGATTAGAATTGAACTGTCCGAAGGCGGTTACAGTGCATGCGAAGGATACGTGACCATAAACCGTGATGAATCGGAATTCGATCACTTCGAGATAGACGGTGATAAAGTTTACTATGTATGCTCCGTAAACATCACCAACACTTTTGATGAACCTTTTGAATTCTTGCTTCGCGCCAATGCTTGGAAAGATAAGGACGGATTACTTCTTGAAGATATCATGATCTCCGAAGCTGAAGACGGCAGCGAGATGATCTACACCATAGAACCAGGCAGAACCGAAAACTTTGAAATTGTTTTTACCGGCGAAAAAGGTCCTTCCGACAAACGTGAAGAAGATGACTGGCTTCCGGGATTTAGTTTCGTGCCTGTCAGATACAATCCGAATTACGAACCGTAACGGTTGGGGAATGGTATAAATATACGGTTGATGAAAACGAAAAACGGGGACGAGCAAAGTAAAGCTCGCCCCTGTTTTATTTTTCGGGAACTTAGGGCTCAAATTATGGTATAATGACTTAGTTTGAGAAGGAGATAGTTATGACTAACAACGAACATTTTGAAGCGTTATGCCCCGAAATGGCTAAACATTCCGAGGAAGTAGTCAGGAAGATGGGCAGGAACGATCCCTGCTGGTGCGGAAGCGGTAAGAAATATAAGGCTTGCCATGCCGCATTTGACGATAAGCTTAAAAAGTATGCTCTGATGGGCAAAATAGTACCCGATCACAGCATCATCAAGACACCTGAGCAGATCGAGAAGATCAAGGAATCCTGCGTGATCAACGTTGCGATCCTTGACCGTATCGAGAAGGAGATCCACGAGGGAATGCCCACATCCGAGATCGACAAGATCGTCTACGATATGAGCATTGAGGCAGGTGCAATCCCTGCGCCCCTTAACTATGAGGGATATCCTTATTCCGTATGTACCTCCGTCAACGAGCAGGTATGCCACGGATTCCCTTCGGACAATGTCATCTTAAAGAGCGGTGATATCGTAAATGTTGACTGTTCGACAATCTTGAACGGTTTCTTTTCCGATTCATCGAGAATGTTCTGCATAGGCGAGGTTTCCGAGGAGAAAAAGCGTCTTGTTCAGATCACCAAGGAAGCCTGCTACGAAGGCCTCAAATACGCTAAGCCCTGGGGATTTCTCGGAGATGTGGGACAGGCGGTGCATGATTATTGCTACGATAACGGCTACACCATCGTAAGAGAGATTGGCGGACACGGCGTAGGCCTTGAATTCCACGAAGATCCCTGGGTAGGATATCACTCCAAGAAGGGCACTGAAATGCTCCTTGTTCCCGGAATGATCTTCACCATCGAACCCATGGTAAACATGGGAAAAGAAGACATTGTGACCGACAAAAAGAACGGATGGGAAGTTTCAACCAAGGACGGACAGCCCTCGGCACAGTGGGAACTCATGGTACTCATAACGGAAGACGGAAACGAAGTTCTCAGTTGGTAAACCTATGAAAAAATCAGGGATTATCCACGTCTGTTTCGCAGCTGCGCTGGTAGCGATACTGGTGCTTGTGATACTCAGGGTGAAGGGCTGGTTCAGGATCGTAGATCCCAAGGACTATTCCGGTCACGGAGGATCTGTTGCGGATTATGAATGTCATGACAACATCATGCCGCTGACGGACGAGGAATACAATCTCATACGCCAGAACGAAGAAGTTATCCTGGTATTCGGTAACGACCCTTTTTCGGAAGACTGCGGTGAAAACGGCAGTCTTTCTGCAATGCTGGAAGAAGCGTCCGGTGCCGGGGTTATAAATTGTGCAATATCCGGTTCCTGTATTGGTATGCAGGAGCCGGCTTTTGATATATCAAGAAGTCCCATGAACCTCTTCAGCCCCTATTATCTTGCATGCATTGCCTGCTCGGATGATATGGACTATGAGAGGGAGCTTATGCAGGCTAAGGATGCCCTGGGGGATTCTTTTCCGGTAAACGGGGAATTGACCCTGAAAATCCTGAGTGACCTTGATATCGAAACGGTGGACGTCATAGTTTTCTTCTATGACGGCTCCGATTATCTCCAAAACATACCCACGGGTCTTAAAGACGATGAGTTTGACGACCCTTTTTGTTCCTATCTGGGTTCTTTTACGGCAACCATAGAATTATTCAAAAAAGCCGCCCCTTCAGCAAGAATCATAGTCTTATCCGCACCCTATATGTTCCGCGTCGGTAAAAATAATACGTGGGAGCCCTGCGAGGACTATCCCAACCGCCTCGGGGTGGATCTTTCGTCCTATGTCCTGGGCCAGTACAAGGTCTGCGCCGAAATTTACGATATTACCTTCGTGGATAACTATTACGCCAGCGTAAATCTCGAAAACGGCCGGGATTACCTGATAGACGGCCGAATCCTTAACGAAGAGGGCAAACAGCTGATCTGCGACAGGCTCATGTACGCCATGACCTACTATGACGAGGAAAACTCAGGCAGAGTTTTGTGATACCTTTTTCTTCAAATATATGGTTTAAAAAGTTGCTTTAGTGTAGTAAAATATGTATTTGCAGTTACTTTGTGCTCAGACGGGCGCTTATGCTTTTAAACTGATGTAAGAACGGCCTTTTTTGAGGATACTTTCATGACATCGGAAGTCAAGCTGACGGACTATATTGACAAAGAAATACTGCAAAAGATACAGGACTCCTTTTCGGATATGACGGGGCTTGCGGCACTTACTACCAACGCCGACGGAACCGCGGTTACGGAAGGGTCCAATTTCTGCCGTTTTTGCATGGAATTAAACAGGCAGTGCCCGCTCGGAAACCAGCTTTGCGAGTATTCCGACAAGACCGGTGCCATGATGACCCACTCCATGGGTAAGCCCAATTTCTACACCTGTCATGCGGGACTTGTGGATTTTTCCGCACCCATAATCATAAACGGAGAGATGATAGGATGCTTTGTTGGCGGCCAGGCACTTACATCCGAGCCTGATGAAGCCAAGGTCAAGGCACATGCCATACAGCTCGGCATCGATCCGGACAAATACTGGGAAGCCATTTGTGAAGTTCCCGTAATGTCCGAGGAAAAAGTCAGCAAGGCAATGGATTTCCTCTACACCATTTCGGGAGTTTTATCCGAGATCGCGTACGGAAAATACACCTCTGACAGAGCCAAAGTCGAGATGGAACATGCCGTCAAGATGAAGTCAGACTTCCTGGCCAACATGAGCCATGAGATCAGGACTCCAATGAACGCTGTTATCGGAATGGCGGAGATGGCACTCAGGGAAGACATTCCCGACAATGCAAGAAGCTATATCAACCAGATCAAGTCATCCGGAAGAGCGCTTCTTACCATCATTAACGACATACTTGATTTTTCGAAGATCGAATCGGGCAAGATGGATATAAGCCCGGTGGAATATGAGCCCATGAGCCTCTTTAATGATGTGGCCAACATCATCATGACAAGGCTGATGGACAAAGAGATCGAACTGATTCTGAACATGAACGTAGATATGCCACATCTTATCTACGGCGATAATGTAAGGATCCGCCAGATACTTATCAATCTGGCAAACAATGCGGTTAAGTTCACCCGTTCGGGACAGGTGCGTTTCGTAGTTGATTTCACCTGGATCGACAGTGAAAATATAATGCTCAGCGTAGCGGTAGAAGATACCGGAATCGGAATAAAGCCCGAGAATGTAGGTAAGATTTTTGAATCCTTCCAGCAGCTCGATTCCAAGAGGAACAGAGACGTGGAAGGTTCGGGACTCGGACTTGCAATTTCCAAGAATCTCTTGAGCCTGATGGACGGAACGATTCACGTCGAATCCGAGTACGGCAGGGGATCGGTGTTTTCTTTTAAACTGCCTCAGAAGGTAGTGGACAGATCGCCCAGCATGAGCGTTAAAGATCCTTCGGGAGCTCTTGCCATAGGACTGTTCCAGAACATTTACCTGTCGGACGGATTTACATGGGATGCTGCCAAACTCGGCGTATCCGTTATGAACCTTGCACTTGATGCGGATCTTCCCGTAGCGTGCGAGACATTCCGCAAGAGAAATCCTGACAGAAAGCTCTTTGTTTTTATCGAGCAGGAGCTTTTGACAGAAGATAAAAAAGAATACTTCCGGAATAATCCCGACATCTGTGCGGTAGTCGTTGCGGGATTTTTCGATAAGGTCGAATCAGACCTGTCCAATCTGCTCGTTGTTAAAAAGCCGCTTTCTGCAATGAATTTGGCCATGATCTTAAATCACGAAAAGATTCATTATACGGCCACCACCGAGCATGCGGATGAGATTTCGTTTACCGCACCCGATGCCAAGGTACTCATAGTTGACGATAACTCCGTCAACCTCACGGTAACCGAAGGCCTGATAGAGCCTCTTAAGATGAAGACTGCAACAGCACTTAGCGGCAAAGAGGCAATACGCAAGATTGAAGAGACACATTACGATCTGATACTCATGGACCACATGATGCCTGAGATTGACGGCGTCGAAACCACCAGGATCATCAGAAGAATGTATCCCGATTACGATAACGTTCCGATCATTGCACTGACCGCAAATGCGGTTAACGGAGTAAAGGAAATGTTCCTCTCCGAAGGCATGAACGATTTCGTGGCAAAGCCCATTGAGCTCAGAGTTCTCGTAAGCAAGATCAAACAGTGGCTCCCGCCCGAACTTATCGTTAAGAGCGGCTCCGCCGCAAAAGAAACCGCTGAG
Organism: uncultured Lachnospiraceae bacterium; assembly: GCA_902794095.1. Classification (GTDB taxonomy): domain Bacteria; phylum Bacillota; class Clostridia; order Lachnospirales; family Lachnospiraceae; genus AC2028. The sequence continues at coordinate 44,824 of CADBFZ010000010.1, read as the reverse complement.
AGCTTTGAGGCTGACGAGGAAGCATCATTCGGTGAATCAAGTCCTCTTGCGGATCTTGATATCGAAGAGTCCATGAGACTTCTTGGAACGGAGAAGTTGTTCCTTGCGGTGCTTGCAGAATATACACGCACCATCCCCGAGAAAATAGAGCGCCTTGAAAAGCTCTACCGAATCAGGAAGTGGGATGATTACACGATCGAAGCACACGGACTTAAGAATGCGTCCAGGCAGATCGGTGCGATGGATCTTTCCGCTATGTGTGCCGAGCTTGAAAAGGCCGGCAAAGCCTCAAACGAGGAAACGATCATGCAGATCCATGACGGAATGATCGAGAAGATAAGAGCTTATGAACCGGTGTTCAAAGCTTATCTGGCTGAAAAAGAAGCTTTGTAAAAAGCATTTTTTATACAACGAATCAATTTATTTGCAGGAGGTTTTTTAAATGTATTCGCTTGATGAAGTAAAGAACGTAGACCCCGAGGTAGCACAGGCCATCGTTGATGAGCAGAACAGACAGAATTCACACCTGGAACTGATCGCATCCGAGAACTGGGTAAGCAAGGCTGTTATGGCAGCAATGGGCAGCCCCCTCACCAACAAGTACGCAGAAGGATATCCCGGAAAGCGTTACTATGGCGGATGTGAGTGCGTTGACGTAGTCGAAGAGCTCGCAAGAAACCGTGCTATGGAACTCTACGGATGCACATATGCAAATGTTCAGCCCCACTCAGGAGCACAGGCTAACCTTGCAGTTCAGTTTGCACTCCTTCAGCCCGGTGACACCATCATGGGCATGAACCTCGATCACGGCGGACATCTTACCCACGGATCACCTGCAAATATTTCCGGAACATATTTCAATATCGTTCCTTACGGCGTTAACGATGAGGGATTCATCGATTACGACAAGCTCGAGGAGATTGCTAAAGAAGCTAAGCCCAAGATGATCATCGCAGGCGCTTCAGCATATGCTCGTACCATCGACTTCAAGCGTTTCAGAGAGATCGCTGATGAAGTAGGTGCTTTCCTCATGGTAGATATGGCACACATCGCAGGACTTGTAGCTGCAGGACTTCATCCCAGCCCCATCCCTTATGCGCATGTAGTTACCACCACCACTCACAAGACTCTTCGCGGACCTAGAGGAGGAATGATCCTTTCAAGCGCAGAGTTTGCTAAAGAGCACAAGCTCAATAAGGCAGTATTCCCCGGAATCCAGGGCGGACCACTTATGCACGTTATCGCTGCAAAGGCAGTTTGCTTCAAAGAGGCTCTCGATCCTTCATTCAAGGTTTATCAGCAGGGCATTATTGACAACGCTCAGGCTCTTGCAAAGGGACTTATGTCCAGAGGTCTTAAGCTTGTTTCAGGCGGAACCGATAACCACCTTATGCTCCTTGACCTTACTCCTTTTAACCTCACCGGTAAGGAGATCGAGGCTCTTATGGATGAGGCACATCTTACCGCCAACAAGAACACAATCCCTAACGATCCTCAGAAGCCTAACGTAACCAGCGGTATCAGACTCGGAACTCCCGCCGTTACATCCAGAGGCCTTAACACCGAAGACATGGATCAGATTGCAGAGGCAATCAGCCTTATCGTTAAGGAGAAGGAAGCAGGCGTTGAGAAGGCAAAGGCCATCGTTATGGCTCTTACAGAGAAATATCCTCTGAATAAATAAGTAATTGACTGGAGAAAGACATGATTCAAGTTGCTGTATTCGGATACGGAACCGTAGGTAGCGGAGTTGTCGAAGTTATCGACAGAAACAATGCTTACGTTTCCGATAATTCGGGAGATAAGGTAAACGTTAAATACATACTCGATCTTCGTGATTTCCCCGGAGATCCCAATGAGTCAAAACTCGTACATGACGTTGATGTCATTTTAAACGATGACGAAGTATCCATCATCTGCGAGACCATGGGAGGAGTAGGGGCCGCTTATAAATTCACCAAGGCTGCTCTCGAGAAGGGAAAGAGCGTTTGCTCATCCAATAAAGAGCTTGTTGCAAAATACGGCGCAGAACTTATTCAGGTTGCCAAGGCTCACGGATGCGCATATCTTTTCGAAGCAAGCGTAGGCGGAGGTATTCCCGTTCTCAGAACTCTTACCACCGCACTTACCGCTGAGAGAATTACCAAGATCGCAGGTATCCTTAACGGAACCACCAATTTCATTCTGACCAAGATGGAGCAGGACGGAGCTGATTTTGCGGACACACTTAAGATCGCTCAGGATCTCGGATATGCAGAAAAAGATCCTACTGCGGATATCGAAGGACATGACACTGCCAGAAAGATCTCAATCCTTTCCGACATTATGTCCGGACATTTCGTAGATTCCGATGCGGTTCCCACCGAAGGAATCACCAAGATCACAAGCTCCGATATTGCAATCGCAGCAAAGGCCGGATACAGCATTAAACTCCTCGGACTTGCATCCAGATATGATGATGACAGCGTAAGCACAATGGTAGCACCTTTCCTTGTTGCCAAGTCACATCCCATCGCAGGTGTAAGCGATGTATTCAATGCGGTATTCGTAACCGGAAACATGCTCGGTGAGACCATGTATTACGGCAAGGGTGCAGGTAAGCTTGCTACCGCAAGTGCTGTTGTTGCCGATGTAATCGATGCGGCAAGAAAAGGTTCTTCCTGCATGTACAAGGGATGGGACGAAACTCCCGTCAAGGCAGCATCACTTGCTGATGCCGAGTGCAGATTTTTCGTAAGATGTTCATCCGCTGATGCAGATGCAGTTAAGGCAGAATTTGCAGGTGCGGGAGAGAGCATCACTGCAGGTTCAGATACCGGATTCATCACCGGTAAAATGACTCAGTCAGGATTTGATGCAGCTGCAGCCAAGGCAGGTGCCAAGGTTCTCGGCAGCGTCAGAGTATATGAATAAATATTGAAAGAGGATTATGGAAAGATGGCAAAGGTAGTAAAATTCGGCGGCAGCTCACTTGCTTCTGCCGAGCAGTTCAAAAAGGTCGGCGATATCATCAGAGCTGACGAAGAGAGAAGATATGTTGTTCCTTCAGCTCCCGGTAAGAGATCTCCCAGAGATACCAAAGTTACCGATATGCTCTACAACCTTTTCGACAGTGTTTCTGATGAGAGAAGTTTTGCAGAGTGCCTCAAGAACATTCGTGCAAGATATGATGAGATCATCAAAGGTCTCGGACTTACCCTTGATCTTACAGATGAGTTCGATCTGATCGCTAAGAACCTTAAAGCGGGCGCAGATAAGGATTATGCAGCATCCAGAGGAGAGTATCTCAACGGACGCATCATGGCAGCATATCTCGGATATGAATTCCTTGATCCCGCCGATTATATTATCTTTGACAAGAAAACAGAGAACTACGATGCCGAGAAGACATACAAGAATCTCGGAAAGAAGCTTGAAAAGGTGGAGAGAGCCGTTATCCCCGGATTCTACGGAGCATATGCTGACGGCACCGTTAAGACCTTCTCAAGAGGCGGATCCGATATCACCGGTTCCATCGTAGCTCGTGCAATCCACGCAGATGTTTACGAGAACTGGACCGACGTATCAGGATTCATGATCACCGATCCCAGGATCATTAAGAATCCTGCAAAGATCGAGACCATTACCTACAGAGAACTCAGAGAGCTCGCATACATGGGCGCAGGAGTTCTTCATGAGGATGCAATCTTCCCCGTAAGACAGGAAGGCATCCCCATCAATATCAGAAATACCAACGATCCCAAGGACGACGGAACATGGATCGTAGAGACCACTTCCAAGAAGTCCAAGTATGTCATCACCGGTATCGCAGGCAAGAAGGGATTCTGTGCCGTTAACGTCGATAAGGATATGATGAACTCCGAGATCGGATTTGGGAGAAGAGTTCTCCAGGCATTTGAGGAGAACGATATTTCATTCGAGCATCTTCCTTCCGGTATCGATACCATGACCGTATTCGTACATCAGGATGAGTTCAGACATAAGGAGCAGAGTGTTGTTTCCGCTATCCGCAGAATGACCAATCCCGATACCATCGATATCGAGTCAGACCTTGCTCTTATCGCTGTTGTAGGACGCGGTATGAAGTCAACCAGAGGAACTGCGGGAAGAATCTTCTCCGCACTTGCTCACGCACATGTAAACGTTAAGATGATCGATCAGGGTTCATCCGAGATCAATATCATCATCGGTGTTGCAAACTCTGATTTCGAGACAGCCATCAAGGCTATCTATGATATTTTTGTCGAGACAAAAATGTAAAGTTTTCAATTTTCCGCATGCTTTACGCGGATTAAAGGAGCTGAGATTTTGAGCAGACATAAGAAGAAAAATAAGAAAAACGGCGGTGCTCAGGCACCCGAAGATATCAAGACCAAGGTAACGGATGAAGTGACCGAAGAGGAAGCTGCATCCGAAGCCGAGGCAGAAGAAGCATTTTCAGAAGAGGCAGCCGAAGCTGTAACCGAAGAGGTTGAAGAGACTGCATCTGCCGAAGAAGCGGCTGAAGCTGCTGAAGCAGCAGAGCCCGCATCCGAAGAGACCGAAGCAGCGGAAGCAGCCGAGGAGACTTCAGCTGAAGAAGTTTCGGAAGAAGTATCCGAGGAAGAGAAGGTCGTAGAAGAAGCTGTTTCCGAAGATGAAGCAGACAAAGCGGCCGAGGAAGCTTCCGAAGAAGATAAATCAAAGACCGAAAAATCCCCCGCAAAAGAGAAGAAAGTAAGCCGTGACGCTCTCAGGGAACAGACCGAGAACGAGAGGCTCAGACGCGAAGCAAGACACAGAAAGCGTATCCGTCAGCAGGTTACCGCTTATCTTATCCTTGTTGTGATCTTAGCGGTCATTGGAGGAGGTCTTTTCTTCGGTATCAAGTTCTTCGTAGATTCCGCGAGAGACAGAAGAGCTCAGCAGGAAGCAGCAGAACTTGCCGCACAGCAGCAGGCTGAAGAGCAGGCACAGCAGCAGGCAGAACCTGTTGTGGACGAGCCTCCCGCTCCTACGGTGGAAGACTTAGGTCTCACTCCCGCAGAGCAGCTTGATGCCATTATCGCAGCAGATATTGCAAATATGAGTCTTGAAGAGAAGATTCAGGGTCTTATGTTTATCACTCCCGAATCCATTACCGGTGTAGACCGAGTAATGATAGCAGGAGAGGGAACCGCAGCAGCGCTTTCCGATTTCTGCCCCGGCGGTATCGTATATTCAGCCAAGAATGTAACTTCCGCGGATCAGTTCACGGAGATGATGGCAACCACAACCACTCTTGTAAGCCGTCCCGTATTCCTCGCAACTTCCGAGACCGGTCTCAACGAATCCGGACTTGTGGGAGTAGGTGTTATCACTTCATCCATGACACCTGCAGACGCAGCAGCAACGGGCGATGTTGAGCAGGTTGTTAATGTAGGTATAAATGTGGGAACCGGACTTCACAGCGCCGGTATAACCGTAAATTTCGGCCCTGTAGCGGACCTTTCCGTAACTGCAGGAGGAATAGGTGTAAATGCCACATACGGCGACGATGCAGCGGCTATTACGCCCTATGTCACGGCTATGGCAGACGGACTTACCCAGGCAGGAGTAACACCCGTTTACAGATACTTCCCCAGCCTTGCAGCATCCGCACAGAATCCTCAGTATGGAAGAGCGGTTTGCGACAGAAGCATCGAAGATTTCAGAAGTAACGAGTTCCAGGTATGGCTTTCAGCAATTAATGCCGGAGCTTCCATGATACAGATGAGTAATGTCATCTATCCTTCGATTGACAGTGATTCACTTCCTTCATCACTTTCGGACAAGACCGTAACGGGAGTCCTTCGTGATGAGCTCAGATACGAGGGAGTCATCATCAGCGGACCTTTGAATGACGTTGCGATAACTTCGTATTATACGGCCTCTGACGCGGCTGTAATGGCCCTTAAAGCGGGATGTGACATGCTTTATGCATCACCTGATCCCAGAGGTGCTGTAGCGGGTATTATGGACGCTGTATCGGAAGGAGTTATCTCAGAGCAGAGAATTGACGATGCGCTGATGAGAATCTACAGAGTAAGATATGCCGATGAGCTCGAAAGACTCAGAGGAGAATATGAAGCAAGTGCTGCCGCAATGGGAGTCGATCTCACCGGAGTTCAGTACTGATAAAAATTTTACCCCGAGTTAATCGGGGTAAAAAAATACCCGGATGAAAATCCGGGTATAAAAAAGAGCGATAGACGGGGCTCGAACCCGCGCTCTCCACCTTGGCAAGGTGGCGCTTTACCAACTAAGCTACTATCGCATGTCTGCTTCGCACGACATGTGTTAATATACTAAAAAGCAGACTCTTTGTCAACAAGATTTTTTAAAAACTTTTGACGAATTTTTTTCAGGCTTTAGCCTCATCTTTTCCGTTCTCTTTTTCGGGGATACCGAGTGCGGATGCAACCTTAACGGGAGCCTTTTTCTCAACAATACTCCAGATCATGATTGCGATGATCGCACAGCAGGTTCCGGTGATGATTCCGGCGATTACATCGGTAGGATAATGAACTCCGACATAAAGTCTTGAAAAGGCGATGAGAAACGCCATAATGATTGAGGGTATTCCGAGCTTCTTGGGTCCTTTGGCGAGGAATACGACTGCGGCTGCAAATGATGCTCCCGAATGTCCGGAAGGGAATGACCAGTCGTGCTGCTCTTCAATGAGGAGCTGAAGTCCCTGACCGCCAACGGTAGTAGGTAAGTAAGGTCTGGGTCTTGCAACGAGGTTTTTGATGATTGCGTTGTTGATAAGAACCGACATTACAAGTGCAATACCTGCCATAATTCCAATGGGTCTTGTTTTTTTGAAAAAGCAGAGGATAATGGCAATGAGGATCCAGAAGATTCCTTTATCACCCAAATGAGTGATGAGTTTCATGATAGGTGTGAGAAAATCATTTCTTACGTGGTCCTGAAGAAAGAGCAGAAACTGTCCGTCCCAGGGCATGTTCAAAAGTGCGTCCATTTTATTGTTTTCCTTTCAGTCATTTAATCGACTGAAATATAATAACATATACAGAGGTTTTTATGTACGATAATGTTCAAGTAATAATTCCGTCCCTTAATCCCGATGAAAAGCTGGCTAAAACAGCAGCTGGAATGATAGAGAAAGGATTCACGGATGTGATACTCGTCGATGACGGATCCGATGAGGCACACCGCGGAGAGTTCGGCAAGATCAAAGATGCTTATCCCGACAATGTCACCGTTTTGGTGCATGAGGTCAACAAGGGTAAGGGAAGAGCCATGAAGACGGCCTTCGAATACGTTATGAAGGAGAGAAAGGATTCTCTCGGCGTAGTTACCGTAGACGGAGACGGACAGCATACTCCCGAAGATGCAGCCAAGTGTATCGATGCAATGATCGAGCAGAATGCTTTTATCATCGGCTGCAGGGATTTCTCACTTCCCCAGGTTCCTCTCAGAAGCAGACTGGGCAATGTCATTACGAGAAATGTATTCAGATATGTCTGCGGAATCAAGGTTTCCGATACCCAGACCGGTCTCAGAGCAGTTCCCGCATCACTTCTTGAGTATATGACTCATGTGGACGGCGACAGATACGAATACGAGACCAATCAGCTCTTAAAGATCGGATCTGACAACATTTCATATTCCGAAGTTCCCATTGAGACGGTTTATATCGATGATAATCAGACTTCGCATTTCCATCCTTTCAGGGATTCCGCAAGGATTTACGGAGTTATACTTAAATTTGCCGCAAGCAGTGTAATTTCGTGTATAATAGATATAGTTTCATTCAGAGTAATACTCCTGTTTATTCCGAGTATTATTGCAGAGGCCACAAGAGGCTCGATAGCGGGCGTTCTGGCTCGTATCATATCGGCAGCATGTAATTTCCTCATTAACAAAAAGGTGGTCTTCGGAGCTAAGGGAAATTCCGCAAAAAGCGCCGTCAGGTATTTGATCCTGGCGTTATGCCAATTGGGTGCTTCACTTGGCCTTGTTGCGTTGTTTACGATCCTGTTTAACGCAAACAGTGACTGGGTGAAAACATTTATCAAAATAATCGTAGATACCTGTCTTTTCTTTGTAAGTTTCAAGATACAGAGAAACTGGGTATTTAAAACTGAGAAAGGTTAAGTCGTAAAATGTCGAAAGTAGAAGAAAAAAGTTCCGGGTCGGGACTTAAAGCCGCAAAGATCGTTCTGAAAGTATTTTTAAGATTCCTCGCAATACTGGGAGTAACATTATCACTTGTACTCATACTTCTCGTAGGTGCCTGCTTCCTTGCAATGCATGGTCCCAGCCCCGCGTTCAGAAGCCAGTTTGCAATGTTTGCATATGAGACCAGTGCTCTTAAATGGCTTCCCAGACTTTTCCTCGGAAGTGAGCGCTTTGAAACCATCATTGCAGAAAACACCATGCCCGAGGTTGAGGACGGAACTTCGTCAAATACCGATCTCATCCAGATCGTTGATACTCCCGCGGGCGGTGAAGAAGTTAAGCCCATCATCATCGAGGAAATCAATGGCGGAACTTATCACGGATACATGATGATCATTCAGGATCCTTCAACCGTATTTGTAGGAACCGTAGATCAGTTCGCACAGACAGACGGTGACGTTGTTAAGAAGTTCTGTGAGAGATACGGTGCGATCGCAGGCGTTAACGGCGGTGAGTTCGTTGACATGGGTTCATACAGTTATACCGCATGCCCCGTGGGAGGCGTTATTTCCCAGGGCGTTCCCGTATACGAAAATAATGATATCGGCAAGTGGAACCTTGTCTGCATGACCAATGATAACAAGCTTATCCTTCTCAAGGGATATTCAGTATCACAGGCAATGGCAATGGGCGTAAGAGATGCCGTTCACGTAAAGCATGAGACCGGACCTTTCCTTATCATCGACGGTGAGCCTCTCGAAGTTCCCAGTGTTGATGTATACGGCGGAGGTAAGAATCCCCGTACCGCAATCGGACAGCGCGCAGACGGTGCAATCCTTATGTGCTGTATCGACGGACGTCAGGCATCCAGCCTTGGCGCTACATTCAAAGAGATGATCGACATTATGCAGGATTACGGTGCAATCAATGCCGCATGTCTCGACGGTGGTACTTCCACCCAGCTCGAGTACAACGGAATCACCGTTAACAATCCTTATTCACCTACGGGACCCAGAAGATGCCCCACTGCATTTTTGGTTATGAGCACTCCGGAGAATTCCTCTTATGATGCTCTTGCGATCATGAACGGGGAGGCAAACTGATGAGTAACGGTAAGAAAAAAAGCTTTTTTAAGATTGGACTTTTAATATATTTTCTGCTCGGACTTGTAGGAATCTTTTTCTTCCTTCGCTGGTTTAACGGATATCTGGCAGCATACGAGTCAGCACTTCCCGCAACCGGAATTGCAGAAGTAAGAGCAGCATTCGAAAGCGGTGCAATTGAAGAAGTTATGAGCGGTGAAAACCTCGTAACCGAATCCGTTTATTACAACATCTTCGATTACGAAGCACATATCAAAGAACTCATCGTCGGAAAAGAGATCACCATCGAAGAGTCATCTCAGTCATCTGCAGAAGTTCCCAGATATGTCATCAAGGCAGCAGGAGAGCCTGTTACCGACGTAACTCTCAGAGTTATCGGACAGAATGACTACGATATGGATATCTGGGGATGCGACAAGTTCTATCCCGATCAGTATCTTATGTCGAATGATGAATATACCATCACCGTTCCTTCTGACTTTATCGTCAATGTATCGGGAAGAGATCTTACTTCTGCCGATATCAAAAAGGACGAGAACGGAAATGCTGTTGTTAACGGAATCGATATAATCTCAAATGTTACATCCTACATGACCTATGTTCCCACCTTCACCACTTATTCCGTAAAGGGGCTTTGGAACGATCCCGTAGTATCCGCAAGAACAGCAGACGGAACTCCCGTAGATCTTGACTGTGAGGGAACCAATTACAGTGCCACCCTCCAGACCGATGCAGATGTGATCGCGGAGATCAATGCACTTATTCCCACCATCGTTGAAGCATACGGAAAGCATTTCATCGGAGTTAATTCGGGTTCGGTATATAACTACCTGCTTCCCGATTCGGAATACAGAGCTTCGCTTTCAACGGCGATGACGAATTTCTATCCCACCTCACATATCACTTCTTACGATTACTACAATGTGAGCGCAAACAATTTCATTACCTATTGCGACAACTGCGTATCTGCCAACATCACTTTCGACCTGGTTGTCAGATTCAATTCAACCGCATACCAGACCAAGAACGAAGGCAGTGATGCGGTTTGGGTTTTCATTAAGCAGAACGGTACCTGGTATCTTGCGGATGTTCCCAGACAGGAACCCAGATCTTTGGAAGATGCCGGTATAACGGATTAACTTCTTTTTAAGGAGGCAGTCTATGAAGCTTATATTTGTCGGAGCAGCTCATGAAGTAACGGGAAGCTGTCATTACCTGCAGGCATGCGGCAAGAACATTCTTGTTGACTGCGGTATGGAGCAGGGAATCGATACTTTCGAAAATGTTCCTCTTCCAGTACCCGAAGCGCAGGTCGATTATGTATTCTTAACTCATGCGCATATCGATCACTCGGGACTTTTACCTCTTCTCTATGCAAGGGGATTCAGAGGTCAGATCTTTGCAACGGATGCAACATGCGATCTTTGCTCTATAATGCTTCGTGACTGTGCTCACATCCAGTTAATGGATGCCGAGTACAAGAACAGAAAAGGACGCCGTACCAAGGACATGCCTATTGTAGAGCCTCTCTACACCATGGAAGATGCCGAAGGTGCGATCAGAAGACTGGTAGCCTGTCATTATGACACTGTTGTCGATATTTGCGACGGCATCCAGATCAGATTTACTGATATCGGACATCTCCTCGGTTCTGCAAGTATCGAGGTATGGATAACCGAAGATGATAATTCCAAGAAGATAGTATTTTCAGGAGATATCGGAAACAGCGGACAGATCCTTATCAAGGATCCCAAGCCCACTGCAGAAGCTGATTACGTCGTCATGGAATCCACATACGGCGACAGAGATCATCCTCCCGTAGAAACTGATTTCGAAACAGAGCTTGCAAATATCATCCAGGAGACATTTGATAAAGGCGGAAACGTCGTAATTCCTTCTTTTGCAGTAGGCCGTACCCAGGAACTTCTGTATTACCTCAGAAGGATCAAGGTCGGTAAGAGAATAAAGGGACACGAAAATTTCGCGGTATATGTCGACTCGCCTCTTGCGGTAGATGCAACCGAGATCTTCACTGCAAACCGTATGGATTGTTTCTCCGAAACAGCCATGGAGCTTGTAAAGCAGGGCATTAACCCGATTTCTTTTGCGGGACTGAAGCTTGCGATCACGAGCGATGAGTCGAAGAACATCAATTTCATCGAAGAGCCCAAGGTTATAATCTCTGCTTCCGGTATGTGCGAAGCGGGACGTATAAGACACCATTTAAAGCATAATCTCTGGAGACCCGAATGTACGATCCTGTTCGTAGGTTATCAGGCAAACGGAACCTTAGGAAGAGCAATCGTTGAAGGCGCGGAGACTGTTAAGCTCTTTGGTGAAGAGATCGAGATAAGAGCGCAGATAAAGCAGCTTAAGGGTCTTTCGGGACATGCGGGTAAATCGGGACTTATCTGGTGGATCTCACAGTTTACCGAAAAGCCTAAGAAGGTATTTATAGTTCACGGTGAAGATGCGGTTGCAACGCAGTTTGCCGAGACACTTAAGATAGAGTACGGGCAGCGTGCGGTAGCTCCTTACAGCGGATCTGAATTCGATCTTGCAGCAGGAAGATTTATCTACGAAGCCGAGCCCGTCAAGAAGGTCAAGAAGGCTGCAGGCAAGGGCGTATCCGGCGTTTATGCACGTCTTGTTGCCGCAGGTCAGAGACTTATGGCCATCATCAAAAACATGGAAGGATATCCCAACAAGGATGTCGGAAAGTTCGCAGACCAGATTACTGCTCTTTGCGAGAAGTATGATGACAGGAAATAAAAGGTGGTTATACACGTATGAGTTATGCAGATGAAGTATTCAAAGAAACATGCAGGGACATTCTCGAGAACGGTACCAGCACTGAAGGTCAGAAAGTAAGACCTCACTGGGAAGACGGAACTCCCGCATATACCATCAAGAAATTCGGTGTGGTTAACAGATACGATCTGTCCAAGGAATTTCCCATTATGACTCTCCGCCGTACAGGACTTAAATCCGCTACGGATGAGCTTCTTTGGATATGGCAGAGAAAGAGCAACAACATCCATGACCTTCATTCACATATCTGGGATGAGTGGGCGGATGAGGACGGCTCCATCGGTAAGGCATACGGATATCAGATGGCTGTTAAGCACGACTATCCCGAAGGCAAGATGGATCAGGTTGATAGAGTAATCTATGACCTTAAGCACAATCCTTTCTCCAGAAGAATCCTGACCAACATCTATGTATTCCAGGATCTTCACGAGATGAATCTTTATCCTTGTGCATACTCCATGACTTTTAACGTTACCCAGAAGGACGGAGACGATAAGCTCACTCTGAATGCAATCCTCAACCAGCGTTCACAGGACATGCTTGCAGCTAATAACTGGAACATCGTTCAGTATGCGGTTCTCGTCCACATGCTTGCGCAGGTTTGTGATATGAGAGTCGGAGAACTCGTTCACGTAATCGCTGACTGCCACATTTACGACAGACATATTCCTCTCATTGAAGAGATGTTAAAAAGAGAACCTTTGCCTGCTCCCAAGTTCATCCTGAACCCAGATGTACATGATTTCTACAAGTTCACATCAGATGATGTATCACTTGAGAATTATCAGCATCACGAGCAGATCAAGAATATTCCCATTGCAATTTAAGTGTGAGGTTTTAAATGACTATAATTGTTGCTGCAGATACCAACTGGGCGATCGGTAATAAAGACGATCTTCTGGTAAGGATCAAGGAAGATCACAAGAACTTTAAAGAGCTGACCACCGGACATACGGTCATCCTCGGTAGAAAGACTCTTTGCACATTTCCCGGAGGACTTCCTCTTAAGAACAGAACCAACATCATCATGAGCCGTGATCCCGAATATGCCGTTGAGGGAGCGAAGGTAGCTCACAGCGTTGATGAACTTCTTGAGATGGTTAAAGAAATCGATGATGAAGTTTTTGTAATCGGTGGAGGCACCATCTACGATCAGCTTCTTCCTTATTGCGACAAAGCAATCGTAACCCGCATCGATCATGCATTTGAAGCAGACACTTACTTCCATGATCTTGATGCCGATGAAGAGTGGGAGATTACTAACACATCCGATGAGATGACATCATTTGATCTGACTTATCACTTCGTAACATATGAGAGAAAGAAAGCCTGAAGCATAGCTTCAGGCTTTTTTGATGACAGAAGAGAAGGCTCCTGCATTCCGCGGGGTGACGTGGATGCATGAGCTGTCGAGACTTCGGTGGTCTGCGGCATGAGGTAAAACTATCAAGGTTCTATGGCCGCTTGATCCCGAAAAGCGAGACAGTCGTGCGCCACGGCAGGACCCCAGGAATGCAGGAACCGTCACTATTCCTCCGGCATCTTGAATCCGCCGGGGCTTCCTTCCGTATATCTGAATACTTCACGCATTCTTGCGTAATAATCGAAGAAGGTGTATCCGTAGTCGTTGTATCTCCATCCGTATCCGTAAGGATTACCGCTGTAAACGCATATGCAATCGGGATGTGCCTCTGCGTATTCATCGAATGAATCTCTTGATAAAGGATTTCCGATGCAGCTGAAGCGGTCAAGATTCATATCTATGATTCCGCTGATATCGCTTGTGCGGGTATAGCTGATGTTGAGATACTTGATCGATTCCATATCCGCGATAATTGGCAGGTTCTGTATATGATAGCAGCTTACAAGTTCAAGCCATGTGAGCTTGCTGCAGCCTGTAAGCGGAGTCAGATCCGTAAACTGCGCATCCGACAAAATAAGACATTCAAGGTCCGGCATGTTTTCAATAAATGAAATATCGGTAATGCCCGCATCGTGGCCGAGATCCATATAGATGACCTCGTTGCAGTATTTCAAAGGTCCTGTCATGGAGTCATTGATCCCATGGGTCATACGGATGACCTGATCGTCCGTAAGCGCTGATTTCCAGCCCACATGTACTCTCCATACAACCTTGGTCTTAGGGAAATCCTCACGGATCTTTGCCATTATCTCATCATCTATTCCGCAATCATCAAGCAGGAAGTATTCACATTTATCAAGTACCGTAAGAGCCTGGCGTATGGTTTCCTCGCCCTCATTTCCGATTTCAGCCTTCACATAGCATACTTCGGCATCTTCTGTGGTCAGGTGCTGCTCATACATGTCGAATTCATAGATGAAATGAACATTCGGGTGAGCCTCTTTAAGTACGCAAACCGCGGGAAGGGAGAGGAGCGGTTCATTTCCTTCGACCATCAGATTAACTTCCGCAAGTTCAGGAAGCTCAGCCATTTTCTCCGATACTTCCGAGATATCTTCGGGATGCATATCGGACAGATCAAGGTAGGTGGTGCTTTCTTCGTATTCTTTTCCCAAGATCTCGACGGTTACGGGGAGGATTTCCTCGGGGGAAGGCTCGGGTTCGGGTTCCGGCTCAGCCACAGGTGATACAGTTTCTTCGGTATTTGTGGTATTTGTAGTCTGGACGGGCACTGCAGGAGATTGCGAACATGCGCCCATAGACAGCATCAGAAACGCTGATATCAGCGAAAGGTTTATTTTCTTACAGATTTTCATTTCCAAATTTCCCTCAAAAGTAGTAAATACATAGATTATTGTACCAAAAACCGCGTTGTGCTAAAATATTTTAAAGTTTTTTTTAAATTTCTATAGAAAGAAGGCGGATCTGAATGGAAAAGAAAGATATTGATTGGGGAAACTTAGGATTTGGTTATATCAAAACCGATTATCGCTACGTCTCTAACTTTAAGGACGGCAAGTGGGATGACGGTGAGATTACCACAGACGATAAGGTCGTGCTTAACGAGTGCGCAGGCGTTCTTCAGTACGCACAGACCGTATTTGAAGGACTTAAAGCATATACCACCGAGGACGGACGTATTGTAACTTTCCGCCCCGACCTTAACGCTGAGCGTCTCAATCAGTCTGCTGCAAGACTCGAGATGCCTACTCTTCCCGATGGAAGATTCATCGAAGCAGTTGAGAAGACCATTAAGGCAAACGCAGCATTCGTACCTCCTTACGGAAGCGGTGCTACTCTCTATGTCAGACCTTACATGTTCGGATCCAACCCTGTTATCGGCGTTAAGCCCGCTGACGAGTATCAGTTCAGAATCCTTGTAACTCCCGTAGGACCTTACTTCAAGGGAGGCGCTAAGCCCATCGTTATCAAGGTATCCGATTTCGACCGTGCGGCACCTCACGGAACCGGAAACATCAAGGCAGGTCTCAACTATGCAATGAGCCTTCACGCAATCGTTACCGCTCATGAAGAGGGATTCGCCGAGAATATGTACCTCGATGCCGCTACCAGAACCAAGGTTGAGGAGACCGGCGGTGCAAACTTCCTGTTCGTAACCAAGGACGGCAAGGTTGTTACTCCCAAGTCAAACAGCATTCTTCCTTCAATCACCAGAAGAAGCCTTATCCAGGTTGCAAGAGATTATCTCGGACTTGAAGCTGAGGAGAGAGAGATCACTCTCGAGGAAGTTGCGGATATGGCAGAGTGCGGACTTTGCGGAACCGCAGCAGTTATCTCTCCTGTCGGCAAGATCAACGATCACGGCAAAGAGATCTGCTTCCCCAGCGGAATGGAAGAGATGGGACCTGTTACCAAGAAGCTCTACGACACCCTCACCGGAATTCAGATGGGTCGCTTAGAAGCTCCCGAAGGATGGGTTCACGAGATTAAGATTTGATCCGATCCGGATTTATGTTTCGATATATTTTACGGAAAAAATTAATGCCGGCCTTATGTGCGTTCCTTGCCATCTGCCTTTTAGCGGGCTGTGGCAAGGCACAGGTCGTGCTTACCACCGGTTTCAACAAGGACGAGGTTTTTATCGTCGGCAGTGAAAGCTGCAGCTTGCAGGAACTGATGATCTACATAACCAATATCCAGAAGACTTATGAGAATGTCTTCGGTGAGGAAATCAGAAACGTTACATCGGATGGTGTTACATTCGAGGAGAGCGTTAAGAACACGGCACTTGCTCAGCTTGCACAGATCAAAACCATGTATCTGATGGCGGAAGACAGAGGACTTTCACTTGATTCCGCTACATTAAATGCAGTAAGAGAAGCTGCAATGGACTATTATTCTTCGCTTTCACAGGCGGAGATCGACGAGCTTGGAATAACCGAGGAACTCGTTGAGAACATGTACTACGAGATGGCCATGGCTCAGGTTGCTTATGATGAGATCATTAAGGACATATCCCCCGAGATCTCCGATGATGAAGCAAGATTTGTCAAAGTCAGGATCATCTATATGCGCACCGCATATAAAAACGGTGACTCGCTGATTCCATACATGGACAGTGATTATGAAAGAGTATATAAGACGCTCCAGGGTATCAGGGAAGGAATCATTGACGGAAGTCTTGATTTTGAAACCGAAGCGATGAGATACAACGAGGCCGGTGAATCGGTCATCTCATTCGGAAAAGGAACCATGGATATCGCGGTGGAGGAGGAAGCATTCTCCCTGGCCGGCGGAGAGGTCAGTGATATAGTGGGCACTGCGGACGGATTGTATCTGATGCAATGTATCCTTCCGCTGGACAGAACACAGACGGATGAAAACAAAGTGCTTATAACGCGCAGACTCAGAGATGAAGCGTTTGAATCCGTATATGATGAATATGTCGGAAGCCTTATCAGAAATTTAAACAGTGAACTTTGGAAGACAGTAACTCTTAATTACGATCCTGAGATTACAACCTGCAGTTTTTTTGAAATCTACGACGAGTATTTGGATGGCGAGGGGCCGGATGATTAAACGCAAGTTTGTAAGTACAAGAGTTCTTCAGCCGGGTATGAGGATCGATCAGTCGATTCTTGATAAAACCGGTCGCGAACTTATTGCGAAGGGTGCTTATTTGGATGATTTCCAGATCGAGTATCTTCAGAAGAAATCAATAGGCGGCATTTACGTGTCCGAGGGTGAGCCGGATCCCGATGAGATCCATTCCCTCGAGGCTCAGCTTCCCGCATATACCAAAGAACTAATCGAAAAGAGCCGTGTTGAGGATAAGAGCAAGGTTTCACTCAGTAAAGAAGTTATCAAACGAGTCGGCGAAGGTGTTCAGTTCCTTTACGACAACGTTGAATCCGAGAATTTCCTCGAAGCTACCAATAATGTAACCGGCGAACTTGTTAAAGCAATCGAAGCAAACAACGCCATTGCAGTCGATATTAACCTGATCAAGGTCAGTGACGAATATACTTTCAAACATTCCGTTGACGTAGCCACAATGGGTATGATCATCGGAAGAAATTACGGTCTCTCACAGGAAGAAATCAGGGACATCGGTGTATCGGGACTTCTTCACGATCTCGGTAAATCAAACATCCCTCTTGAAATCTTAAATAAGCCCGGCAAACTCGATGATGATGAATTCGCTCTCATGAAGCAGCACTCATTATTCGGATTCAAGATCCTGAAGGAAAAGAATGCGTTCAACGAGGACATCATGAAAGGCGTTCTCCAGCATCACGAGAAGATTAACGGAAGAGGATATCCTCTGGGCGTTACCGGAGATGCGATCAGCAAATTTGCCAAGATCCTTGCCGTAGCCGATATTTACGATGCACTCGTTACAGAGCGTCCTTATAAGAAAGGCTTCCCCAAGAGAGAAGCACTCGAGATGATATTCGGTATGTCCACAGAGCTCGATACCAAAGCAATCTCAAGCTTCATGGATTCAGTCATCATCTTCCCGGTTGATTCTTATGTACAGCTCTCAAACGGTGAGATGGGTAAGGTCGTTGCCAATAATCCCGGCTATCCCATGCGACCCATTGTCATCGGATTCAAGACAGGTAAGAAATACAATCTTCTCGAAGACATCAACTGCGCTTCGATGGTTATAGAATAATATCACCCCGTAAATCTACGGGGTGTTTTATATTACGGTATAAACCCAATCGGACCGTCGTCCCTCCTTGCCCTCCACAAACCATCTGTGGTCGCGCTCGGAATAGAATACGAAGGCGCTCTTTCCGCATATCCTGCATGTATACCTGAGCCCCACACCGCCTCCGCCCGTGGAGACTGCGCGGCATACACTCACAACCTTGTCCACGGGATATCTGGTGCCGTCCGTCCAGGATACCTGCAAGGGTTCTATTTTACCGTCTTTATCAAATTTTGCAGTCACTTCCACAAATACTTTACTCATAGCCCTCTCCGAACGTATGTTTGTATATGGATTTTATAATCCTGCGGGGGATTGTGCAACCGAACACTTTATTAATTTTCGCAAATGCCCGTCCGATACTGTATAATGGATAGGTAATTAAGGGGAGAGAATTACCGTTTATGCCGTTTAAGATCGTTAGAGAAAGTTTTCTTAGAATGTTTGATGCGCTGCCCACACTACCTGCGTGGCGCATCCGGTTTTTGTATATATTGGTAGTTTTGGTTCTTGCATCGATCCTGCTGACAATTGTTCTTGCGGTTAAAAAGAAAACACGCTTCCTTACCGGAGTTCTCGGTATTTTGTCCGCAGCTCTCATAATACTTATCTGTATCTTTTATCCCTATGTAAATATGCTCTATGCTCACCCAAGCGGAAATCCTGCAGAGGAAGCCGGGGCTTTTCTTAATGCGCTCTCAGAAGGCAGGATCAATGATGCGTACGATGCTTTGTACGGAAGTGCGTCCGTAACGGGCATTCAGGCACAGGCTTCGGGACTTTATTCCGAGCCCACCGCAACCCTTTATTTTGACTATTTAAAATCAGGTTATTCATATGAGTATCTCGGCGATATGAGCGTAACAGACCTTGTTGCCTCTGTTCCCGTAAGAATATATTATTCGGATCTTAATGCAGCATCTGCGCGAGTTGACGAACTCTTTGATACAGAGCTTGACGGAATAATCCAAAGCCATGCAGTAAGAGAAGTTTATAAAGATGATGATTCATATCAGGAGTGGGTCGTTGAAGAAGCTTACAAGAATGCGTCCGAAGCGGTTCTTACCGGAGCGTCGGAGAAAGCATGCGCAGATCTTCTGATCACTCTTGAATTTAAAAACGGCAAATGGACCATCCTTCCCACGGATGAACTCCTAACCGTACTCGGTGGAGGAGTGTGCGCAAATCCCACATCCGCAGAGATTCTTTCGGATAAAGTTGCGCTCTATGCCAATAACACCAAATCTACAATCCTGGCAGATCTCGTATATATCCCCAAGCTTTATTCAATCCCCGAGGATGCGCTTTGCGGTTATGTTCCGGCGGATGATAAATTCCATGAACTTACCGATCCTTTCATGATTGCTGAAGCTACCGCAGGAAGCGAAAGGCTCATTGGAGATGAGCAGCTTGTTTTTGATCCCAATGTTACATTCGCACCGGGTCAGCATATTTACTACTATGCAGATGAATCCATGTTTGCGATTGTATGGAAAGAATTCTGCAATAATTGTTACTGCAACTTTGCGGAAGTATTCATCGCAGATCCCAGTCAGCTCAGACGCAAGATTGCGGGAGATACATACGGATACGGTGTCCAGATGTACGCATCACAGCTTGCTTCCCAGGCAAATGCCGTTGTTGCCATGAACGGAGATTTCTATAAGTTCAGATCCATAGGTCTTACCGTTTATGACCGCACCGTTTGCAGATGCGAAGGAACATATCTTGATACATGCTTCTTTGATACACAGGGAAACATGATCTTTTCCTATGCGGGTGAACTTACTACCAAAGAAGAAGCGCAGCAGTTTGTTGACGACAACGATATCCTGTTCTCCGTATCATTCGGTCCCGTACTGATCGATAACGGTGTGCCCAAAGAAAACTTAAATTACCGTATCGGTGAAACCATGCAGAGCTACTCACGCTCAGCCATAGGTCAGGTAGGAGAGGGACACTATCTTATGATGACCATAGGGCATGTGTATCCTTACAGAGAGTGTTGCCCTCTTAAAGGCGCGCAGGACATCATGCTCTTAAAGCATTGCTACAATGCCTACACGTTGGACGGCGGACAGACTGCGGAGATCATCTGGAGGGACAGCCCCTACAGCTATGTTGACTGGGGCGTTGAAAGAACAGTCAGCGATATTATCTATTTTGCGACAGCGGTACCGGAGGATGAACAATGAACACTCAGACGGTAACTGCGGTATATGCGGGAAATGTTCAGATAGGATACGGTATGCTCATCATGGTCACTGCATTCATTGCATCGGTGATGATGACGCTTTCTTTGTGTCCGGTCAGAGAAGACGGAGAAGTGGCAAGGTTCAGGATAAAGTTTTCTCTTTTCCTATACATAATTTTATCTGCGGTTTTTGCATTATATCTGGGAAGATTCATACACTGGTATTCACATTATGAAAGCTATGAATCACTCTATGCCGCATTTTCTTCAATGGAAGGAAGTTTCCATGAAGCAGGTATTGTTATCGGTGCGTTTATTGCTTCATACATTTCTGCATGCATTGCCGGCGAAAAATACAAAGCAAAGATCCTGTCCGCAACATCGGCGGGAATCATGCTGTTTATGACACTGGTTTCTCTTACAGCTATGTTTAATGAATGCGACAGAGGAAAGGCTGTTATAGATAATCCTAAATATCAGAGACTTCCCTTCAGCTATCCTTCGCTTACTTCCGCCGGAACATCGGAATACAGAACCGCAGTCTTTTTCTGGAAGTTTATGGTTCTTGCAATTATTACCGGCATTGCCGTCGCAGGCTGCATCAAAGTAAGGTCAGCACTCAGAACCTACGTTATGTATTTTTGCGCCATGGCGCTTTTGGACAGTGCAAGATATGACGCTTCTTTCCTCAGATCAAACGGCTTTGTCAGCCTCATGCAGATCGTAGCGGGAGTGTTCCTCCTTATTACGGTCATCATCTGCACGGGTAAGCTTATCGCGGGTCACAGATTCAAGGCAGGCAATTTGCTTCTTATCCTTGCATTTTTACTCGGTTTGTCTCTTACCGGTTATATGGAATACTATGTCCAGAGACACGGTAATCTCTATATCAAATGCTACGCCGAAATGGCAGTGGCGTGTATCGTTATGGCAATTTCTGTCATAGCTCTTCACAATGCAAGCATCAAACAAATAAAAAGAAAATGAAAACCGTTATCAAATCTTGACATTATGTAATCATAATGGTAAAAATGATAACGGTTATCGAATTCCAAACGGGAGGGATATTATGTCTTCAGGCTCTAATTACAAGACCAAACAGCGTGAAATAATGTTGTCTTTTCTTGAATCCAGACCGGGAGTTCATATAACCGCGGCGGATGTATATGACCATTTCAGAGCCCAGGGCGTGACCATCGGTCAGTCCACCGTGTACCGCCAGCTTGAGAAATTCGTTGATGAGGGGATACTTAATAAGTATATTCTCGAAAGCGGAAGCAGCGCGTGCTTTGAGTATGTCGGAATGAGCGTACACAAAAAGAACGAGACATGTTTTCACTGCAAATGTGAAAAGTGCGGAAAGCTCATTCATCTTAAGTGTGAAGAACTTGAAGAGATCGGAAAGCATCTTTATTCCGAGCACAAATTTAAGCTTGATCCGCTTAGAACAGTATTCTACGGAATGTGTGACGAATGTATTGATAAGTGATTTTTCGGAGGAAATGACATGGCACTGATAACGGCAAAAGATCTGTCGGTCGGATACGGCGGTCAGACAGTTGCGGAGCATCTGAATTTCAAAGTAAATTCGGGTGATTATTTGTGCATTGTCGGAGAGAACGGTTCCGGTAAATCTACGCTTGTCAAAACACTTGTAAGACTCATAAAGCCTGTTGCCGGTGAAGTAAAATTCGGAGACGGACTTATGGCTAATGAGATCGGATACCTTCCCCAGCATACGATCGTACAGAGGGATTTTCCCGCATCCGTTAAAGAGATAGTTTTATCCGGATGCCAGAGCCGAATGGGGCTCAGGCCTTTCTATACAGGTGCCGAGAAAAAACTCGCTGCGGACAATATGGAGAAGATGAGTATCACGAATCTGGCTGACAAGTGTTACCGTGAGCTTTCCGGAGGACAGCAGCAGAGAGTCCTTCTTGCAAGAGCGTTATGTGCTACACAGAAGATGCTGATCCTCGATGAGCCTGTATCCGGACTTGATCCGAAAGTTACCGCAGAGATGTATGAACTTGTTGCGGGGCTTAATAAAGAAGGCATCACGATCGTAATGATCTCACATGATATCAAGTCCGCGGTTGAATATGCGGATCATATTCTTCATATAGGAAATACGATCTTTTTCGGGTCGAAGAGTGAATATTTACAGAGCAAAGCCGGCAAGATCTTTATGATGATGCAGTCCAAAGATCCTCATGTCGGAAAGCTTGTTTGACGCATCGGACGGTGAACAGATGATGGATAAATTAAGTTTATATTTTGCATATCCTTTTGTACGCTATTGCGTAATGGTAGGTGTGATGATCGCATTATGCTCATCACTGCTTGGCGTTACGCTCGTACTTAAGAGATATTCATTCATAGGTGACGGACTCAGCCATGTTGCATTCGGCGTAATGTCCGTTGCCGCCGTTTTAAACCTTTCCAACAACATGATCATTGTTTTACCGGGAACGATCCTTGCTGCCGTACTTCTCTTGAAAACAGGACAGAATGCGAAGATCAAGGGTGATGCTGCGATTGCTATGATATCCGTCGGTGCGCTTGCTTTCGGATATCTCATCATGAATAAATTCTCCACTTCATCGAATCTGTCCGGCGATGTGTGCAGTACTCTTTTCGGATCTACGTCGATCCTTACGCTTACTTCAAGAGAAGTTATTATCTGTGCAATCTTGTCATTTATCGTCGTTGTAGTATTTGTTCTTTTCTATAACAAGATATTTGCGGTTACTTTCGATGAAACCTTTGCAAGAAGTGTAGGAACGAAGGCCGATGCATATAATCTTCTTATCGCGGTAGTCATAGCAGTGATCATCGTGCTTGCGATGAACCTTGTGGGATCGCTCCTTATCTCTGCACTTGTTATCTTCCCTGCACTTTCATCCATGAGAATATTCAAAACATTCAAAAGTGTTACGGTTTTTTCTGCGATATTTTCGGTTGTGTGTGCTTTCTTAGGCATCATAATCTCAATGCTTGCGGGAACTCCCGTAGGATCCACGATAGTTGCAACGGATATTGTTGCATTTGGTATCTGCTCGCTTATAGGTACTTTAAAGGGAGGCAGATAATGAAGAAATTCTCAGCAATCATACTTGCTTCACTTCTTATAATGACGGGGTGTGGCGGTGCGGCAGGAAATGAATCTCATGACCTTACATCAAGTTCTTCATCAGCAGTTGAAGATGTTCTTGCACAGAGAATGGCAGAGGCTGATGCTCAGGCACAGGAAGCGTATGAGTCGCAGGATGACTTAAGCGAAGTACCCGGACTTTCCGGTTCTGAGAATACAACAGGCCGACAGAGCGGTGTTGATGAAGGTGCGCCTGAGCCCGATCCCCTCACACTTGATGAATCAGTGTTGCAGACCGAAGGAGTTGACATCGATCTTACGGTATTATCGAGCACAATGGTCTATTCACAGGTCTATAATTTGATGGTCGATCCTTACAGCTACATCGGTAAAACCATTAAGATGACAGGCATGTACGCATGCACCGATCTGACCCAGAGCACCGAGTTTTACTGTGCATGCATCATACAGGATGCAACACAGTGCTGTTCCCAGGGTATAGAGTTCGAACTCGACGATACGTATTCTTTTCCGGAGGATTATCCGGAATACGGTGACGATATAACTGTTATCGGCGAATTTGATACTTATCAGGATGGCGGTTATACATATTGCACGTTAAGAAATGCTAAACTCGTATAAAAATCTTGCAATTTTTACAAAAATTGAATGACAGCGGACCTTTTTATGGCTATAATTAACTTATTAACTTTGATAAAAAAATATCAAACAAAGGAGATTAGTCATGAAAGGTTTTGCAATGCTGAAGATCGGCGAAGTAGGCTGGATTGAAAAAGAGCGTCCTACTTGCGGACCGAATGTATGCAATAACAGGTTCACCCGATGATGAATGCCAATGCGTCATAATAGGCATAAATCTGGATGAGAAGAAGATAAGGTCAAGGCTTTGCCCCACAGGAAGGGCTGTAATGCGATAATGCACCGATGCCGTGAAAACCGCGGTATTGGTGCATTTTTTGATGTTAATAATTATTTTAGAAAATAATTAGCACTCACCTGTTGACAGTGCTAACAATACGTGTTATATTGCATCTAGAACAAAGGAACAAAGAGTATTCAGATGATTCAAAGGTGACCATAACGGCACATCAGAATACTCTCTCATAGAAGGAGGAATGACTTATGATGATGTTTCCCAGCATTTACAACAACGACTTATTCGATGACCTTTTTGATATCCCTGTATGGAATGACAGAGACATGAAGAAATGCGAGAAGAAGCTTTACGGACGTCATGCCGGCAACCTGATGAAGACCGATATCAAGGAAAAGGATAAAGAGTACGAGCTTCACATCGACCTTCCCGGATTCTCCAAGGATGATATTCAGGTATCACTTGAAAACGGTTATCTGACCATACAGGCTTCCAAGGGCCTTGATAAGGACGAGGAAGAAAAAGATGGTAAATGGATCCACAGAGAGCGTTATGCAGGCAGCTGCATGAGACAGTTCTATGTAGGTGACGGAATTGTTCAGAGCGACATCAAGGGCGAGTTCAAGGGTGGTATCCTTAAACTTACCGTGCCCAAGAAGGAAGCTCTTCCCGACAGAACAGAGAATAAGTACATTGCCATTGAGGGATAATCCCTTCAGCTTTCCAAAATACAGGAGCCTGCCTTGTGCAGGCTCCTCTTTTTTATTTCAAATATATAAGAATCAATGCGTATATGATAAAATAACCATGTATGTCGAAGTTTAATCCTAAGAAAAAAGTCACTGACTATATATGGTCGCGTTTGCCAAAGGAGGCTCAGTACAATTATGTTCACACAGGCCATGTGGGAGCATATGATCTGTGGCACCTTTGCAAGTACTATACCAATACCCCGGACCTGTATGTAAAGCTTCTGGACAGTGAATACGAGAAGCCTTTCTACTTCGGCAAAAAGCCTTCCGTATCCGTTATTGTAACGGGCGGTGAGGCAGGTCTTAAAAATACGCTCATGTCACTTGAAAATCTGGCATGTGCACGTATCGAATCCATAAACTCCTGCGGCGATAATATCTCCGAGGCAGATTCCCTTATCAGAAAATCCGAAAGTGAATATATTGCATTTGTTCAAAGCGGAATAGTCCTTGCAAAGAGGGCTTTATATGAGTGCGGAAAAATAATCCGCTCGGGCAAAAAGCCGGGTCTTATCTATTCCGATGAGGACTTCATGGATGAAGAAGGCATAAGGGATAAGCTGTGGTTTAAGCCCGATTATGCCCCCGATCTTCTTATGTCAGTCAATTACTATGGCGGATTCGTAGTTGTATCTAAGAAGGCATATGAGGAAGCCGGAGGACTTATAGAGACCGCAGATCCTTATTATGATCTCTTTCTCAGGATAAGCGAGAGGGAGAGTGTAGAGCATGTTGACCGTATTCTTTTCCACAGGACACGTGATCATGAAAAGCTTCCGGTAGATACTGAAGCGGTTAAGAGAGCGCTTGAAAGGCGCGGACTTAAAGGAAGCGTAAGCGTACTTGAAGACAGATGCATAATAGATCACGAAACTGACGGACTTGTCAGTATTATAATTCCGTCCAAGGACAATCCCGGGTATCTGACGGATTGTCTGACTTCTCTGGATGAGGTTACGCTTTACAGAAACTACGAGATCATACTTGTAGATAACGGAAGCTCGGATGAGAACAAGCGCATCTATGAAGAGCTTTGTAGTAAGTACGGAGCAAAGTACATCTATGAGAAGAAGGATTTTAATTTCTCATATATGTGTAATCTCGGTGCTAAGAATGCAAAGGGAGATGTGCTGGTATTTCTAAATGATGATATTAAGATAACTGAAGCCCGGTGGCTCGGCAGTATGGCGGGACAGGCAAGAGTTCCTTATGCCGGAGCTGTAGGATGTATGCTGCTGTATCCCGAGGGAAATATGATACAGCACTGCGGAACCAAGGATTGCGTTGACGGACCAAACCATATCTATCAGGGTTATCATCCCGGAGATGAAGGGTGCCCCGATGCGATATTCCCGAATGATGTTAACGGTGTAACCGCTGCATGCCTTGCGGTGGACAAGCGTAAGTTCGACGAGGTCGGCGGATTTGATGAAGAGATGTCTGTTTGCTATAACGATGTTGCTCTTTGCTATGACCTTATAAATGCAGGATACGTAAACTGCGTAAGAGGTGATATACGTCTTATACATAAAGAGTCCGTAAGCCGCGGAACCGATGAAGTAAACGAGACGAAATACAGAAGACTTATCAAAGAGCATGCGCGTCTTTATTCAAAGCATGCACTTAAAGATTCTCCTCATCCTTATTACAATATTAACCTTGCGATGAGATATGCGGGAACAGGTCCTGATTACACCAGATGGATGTATAAGGTTAAGACTAAGGTCAGAGAGATGACGCCTGCAGAGGTTAAGGCATGGGAGAATGCGAAGGTCATTGATGATTATTCGATGGCATTTGATGAGATAGATGCATTCAAATATGTTCATATCTTCGGATGGGGCTATGCTCCCGGATATAACATGAATCACAAGACCGATCGTAAGATGGTCATATACGATGATAAGCATCACTATGTGGCTGAGCTTCAGAGCTGGTACAGACCCGATGCATATAAAATAAAACGTATCCCCAATACCGAGTTCTGCGGATTCATCGCACAGTTTGATCACGAGCTGATCGAAGAGGGCAGATACAAATTGAGTCTATGGACAAATATCGGTAAAGCAGATACAGGGAAAGAACTCATAAGATGAACGAAGAAAAAATCGGAAATGTAATACTTGATCTTACCTTTTACAAGGGAAGTGATGCCTATTCGGACGGAGAATCCGTTGAGGACAGGCTGCTTGATATTGTAAAGAGCGGAGAGGATATCGGAGGAAGACTTGCTGCGGGCGATGACTGGGCAGAGCTTTATCACTTATCCGATATCAGGAAGAATATTCTCTCCTGGGCTGACCTCGATAAGAACGCATCGGTGCTTGAGATAGGTTCCGGATGCGGTGCGGTATCGGGAGTGCTCTGTGAGAAATACGGAAGCGTAACCGCTGTAGATCTGTCCAAGAAGCGTTCTACTATCAACGCGTACAGAAATCAGGCATATGATAATCTTCGCATCATGGTAGGTAATTTCGAGGATGTGAAGTTTACCGAAAAATACGATGTCATAACTCTCATCGGAGTATTTGAGTATTCGATCTATTACATTTCTTCTGATGATCCTTTTGTCGATATGCTTAAGAAGTGCAGATCGCTTCTTAAAGAGGGCGGAAAGCTCTATATAGCCATCGAGAATAAATACGGTATGAAGTATTTTGCGGGAGCTTCCGAAGATCATACAGGAAAGCCCTACGACGGAATTGAAGGATACCACGGTGTTGAGAGAGTAAGAACATTCTCGGGCTATGCTCTTAATGCGATGCTTAAGAAAGCGGGATTTACCGGACTTGAATTCAGATATCCCGTTCCCGATTACAAGCTCCCCATGGAGATCTATTCGGACTTAAGACTTCCCGCACCCGGTGATATTACTTACAGATCACCTAATTACGACAGAGACAGATATGATTCCTTTGACGAGGTTAAGGTAACGGATCAGGTTTGCGCAGATGGAATGTTCCCCGACTTTGCAAACTCATTCCTTATTACCGCATATAACGGTAAGGAATCCGAGGACTTCGGATGTGTATATGCGAAGTTCAATACCCTTCGCGATAAGCCTTATAGAGTAGATACCAAGATGATCGCAGAAGGCGGTAAGCTCTATGCGGTTAAGACACCTGCGTGCAAGGAAGCGATTCCTCATATAGATGCCATCGCACGTAACAAAGATCTTGCCAAAGATTTCTATAAGACCATAAAGATTGCTGATGTAACAAGACGCGGAGATGATCTGTATTTTGATTTCATAAACGGTAATTCACTTGATTCTGAGTGTATCGATTATTCAAGCGCAGAGCTTGATGAGATCGGTAAGGATATCAACAAGCATCTCGATATGCTAATGGATGATATCTCGGATTCTTACGAGTGTTCATTTGAGATAACCGATAGGTTTAAAGAAGTATTCGGGGATATCAATCTTCCCAAAGATCTTCCCGGACTTAAAGCCGCAAATGCGGATATGATCTTCGGTAACTTTATCAGGACACAGGACGGACTTGTATGTATCGATTATGAGTGGTTCTTTGATTTCCCTGTTCCAAAGGATTTTATAAGATACAGAGTTGCAAGATGCATCTTTGAAAGTTATGCCAATATCTCGACTAAGATAAAGACGAGACAGGAGTTTGCGGTATTCCTCGGAATTGATACACTTCTGGTCGATGCATTCGATGAGATGGAAGATAAGTTTCAGGCACTCGTTACCGGCGGCGGGCTCGGCAGACATACTCTCACCAAGTACGGCAAGAAGTTTGAAAGAGTAGAGGAACTTCTTAAGGATAAAGCGGATGAGAATTCAAGGATCGAAGAGCTTGAGAGAATAGTTAAAGAGCAGCAGGCGTACATTGATAAAGTCCGCCACGCCATGAAAAATCCCTTCTTTGGAATTAAGTGGGTTTTCAAGAAAATGTTCGGTAAGAAATGATCATATAACTAAAATGGAGCTGCCTTAAAGGCAGCTCCATTTGCGTATTTAGAATGAATTACATGCAGGTGTATCCGCCGTCTACGGGGATCATAACACCGGTAACATATGAGCTTGCGGGAGAAGCAAGGAAGATTGCTGCTGAGTCAAGCTCGCCTTCTTTGCCGTATCTCTCAAGAGGGATCATAGTTTTGGCATTAGCCTGGAAGAAATCGGAATTGAGAGTGTCGGTGGTAAGGTCGGTGTAGAAGTATCCGGGACAGATGGCATTTACCGTGATTCCCTTGATACCCCACTCTGAAGCAAGAGCTCTGGTAAGGTTTACAACTCCGCCTTTTGCAGCGTGGTAAGGAGCACTTCCTGCAACCTTGTTTCCTACAAGACCATACATGGATGCGATATTGATGACACGGCCGTATCCTGCGGGGATCATTGCTTTCTTTGCAACTGCACGGGCAACCTTGAATGTTCCGAAGAGATCGACGTTCATCTCACCCTGGAATTGTTCGTCGGTGATCTCCTCAGCGGGAGCAACAGCGCCTGTTCCTGCATTGTTGATGAGAATGTCGATTCTTCCGAAAGTCTTATATATTTCATCAACTGCTTCTTCAACTCTTGCGGTGTCGGTGATGTCACACTGAACGCCGATGGCTTTTACACCGTATTCTTTTTCGATATCGGCAGCAACCTTATCGATCATTTCTTTACGGCGCGCGAGAGCGGCAATGTTACATCCCTGATTAGCAAGTGCCTTTGCCATCTGAACACCTAATCCGGTAGAACAACCGGTAACGATGGCAACCTGTCCTGTCAGATCAAAATAATTCTTCATCGTAAATATATTCCTTTCATCAATTTTGATAAAAATATTAACGTATCAGTAATTGCCCCAGGTACCCCAAATATCAAACCATCCCGAGCCTTCGTAATCATCATCCCATTCGTTCCAAAAATCGGAATAATCATCGTCGTCGTAGTCATCAGAGCTTTGATAATCACCCCATTCATTCCAAATATCCGTACCCCATTCATCCCAGTCAAATGTGGTGCGTTCACCCTCTGCGTCTACGAACTGCTCAAGCCATTCCAAGTATTCTTCATCTATATCACAATTTTCAAGTACAGTGATAAGGTCTTCATACAGATACTTGTCATTGTAAGGAAGAGTAACTGATATACCGGTAAGGCTCAGATTATCGGAGGTTGCGCTTACATACAGAATTGCTCGGTCTACGGCATGAGCGAGCTTCTCTGACTTATCGGAATCGATGATGTGTGCAATTCCCATCAGGTCGGTAATGCAATAATCCGAGATGTAAACGTCTTCATCGTCATAGTTTTCATCCAGACCGTATTCTTCTTCGAGATATTCGTATACTTCTTCAAATACATAATCGAAGAGCTTGCCGTCACTGCTTCTTCCGAATCTGGAAGTAAAGCCTTCGCCTTTTCCGGTCTCTTCCATGCTCTGGCTGAAATTCGTACTTAGGAGTTCATCTTCGTTCTCATAAGCAAACTCGGTCCAAACATCCCATAATTTCTCAATCCTGCTTTCGTCTATGAGTGCAAGGATCGATCTGTCGCCCTTAAATCTGTCATTCTCGTTTTTGCTTACCATATCATCGATTATGATCTTGCCCAGATCGTAAGTTGATATGGAAGTATCTTCGTAAAGAGCTTCCAGCCATCCGGTGTAATACCATCCGAGACAGCTCTCAAAATCCTCGGAAAGGATCATATAATCGCAATATTCTCTGAGAGGATATGCGACCTCAAGGCATGACATGATGCAGCAGTCCATTCCGATAAAATCAAAGTGTACGTCGCATCCGTTAAGTGCCTTGACCATTTCATCGACACCTAAGTTCTCCCAGTCATCCTGGAATTCGTCCCAACCGAAACCGTAAGCGGGTCCTCCGCCGTGATCCCAGAATAAGAGGATATTTCTGGATGCCGGATATTCCTTTGCACCGTATCTGATAAAATCTCTGAGTGTTTCAGGTCTGGTGCAATCAAGCTGTCCGAGATCATCACGAACAAGTTCGAGTCCGTCGGGACCTACCTTGTAAGTCTGGGATCTGTCTGATTCGATACCGAGTTTCGCAGACCAGTCCTTGGTTCCCATGGTCTGTATGAGAATATTGACATCCTCTGAATAACCCGCATCAAGCATCTCGACAATGTCTGCCGTAGCAAAGCCTGCATCTGTCTCGAGATTTGAACCGTTCATGTATATGAAGATAGTGACTGAACCAAGCTCGGCTTCTGATTCGTCATCATCGTCAGAGTCTTCGTCATCGTCCCAATCGTCATCATCATCCCAGTCATAGCTCTCATCGTGGTCATCCGTATCGGGCCATGTCCAGATGTCCACGGGTTCGTGATCGTTATCAGCTTCTTCCTCGGCAATATCATACAGAATGCCGGGAAGCCCCAGATATGTATGGGAGCATCCTGATAAAAGAAGACAGCCGGCCGATGCCAAAACTGCAATTTTCTTAATATATTTGCGCAAAGTTATTACCTCCGTAAGTGCCTATATTTTACCACCCCAAATGCCTTATGTCATAGTATTCATGCGGAAAATAACGGAATTTTAAGAATTGGAAACCGTTTGGAAACGAGAGGAGTTTGACTAATCGTCAATAATAGGAATATACTTAATTACAGTGGGTACTGACCGGGTCCTCCGGTCTATATAAAAAGGGGTGATTCCATGGCAAAAAGAATGAATAATACCGAGGAACGAAAAAAACAGATCCTTGATATAGCCGAGGAACTGTTTCTTAAGAGGGGTTATTACGGAGTTAATCTTGATGATATAGCTCATGAAGCTTCGGTTGTAAGGGGAACCGTTCTTCATTATTTTGATTCCAAAGAAAACCTCTTCAAATGCGTTCTGGACAGAAGAGCCCAGAAATCGGCAGACCTTCTCATTGCTCTTATGGTTAACAAGGATCAGTCCGTTCAGGAGATCCTTAAGACCTTCGTATATTTCTGTATGAGACAGTTCAAGGAAGATAAAGAAGATACCGACAGATGCTTCGGAGATGAAGCAATGAGGTATCAGCTTGACTGTGTTCGTATCGGAACTTACTACAAACTTCTCGATGCATTCGAAGCACTTCTCGAAAGAGGCAACGAAGAAGGTGTACTCAGAATAGTTAACACCAGAGCACGAGCTTCATCCGTACTCTTCGCAGTCTTCGGACTTACGGGAGAGAGTATCTCTACCATCGAAGTTACCGCTGAGCTATATGACCTTATCGGTAACATGCTGGGCATTGATCTTAAAAACGTATAATAAATGTGACACGGGTCAGATCCCGTGTCACATTTTCTTTTTATGCAAGTATTATATTTCTGATCCTTCTGGTTAATCCGAAAGTTCCGGAATCTTTCTTCTGTGTCATGATCAGGATTGACATGTTATCCGATGGGATGTTTGCCATGTAGCATCCGAGCCATCCGTCCCATCCGTACTCACCTTTTCTCGAGATGGTGACTGCCTTCTCGGGTTCGTTCATGATCCTGAGGAAATGCGAATATGAAAATCCCTGCACTCCGTCCCAGTTGAAATCCTTCTGCTGCTCGGGAGTTAGAGCACCCGATGTCAGGAACTTCACGGAATTATCACTAAGTATTCTTACTCCGTTATATTCCCCACCATTAATCAGCATGGTTACAAACTTTGCATAATCATCAATACAGGAGATAAGTCCCGCACCGCCCGATTCAAATGCGGGTTTATGAACAGGAGGATTTTCTATTCCGAGATTTTCTCCGGTGTATTCAACCATCTCAGAACCCGGAACTGTCTCATAAACCTTGGCAAGTCTGTCTGTTTTTTCAGCAGGTACATAAAAGTCTGTATCATTCATTCCGAGAGGCTCAAAGATTTCTTTTTTCAGGAATTCTCCGAAAGGCATTCCCGAAACTTTCTCTATAACGGCGCCCATGATATCCGCACCCGTTCCGTATGCCCAGTGAGATCCCGGCTGGAAGAGAAGAGGACATTTACCCGTGCGGTCAGCATATTCCATGGTGGTCATCTTACCGCCGGGAATTTCTGAAAGTCCCTTGATAATATCATCGAAAATAAGTCCCGCTTCGTAAGCTGCTCCGTCAGGTCCGGGATATGAGAGTCCGCTTGTCATGTTGAAGATATCAAACAGATTAAGATCCTTCTCGGCACGCGAAGCTTTTCCGTTTTCAAGAACCTTCATGTTTTTGAAAGAAGGGATGATGTATTGAATTTGATCCGTAAGGTCTATCAGTCCTCTTTCCACAAGGATCATAGCCGCAACTGCGGTTACCGGCTTAGTCATCGAATAGAGCCTGAAGAGGGAATCTCTCTTTAAAGGCTTCTTATTCGGAATATCCGCATATCCGGTTTCGAGATAACATTCCTCTTTACCGTCTTTGATCACAAGAAGAAGTGACCCTGCGGTTTCTCCCCATGAAACCGAACGCTCCATTGCAGCTTTCAGATTCTCAATTTTAACCTTATCCATAATTACCCCCTAAATGCTTACTTTCTCTTTTTATATTCTTTAGGCGTACAGCCCGTTAATTGTTTGAACTGTCTGTTGAAGTTGGAAATGTTGGTATATCCTACGCTGAGTGCAGCTTCCGATGCGGACATGTTCTCATTTGCAAGGAGCTTACATGCATTATCGACTCTTACCTGCATCAGATATCCGATAACAGTATTTCCCGTGACCTTCTTAAACAGGTTCATGAAGTAACTCTTGCTTAAGTGACATTTATCCGCGAGCATATCCACTGTGATATGTTCACCGTAATTTTCTCTTATGTAATCGACCGCGGGTTTTATTGAATCGGATGAAATCTCGGATTTATAGCCGGTTTCAATAATGCCGCTTTCGATGATCAGTCTGAATATCTCAAGCAGGGATATCTTAACTCTAAGGTCGCCGCTTCCGGAAAACATTCTGGCGCCTTCAAAGACTTTAAGAGCATTTTCCCGGATCTCGTCATAGCAGGGATTATCCGCATGAATAGGGAGATTGATATAAGAATCGTCTCTTTCGAAAATATTCAGAAGATCGGTAAAACATCTCTCTGCATGATTGCCGAAGAGAAAAGAATCGTCAAATACGATAGTATCATAATCGAACTTTTTGCAGTCTGTCTTATCCGTAGAATGAAGTGCACCGGGTTTGATGATCACTATATCGCCCGCCTCGACGGGCACTATCTGTTCTTCAATCCTGAAAACACCCTTTCCTTCATAGATGTATGCCATTTCAAATTCTCTGTGCCAGTGAAGAGGTACGGAGGGAAACCAATCGGGGATCACTCCCTTGTAGCAAGTGTAGGGGACACGTGCGTTTGAGTGGTGTCTTTTTTCTTCTGTGGATCTGTCTTTCATCGGTTGAGCCTCTTACTTAAAATCATTGCATTAAAATGTGTGCCATTCCCCTCGCACAATACTATAGTATCATATTTGAGTTACATTTTGTTTGTTTTATTTTCGGTTAAAAATTATTGTACAAGTGTAGGGATTACTTACAGTAGGGACGGGAAGTCACCGATGCCGGCGCGAGGGGTTCGATGTCAGGTTGAAGAGGCTTCCCGTTTCGAAGTAAAACGGGGGAAAAGCGTATTTTCTTAACTGTTTTTTTAGTGCCCGTTTTGCTATACTGTTCAGGTAATGCCCGCTTTTTTTATAGGGTAAAAAACAAAATCTATCGGAAGGGGTAAACACTATGCAATTTGGACATTTTGATGATGATGCCTACGAGTATGTTGTAGACAGACCTGACACACCGACTTCGTGGAGCAACTATCTCGGAACCACCGAATACGGTGCAATCATCACAAACAATGCGGGAGGTTATGGATTCTATCGTTCCGGAGCACAGGGCAGATTTATGCGCCTGCGTTTCAACTCTATTCCCATGGATCAACCCGGAAGATATTTCTATTTGAGAGATAACGATTCCAAGGATTATTGGTCAGCTTCATGGCAGCCTGTTGGAAAGCCTCTCGATCAGTATAAGAATGTATGTCGTCACGGCACGGCTTACACCATCATCAGTTCCGATTATTCCGGAATTCACACCGATGCTACATATTTCGTTCCCCTGGGACAGACCTTCGAGTATTGGAGACTTGATGTTGAGAACAAGTCCGACAAGCCCAGAAATCTGTCAGCATTCACTTACTGCGAGTTCGCAAGCCAGTGGAACACCACCCAGGATCTCGTAAACCTTCAGTATTCACTTTTCATTATGGAAGCTGATAAGAAGGCAGATAACATCCTTGGTTATTCAATCCATGACAACATCTACAAGCAGCATCCCGAGTACGAGCTCGGCGGACTTGTACAGCAGGAGTGGTTCGCAATCTGCGAAGCTCCCATGACTCACTTCGATACTTCCAGAGAAAAGTTCCTCGGAACTTACGGTTCTTACAAGGAGCCCAAGGCAGTTATCGAGGGTCAGTGCTCCGATTCATGGTGCTACGGCGATACCGCCTGCGGATCCGTTCAGTCCGACATGGTTCTTCAGCCGGGTGAAAAGAAAACAGTTCTCATCCTTCTCGGTATCGGTAATGCCAATGCCGTCGGAGAGAAGATCGTTAAAGAGTACGGCTCATGTGCAAGATTCGACGAAGAGTTTGAGAAGCTTAAGAAAGACTGGCACTCAAAGCTTACCTCATTCAAGGCAAATACTCCCGATGAGGACATCAACCATACTGCGAATGTCTGGGGACTTTACAACAACCTCATCACATTCTCATGGTCCAGAGCCGCATCCCTTGTTTACAACGGAGAAAGAGACGGACTCGGATTCCGTGATTCCGTTCAGGATACTCTCGGCGTAAACGCAGCAATCCCCGAGCTTTCAAAGAAGCGTCTTATTCAAATGCTCACCGGACAGACCTTCTGTGGCGGCGCAATGCCTCTCATCAAGCTCGGCCATAATCCCGGACACATGCAGTGCCCCGAGGAAAAAGAATTCAGATCCGATGACTGCCAGTGGTTCTTCAATGCTATCCCCGCATACGTTGCAGAAACCGGCGATCTCGACTTCTATAACGAAGTAGTTCCTTACGCAGATCACGGCGAGGATACCGTTTACGGACACCTCAAGAAAGCCCTTCTTTTCAACATCGAAAGAAGCGGTGCGGACGGACTTCCTTCAGGACTTGCAGCTGACTGGAACGACTGTCTCCAGACCGGTTACCACGGCGAGAGCGTAATGGTTACCTTCCAGTTAAGACTCGGTCTTACCACTTATGCTGATATCTCCAAGCTCCTCGGAAAAGAAGACGAGGCAGCATGGGCTCTTAAGCAGAGAGATATCCTCGATGAAGCAATTCAGAAGAAGGCATGGGACGGCAAGTGGTGGATCTGGGCTGTCGGCGAAGACGGAACCGTTTACGGAACCGATAAGTATGACGAAGGTAAGGTATATCTCAATACCCAGGTATGGGCTGTTATGTCCGGCGCATGCAAGGACGATCAGGAGAAGCTCTGCCTCGATGCAGTTGATGACCAGCTCTTCTCACCCTACGGACTTAAGCTCTGCGCACCCGCTATCGTATACACTCCTCAGACCGTTATGGGCTGCGTAGTATTCCCTACCGGTATTAAGGAGAACGGCGGTATCTTCAACCATACACAGGGTTGGGGCGTTATGGCAGAGACTGTTGCCGGCAACGGAAACAGAGCATATAAGTACTTAAAGGCTGCACTTCCTGCAACATACAATGACAAAGCTGAGATCCGTCAGTCAGAGCCTTATGTACAGGGCCAGACCACTTATTCCGATGAGTCACCCAGACCCGGTAACTGCCGTACTTCATGGCTTTCCGGTGCGGTTGCATGGACATATTATTCACTCACCCAGTATGTTCTCGGAATCAGACCTCAGTACGACGGAATGCTTATCGATCCTTGTATCCCCGACACCTGGGACGGATACAGCGTTGACAGAGTATTCAGAGGAAAGAATCTTCACATCGAAGTTAAGAATCCCGAGCACGTATGCAAGGGTATTGCTTACATCGTTGTTAACGGTGAGAAGCTTGATTCTGCTGTCATTCCCGTATCCAAGCTTAAGGACGGAGACAACATGATCGAAGCCGTTATGGGCGCAGCAGCTCAGAAGGTGGTTTTCGAAAGACTTTAATAGTCTGATAAATAAACCCGTGGGAGAGTGCATGGTGCATTCTCCCGGGGGTATTTTTATGAGGATGTTTTATTATGAAATACATGTTTCGTAAAACAGGAGCAGCTTTACTTGCTCTTTTGACGGCTTTTTTGATGATTCCGCCTATGCCCGCAAAGGCAGCGGAACCCTATGAAGAAGATCTTACCGTCTTTATTTCTTTTACCGGATCGGGAGCTGCGGCAGGAGACAGAGGATTTTTATTTAACGGTCCCGATAAAGAAGTTACCGGAGATATAACCGCGACCACCGCAAGTGCCAAGGTTGGAGATACCGTAACGGTATCACTTACATTCCCCGAAGAAGTAACAGGCGTTTACGATATAGCACCCGTAGTCGTATCTCAGTATGACAACATTGCAATCGCAAATGTCACAGCTGATGTTTCTCTTAAAGTTAACGGAGAAGATGTAGAGATAACCCGTGACGAAACCGCTGAGATTCCCGATGGATGGGAGTCGGCCAAAGAAGGTTACAAGACCGCATGGCGTCTCTATGGCGGTATCGAAGAAGGTGTTATGAAGTTTGTTGACGCGAATGCTTTCAAAGGCGCAACAACCATCGAATATACCATTACCATTAATTCCGCTGATGAACTTGGTCCTGAGTATGAAGGCGATGCAACCGTCTACATCGCTTTTGACGGAGACTTGGCAGAAAGCGGAGATCACGGCCTTATCTATTACGGAGAAGGCAATGAATCAAATGCAGGAGACATCGAAGAAGTAACTGCCACAGCTAAGGCAGGAGATACCATAACCGTTACACTTACACTTCCTTCGGCACTTCGTCACGCATACTTCATATCCCCCGTGATAATTCCCGAAGAAGGAAAAGAATTCAGTAAAGTAGATGTAATCGTTGCACTTAACATAGACGGCTCGATCATCGCACTTGATGATACTCTTACCGCAAAGGCATGGCAGGAAGCTGTTGGCGGCGTAGAAAACTCATGGAGACTTTACGGCGGATGTGATGAAGCAGGAACAGGAACTGTTGAGCATGATCTGTTCGCAGGTGTTACCAAGATCGAATACATGATCACGATCGTTTCTCTCTATGAAGTTCCCGTAGAACCCGAGCCCGAACCCGAGATAATTCCCGAAGAGGTTACACCTTCTCCCGAAGTTACCGCAACTCCCGATGCACCTGCTTCCGAGCCTGCACCTGTAGAGGAGAAGACAGATAACGGACTCATTCTTGGAATAGGAATTGCGGTTCTTGCAGTGATCATGATCGTTGCCGGTGCTGTTTTATCCCGCAGAAAAGATCCCGATGAAGATGATCTTAAGAAGGATAAGTCTGAGGAAGAAGAGGGACTCGATATCATCGACCTTGCCGATTCCGTAGAAGATGAATCCGAAGAACCTTCGGAAAAGAAAACAGGCGATGACTCTTCCGATGAGAAAACATCCGAGGAAGAAGTTGCTGAAGAAACTGACGACGAATCGTGTGATGATCTCTTGGATCTTGCATCTGAGATTAAGAGAATAAATTCAGTAATCAAGCAGGGACCTTACAGTGATGACTGGTCATCACTCAGTAAGAAAGAAGTTCCGAAGTGGTTTGCCGAATCAAGATTTGGAATATTCATTCACTGGGGTGTATTTACTTCAGAGGAATACATGAACGAGTGGTATCCCCGCAACATGTACACCGAAGGCAGTGAAGAGAATAAGCATCATGTCGAGAAGTACGGACCTCTTTCAGAGACCGGATATATCGATTACATAGACCGTTTCAAGGGAGCAAAGTTTGATCCCGATGCATGGATGGATGTCTTTAAGAAGTCCGGTGCAAAGTATGTCATTCCCGTAGGTGAACACCACGACGGATTCCAGATGTATAAGAGTAAAGTCTCCCACTGGAATGCATTTGAAAAGGGACCCTGCAAGGATATTGATGCTCTTCTTCAGGAGTCCGCGGAAAAGTACGGAGTAAGATTCGGTATTTCATCACACAGAATCGAGCACTGGTGGTTCCTTGGAAACGGACGTAAGACCGACAGTGATATCAAAGGAGAATTCAAGCGCGGAGATTTCTATTGGCCTTCTATGCCGGATCCCGATGATTTCCAGGACTTCAATGTAGAGCCCGCTCCTTCGGAAGAGTTCATGCAGGACTGGCTTGTAAGAGTCTGTGAGATGGTAGATAAGTTCCTTCCCGAGGTTATCTATTTTGACTGGTGGATAGGACATACCGCACTTAAGCCTTATCTTAAGAAGGCTGCAGCTTACTACTACAACGTTATGGAGTCCAAGGGACTTAATGGCATCATGGTTGCAAAGTCGGATGCATTCGGTCCCGGAGCATGCGTAAGAGATATCGAAAGAGGCGGCCTTTCAGGCGCAGCAGCTTACATCTGGCAGTCCGACACTCCCATTTGCAGACAGTCATGGGGATATGTTAAGGATGCGGATTATAAGAGTGCAGGTGAGGTTGTTAAGGAACTCGTCGATATCGTATCCAAGAACGGAAACCTGCTGCTTAATGTAGGTCCCAAGGCTGACGGTACTCTTTGCGATGAAGAGAAGAATGTACTTCTCGGAATCGGAAAGTGGCTGGATAAAAACGGCGATATGATCTTCGGAAGCAAACCTTATAAGGTTTACGGAGAAGGCGCCGTTAACAGAGAAGAGGGCGGATTCAAAGATGCTGAAGTTCTCGATTATACATCCGAGGATTTCAGATTCACCGAAAAGGATGGGCATATCTACGCAGCTGCTATGAAGCCTTCATCCGACGGTCATTACTTCATTAAGAGTATGGCTAAGAAAGGTGAGGACGGAAGCTCATCATACAAAGGTATTATTTCCAAAGTCGTCCTGCTGGCGGATGGCAAGGAAGTTAACTGGGATCATCTTGATAACGGACTTGATATCAGGACCGATCACAAATTCGAAGACGACATGCCTGTCGTTTTCAGGATTGAATTACAATAAAACATAAGGAGGGTACAATGTTTTATCAGGACAGAAATGCACTTATTTTTAAGAAGCGCGGGGAGATCGTAAGGATCGAGGGTTGGGGTAAGAATGCACTCCGTATCAGAGCTACAAGAAACAACGAGTTTACCGGTAATCTCTGGGCACTTTGTCCCAAGGATGAGTTGTCTTCAGACAAGACCGGTGCCGAGATTAAGATCACGGAAGAAAGATCCTTTATCAAGAATGGTTTAACTTCCGCATCCATCAGCTCTGAAGGCATCATTACTTATTACAAGAACGATGAGTTTTTGATGAGAGAGTACTACAGCAACTACGGCGGAACCGAGAACAATGCCGTAAGCTGCTTTAAGAGAGTGGGAAGAGAGTACAAGCCCCACTTAAACGGTGACTTCAAGCTCACACTTCGTTTCGAGCCCATCGCAGGTGAGAAGATCTACGGAATGGGAGTTTACCAGAATCCGTTTATCGAACTTAAGGGAACAACTCTCGAGCTTGCACAGCGCAACGCTCAGACTTCCATTCCTTTTGAAATCTCCAACAAAGGTTACGGACTTCTCTGGAACAATCCAGCAGTAGGTAATGTAACCTTCGGTAAAAATATGACGGAGTGGGTTGCGGATGCATCCAAGGAATTCGACCTTTGGATTACCACAGACGATTCACCCAAAGCAATCATTGAGAACTACACCGAGGTAGTGGGACGTGCACCCGAAATGCCCGAAGACCTTCTCGGACTTTGGCAGTGCAAACTCAGATACAGAACCCAGGACGAAGTTCTCACCGTTGCAAGAAAGTATCAGGAACTCGGAATCAAGATCGATGTAATCGTCATCGACTTCTTCCACTGGACTCTTCAGGGCGATTGGAAATTCGACAAAGAGTACTGGCCTGATCCCAAGGCAATGGTTGATGAGCTCCATTCCTACGGCATCAAGGTCATGGT
Organism: uncultured Lachnospiraceae bacterium; assembly: GCA_902794095.1. GTDB lineage: Bacteria > Bacillota > Clostridia > Lachnospirales > Lachnospiraceae > AC2028. The sequence continues at coordinate 3,706 of CADBFZ010000010.1, read as the reverse complement.
ATCCGTATGGCCTTCCGTTGATAAGAAGAGCGAGAACTTCGGCGAGATGTGGGACAGAGGCCTTCTTATGAGAACCGAGAAGGGAACGAACGGAACCTACGATTACCAGGGCGACTGTGTTGTTTTTGATGCTACCAATCCCGAAGCAAGAAAGTATGTATGGGAGAAGTGCAAGAAGAATTACTACGATTACGGCATCGATATGTTCTGGCTCGATAATGCTGAGCCCGATCTTGCCGCATATGATTTTGACAACTACAGATACTACCTCGGACCCGGTGCTGAAGTCAGCTGTGTCTATCCCAAGTGCTATGCTCAGGGATTCTTCGAAGGTGAGAAGGAACTCGATGAGAAGAAGCAGGTAGTTAACCTTCTTCGCTGCGGCTGGGCAGGATCACCCAAGTACGGAACTCTTATGTGGAGCGGAGATATATATTCATCCTTCGAAGCACTTCAGAATTCCGTAAGAGGCGGACTTGATATCGGACTTGCGGGAATTCCCTGGTGGACCACTGATATCGGCGGATTCATGGAAAGTGATGTTTTCACTGATTATTTTAAGGAACTTCTCGTAAGGTGGTATGAGTGGGCAGTATTTACCCCCATCTTAAGACTTCACGGTGACAGGGGACCTTTCACAATACCTGCTCTTGATAACAGAGACTGGGGCGGCGGATATCTCCATACAGGCCAGCCCAATGAGATCTGGAGCTACGGAGAAGAGGCTCAGAAGATCATGACCGATAACCTCAAGCTCAGATGGAGCCTTAAGGACTATATCAAGTCTCTTTATGATGAAGCTTCAGAAAACGGATCACCTCTTATGAGAACTATGTTCTATGAGTTCCCCGAGGATGAGAAGTGCTGGGATCTGGATGATCAGTACATGTTCGGAAGCGATTACCTCGTTGCTCCCGTAATGTTCGAAGGTATGAGAGAAAGACAGGTATATCTCCCTGCCGGCAAGTGGGAAGATATCCGTGACGGCAAGGTTTATGACGGCGCTCAGACCATCACTGCTGCAGCACCCATCGAATCCATTCCCGTCTTCAAGAGAAAATAAATGTATATGTGACTATGGGGCCTGTCCTGCCGTCATACCTTCGGTGTGACAAAGGGGACAGGCTCCTTGTCTATAACAGTAAAAATTTCTTTACAGGAAGCGCTATAAAATGGTATTTTTAGGGTGAAGGAGCATATGTTGCGGTCGGACCGCTTTTTATTGGCATGGATGCCGGAGGTGGAGCCTATGAGTATAAATATACAGGCTAAAACTGATTACAGTTCTCTTTTCTCGGGAATATCAGCTAAGAATGATTCATTTAATTCAATGAGCTGGCTCAAAGACTACGGTCTTGTAAAGAGCGGAGCATACGGCAAGCTCATGAAAGCTTACTATGCTGAGGACAAGACTTCCGAGAGTGCTGCCAAGATTGTTTCCAAGGATGTTAAAAAGGCTACCGGTAAGAATACTTCTTCCGAAAGCTACAATAAGTTATCCGAGGCTGCAGGTGCCGTTCAGGATTCCATCGAGAAGATCCAGAAGGCAACCAAGGAAGATACCGATCTTCTTGTTTCCGCAGTCAAGGGCTTCGTAAAGAGCTATAACTCAATGATTGAAGCTGCTGCCGATAAGGATGTGGTAAACGATTCCTCAATCTCCAGCAGAATCACCGTTTTAAGTTCCCTTTCAAACGGATACACCGAGAAGATGGATTCCATGGGACTTATTGCCAGGAAAGACGGCAAGATCGAGATTGACGAAGAGAAGCTTAAAGCAGCCGATGCATCCGATATCAAGGATCTGTTTGCAGAGAAATCTTCTTACGGATACAGCGTGAGCGTATCTGCCGGAATGGTTCAGAGCAACGCTTCTTACGCAGCTACCAGAAGCTCACTTTATAACGGTTCCGGAACAACAGCTTATGGCGCAGGCGGATATTTCTTTGATACCGCTACCTGATGATTAAATAATGCGGACTTTCACCCAAATATGCGGGTGGAAGTCCTTTTTTATTGCATGGATTCTACCCTCGTGGGATAATAAACAGGTATTGTAACGGGTGCATTACGGGTACAAAAAGCATCCGGGGAAAGGGATAAATATGGATAATAATACGATCAAGAGCTTCAAGCCTGCGGGAGATCATAACCCGATCATGACACAGCGTTTCGGTGCGGATCCTTTCGCTATGGTCTATAAGGACAGGGTTTACATGTATATGACGTGTGACATCCTTACTTATGACGAGGCAGGAAAGCTCACCGAGAATAATTACAGCAAGATCAATACCATCAGTGTTGCTTCTTCTGCAGACCTTGTTAACTGGACGGACCACGGCGTTGTATATGCTGCAGGTAAAGACGGTATTGCAACATGGGGCGGTAATTCATGGGCACCCGCAGCATGCTGGAAGAACATAGACGGTAAGGACAAGTTCTTCCTTTATTTTGCAAACAGCGGCAACGGAATCGCGGTTCTTTCTTCAGACAGTCCCACCGGCCCTTTTGTCGATCATATTAACGGACCTCTCGTATCAAGAGATACCCCCAACTGCGCATCTGTAACCTGGCTCTTTGATCCCGCAGTTTTGGTAGATGATGACGGAACAGGCTGGCTCTACATCGGCGGAGGAGTTCCTTCGGATGACAAGGCTGCAAATCCCGGAACCGCAAGAGTAGTAAGACTTACCGATGACATGATCCATCTTGCAGAGGATCCCAAGCCCATCGAGAATGTAGCATATCTCTTCGAAGATTCCGGTATCAATAAGATTAACGGAAAATATTACTATTCATATTGCTCGAACTTCAACGTAACTCCCGAAGCTACCGAGAAGCTCGGATTTGAATCGGGTGAGATTCTTACCATGGTATCCGATAAGCCCGATGGTCCCTTCGTTCCTTCAGCAGCAGTTCTTAAGAATCCAGGATTCTTCTTCGGAAGAGGCGGCAATAACCACCACTGCATGTTCGAATTTGGGGGCAAGTATTACATCGCATACCACAGCCGTATCCTTGAGGAGTACATGGGACTGGACGGTGGATTCAGAAGTACCAATGTTGATGAGATTAACTTAGGTGCAGACGGAGCTCCCGCTAAGTCAACCGGAACCAGAAAGGGTGTAGCTCAGGTTGGAAGCTTTGATCCTTATGCCTGTGTTCCCGCAGCTACATTTGCATCCATGGCAGGACTTAAGACTGTAGAATACCTTGAAGGAACTACCGATAAGAAGCTCTTTGCAGGTGAGATGCTTGTTTCTCCCGAAGAAAACGGCAGCTGGATGAGCGTTGAAGGCGCTGATTTCGGTACTCAGGGTGCATCTTCAGTAACCGTTACCGCAAGAAGTGAGAACGGAATGGGAATCTGTGTATTTGCAGGTTCCGAGAAGGTAGCAGAGTTTAAGAATGTAATTGGTGTTTATAGATCAGTTAATGATTCATTAGATTCTGGTGCTGAAATCATTGGTAAGGATATCGAATTATTAGAGGGTAAGCCTTATATCATTGAAACATTAGGTAAGATTAAATATCAAATCTATCCTAATACATTCTTCCAATTAAACTCAGCTCAAGCAGAAGCAATGTATGATGTTGTATTAAAGGCTTGTAAGCTAAGCTTTAAGGAAAGAGTATTAGATGCTTATTGTGGTGTTGGTTCAATTGGTTTATATTTAGCTCATAATTCTAAAGAGGTAATTGGTAT
>CADBFZ010000009.1:21595-118405 GCA_902794095.1 uncultured Lachnospiraceae bacterium | reverse complement strand
GTCCTTATCGGGACCTTCATCATGATAAAGACCGGTCTTCTCGAGAGTTCTGTTAATGATGTCGATTGCACCTTCAACAAATCTCTCCTGGTCAGTGTCCTCTATTCTGAGCATGAAATCTCCGTTCTCATGCTTAGCTACAAGAAACTCATAAAGAGCCGTTCTAAGATTTCCTACATGCATCTTACCGGTGGGTGAAGGTGCATATCTTGTTCTGATCTTCTGCATTTTTAATTCTCCTATTATCCTCTGATCTGACCGTTTCCGGTGATCCGGTATTTATATGATGTGATCTCCCTGAGTCCCATAGGTCCTCTTGCGTGAAGCTTCTGGGTGGAGATTCCGATTTCCGCACCGAATCCGAATTCGAATCCGTCAGTAAATCTGGTTGATACATTGACATATACACAAGCGGCGTCAACACGCTCCTGGAACTTGTCAGCCGTTTCTTTGTTTTCGGTTACGATGCATTCCGAATGACGGGTGCTGTACTTATTGATATGCTCAATAGCTTCTTCTACGGAATCAACAGTCTTGACCGAAAGAATGTAATCAAGGTATTCTTTTCCGAAGTCGTCTTCGGTGGCGTGAGATACTTTATCACCGAGTACTTCATAAGAAGGTTCATCACATCTGAATTCCACATTCTTCTCGGAAAGCTTCTCAAATACCATGGGAAGAACTTTATCCTTAACAGCCGAATGAACAACGAGGCTTTCGCATGCATTACATACGGAAATACGCTGCGTCTTGGCATTGAAAAGAATCTTAACTGCCTTTTCAAGATCGGCATCCTTATCGATATAAACGTGGCAGTTACCTGTTCCGGTTTCGATTACGGGAATGGATGAGTTCTCGCACACCGCTCTGATAAGTCCCGCACCGCCTCTGGGGATGAGAACATCGATATAGTCCTTCATCTTCATGAACTCGGTCGTTACGGCTCTGTCAGTTGATTCAATGAGCTGAAGAATGTCGGGATCGAGTCCCTCTTCTTCAAGAACTTTTCTGAGCACCTTTACGATTGCTTTATTGGATTCGATGCAATCGCTTCCGCCCTTGAGAATACAAGCACTTCCTGCCTTAAAAGTAAGGGAGAAAGCATCGGGAGTAACGTTGGGTCTTGATTCGTATATGATACCGATAACACCCATGGGAACGCGAACCTTGGTGATGTGCATTCCGTTGGGGCGATCGAACTCTTCAAGTATTTCGCCGATAGGATCCGGAAGATCCGCAACCTGAACAAGTCCTTCCGCAATTCCGTCGATACGTTCTTTGGTAAGACGAAGTCTGTCCTGCATTGCTTCGGACATTCCGTTCTCAACGGCAGCTTTAAGATCAAGTTCATTGGCCTTGATGATCTCAGCTGCGTTATCCTGAAGAGCCTTTGCACACTTAACAAGGACTTCGTTCTTCTTCTCAGTAGGAATAAGTGCTGCTTTATACTTAGCCTGTACGGCATTTTCACCTAATTTAATAAGATCGGTCATGGTCGTCTCCTTTATGAGCAAATGACCTTGTAGGGTCTGACATCTCCTTCATCTTCGGGAATGTCATAATCAACAACCTGGCATGCATGACATACAGCGATAGAATGAATACGGAGTGTAAGCTTATCTTCGAGGAATCTGTCATAATATCCTCCGCCATATCCTACTCTCTTACTGTATTTATCGAATGCAACTCCGGGAAGAATAACAAGGTCGCGTGCGGGTAACATCATCGCTTCGGCTTCATTGTATTCATATGGGTCACATTCTTCCGATGGCTCAAGTATCTTGTATTTTCCGAAGGAATAATGAACGGGATCTACGTCCTTAACCTTCCTGAATTCCATTTCCTTATGAAATCCGTTGGTAGTTATTCTCGGAACAAATACTTCCTTTTCATTAGCCAGAGCATATTCAAGAATGGGCTTAATATCGATCTCACTTCCGAATGGCATGAAACCGAGTATTCTTTTGGCCTTGATAAAAAGAGGATCTGCAATGACCTGATTATAGACACTCTCTGCCGCAGCTTTACGCTGAATCTCGCTGAGAGCATCACGCTTAGCTAAAACCTCTGTTCTTATCTGCTTTTTTGAAATTTCCTGTTTTCTGTTATCTGCCATATATCCTCACAGCCGGTTAAGGCAATGTAATTATTTAAGAATATCCCTTACAAATACGGGAAGGTCGAAGGAATCGTCCTTATTAGCAGCAAAAGCAGTTCCTTCCTCTTCTCCTGCGATAATACGGGACAGGATCGTAAGATCCTTGCTTGAGCAAATGACCATATCGGCTCCGGACTTGGTTGCGATACGGGCTGCATTAAGCTTGGTGCTCATTCCTCCGGTTCCCATGCCGGTTCCGGTAGTACCCTTGCCCATCTCAAGATATTCATCGGTGATTTCGGGAACCTCTGCGATGAACTTAGCATCGGGATTCTTATTGGGATCGTCGGTGTAAAGACCTTCTATATCGGAAAGAAGGATAAGAAGATCAGCTTCTACCATGGAAGCAACCATTGCAGAAAGAGTATCGTTATCACCGATCTCGATCTCATGAGTTGCGATGGTGTCGTTTTCATTAACTATAGGAATAACGCCCATATCAAGAAGTGCCTTGAAGGTATTGGTGGCGTTAATTCTGTTGGTATCGTTTAATACCGTATCCTTGGTCATAAGAACCTGAGCGGGAAGGGAATTATATTCGGTAAAAAACTTCTCATAGATATTCATGAGTCTTCCCTGTCCGATAGCGGCACATGCCTGCTTCTGCGGAAGGGTAAGGTCATGATGCTGAATGGATCTGTCTCTTCCGTATCCGATGGCATATTTACCGGCGGCAATAGCTCCTGAGGATACTAATACTACATCCTTCCCGGAATTCTGGATATCGCAGAGCTGTCTTACAAGAAGCTCGATTCTGTTAAAATCCATTCCGCCGCTTTCGGGATGATTGATGGATGAAGATCCGATCTTGATAACAATTCTTTTTTTGTTTTTAAAACCTTCTCTTAAAGTGCTCATAACCGGTTCCTTAGCATTCTTTCTATAAAAATGAGTATTTCACTACAGTTTATAGCAGAGGGCACAAAAAATCAAATAATTAGGGTTTGGCAAACCTTTCTATAATGCTTTGCGCGCATCTTATACCATCAGCCGCAGCGGAGGTGATTCCGCCCGCATATCCCGCACCTTCTCCTATGGGAAAAATTCCTGAAATTGAAGCTTCAAGAGTCTCATTATCCCTTGGTATTCTTACAGGGCTGCTGGTTCTGGATTCAACACCTGCCATAACGGCTTTCGGATTATCAAATCCCTTTATCAAAGTACCGAAATGAGTCATTCCTTTTACGAAGAGCTCATTGATCTCGGTATCAAAGATTCCGGTCAGATCCGCCTCAGCATAGTCACCTTTAAACTCAGGTGCAAAATCCCTGAAGTAAATCTCACTCCGGTCTTCTGCATTTTCCCGGCCGTCACCTGGATCCGTGCTTCCCGTTACAGACTTTTTGAAATCGCCGTATTTTTCGGAAGGTATCTTACCATTTCCCAGTTCATATGCTTTCTTCTCGATACCGGTCTGATATTCGATACCTGCAAGAGGATGGTCGGTAGGATAAAGGCTTGTGGGGATGCTTACTACAATTGCGGAATTTGCATTTGCAGAGCTTCTTCCGCTGTAACTCATTCCGTTTACTACAAGCTGACCGTCTTCGGATGATGAATTAACAACATATCCTCCGGGACACATACAGAATGAAAATACGCCTCTGTCTTCAAAGTTAGCAGTCACCTTATAAGGAGAAGCACCCAGCTTATCTGCAGCTTCATCAGATCCGTAGCGGTCCGCATTAATAAGTCTCTGCGGATGCTGAACTCTGAATCCTGCCGCGAATGGTTTTTGCTCCATCTTAAGTCCGGTGTCAAAAAGCATTTTATATGTATCTCTTGCGGAATGCCCTGTAGCAAGGATAAGAAGCGATGTTTCCACTTCTTCAAGTTTTCCGTCAGATTCAAGAACAGCTTTACACAGCTTTCCGTCTTCAAGGCCTAAGCCGGTAAGCTTGGTTTCAAATCTTACTTTGCCTCCGAGACTTATTATCTTCTCGCGAATACTCTGTACAATTCCGGGAAGAATATCCGTTCCGAGATGGGGCATCTGTTCATAGAGTATTTCTTCGGGCGCTCCGTTTTCTACAAATATCTTCATGACTTCGGGAATGCGTCCGCTTTTATCCTTAATGGATGTGGAGAGTTTTCCGTCCGAAAAAGTTCCGGCGCCGCCTTCTCCGAACTGAACATTTGAAGTGGGATCCAGCACTCCGGTCTTCCAGAATTTCTCTACGTCTTCTTTTCTCTTATCAACACTTCTTCCGCGTTCTATAAGCAAAGGCTTATATCCTGCAAGAGCAAGTTCATACGCACAAAACAGACCCGCAGGGCCCATTCCGGTAACAATTACTCTTCCATTTATCTCCTCGGTTCCGGGAGAAGGAAGTTTAAACATAGCCGGTTCGTAATGTGAGATATTCGCATCTTTTTTGAAACGATTGAGAATCTTGGATTCGCCAGATGTTTTAACCCACAATGAATAGACGTGGTACAGATCGGGCTTTTTACGTGCATCAAGACTTCTGCGGATAATGCCGAACTCTTTGATCTCACCGGGAGCTATGTGAAGCTTTCCGGCAGCGGCATTCTTTAGCTGATCATCTGACGGAAATATCTGTAATTTTATCTGATCAATACGGATCATTTATCAGATCACCTTAAGTATCTGTCCGAGACTATATAACACTCCGCCGAAAGGCATAAGCTTAAGTTCGGCATCGGAGTAATTCCTGAGAAGCAGGAGCACGGAATGATAAATTATCAGTCCTATCGGAATGCAGATAATAATAGTAAAAAGATTACCGAGGTGAGCCGCTGCAGCATTGGTAATGATAACCAGGAAAATTGCGGTTACCGCGCCTGATACAACGGGAATAAGGATATTTCTCAACGGATCAAATACCATACTCATACGAATATAGGTGATCGCGCACCATATGATAACCTCGATGATTGAATATACGAGGATTGAGATCATAAGTCCTTTGTACATGTTATGACCTTCACCGGTTGAAAGCTTAACCGCAAGTATTCCTGCAAGTCCTGCCGCAACATGTGCGATCACTCTGGGGATTCTGTCATCTCTTCCGGCGCAAAGTCCGTCGCAGTACAGTGCCATGGAAATCATGACTGAGGCAAGGGTGATCAGAATAAATTCAGTTGTAAGATTAATCTCGAAACCTTCAAGAAGAATCTTGGAGGCGGGCTTAGATACAGATGCAAAGAAGGCGGTTATAAATACCGAAACGATGCATACGATATGAATTCCGAAATCAAAATATGCTCGTGCATTTCCTTTCTCATTCTTACGTACGCTCTGCATCCAGCTTGCACCGGAAAGCGCACCCGAGAAAAGTGCAAATACGAGGGAAAATGCAAAGGGAGAAAGAAGCATATAAACCGAAAGTCCGATACCTCTTACATCGCCTGCCTGTGCTGCCCAGAAAAGAAGGAGCAGACAGATTGATAATCCCAGTACTAAATCTCCGACTCTTCTCTTGATCAGATTAACTATAACAACTCCGAAATTATCTCTTCCGCCAAAGCCTTCTCTTTCATCATTACTCTTGATCTTAAGTCCGAGACGAACGATGAACAGGAAGATGAATACAAATATTTCAGCTATGCAAAATCCCACGAAAAGACCTGACGCTGCGTAGATGTATTTAATATCATCATCGATAAGAAGGGCGGAATTAACTGCACCCTTATCAAACATCATCTTCATAAAAAGGTATCCGAAGATGATCCTGAAAAGCTGTCTTGAAACCATGGAAATGCATATAGCCCTGTCACCGGATGATACGGATGCATATCCGGTAAGGTACTCGTTCATCATTCTGAAAAAGAAAAACGCACAAAGATATAATCCGAGGAATCTTCCCTTGGGAAGTTTAAACACATCGGACATCATCCAGAAATTCAGAGCTCCGCAAAGAGCGGTTCCGAGAAGTGCTGCGAGAAAATGACATGCAAATGACATTGAAAGAACATCAAGCGCACTCTTTTTCTGACCTTTGGCAAGTCTTACTCTTACGATCCTTGCGACACTTTCCGCAAATCCCTGACCAAAGATCATCCATACCGTCATGCAAACAAGATAAGCAAGTGCGGCATATCCCATGCCGGTTTCGCTAAGGATCATTCTGTATAAGAATAAGGACATTATTGAAATAAGAAGGCAGATATATCCTGTCTTTTTCTTATATACGTAATTTTTCATCAGTCACCTCTCGTAATGCCAAGTGAATTGAGTATTTCTTCCTGTTTGGAGATCATAACCTTCTCCTCATCGGGTGTCATATGATCGTATCCGCACAGATGCAGGCAGCTGTGGGCCACCAAAAACGCAGTTTCGCGCTTAATGCTGTGTCCGAACTCTTCCGCCTGAGAAAAGATCCTGTCCACGTTGAGGATGATATCCCCGAGAATAAGTTCACCCGTTTCGGGATCCGTATAATCTACTTTCCTCTCTTCGGGAATGTTAAAATCGGAAGGTGTTTCAAAATCAAGATTCGGAAAAGAAAGCACGTCTGTTGGCGAATCTATATTTCTGTAATCTCTGTTAAGTTCTCTGATACCTTCATTATCCGTGATAAGCACATTAACGCAGGCTTTATCAACGGGCGCACCCTCGGATGCAAAAGCACGCTCAACAACCTGCTTGATAACTGCATTTTCATCGAATGCAAAATCGGTATCGGTTTCTTTTTCAATGTAAATATTCATAGTCTTACTTCAAAAAGTCATAATATAACTTCTCTTCCTTGAATATCTTCTTCATCTTGGAGATATCGGAAAAGGTTATTTCACAATCGCTGAAAGTTCCTCTGGATACGAATCTGTCAAATACCGCATCGATAAGTTTGCCGGTATCGATATCCGCATTCTTATCCTTCTCAAAAAGCGCCATTACGGTCATGACAACGGTTCTTGAACAAACCAAAACGGCGGATTCTTTTCTCACAAGAGATATACCGGGATTAAGGATGTACTCTTTATATTCATCAAGAATATTCTTAAGTCCTTCGGTGAATTTCATCTCATCATAGAAGTCCTCCCTGTCTTCTCTGTTTTCGGGAGTAAGTTCATGATAGTAACCCGCACACTTAACAATATCCGCATCAAGTCCCAGGGAAGTAGAAACTCTGTCGCAGAAATATGCGGTATGAATGCTGAGCATGTACTCTTTGGGAGAATCATTTTTAAGTTCCAGGAGCTTCTCATTTTCTGTATCGCAAAGAGTCTGATACAAATCGTAGTACTTAAACATTACAAGGGATGAATATCCCCTAAATGCAGAATATATAACCATCATGCCGATAAGGCAGTTCGCACAGGGAAGTATAAGGAGCTGAATGTCGAAAGCCGAGTTGATGGTCAGAATGATTCCGCACATCTCACATACAAGAAGGCATATGGATGAAAGCAGAGCAGGCATGGCAAATCTTATTTCTTCACCAAGAGGCAGATATACCATTACCGAGAAAACACCGCTCACAAAATACAGGAAAAATACCAGTGCTCCGCATCCTGAAATTATCGAACAACCTGCGAGAAGAACTGATGCTATGATTATTCCCACAAGAGGCGATGAAAACAGCGATAAGATGACGAATACGGGAACAAAGACCCACATGGTATTCGGAAAGTATGAAAAGAGAACGGATAAAAGCATGCACAAATAAACGATTATCCAAAATCTCGATTCAGCCTTTTCGGAAATATCGGGGTCGGTCACGGACCCGGGGAAATACTTTCTGATGGTGAGGGATACAAGGCCTCCGAGTATAAGACTGAAAACACCATACTGAATAATCTCGGCTGTATCTTTACCGCCGATATATCCGACACCCGTAAGCAGCATCATGTATATTATGGTGAAGATGATCCCGGGGATCTTCTTACCTGATTTTACGGATTCTTTTTGCAATCTTAGGTTTCCTCTTTATCTGCGTTTCTTGTCACCGGATCTGTGCTTGTTCTCGTAGTCCTCATATCTCTTGACTATCTTCTGAACAAGAGGATGTCTTACAACGTCCTTACTGGTCAGCATGCAAAATCCGATTTCATCCATGGAACCGAGTACCTTAAGTGCAACATCAAGTCCCGAAACTGTTCCGGGAGCAAGGTCTTTCTGAGTTGCATCACCCGTTACGACTACTTTGGAACCGAAACCGATTCTGGTAAGGAACATCTTCATCTGTGCGGGTGTAGTATTCTGTGCTTCATCGAGAATGATGAATGCATTATCGAGAGTTCTGCCTCTCATGTAAGCAAGAGGTGCTACCTCTATAAGTCCTTTTTCCATATTGAGAGCAAATTTCTCGGGACCCATTATCTGGAAAAGAGCATCATACAAAGGACGAAGATAAGGGTCTACTTTGCTCTGAAGATCACCGGGAAGAAAGCCCAGCTTTTCTCCTGCTTCAATGGCAGGTCTTGTAAGAATGATCCTGCCTACTTCTTCATTCTTAAAAGCTGTGATTGCCATGGCCATTGCAAGGTAGGTTTTACCTGTACCTGCAGGACCTATTCCGAATGTGATCATCTTATCGGAAATGCTCTTAACATATGATTTCTGACCGAGAGTTTTGGGCTTTACGGGCTTACCCTGTGCTGTATGACAGATTACATCTGCGGAAGCTTCACCGAGTGCACCCTCATGAGAATCTTCCATCATATCGATCGCATAGTTAACACTCTGCTCTTCGATCTCATTTCCTTTTTCGGAAAAGTCTTTAAGATCCATAATCACAGACATCGCCTTCCTAGCGTTTTCCTCACTTCCGTAAACATATAAAAATCCGTTTCTGCAAACCACACGTACATTAAGTGATGATTCCACCTTCTTAATGTTGGCATCTCTCATGCCGAATATGTTTCGCATTTCATCGCTTGACAGTTCTGCTTTAAGCGAAAATTCATCCATTAAACGTTAATTCCTTTATCGATTATTTAATGATGTTTTTGATAAGAGGCTGCTTTTCAGGCTTTACTGCGGAAATGATATAGGAGCTCTTAAGCTTATCAAGAGCATCTTCAAGTCCGTCCTCTTTGCTATAGTAAACAATCGCAAGGTCGTCGCCCTTCTTAACTTCGTCTCCGACCTTTTTGATCAGCTTAATACCAACGCTAAGATCTATTTCATCTTCCTTGGATGCTCTTCCGCCTCCGAGCATCATGCAGGATACACCCACTCTGTCACAGATAATGTGATCGATGTATCCGTCTGCATCAGCCTTAACGGTAACGGTCTTATCGGATACTTTAAGAAGTTCGGGATGATATACCTGCTCGGCATTTCCGCCCTGGCTTCCGATAAACGCAGCAAGCTTATCAAGAGCTTTTCCGCTTGATACAGCTTCCTTTATCATTGCAAGAGCTTCATCTTCGGATGATGCTTTTCCGCCCAGCATGATCATGTATGTTGCAAGAGTATATACAAGCTCTGTGAAATCTGCGGGGCCGCATCCGTTTAATGTATCGATTGCTTCTCTTACTTCGATTGCATTACCTACAGCAAGTCCGAGAGGCTGGTCCATATCACTGATAACCGCTACGGTCTTTCTGCCTGCACCGTTTCCAATCTCTACCATTTCCTTGGCAAGAGCAGTGGAATCTTCAAGTGTCTTCATGAAAGCACCGCTGCCGGTCTTAACATCAAGCACGATCGCATCGGCACCTGCGGCAAGCTTCTTACTCATAATGGAGCTTGCGATAAGTGACATATTTTCAACGGTTCCGGTTACATCACGGAGTGCATAGAGCTTCTTATCAGCAGGTGCAAGATCTGCGGTCTGACCCATGATGGAGATACCGTTAGTATTAACGTTATTAATGAACTGATCCGTAGAGATTGAAACATTAAAGCCGTCAAAGCTTTCGAGTTTATCGATGGTTCCGCCGGTATGTCCCAGACCTCTTCCGCTCATCTTGGCAATGGGAACTCCGCATGCAGATACAATGGGAGTAAGCGCAAGTGAAGTCTTATCACCGACACCGCCTGTTGAATGCTTATCTACCTTGATTCCGGAAATTGCCGAAAGATCAAGAAGATCTCCGGAATCAGCCATAAGCTTGGTAAGAGTCAAAGTTTCTCTTTTACTCATACCGTTAAAATAAATCGCCATCATAAGAGCAGAAACCTGATAATCGGGAATCTCGCCCTTTGTATAACCGTTTACGAAAAAAGCTATCTCCTCATCGGTAAGTTCATTGCCGTTTCTCTTGGAGATAATGACATCTACCATTCTCATACAGATAAACTCCTTTCGTAATCGGATTACATTTTCTTCTTACAAATATCAGCCAGACAACAGTTTTCACACCGGGGCGACTGAGCTTTACAAACTGCCCTTCCGTGGTCAACAAGTCTGTGACATAGACCACCGGATTCTTCGGGCGGTACTATTTTGCGAAGCTGCATTTCAACTTTCAAAGGATCTTTGCTTCCGTCGGAAAGTCCGATCCTTCCGGAAAGTCTGATGCAATGAGTATCACATACGTAGCTTTCCTGACCGAATATATCTCCTAAGATCAGGTTCGCACTTTTTCTCCCCACTCCGGGAAGTGACAAAAGATCTTTCATGTTATCGGGAACTTTGCCGTCAAACCTCTCGCAAAGATCCGTCATGCATGCTTTAATGTCTTTTGCTTTGGTCTTAAACAGACCGCAGGGACGAACAATATTTTCTATATCCGAAAGCTTTGCCTTCGAGAGTTTTTCAGGGGTCGGATACTTGGAAAATAAAGCGGGCACGGTTTCATTAACTCTTTTATCCGTGCACTGCGCCGCAAGTCTTACGCTGACGAGAAGCTGCCACGCATCATCTACATCAAGCGTACATACAGAATCCGGGTATTCTTTTTTAAGGCGCTTTATAACCTCAGCGGCCAGTTCTTTTTTCTTCATATAAGGTCCCGATCACTTGTGATAGGGTTCTCCACGCATTATCCTAAATGCCCTGTAGATCTGCTCGGATAAGATTACTCTCATAAGCTGATGGGGAAATGTCATATCCGAAAAAGATAACTTTCCGTCTGCCCTGTCGGAAACGCATTTTGCAAGGCCGTTAGATCCGCCGATGATAAATGCGATATCGCTTTTGCCTGATACAAACAGGTCCGAGAGCATCGACGAAAAGGTTTCGGAAGAATACTTCTTGCCTTTTATCTCTAGGGTAATGACATGCATGCCCGGTTTGATATTCTTAAGTATTCTCTCTGCTTCGCGCTCCTTGGCAGTTTCAATCGCAGCATCCGATGAACCTGTATCGGGCTCATCATCCACCTCACACACTTTAAATGTGCAGTAGGCGGATAAACGCTTTGCATATTCAGCTATGGCGTCGCGGTAAAAAGATTCTTTGATCTTTCCTACGCAGATAATGGTTATATTCATGTATTACTCTTCAGATGATTCTTCAGATTCATCAGAGGGTTCTTCTTCATTCTTTTCAGAGAAGATCTGATCGTACAATTCTTCATCGATAAGGTTATCGAGGAAATCAGGATCAATATTGACGAATTTATTGGAGATGATCTTCTTCAGGCAATCGGTTCTCTTAAAAAACAAAACCTCGGGTTCATCCGTATCCGATATGTCAGCCTTGGCATCAACCTCGGAAGAATCAAGTTCTTTGGCAACAAAATCAAGGATCCTCTTTTCGAGTGAATGATCCGATTTTGCTTTCTTCTCAAAAATGCCCGCACTTCTGATGGAAGTGATTCCCATCACGAAAAAGAGAACGCAGACCGCAAAAAGCACACCGTATGAAAGATACGGATTACCCAGAAACTCAGGGATAATACCTATCACGGTGAAAAGAACGAATAAAATACCGGCACCGCCGAATATCGTAAGCAAAAATCCGGTCGATTTATAATCTGAAGCTCTGTCGTTATTTTTGACATAGGGAACCCTGAAAGCAGGCTCATCTGATTCTTCATCAGTATCCGTAACTTCGGAAACGGGAGGCGCTAAAGGCGCCTCCTCGTCATATCCGTAGTTTTCGCTTTTATCAATTTCGGATTCGGACATATTGTTCCTCTTATAGGATTAAGATCATCCGTTAATATACTCGTCAATTGCCTTTGCTGCTTCTTTACCTGCACCCATTGCAAGGATTACGGTAGCAGCTCCGGTAACGGCATCTCCGCCTGCATATACGCCTTCTCTGGAAGTCTTACCGGTATTTTCTTCGGCAACGATACACTTTCTCTTATTGGTATCAAGCCCCTTGGTAGTCATTGAAATAAGGGGATTAGGTGAAGTTCCGAGTGACATGATAACGGTATCAACTTCAATCTCGAACTCAGATCCCTTAACTTCTACAGGGCTTCTTCTTCCGGACTCATCGGGTTCGCCAAGTTCCATCTTTACGCACTTGATAGCCTTAACCCATCCCTTATCATCGCCGATGATCTCAACGGGATTGGTAAGAAGATCAAAGATGATTCCTTCTTCCTTAGCGTGATGAACTTCCTCTACTCTTGCAGGGAGCTCTTCCTCACCTCTTCTGTAAACGATATGAACTTCTGCTCCGAGTCTGAGTGCAGTTCTTGCAGCATCCATTGCAACGTTTCCGCCGCCGACAACAGCAACCTTCTTGCTCTTCATGATGGGAGTGGTTGAATCATCGCGGAAGGACTTCATGAGGTTGCTTCTGGTGAGATACTCGTTTGCTGAGAATACTCCGTTGAGAGTCTCGCCGGGGATGTTCATGAATCTGGGAAGACCTGCACCGGATCCGATGAATACGGCACGGAAGCCTTCTTTTTCCATGAGTTCGTCGATGGTTACGGAACGACCTACAACAACGTTGGTCTCAATCTTAACGCCAAGTGCCTTAACGTTCTCAATCTCCTTGGCAACAACTCTTTCCTTGGGAAGTCTGAACTCGGGGATACCGTATACGAGAACTCCGCCTGCCTGGTGAAGTGCTTCGAAAATAGTAACTTCATATCCGAGCTTAGCAAGATCTCCGGCACAGGTAAGTCCGCTGGGGCCGGAACCGATAACGGCAACCTTGATTCCGTTTGATTCCTTCTCCTTCTTGGGCTTAAGACCATGCTCCATAGCATAATCGGCAACGAATCTCTCGAGCTTACCAATGGCTACTGCCTCGCCCTTGATTCCTCTGATACACTTGCCTTCGCACTGAGTTTCCTGAGGGCAAACTCTTCCGCAAACTGCGGGAAGCGCTGAAGACTGTGAAATGATATTGTATGCTTCTTCAATATTTCCTTCTTTGATCTGCTGGATGAATCCGGGAATGTTAATGGAAACAGGGCATCCCTTCATACACTGAGCATTCTTACAATTAAGACATCTTGAAGCTTCTGCCTGAGCCTCTTCAAGAGTATATCCGTAGCAGACCTCATCAAAATTCTTAGCTCTTACCTGAGGCTCCTGCTCTCTAACGGGAACTTTCTTCATTACATCGACTTCCATTTATCTATCTCCTTTAAGATGGTATTGAATCGGTACTAAGTAGGTATCAGCAATGTCCGCATCCGCCGTGATGAGTTGCACCTTCCTGAAGCTCAAGCATCTTTCTGCCTTCTTCAGTCTTGTACATAGTCTGACGTCTCATGGACTCATCGAAATCAACAAGCCATCCGTCAAACTCGGGACCATCGATGCAGGCGAACTTGATCTCGTCGCCTACATGGACACGGCAAGCGCCGCACATTCCTGTTCCGTCTACCATGATAGGATTCATGGAAACGATGGTAGGGATATTAAGCTGTTTTGTAAGATTAACAGCAAACTTCATCATGATGAGGGGACCGATTGCTACGCACTTGTCATAGGTCTTTCCTTCATCAATGAGGGACTGGAGACATACGCATACGTTACCGTTTCTGCCGTATGATCCGTCATCGGTAGTTACGTAGACATTATCGGAAACGGATTTGAAATCATCTTCAAGAATTACAAGATCCTTGTTTCTGGCACCGATGATTACATCGGATGCGATTCCCTGCTCCTTGAGCCACTTAACCTGAGGATAAACAGGTGCGGTTCCTACACCGCCTGCGATAAAGACGATCTTAAGCTTCTTAAGTTCCTCAATATCCATCTCACAGAGTTCTGAAGGTCTTCCGAGAGGTCCTACGATATCCTCGAAAGAATCTCCTTCTTTAAGCTCAGCCATAACAGCTGTAGATGCTCCGACAACCTGAAATACGAGAACGATGGTTCCCTTCTCTCTGTCATAATCACAGATGGTAAGAGGAATTCTCTCTCCGTCAGCAGAGCTTCTGACTATTACAAACTGACCGGGCAGACATCTGTCCGCAGTTCTCTTAGCCTCAACCTCCATCTTGATAATGTTGTCGGTAAGATAACATTTGCTTAAGATCTTGTACATTTCATTTCCCTTTCCCTAATAAATAATTTGTGTACATCTTTTATCAAATCCTGATAAATCAGGGAGACAATCATGGTAAAGTAACTTCCTCGGGGGCGGTTTCTTCTATAAGTCCCGGATCGGCAGGTGCGGTATTTGCAAGAATCCATGCCGCAAGATCTTCGGGTTTGATCCTGGTTCCGTCGGATAAGATTACATCTCCGTCATCCGTATATCCCGATATACCGCCGGGTACCAGAAGTTCAAATTCTTCAATATCCGGAATACCGTTATTATTCTCATCGATGATATTCTCCGAAGGATAAGGACGAATTGTCTCATATTCCTCTTCGGTCTCAATCACGAATGTTGCTTCGGTAACGGGGCTTACTACTCCGTATGCATTAACGGCACAAATTCTGAAATTATACTCTCCCTTTGTCAGAAGAAGCGGAACGCGGTACTCATCTCCGTTAACATCGGGATCACTTCCGTCGAGTGTATAGTAGATCTTTCCGTTTCCCGGAATGGTCATCTTAAGAATCTGATCTGTTCCGTAATATCCGCTTTCAAGAGAAAGCTCGGGGATCATGATGCAGAATTCAACGAACTGATCTTTGATCTCGACATTGTTGCAGGTATACAGAATATCTGCCATGGAAACGTAATCTTCGTTTTGATAATAAATGGCAAGAAGTTTTTCGTATGCTGCAGCATTCTGTTCGGAAGTTGCAAATCCGAGTCCGATTATCTGAAGAAGAAGGTTTTCATATTTGATATATTCTTCATCTTCTTTGTAGAGATCTGCAAGGTATAACAAGCTGTCAACATCGGCACTTGTCTGAACATCAAGTCCTTCAAGTATTGCCTTCGCCTTGGCTCTGTCACCTGCTTCGGCATGATTTATCGCCGACTCAAGCAAATACTCCGTATTGGAATATCTGTTAATGAATCCCAGCGAGATCATAGCAAGCACTACAACCGAAACTGCAAGGAGTGCAAATCTGAGCCATCCGTATTTTGGTTTTTCAACAGTCGGGCTTTCGATCTTCCTGACGGGTCTTTCGTCATTGGCTCCTTCGGGAGACCTTCCGAAATCAGTTTCATCATCATCGAATTCACTGACAAGGCTCTTTACGGTCTCTTCTGCTTTGGTTACCGCAAACTCGGTATAATCGGGAACCAGATGAACATCTTTACCGCACTTTTCGCAGTATAGTGAACCTTCGGGAATCTCTGCTCCGCAGATTTCACATTTCATAATATCAGCGGCTTGGCCGCGGGCATTTATGCATCAACAGATGCAAGACAATTGTACATAAGCATGGCGATGGTCATGGGACCTACACCGCCGGGAACAGGAGTGATTGCGGAAGCTACAGGTTCTACGGATGCGTAATCAACATCTCCGCAAAGCTTTCCGTCGTCCTGTCTGTGGATACCAACATCAATAACAACAGCGCCTTCTTTTACATATGATGCATCGATGAACTTAGGCTTACCGATGGCAACTACTAAAATGTCTGCACGCTTTGTAACTTCTTTAAGATCCTTGGTACGTGAGTGGCAAACGGTAACCGTTCCATTCTCCTGAAGAAGCAGCATGCTCATAGGCTTTCCCACGATATTACTGCGTCCTACGACAACACA
This sequence comes from uncultured Lachnospiraceae bacterium, assembly GCA_902794095.1. Taxonomy (GTDB): domain Bacteria; phylum Bacillota; class Clostridia; order Lachnospirales; family Lachnospiraceae; genus AC2028. The sequence continues at coordinate 102,295 of CADBFZ010000009.1, read as the reverse complement.
TTCTTTACCGGATATCTCAATGCCTGAACGCTTAAGAAGCTGGATAACACCTGCAGGTGTGCAGCTTACAAAACCTTTCTTTCCGATGGAAAGTTTACCGACATTAACGGGATGGAATCCGTCCACATCCTTATCGGGAGAAATCGCATCCAATACTCTGTCTTCATCGATTCCCTTGGGAAGAGGAAGCTGTACAAGGATGCCGTTTACATCAGATCTTTCATTAAGCTCCGCAATCAGCTCGAGAAGTTTCTCCTCGGTAGTGTCTGCGGGAAGCTCATATGATAAAGATTTGATTCCGCAATACTCGCAGGCTTTCTTTTTATTCTTAACATATACCTGTGATGCGGGATCTTCTCCGACTAAGATTACGGCAAGGCATGCTTCGGTTCCTTTTGCCGAAAGCTCAGCTGTTCTTGATTTGATCTCGTCTTTAACTGCCTGGGATATTGCTTTTCCATCTATGATCTGTGCCATCTTATTACCTCTAAGTACTTACTTTTAGAACAAACCGGTTATCTTACCGTTGTCATCTACATCGATTTTGTAAGCTGCGGGGGACTTGGAAAGACCGGGCATAGTCATGATGTTTCCGGTAAGAACTACTACAAATCCTGCACCTGCACTTACATATACTTCTCTTACGTTAAGAGTAAATCCTGAAGGTCTTCCGAGAAGGTTAGGATCATCGGATAAGCTGTACTGGGTCTTAGCCATACAAACGGGAAGTTTTCCGAATCCCATCTCTTCTATCTTCTTGATCTGCTTAGCTGCTGAGGAAGAAATAGATACATCTGCTGCACCGTAGATCTTCTTTGCAACGGTCTCGATCTTCTCTTTGATTGAAAGCTCATCGGGATAGATAGGCTTAAATGCAGCCTTTCCGCTTTCTGCTTCCTCAATAACCATCTGAGCAAGCTCGCATCCGCCTTCTCCGCCTTTTTCCCAAACTCTTGCTACGGACATGCGGCAGTTCTTGCTCTCGCAATAGTCTTTGATAAATGCGATCTCTGCATCGGTATCGGATACGAATGCATTGAGAGCAACAACAACGGGAAGACCGTATGACTGAATGTTTTCGATATGTTTTCCGAGATTCTCGATTCCTTTTTTAAGTGCATCAAGATTCTCATCTGAAAGCTGATCCTTGGGAACTCCACCGTTATACTTAAGAGCTCTTACGGTTGCTACAAGTACTACTGCATCAGGCTTAAGTCCTGCCTGTCTGCACTTGATATCAAAGAACTTCTCTGCTCCGAGATCCGCACCGAATCCTGCTTCGGTAATGCAGTAATCAGCAAGCTTAAGAGCTGTTCTGGTAGCGATTACGGAGTTACATCCGTGAGCGATATTTGCAAAAGGTCCGCCGTGTACAATTGCGGGAGTATGCTCAAGAGTCTGGATAATATTGGGTCTGATCGCATCTTTAAGAAGTGCGGTCATAGCTCCTACTGCCTGAATATCTCCTGCGGTAACAGGGTTTCCGTCAAGATCGTAAGCTACGATTATTCTTGAAAGTCTTGCTTTGAGATCCTTAAGATCTTCTGCAAGACAAAGAACTGCCATGATCTCTGAAGCAACGGTGATTACGAAATGATCCTCTCTTACGAAACCGTCTGACTTTGATCCGAGACCAACAACGATGTTTCTGAGAGTTCTGTCATTCATGTCCATGCATCTCTTCCAGACAACGCTTCTGGAATCGATTCTCTTCTCATTGCCCTGCTGAATGTGGTTATCAAGAAGTGCGGCAAGAAGATTGTTAGCAGCGGTGATTGCGTGGAAGTCACCGGTGAAATGAAGGTTAAGATCCTCCATGGGAACAACCTGTGCCATTCCGCCGCCTGCAGCTCCGCCCTTGATTCCGAAACAAGGTCCGAGTGAGGGCTCTCTTAAAGCAATGATTGCTTTCTTATTAAGCTTTGCAAACGCTTCACCGAGACCTACGGTAACGGTGGTCTTTCCCTCACCTGCGGGAGTGGGATTGATTGCTGTTACGAGAATAAGTTTTCCGTTTTTATTACCTGCAATTTCTTTAAGGCTTTCATCGGTAAGCTTAGCCTTGTACTTACCATAGAGTTCCAAAGACTCGGGATCGATGCCGCTTCTTAAAGCAACCTCGGTAATGGGGAGCATTTCGCAGCTCTGCGCGATTTCGATATCTGATCTCATTTTTTCATCCTGCCTCAAATTTATTTATTCTGATTTTTCCTGTGATGCCAAAAATGCTTCAAACATTTCTTCCGTCATAAGAATCTCTCTGGGCTTGGTTCCCTGCTCAGGTCCGACTACGCTGTAATCGGCAAGCATATCCATGATTCTTGCAGCACGGTTAAATCCGATCTTAAGCACTCTCTGAAGATATCCGATGGAAGCTTTTCCGCTTCTGATAATATATCTTCCTGCTTCGGGTAAGAGCTCATCACCAAATACTGATGACGATCCTGACGAAGCTGAAGATGAGGAATTGTTTGAAACAACCGATTCATTACCTGCTTCAATATCGGCGATGGTCTTCTTCAGATCGTTAATTCCGTCGGCATCCGCAAGAGGATTGTGGAATGCGGGATCCGAACTGATTCCTCTTAAATATCCTGTGACTTTGGATACTTCTTCATCGGATACAAACGCACCCTGAAGTCTCTCGGGTCTCATCTTACCCTGGGGATAAAAGAGCATATCACCTTTTCCCAGGAGTTTCTCCGCACCTACGGAATCAAGAATCGTTCTTGAGTCAACACCGCTGGATACTGCAAAAGCAATACGGCTGGGCATGTTTGCCTTGATAAGACCTGTGATGACATCAACCGAAGGACGCTGGGTTGCAACTATAAGATGCATACCTGCAGCTCTTGCAAGCTGTGCCAGACGACAGATGGATTCCTCGACTTCTTTGGCAGCTACCATCATAAGATCAGCAAGCTCATCAATGATGATGACTACTCTGGGCATCTTTCGAAGTGCGGGTGCCAGGGATTCGGTCTCTTCATGTCTGTCCACATCTTCGGGCTCTCTTCTGCCTGCGTTTACATCTTCGACATACTGGTTATAACCTTCGATGTCTCTTACGCCGCGATCGGCGAAAGCTCTGTATCTTCTCTCCATCTCCTTAACGGACCATTTAAGCATCTCCGATGCAGCCTTGGGCTTGGTCACGACATCAAAGGGAAGATGAGGAATCTTGTTATAAACCTTCAGCTCAACGACCTTAGGGTCTACCATTATGAGCTGAACATCTTCGGGCGAACACTTATATAAAAGGCTCAGTATAAGTGTATTGATACAAACCGATTTACCGGAACCTGTAGTACCTGCGATAAGTACGTGAGGGAACTTTGCGATGTTTGATACAACGGTCTTACCCTCAATATCCTTACCTACGGCAAAAGAAAGCGGGTCGTGTGATTTCTTATATTCACTGCTTGATAACAGGTCGCCGAGGAATACCGCGGTAGCTGATGAATTGGGAACCTCGATACCGATGGCGCTCTTACCGGGAATAGGTGCTTCGATTCTGATATCAGTGGCAGCTAGTGCCATCTTGATCTCATCGGATAGTCCTACGACTCTTGAAAGCTTTGTTCCCTGACTTACGGTAAATTCATATCTGGTAACGGTAGGTCCCTGACTGTACTCACCCATCTCGGCTTCAATTCCGAATGAAGCAAGGGTTTCAATCAGTTTGGTCTGGACATTACGTATCTCTGCCTGAGCATCACGCTTTGAATTTCCGCTCTTTTTGAGGAAATCAAGACTGGGTGCTTTGTATACGAATTTCGCATTTCTTCTTGCAGGCGCTTTACGAACCTGTGAAGGAGATTCTACGGAAGCCGGCTTAACGGTCGCCTGCGAAACGGGAGCAGGTGCGGGTGCAGATTCAAATGCAGGAGCTACGGGCATATCGGGAATGTCGGTATCACCTTCACCTGCATATTCTTCGGTATGCTCTCCGGTTACCCTGATCTTATGATCTGAGTTAACCTTTACTCTTTCAAAAGGAGGAGCTGTCTCTTCATACTCCTCGGCATATTCTTCTTCATCGAAAGCTTCATCAGCCTGAGATGACATTGCTCCGGGACGCTTTGCGGGATCGTACCAGGTTCCCGCAGCATCATTAACATACTCTTCTTCCTCGGGCTCATACTCGGAGTAACTCATTTCATGCATCTCTCCGGTATGCTTCTCTTCGAACATGGTTCTGCGCTCGGGAGCTTTACGTGCAACAAGGATTTCTCTTGCATCCTCGGTTTCGTCTTTAACTTTCTTTCCTGCTTCTTTCTTAAGGCGCTCTTCCTCGGAACGCTTTTTGAAATTGTTCTTCCAATTCTCAAGACCGTCAGATACGGTTGCAAGCGCATCCTTTTTTTTGGAGTCACGCTCCTTGCGCATCTTCTCGGTTACGGTAAGAGCTTCTCTTACAGGCTCATCATCTTCACCTTCATAAGGGATAAGTTCACCGCCTTCGGAATTATCGGGAAGCTCGGGAAGAGCTTCTCTTTCTTCAAGCATAAGACGTCTTTCTTCTCTTCTGTCTTTCTGATTACTGATAAATTCACCGGTTCTGTCCGATGCATTCAGAATAAGTTCTTTAAACAGCTTTGAGAAAAACTGTCTGTTTATCGCAAAGAGACTGAGTATCAAAACAAGCAGACAGATAATGATGCTTCCTGCGGTTCCGATATTCTTATTCATTGCATAAGAAATACTTCCCGCAATTACACCGCCGCCTTTTTTGCTGTCGGAGCAAAGCTTAAATAAATCTCCGATGTTATATTCGGGAAGGGACTTCGATACCTTTCCGGCCATATCGGCAAAGATCCCGAATATAATGAAAAGTACACCTGCGCCGGTCATTCTGATAGGGAGCAGTTCATCGGTCTCGCCGAAGAACATATACCAGAAGATCATTCCGGCGATAAAAACAGGTGCCAGATATCCGGTAAAACCAAACGCACCGAATAAAATACCGCCGATTGAATTTCCGAACGATCCGCAGGCACCGAATGCACAAAGCGTAAGGAAAATAGCGACACCCGCAACGATCACGCATACAAGGACTCTTGATGAACCGTCCTCATCATAATCTCTGCGAGGTGCACGGGATGCGGATGAGTTACGATTACCCTGACGGGATCCGTTACCTGAGCTTCTTTCGGAAGGAGCACCGGATCTTCTCTGCGGAGGTCTTGAATTGTTTGTATTGTTACGTGAAGCCATTTAATGACATTTCCTTTAAATATCGAAATCGTCATCATCCGAAATCTTAATGTCGTAATCGGACATATCAGCCTTAAGATCGACATCATATTCCATGGGATGATGCTCGGTTTTGCGCGCAGGGTGAGGAATGGGATTATCCAAAAGCACTGCACCGTTTGCGGCAACTTCCTGAGCATGAGTCTTAGTTTCCTCATGCTTTTTGGTATCCTGAACTTCAGGTTTGGTATCTTCTTTCTTAGCCTCTTCAGCCTTTGCTGCTTCGATTGCTTTTTCCTTCTCGGCAAGCTTTGTACGCTCTGCATACTGCTGAGCCCAAGCGCCGGGTCTTCTTCTGTACTCGGGTCTGAGCTGAGGCTTCTTGTAAGGTACATAAGCGGTTTTCTTTTCCGCAGGTTTATCAGATCCGTTTTCTTCGGAATCCTTAAGAGCAACGCCTATGCTCTGAGTGGGAACATTCTTGGTCTCCTCTTTCTGAACACCCAGGGCTCCTCCCAAATCCTGAGGTGCAGGTTCGTGAACTTCAGGTTCTTCGGCCTTATTTAATCCGACCTGAGAGGTTGCACTGAGTGGCTGAATATTTCTTGCATTGGGTGTCATGTAATCTGCGGAATTAACTACGGGAGGTGCTACGTTAACATGAGTTTCCGCAGCAGGTTTGGGAGTTGCGATATTAACCGCATCAAATCCGAGATTAAGGTCGGGCTGGGTAAGTCCCTCATCGGGAGCCTTCTCCTCTGCAGGTTCTTCGCCCGCTTTCTTAACAGTTTCGAATAAACCGGATTCAAGAGCATCGAGATCATCGGATGTGAAAGAACCGGAATCAAGCTTCTTGGGGACATAGCCGGCATCGGGTGCTACAACTTCATTGTCATAAAGCTCAGCACTTGCTTTAAATACGTCGCCGGTTATCTTCTCGGGGAAAAGTTCTCTGAATGAAACACCGGCAAGAAGTGCACATACCATGAAGAAAACTTCTCTTCCGTCATTTTCAAGATATGTAAGTCCGAAATTGTTGATGAGTATTATGACGAGAGCAGAAAGTGTAAGTATGGATCTTGAATCGTCATATGAAAGGAAGCAGGCAAGAATGCTCAGCGCTCCGAGAACGGCAAGTACGGTTACCTCACCGTAGGAAGTCATATATGAAAAACCGAGTGTGAAATTGCCTGAAGCCTTATACAATCTCAGAATGCTGTTTAATACATTGGCAGGATTGCTGCCGCTGAGATATGAATCAAGGAATATCAGAAGGACAAGTCCGAACACCACAGAGATAAGTGCAAAAAGCATTTTTCTGAATCTGAGGCTGAACTCTTCATCTTCTTCTCCGGAGTTAAACATAATTCCGAAGATAAAAGGAATGAGTGCCAGAGCGCAGATATCCGCATAGATACAAACTGCGGTAAATATGCCTGAGATCAGATAACTTAAGAATTTTCCGCGGGTTGCGGGAACGCTGAATGAAATAGCAAAAAGAGTTATACAGACGAGAAGAAATACAAGATTTCTTGAACTCAAAGTAAGAGCTTCATGAACAGAAAATCCGGAAATGGTCCAAAATCCCGCAAACATAAGCGCAGGAATCATGCCGAGCATTTTCCTAAAAGCTGCAAATCCGAAGATCACGGCAATGATCTGAAGTGCGATATTGAAGATCGCAGCTACGAAAATTCTGTTCCCAAACAGGAAAAAAATCCCGTGAAGAGCTGAAAGATACCAGTCATCACAGGGGTGAACAATATGCTCGATCTGTTCTCCGGTCACTTTGGCAAGTTCGAAATAAGCAGTACCGCCAAGTCCGTTCCACATGTAGGAAAGGACCCTGAAAGCAATCGAAGCTATAAGGAGAACAACGAACACGGATATACCGATGATATTTCCTTTTTCGGAAATCGCTTTGAACTTATCCGACATCTCCGTGTATGAAAGGAGCTTCTTGAAGATAAGTCCGAGCAAAATAATAACACCAAACGCTATGAGACCCGGCATGTAGGAGTAACCGAACCCCTGAGCCGCATCCATTATCGCAATAATGGACACGGCACTGGCGAGAAGTGCGTATATAACATTCAGAACATAGGAAAACTTAGTCTTGCGCAGAGTCATTTGTCAAAACCTTTTCAATGTTGTATCTGGGTCTGTGTTTAACCTCGATATAGGTCTTACCTACATACTTACCGACAAGTCCGATGGCAAGGAGCTGTAATCCTCCGAGGAACCAAATGGAGATGATCAGCGAAGTCCAGCCGGGTTCAACATTTCCCGTGAAGTAAGAAACAAGTGCATATATCAAAGCAAGCATTGACAGGAAGATACATGCTATTCCGGCAGTGAGTATAAGGTCGATGGGGCGGGTCGAAAATGAAGAGATTCCATCGAATGCAAGCGCAAGCATCTTCTTAAGGGGATACTTGGAAACACCGGCAGCTCTTTCCTTACGATCGTAATATGCACAGTCGGTCTTATATCCGATAAGGGGCACAATTCCTCTGAGGAAAAGATTGTATTCGTGATAATTCTCGAATTCGTTAAGTGCCCTTGCGCTCATAAGTCTGAAGTCCGCATGGTTGTAAACGGTCTTTACTCCCATCTTGGCCATGAGCTTATAGAATGACTGAGCTGTAAATCTCTTGAAAAATGTATCGGTCTTTCTCTCCTTACGGACACCGTATACGATTTCGCATCCTTCGTGATACTTATCAACCATCTCTTCAATGACTGCTACATCATCCTGAAGGTCTGCGTCGATTGAAACGGATATGTCGCACATCTTTGCCGCGGTAAAAAGACCTGCGGTAAGCGCGTACTGATGACCTACATTTCTGGCAAGCTTTACTCCGAAAATCTGATTCGGATACTTGGCATGTTCTTCTTCGATAAGTTCCCAGGTTCTGTCCTTACTTCCGTCGTTAACGAACAGAACATAACTGTCCTCGGAAATCTTCTTCTTGGCAACAAGATCATCCAAAACCCCTCTTAAAGCTTCGGATGACATGCCGAGAACTTCTTCCTCGTTATAGCAGGGAACAACAATTGCAAGACGTTCCATAAAATACCTCTTTTTTCTACCCCCGAACTGCGGGATTATTCGTCCCAGTTGTGATAAACGTTCTGGACGTCATCATCTTCGTCAAGGATATCGAGAATTCTCTGAAGGAGCTTGATATCATCCTCATTGGTAAGCTCAACGTAGTTCTGAGGAATCATGGTAACTTCAGCGCTGAGCATAGGGATTCCGGCATCAAGAAGCTTCTTGTTAACCTCGTCGAATGCATCAGGATCGGTAAGGATCTCGAAGCTGTCGTCCTCTTCGTTGAAATCCTCTGCACCTGCATCAAGAGCGGTCATCATAAGATCATCAGCGGACATATCAACTTCTTCCTTGTCGATGATGATCTGACCCTTCTTGTCAAACATGAAAGATACGCATCCGGGAGTTCCGATGTTTCCGCTTCCCTTGGTGAATGCTGCTCTTACATTAGCTGCGGTACGGTTCTTGTTATCGGTAAGGGTATCAACGATGATAGCGATACCGCTGGGTCCGTATCCTTCGTAGGTGATATATTCATAGTTAACGTTTCCGCCTTCTCCGGCTGCCTTCTTGATACCACGCTCGATGGTGTCGTTGGGCATGTTGTTAGCCTTAGCCTTGGCGATAACGGTAGCAAGCTTGAAGTTGTTGTTGGGGTCGGGGCCGCCCTCTTTAACAGCGACTGCGATCTCACGGCCGATAATGGTGAAAATCTTACCCTTAGCGGCGTCGTTCTTCTCCTTCTTATGCTTGATATTGGCGAACTTTGAATGTCCTGACATACTTTAACCTCTCGTTTTTATTTCTTAAATTTATGCAATCAATATATTTTATCATTTCAGGCCCTGTTAGTAAAGAAAACCTATGTGGAACTGAGGGCCAAAACGGGACTGCCGTGAAGGGTATAAACCCTGGGGATTCTGGAGCCTATAAGGCATACAAGCTCATAATTAAACCTGCCTGACTTCTCACCGAGCTCCTCGGCCGAAATATGCTCGTCTCCGTCATATCCCAAAAGGGTTACGGTTTCGCCCTCTTTAACGTTATCAAGGGCCGAAACATCGATCATAAACTGGTCCATGCAGACTCTTCCGAGGATGGGGCATCTTTTGCCTCTTACGAGAACTTCGCCCTTACCCGAAAGCTGTCTTGGGTATCCGTCGCCGTATCCCAGGGGTACGGTTGCAACCATCATCTCTTTCTCTGCTGTAAATGTGCCACCGTAGCTGATGCTCTGTCCCGGTTTTACTTTTTTCACGTAAGTGATATGTGAAAAGAGACTGAGCGCGGGCTTAAGATTAATATCTCCCTCGCCGGGAACCTCGTCAGAGGGCTTAAGGCCATACATTGTGATACCCGCTCTTACCGCATCCAGATAAGAATCGGGAAGTTCGAGTATTGCGGCAGAATTCGAAACATGGGCAATGGGGATTACGGCTCCCGCTTTCTCGGATATTTCGGATATAAACTGCTTAAATGTGGCCACCTGCTCAAGTGCGGACTTTTTGTCCGCTTCATCAGCCCTTGCAAGATGGGTAAATATACCCTCAACCCTGATATTGGGGGCATCAAGGGTATGTCTTACGAAATCAATACCCAATTTATCGGGATTAACTCCTATTCTGCCCATTCCTGTATCAACAGCGATATGAACGATGGCATTCTTACCTACGGCCGCAGCTGCTCTTGAAAGCTCCTGGATCGTATCTTTGCGGAAAACAGTGATCCTGACATCGTTTTTGATAAGGTCCTCGTAGCTGTAGGGAAAGGTATAGCTGAGTACCAGAATATCCTTCTTGATTCCCTCTCCGCGAAGCTCCAGTGCCTCTTCTGCGGTTGCAACGGCATATCCCTGTACGTAAGGAACAGTCTCAAGTGCCTTGGCAATGGGAAGGCTTCCGTGTCCGTAACCGTTAGTCTTGATAACGGCATACATCTTGGTATCGTTTCTCAACATGGAATGCATGGCATCCATGTTGGAGATAATGGCGTCAAGATCGACATAAGCCACACCGCGCTTATATGTAACTATACATTCATCAATCTGATCCTTGGTTTGAACCCACATATTCAGTCCTTCTTCTCGTCTTCTTTTTTCTCAGATGCGATTTCTTCGGCGGTTCTGGGATGCTTTTCCTCGGGATTGTATCTCATGTCAAAAAGATCCACCACGTCGGCGCCGAAAATATCGTGCATGTATTTATAAATCTCGTGATTCTTGGCTTCTTTTTCCTGCTTGCGGATGAGGTTTTTCTTCAGCTCGATACGAATGTTTCTGATCCATTCTTCGAGTTCTTCGATGTCATCCGTGTTTTCCTGCATCGTGTCATAGCAATGTTCCATAGTGATGCAAAGGAGTTCTTTATTAACCTCTTCTATCATACGGGGAAGATCCATGATCTCCTCCTCGTACTGGTCGAGCTTATCGTTGCAATCCTTTAAAAGGCGCTTATTTTCCTCAATCTTGGACGCAGCTTCATCAGAACCGCCCTGCTGTTCATCCATCAGTGACACAATTTCGTCCATCAGGCGGCGTTTTACTTTCTTGATCTCCCTTGTTTCGGTATTGACCTTTCCCTGTCTTTTGAGAAGTTCGTTGAGGCGCTTCTCAGGGTCTTTAATATCCTCAAATCCGACTTTTCCGAGAAGGTGATACCATTTGTTGTCCAGGGTAAGCGCAGGAACATCCTTACCCCTGAGGGAGAACTCAAATTTCTCTTTTTTATCCTGTCCCGATTGTTTAGCCATTTATTTGCCCACGCTGTTTAAGCGTTGTTTTCATTGTAACTTGAAATGTTATATGAAAGTTTCATCAGAGAATCCGACAAGTGTACATTCTCGACCTGCACGTACTCGGGCACGTCGAGGTCCACATGGGCAAAGTTCCAGATTGCTCTGATTCCGTTATCGACAAGTACTTTCGAAACGGGTACGGCGCCTTCCTTGGGAATGGTAAGGACCGCTATGTCTATACTGTTATTCCTGATAAAAGAAGGAAGGTCCTCCATGGGCATTACTTTAACGCCCCTGACATCGGTTCCTATCAGTTCGGGTGCTTTATCAAACATTCCTTTGAGAATGAATCCTCTCTTCTCAAAGTTAAGATATCCTCCGAGAGCTTTTCCGAGGTTTCCGGCACCGATGATAATAAAGTTATATTGATGCTCGAGTCCGAGGATCTTACTGATCTCGTTGTAGAGATAGTCGACGTTATAGCCGTATCCCTGCTGTCCGAAACCGCCGAAATTGTTCAGGTCCTGGCGAATCTGGGATGCCGTGACCTTCATAAGGACGCTGAGTTCCGAGGATGAGATCCTCTCGACATTCTTATCCTTAAGTTCCCCGAGATAACGCAGGTATCTGGGTAATCTTCCTATAACCGCCTGGGAAATATCCTTATCCAAAATGCACCTCCGTAGCCGTAAAAAAGGCTCTAAAACACCCGTGAAAAAAGCTTCGAAAATATCTGCACATATATACAAGATTTTACAACTTATGTTAAAATATTGTCAATTCTACAGGTTAAGTTATAGATTTAAGTAAGTTATGTTATTAAGTGTAAACAACATTTCAAAATCATTCGAAACAGGCCCCATTTTAAGCGGGGTTTCTTTTAACGTGGAAAGAAGACAGAAAACCGCTCTTGTAGGCTCCAACGGATCCGGCAAGACCACTCTTCTGCGTATTATTACAGGCGAATCCGAACCCGATACCGGTATCGTGACCTACGAGAAAGATTCCTCTTTCGGATATCTGTCCCAGGAAGGTACTTTCAGTGGTGGCGGAACCATATTCGAGGAAATGCTTCTTTGCAGATCCGAGCTGGTTAAGATGGAGGAAGATCTCCGCTCTCTGGAAGCTCAGATGGCTACTGCAGACGACGTAAGTGCGATCTGCGACAGATACGAAAAGCTCCGTACCGAATTCGATCTTAAGGGCGGATATACCTTCAGATCGGAAATCGTAGGTGTTCTTAAAGGTCTGGGATTTACCGAGGAAGATTTTGACAGAAAAGCCTCCACCCTCTCCGGCGGTCAGAAGACCCGTGCGGCTCTCGGTGCGATACTTGTCAAAAAGCCCGACCTGATCATTCTCGACGAGCCCACAAACCACCTTGATATGAACTCGGTCATCTGGCTGGAGGGTTATTTAAGCGCATACGACGGAGCAGTTCTGATAGTCTCCCACGACAGATATTTCCTGGATAAGATTGCAGATACCGTTCTCGAGCTTGAAAATACCCGTGTCAATTCATACAGGGGTAATTATTCGGATTACGCTGCCAAGAAGAAAATGCTCTTCGAAGCTCAGATGAAGGCATATCTTAACCAGCAGCAGGAAATCAAGCACCAGGAAGAAGTAATCGAAAAGCTGAAAAGCTTTAACAGAGAAAAATCAATCAAGCGTGCCGAAAGCCGTGAGAAGGCACTTGAGAAAATAGAAGTTCTGGACAGACCCGAGGTTATCAGCAATGAGATCAACCTCAGATTCAAGCCTTCCAAGGTTCCGGGTAACGACGTTCTGACAGTAGAGAATCTGTCCAAGTCCTTCGACGGTCGTACTCTTTTTAAGGACATGAATGTGAAGATAAAGCGCGGTGAGCATGTCTGCATTATCGGAGACAACGGAACCGGCAAGACCACGTTCTTAAAGATATTGAACGGACTCGAAACATCCGATACGGGTTCTTTCAAATGGGGAACCAATGTTGAGACGGCTTACTACGATCAGGAGCATTTGGTACTTGATCCGAATAAGACGATCTATGATGAAATCTCGGACGAGCATCCGGACATGACCATCACTCAGATCAGGACCGTGCTGGCTGCATTCCTGTTTACGGACGATAATGTCTACAAAGAGATCAAGCTTCTCAGCGGCGGTGAAAAGGGACGCGTAAGCCTTGCAAAACTCATGCTTTCCGATGCGAATTTCCTTATTCTCGATGAGCCTACAAACCACCTTGATATCACTACCAAGGAAATCCTTGAGCAGGCACTCTCCGAGTTTGAAGGAACAATCATCTGCGTATCCCACGACAGATATTTCGTAAACAAGATCTCAACAAGGATCATCGAGCTTCACGAAGGATACTTCGATAACTACATCGGCAATTATGATTACTATCTGGAAAAGAGAGAGGACGTAAGAAAAGCCAGCGATGTTTACAGAGCGCCTTCTGCCACTTCTTCAGGCAGCGGTTCAGCATCAGCTTCTTCCATTTCAGAAAGCGCTCAGCAAACGCAGTCCGACAGTGCCGCGGACTGGAAAGCTCAGAAAGCCCAGCAGGCTGAAGCACGTAAAAAAGCTAACGATCTCAAGAAGTGCGAAGACCGTATAACAGAGATTGAAGACGAACTCGCTCAGCTTGAAAGTAAAATGGCCGAGCCTGATGTAGCAACCAGCCCGTCAAAGCTTAACGAACTCGTCAAAAAGCAAAATGAACTGAACACAGAGCTTGAGGACCTTATGGAAAAATGGGAAGCCTTAAGCGGTGACAATTAGTCCGGAGTACGTACATGATAGATCCGTCCATTAGAGAAAAATACGATATAGCATACCTGAGAACATATATAAGACCCGATGTAAATACCAGACCGAAATCCGTCGGGGAAAATATTTACATGATCATCACTTTGTTGATCCTTTTCTTCGAGCCTTTGCTGATATTACTTAATCGTGATATGCTGACCCCCATCATGGCTGTGTGGATTGCCAATATGCTGAACATGTTTATTGTCATAACAATCTTTGAAAAAAAGACAAAGATTGAGGACATGCTGGATGTATCATTGGTACAGGAATTCGTATTAACCGACAAATCAACCGGCAAAAGACATCCCGCATATGCACTTATCCAGGGATATAACCTGATAATACGTGGAACAGCCGCCGCTGCAGCAATGGCCGCTTATGATGAACATTCTATTGAGAAATACATCTTCAGGGATGAAAGTCAAAAAAAGTATTATGCGGCCGTAGGAAAGAAGAATCAGAACATAAAAGAAATAAGTGCGTTATTGCACAGAGAAGATGTTCAACTCACTATGGCTGGGATGATCACGGGTAACAAAGGTTTCTTCAGGGACATGGGATATACATTTTTCGACACCTATCGTCCTCTCAAAAAGAAATTCAAAGGAAGGTTTTATGCCGTACCCGGTTACCGAGGCATGGAACAGAAAATCCTGATTCCTACGGATTGCGGATTTGAAGAAGCCATAAAAGACGATATGGATTTTGTATATTACAAAAATGCCTGATGCAAATGCATCAGGCAATAATTATATATCAGTAAAACCGGATTAAAGCAAAGTCTCGAGAGTATCCTTGATTGCCTTGATGAATCCTTCGGAATCAAGGATAACGGGATCCTTGCAATCAGAGATAAGAGAAAGTGACTTGGTCATCTTGCCATCTTCGATGGTCTTGATACAAGCCTTCTCAAGCTTCTCCGCAAAGTCTGAAAGCTCTGCGATTCCGTCGAGCTCTCCACGCTTTTTAAGAGCACCGGTCCATGCAAAGATAGTTGCGATGGAGTTGGTGGAAGTCTTCTCACCCTTAAGGTGCTTGTAGTAATGTCTCTGTACGGTTCCGTGTGCTGCTTCGTACTCATAAACTCCCTTGGGAGATACAAGCACTGAAGTCATCATGGATAGATCGCCGTAAGCGGTTGCTACCATGTCAGACATAACGTCTCCGTCATAGTTCTTACATGCCCAGATAAATCCGCCTTCGCTTCTGATTACGCGGGCAACTGCATCATCGATAAGAGTGTAGAAATACTCGATGCCTGCAGCTTCGAACTTCTCCTTATACTCTTTCTCATACATATCGGCAAAGATATCTTTGAAATGATGATCGTAGATCTTAGAAATGGTGTCCTTGGTTGAGAACCAAAGGTCCTGCTTGGTTGAAAGAGCATATTCAAAACATGCCTTTGCAAAGCTGGTGATGGACTTATCGGTATTGTGAATACCCTGGATGATTCCGGGTCCGTCGAATTCCTGAATGGTCTTTCTGGTCTCAGTTCCGTCTGCTGCGGTAAATACAAGCTCTGCCTTACCTGCTCCGGGAACTGCTATCTCGGTGTTCTTATAAACATCACCGTATGCATGACGAGCAAGGGTGATGGGCTTGGTCCAGTTGGAAACATAAGGTCTGATTCCCTTAACAAGGATGGGAGCTCTGAATACGGTTCCGTCAAGGATTGCACGGATGGTTCCGTTAGGGCTCTTCCACATCTCCTTGAGGTTATATTCGGTCATTCTTGCCGCATTGGGAGTGATGGTAGCACACTTGACCGCAACGCCGTACTTAAGGGTTGCATTGGCTGAATCAACGGTAACCTGATCGTTGGTTTCATTTCTGTGAGCGAGTCCGAGATCGTAATACTCTGTCTTAAGATCAACATAAGGAGTGATAAGCTCATCCTTGATCATCTGCCAGAGGATCCTGGTCATCTCATCTCCGTCCATCTCGACAAGAGGTGTTGTCATCTGAATCTTTGCCATAATAAATCTCCTGTAAAGTTATTTCTCTTCGGGTTTAATAAGCCCGTTATCGATCATGTTCTTATAAGCATTGATCATATGCTCGTGAGCAAGTCTCTCTGCATCATCCGGATTCTTATTCTTAATAGCTTCAAGAATTGCTTCATGCTCAAGATTGGACTGAGGTCCTCTTGCTTTGCTTGAAAGAGTCTTCTTACGGATACGAAGAACATACTGATGATAATCCTTAAGCTGATGCTCAAGAATCTTGGATCCCGATGCTTCATATAAAAGCTCATGGAATCTGTTATCAAGTTCAAAAATCTGCTCCGTATGACCTTTAAGAGTATGGAATTTAGCGAGATATACATTCTCTTCCATCTCTTCAAGCTGCTCCTTGGTTATATGATCCACTGCCCATCTGGCAGCAAGTCCTTCAAGTCTGGATCTGAGGATATAGATATCCCTTACGTCCTTATCACTGATACCGACAACATAAGCTCCCTTGTTGGGAATGATCCTGATAAGTCCCTCAAGTTCAAGCTGTCTGAAAGCCTCTCTTACGGGAGTTCTGCTGACTCCAAGTTCCTCGCCGATGGCTATCTCTCGAAGTTCAACGCCTTCTTCATATTTTCCGTTAAGAATATCTTCTCTTAAACGTGAGAAAACCCTTCCTCTCAAAGAATATTTATCAGATGCGCCTTCCTTAACATCTTCTTCCATATGTATCTCCTCCAAATATGGACAAATACGCAAAAAAATTACACGTTCCGCAACGTGTATTATTGTATACAATCAAACGGGCCGTGTCAAATACAATATATAAAAATAGGACGGATTCTGAAAGAATCCGCCCTGAATTAATTGTTTATCTGCCTGCTTTCAAGAGTTCCGCATCTTCATTAAGACTGGATACAAGATCTCCTATGCCGTTAACGACATCCTGATTCTGAAGGCTTACATCATAAGTCTCGGTTGCATGAGCAGTAACCTCTTCGGTAACTGCGGATGTAGTCTGAATACTGTTAACGATATCTTCATTAGCCTGTGAAAGTCTTCCCACAAGATCATCAAGGTCATTGGTATGACGCTTAATTATTTCAACGGTACCGGAAATCTTGTTAAAGCTTTCAGCTGTATCTGATGCACATTTGCTCTCTTCATCATCAATCTGAAGGAGTCTTTCGATGGTGGTAACCATGGTACCAACCTGATTTACTACTTCACCGATAAGTGCATTGATGTTCTCGGTAGCCTGAGTTGTCTGTCCGGCAAGATTTGAAATCTCTGTAGCAACAACCGCAAATCCTCTTCCCGCTTCGCCTGCTCTTGCAGCTTCGATTGAAGCGTTAAGTGCAAGGAGTCTTGTCTGAGATGCAACATCCGTAATGATAACGGTAATGGAGTTCATTTCATCGGCAGTCTTCTTGAATCTCTCAAGAGCACCGGCTACATCCTTACCTGCAGCATCAACTTCACCGGTAAGTTCTGTCATTCTGCGGATGTTCTCGGTACCTATCTTAACCGCATCGGATGCAACTTCAACATTTTCAGTTATTACATCTGCAGAAGACCTGACAGTTTCGATATGATCCGAAATCTTGGTTGTCTGAACCAGCTGAACCTGTGCAGCTTCTGCCGATTCGTTGGTTCCCTGTCTTACCTCTTCCATGGACTCGATGGTTCTGTCTATTGATGATTTAAGTGAATCCATCTCTTCGGAAAGCTGTCCTGCAGTATCGGTTACCCTGTCGGAAACCTTAAGAATATTATCAAGAAGGGCCTGAGTCTTGGCATTGGCTTCTTCAAGATTATTGGTACGCATTATCTGGAGATTATGGTTGGTTCTGCTGACCATTACAAGATAGATAACGGTAACCAGAATAACAAAGGCCTGAATCTCGCCAAGTGCCGAATTTGTTATGATACCCTTTTTAACCTCGATAACAATCGCAATAGCGTTTACAATTACTACACCTACGCCAAGGCTTAAGATATACCTGGTATCATCATATAAGGTGATGATAACCAGCATCGGTATAACATACACAAATACCAATATGTTCTCTGTGGTAAAGAGAACGTAGCAGTACATTATCGCATATCCGACACCGATAAGATGTTTAACGATTGGGGTGGCATTATCGTTCTTATAGATAAACCATCCGATTATGGAAGGCGTTAGTGCCAGTATAACTACCAATGCAACATATCCTACGGTTCTTGCCTGTTTAAATACTTCAGCAATGTAAGCAAGAGAAATAATAGAACAAAGAACTGTTGAAGCCTGCAGCATCCTCAGGTTTGCCATAGCGGCCTCTTTGTACTGAATACTGTTTCTGTCTTCCATAAAAG
This sequence comes from uncultured Lachnospiraceae bacterium, assembly GCA_902794095.1. Lineage (GTDB taxonomy): Bacteria > Bacillota > Clostridia > Lachnospirales > Lachnospiraceae > AC2028. Next base: position 84,196 of record CADBFZ010000009.1, on the reverse strand, counting down.
CTCTCCCTTCACGTGTTGAATGTTATTATCGTTCAGCCCTCACGGGATTGTTCAAGAAGTCATCATATGCAAGCTTAAGTCCGTCCTCAAGCTCTGTATGATAGGTCCAACCTAAATTTGTAGCCTTGGAAACATCTAATAGTTTTCTGGGTGTGCCGTTGGGTTTCGAAGTATCCCATACGATCTTGCCCTCATATCCGACTGTCTTGGCAACAAGTTCAGATAATTCTTTAATTGTAATCTCTTTGCCGCTTCCGGCATTTACTGTCTCATTGCCGCTGTAGTTGTTCATTAAGAAAACACAAAGTTCAGCAAGATCATCCACATATAGGAATTCTCTAAGAGGAGAACCATCGCCCCAGCAAACAACTTCAGGAGCTCCGTTTTCTTTTGCCTCATGAAATTTTCTAATAAGAGCAGGTACTACATGTGAATGGGTCGGATGATAATTATCACCGGGACCGTAGAGATTAGTCGGCATAACGGAGATATAATCCGTACCGTACTGTCTGTTTAGGAATTCGCAATACTTAAGTCCCGAAATCTTGGCAAGAGCATACGCTTCGTTGGTCTTCTCAAGTTCGGAAGTAAGCAGGCAGCTTTCCTTCATGGGCTGTGGTGCAAGCCTGGGATATATACATGATGAACCGAGGAACTCAAGCTTCTTTACGCCGTTTTTAAATGCCGAATGAATTACATTCATCTCAAGCATCATGTTGTCATACATGAAATCGGCAAGTGCTTCGGAGTTTGCAATGATTCCGCCGACTTTGGCTGCGGCTAAGAATACATATTCCGGTTTCTCACTTTCAAAAAAATCTTCAACCGCTCTTTGGTCGCACAGATCAAGGTCCGAATGAGGCATTAGGATAAAGTTCTCATAACCCTGTTTCTGAAGCTCTCTCAAAATTGCGCCACCGACCATCCCTTTGTGGCCGGCTACATAAATCTTACTGTTTTTTTCCATATTTCCTCGCCGTCTTACGGACAATATCGAAACTTGCCCGTCGGGACAATAAAAGTTAAAATACGTATAGAACGTATTTTATAAATTATAGCATAAAGATATGCATAGAGGAATCAAATGATAGAACCCGTATCAAGGGTACAATCATATAACGGGGTAAGCAGCGTAGGAACCAAATCCGGTAATTCGGACAGTTCTACGCCCTTTAGCATGGACCAGGCTATTGCGGAAGAATCCGCCAGGGAAGAAGGTGTCTATTATGAGCGGTCTTCTTCACAAAAACCTGAGCAGAATCAGCCCAAGGAGAAAAAAGAAAACAAAGATTCCCAGGATATAATCGAAAAGCCCAATCCCGATGCCCCTCTCGGTGCAATCAACACCACCAAATTATTCCAAAACCTAGGAAAAATCTTATCCGGCCTTTGGGAAAACATACTCAAAATCTTCGGTAACATCTGGGAAAGCAAACCTCTTACGGACGGAATCGAAAAGAATTCGGATACAGAAGAAGAAATCGATCCTTTGCATGCCGAAGATTCGATGAAATTCTACAGAGCCGAAACAGGTATGGATTCTACTGATTCCATTCCCGGAGACGAATTCGATGCATATACCGAACAGCTCGAAAATGAGGGCGTAACCTACAGCAGCGATACCGAAGAAGAACATATCAAGCCTTATGAGGATAAGGCAATCAAAGATGCTCTCAGAACCGGTGACGAAGAAAGATTCGAAAGACTGATCACAAGAGGCGGAAGCAGACACGCTGCCATCTCATCAACTCTTCTGACCCAGTATGATTCAAAAGGGAGAATCATCCAGATCGACCCCTCGGATGAAAATCTGATCCTTCACGGGACCAAGAGAACAAACAGAGGTTAATAAGATTAATTAGTATAAAAAAATCCCGCAGGTTTGATCCTGCGGGATTTATATTTGCATTTATGTTTGAAGATTAAGCATTCATCTGCTTTGCAACTTCTGCAGCGAAGTCTTCGTTCTTCTTCTCCATGCCTTCACCGGTCTCGAAACGAACGATCTTAGCGATCTTGAGATCAGCCTGTACGCTCTTGAGGTAAGCGCCAACGTTCTGCTTGCCATCCTCTGCCTTTACATATACCTGCTCAAGGAGAGTTGACTCTTTGATCTGCTTGGAGATACGGCCCTGTACAAGTCCGCTGAAGATCTTATCAGCAGAGATGTTAGCCTTGTCATCCATTGCAAGTCCTGCAAGAGTAGCCTTAGCAGCATCTGAAAGGAAGTTGAAGAGGAACTTGTTGTTCTTCTCTGCCTCATATGCGGTGAGATCTTCCTCAGACCAAAGCTTCTCATTAACTGCCTTATCAAGAAGCTTCTGAAGAATAGGCTTAGGAAGGGTTGCAGGATCGTTAAGTGCAGAATCAAGAGTGATCTCTTCGATCTTCTTCATCTCATCAGCGGAGATATCATCTCTGCTTACATACTGAGGATTCATAGAAGCAACCTGAAGAGCTACGTTCTTAAGAGCTTCCTTAACATCATCGTTAACGGTAGCGGTCTCACCAACTACGATAACGCCGATTCTTCCGCCGCCGTGTACGTAGGTAGCTACGCATCCGTTATCGGTGCAAACCTTCTCGAAACGTCTGATGTTGAGCTTCTCTCCGATGGTAGCGATCATCTCAACCTGAACGTCATTAACGGTCTTAGAAGAATCTGCCTTCCAGGTCTCAGCCATGAAAGACTCGATATCCTTAGCATCAGACTGAAGAGCCTGAGCTGCAACTTCTTTAACAAAGTTCTGGAACTTCTCGTTCTTAGCAACGAAGTCGGTCTCTGAGTTAACTTCAACTACAGCAGCCTTGTTGTCGCCTTCGGTAGCGATGCAGCAGATACCTTCAGCTGCAATACGGTTTGCCTTCTTAACAGCCTTAGCCTGTCCGTTCTTTCTAAGGAACTCAAGGGCTGCATCCATATCTCCGTTAGTCTCGTTAAGAGCCTTCTTACAATCCATCATTCCGGCGCCGCTCTTCTCACGCAGCTCCTTTACCATGGAAGCACTGATTTCTGCCATAATATTTCTCCTTAAAAATCTAAGTTAAATGTTACGTGATTAAGCCTCTTCAGCTGCTTCGTCGTTAGCTACGTTAGAGGTTCCCTGGCTAGCCTCGATAACAGCATCAGCCATCTTGCTTACGATAAGCTTAACGGCACGGATAGCGTCATCATTTCCGGGAATGATGTAATCAAGCTCATCGGGATCACAGTTGGTGTCGCCGATTCCGATAAGGGTAATTCCGAGTGCTCTGGCTTCCTGTACGCAGATGTTCTCCTTCTTAGGATCTACTACGAAGATAGCATCGGGAATTCTGGTCATGTCCTTGATTCCGCCAAGGTTCTTCTCGAGCTTGTCCCACTCTTTACGAAGTCCGATAACTTCTTTCTTAGGAAGAACTTCGAAAGTTCCGTCCTCAGACATTCTCTCGATCTGGCGAAGTCTGTTTATACGAGACTGGATGGTACGGAAGTTGGTAAGCATACCGCCGAGCCATCTCTCATTTACGAAATACATACCGCAACGCTCAGCCTCAGTCTTAACTGCGTCCTGTGCCTGCTTTTTGGTACCTACGAAAAGGATAGTGCCACCCTGGGCTACGATCTCACTGACTGCCTTGTAAGCTTCATCAAGCTTTCCAACGCTCTTCTGAAGGTCAATGATGTGGATGCCGTTGCGCTCGGTGAAGATGTAGGGAGCCATCTTAGGGTTCCAACGTCTGGTCTGATGACCGAAGTGCACACCGGCTTCAAGAAGCTGTTTCATAGAAATAACGCTCATTTTAGATCCTCCTTATAAATGTTAATCTTCCGACTGTCTTTTAATGAACCTAAGCGTTAAAGATTCAAACCCGCTGCAGGACCCTTTCGGGCACACCCTCACGGTAAAACAGCCGTGTTTTATAGTTACAACGCTCGAATTTTATCATACGAGCATAATAAAAGCAAGAAAAACATACAAATCCTTATAAAAATCATCGTGGCGACATCGTTGTGTGTTACTTTTCGGGATTCGCTTGCCGTCACTTAGCTTAATATATAATTTCTTAAGTAATAGCCTTGGCTATGTACTCGTATGATGCACCCATGGGGATTTCAAAAGAGCCCACGCGGATGCGGTTTGCATATCCGTTGGTTACAAGATACGCATCAAATTCCTTATAATTGGTAACAAGTCCGAGTTCCTGCGCTCTTCTGGCTACAGTATCGGAGCTGTTTCCGCTGTATACGGTAAGAGTTACATATACAAGATCCGTCAAAAGAGGATCGTCATCTTCTGAAGGCTGAGGCTCTGTGGTAGTCACAGGATCCGGATCAGGCTCGGGGGAAACCGTCGGTTCAGGAGAATCCGTAGGCTCTGTAACCGGCTCGGTGTCGGGCTCCGTTACTTCGGTAGCTGAGGGCGAAGGATCGGCATCCGCAACCTGAGGAGTTTCGGTAGGATCTTCATCGGGTAAAACAACAGGAGAAACATAAGGCTCTTCCGAAGGCTCTACATCCGCATCCGAAGTTCCCATTGCTTCCGTAAGTGACTGATCTCCGCTTTCAACCATCCCCAGAGCTCTTGCCCTTGAAATGATCTCCTCATCGGATATCTCTACTTTTGTATTCATTCTGGAAATGATGAGTATCAGAGCACATACCAGAATGCCTACTCCGATACCTCTCATGTAATATTTATTCTTATTACTCATACAGATCACCTGCCGTGAAGTCCGAGAATAAGTCCTACCTCTCCGACTCCCATCTTAAGCTTTCTTGCTATCTCCACAGGTTCAAGTCCGGAATCCGCAAGTTCGATTACTTCCCTGTTTAATTTCTCACGGGGACCTTCGATCACATTCTCGGGTTCTCTGCCTTCTTTGGCAGCTTCTTTCTTCTCTGCTTCATTGGCATCGCTGACAGCAAGTGATGCCCAGTTAAGGGTTCTTACTTCCTTTACGGGCTCATCTTCGGTTACGCTCTTAATGGTAGCTTTTGCTTCTTCCGCATCAAGTCCGGAGAAGAAATTAACAGCTTTCTGGGAAGTGAGTTTTACGGGGCCCATGGACTCGGTATTAAACTGCACTTCAGTATTTTGAGGAACCGCGGACTGAGTTGCAGACTTAAGCTCTTCCGTTGTCTTCTGTACTTCCTTGGCAGCTTCGCTTGCTTCGGTTACGGTATTCTTAAGATTCTTTTGTTTATCATTGAGCATGTCATAAAGAAACATTACTTCTTTATGATTCTTGTTGATCTCCTCAAGAACGGTATCTGAATACTCGTTTACCGCAAGAATCTTCTCGTTGGTAATACGCTCCAGAGTTCGTTCTGTTTTTTCCTCAGCATAAGAAACAGCCTCATCAACAACGTCCTCCACATGTCTGCGCATGTTCTCGGATTCCTGTTCAATGCTGAATTTTACTTCTTCCCTGACAAGGGCATCTATGTTGCCGACGGATGAAGCGTCTTCTTTTTCCGGGAAAAAAAAGCTTGCCGCAATTAACAGTGCACCTGCGGCAAGCAGGATGATCTCAAGAATAGTCATCTCTATAATCCTTTCAAACCTTTATGTCAAAAGAGGACGAAGCGCCCTTGATGACAACCTTATCGGAATTGTCTTCCGATTTTTTCTTTCTGTTCTGACCTCCGTCACCGGAGTAAGAATTGGAACCGCCGCCGTTATCGTCGGCTCTCATTTCGGTTTTTTCGGCATCTGATACCTGAGAATGAGAAAGTTCCGTTTTCTTCTCATTCTCGACATGTGCCTGGCTTTGTACAAGAGCCGAGTGCATGTCTTCGTGTTGTTTGAGTGATGCATAATCGATTGATGCGGGGATCTGCATTATCTCAATTCCGGCCATAAAAACTCCTTACAACTTATAGCGGCGCCATCTTAACGTCTCCGCCCTGTCTGATGAATCTGCAATACTTATAACTGTCTTTGACATTCATCGAAAGATCTCCGATTATGATGGTTGTTCCGGGATATACTTCTCCGGTGACGATTACTTCGGATTTCTTATCGGGATCGAATATCTTGGAAAGCTCCTGCATACGCGCATTCTTTTCCGTAAGCAGAACTTTGTTGCTCTCAAGATTGGTCGCAGTCTGCTTAACATATGCAAGCTGTTCTGCGGTCATACGAACGCCCTTCGCTTTCTTTTCCATGAAGTTCTGGATAATGGGCTGAGCGTCTCTTATCGCTTTTACTATATCAGAAATATCTTTCTGTGTCTGTGTATATTCTTTCTTAAGATCGGGATTTGAACCGACTTCGATTACGGTCTGGGAACCCATTACCGCACCTAGAGTCTTGGCCTCTACCTTGGAATCTGCCTGTACATGACCACCGGTAATGAATCCGTGCTTACCTGTTACGTTAACTTCTGTTCCCGCAACGACATCACTGTGAAGGATGGACTCGGTGCTTACATAGCCGCCTGCTTTTACATTACTGTTCTCAATGAACTTGGCGATAATGTTGTTGCCTGCTTCGAGAACGCCTTTGCTCATACCGTTAATGCCTCGTGCGATTACGATATTTCCGCCGGCAACGACATGAGCACCTTCAACAACGCCATAGACGATGACATCGCCTGTAGCCTTAACTTCGAAATTGGTTGCAATGTTTCCGTTTACCTGAACGCTTCCGGTAAAGTCGATATTACCGGTTGAAGTATCGACATTCTCAACGGTATAAACATTGGATACGAAAACAGCGCCGTCAACAAGAGTTACCATGCCGTCTACATCAGAGGTAATGGTAAGTCTGTCTTCGGAAAGAGTAATGTTCTTACCGAAATTGTGACGAAGTTTTTTAACTTCACGGGGTTTAATGGGAGCACCCTGTATGGTCATACCGGGCTCTCCGGGATCTTCGGGGATAATTGTAGCAAGCTTATCTCCCGCCTTTATATTATTGACAATACCCAAATGGAAATAGTCGACGGATCCGTCTTCTTTCAAAGTGGGCTTGGCACGATTATCGGTGTTGAAGAAATATTCGATCTTGGCATCGGTACCGTGTCTGGGGGGCTTTCCCTTTGCAACGGTGATATCGGTGCAATAGATTCCTGAACTTGCAAAGATCTTCTTAAGAAGTTCTTCCTGAATTCCGAATTTGATCATTCGGAAAGACATGTCCTTAATAAACTCATCACAAGTCATTCTTTCTCCTGTATCTGAAGGAGGCGTAAATCTTGCGATGGCTTTCATATTATCTTCCGAAACGGAAAAAAGATAATTCTCACGGATCGGAGGGCATTCGCCGGTTCCGAGTTCGAGAAGTTCATTCTGTCCGGTGGAGCATACCTCTTTTACTTTCTCAAGCTCATAATCCCTGATACCGTTATTATCAAGGTAATTGATAAGCTCCTGAATCCTGACAGGTTCGCCTCCGTCAACGGGAGCATAAATCTGCAATCCGTATCCGGCAGGTGTTTTTACTACTTTATAAAATCCGTTTCTCATTTTGTACAACTCCCCCTAAGGGTTTAGACTGATTGGGTAAAAATATCCATATAAGGACCGAGTTTATCCTTCATCTTCTTAAGAGCTCTTGTATGAAGCTGGGATACTCTGGATTCCGATACATCAAGAACCTGCGCGATTTCCTTCAATGTCATCTCTTCGTAGTAATAGAAGGTAATTATCTGCTGTTCTTTGTCTGTAAGATTCTGAAGGGCTTCGGAAAGTTTCTCCGTAAGTTCCTTCTTATCGATATTTTCCTCGGGACTAAGGAAATGAGTGGTTGTCTGAGAAGTGGGTGATGATGCGACATCCGCACCGGACTCAACGAATTCATCCAGACTGACGAGTCCGGTTATCTTCATCTGACTCTGCCATTCCGAATATTCGTCATCGGTAATTCCGAGCGCCTGAGCTATCTCATCATCGGTTGCCATTCTGCCCTTGGTTACTTCAATCTCGTGCATAACGGCATCGATCTTTTTCTGCTTCTGTCTGATGGTTCTGGGAATCCAGTCCATCTTACGGATCTGATCGAGTATGGATCCTCTAATTCTGAGAGAAGCATATGTTTCGAATTTGACATCCTTAAGATTATCAAATTTATCAATTGCATCTATGAGTCCGAAAATTCCGTAACTGCACAGATCTTCGAAGTCGACATTGTAGCCGAGATACATGGAAAGTCTTCCCGCAACGACCTTAACCAGAGGGGCATATTCGATGATCAGCTTTTCTCTGACATCTGCACCTCTGTTCTTGGCGTAATCGTCTAATAGTTTTTTTCTGGAAGCTTCATCCATATATCTGTAATATACGGCCTCTCAAATACAGCAGCATATTACTGCTGAGCCTGACCTCCTTCTGTAGACGGCTCGATTATTTCGCCGTCAGCATCCTTTTCAACGACATCATCCTCCATCTCTTCTACCTGCTCGTTGACCTTGTCAAAATAATCAAGAGCATAGACTATAACGGATCCGATGATATAAAAGATCAGAAACACTATCAAAAGACTGACAAGTTTATATATTATGCTGCAGCCTCTGATAAAGGTAATTACTACGGTAACAAGTCCCGCAAAAAGCATCATTGCAAGCGGAAGCAGTTTTCTTTTTTTCATTAAATGGTCTTCTCCGGCTTTCCTACAGCTTTAATAACATAATCACCGGTCTCGGGATAGAATATAACGGTACGACCGAAATTCAGTCCCGTATCTTCCGCAAGAATGGGAATACCAAGCTCCTTGAGTTTCTTCTTGACCGCCTCGACGTTTCTCTCACCGACGTTCATGCTTGCCGCTCTTGAACTCACAGCAAACATAGTTGCACCACCGGCTATCTTGGCAACAAGGTTTCTCTTATTGGCGCCGAGCGCTTCCATTTGACGGACAAGTTCAACAATACCGGTATCGGCAAATTTCGCGATATTTGTATTGTTTGATATTACGGATGAATCGGGAAGCATAACATGAGCAAGTCCGCCGACTTTATTGTTCTTGTCCCTGAGAGCTACACCGACGCAGGAGCCTAATCCCAACGTGGTTATTCCATTTGGAGGAATGCAGGTCTTAAGATCTGCCATTCCGACCTTAATAATCTCGCTCATCAATATCTCCTTGGATCAAACACACAAACGTTTTTAATCAGGAATCTACACGGGCAATCCAAGCGAAGTAAGTATTTTCTGATATGATTCCATATCGGGAACCAGGATGAAGTATCCGTCGATCTGGACTTCATCGAAGAACTTCGACTGAATCATGAGGATCTGATCGCCGTATATACCGAACTCGATTGCAGGTACCGACAAAATTGCGCCGGCCATATCCACCGTAAGTGCAGGCGGTGAAGGGAATATCTTGAGATTTGTAAGTGTTGAGAGCGAATTGAGATATGCTCCGGTGATAATGTTACCGACTTCCTGCATTGCGGAAAGTTCCATCTCGGTAAATTCTTCACCGGGATCTCCCATACCCATCATTACTTTGTTAATAAGAGACTTGGCACTCTTCTGTTCAACAAGGAACAGCATGGATCCGGTAACGTCTCCCTCAACTCCAAGGAAAACGCCAACCATGATCTGCTCTTCGCCGCCGATTGCAGCACCTACCTCAGAGAAGTTAAGAAGCTCTACCTGAGGTACTCCCATATCGATCTTACAACCGAGCATCTGGGAAAGTGCTGTCATAGCATTACCGGCACCGATATTACCTATCTCTTTTAATACGTCATAATAGTTTTGTGTAACATCATTTAAGCTTAGTTCGCCCATTCGGTTACCCCATTAATTATCATCAAGGTTAATCGTGTTGATGTCGAGAATAGAGATCAGCTGATCTCCGTTCTGACCGACTGCGCTAACGAATCTTCTGGACTCGGGAGAAACATTCTCACCGGTAGTAGATTCAATCTGGTCCTCACTTAATTTGATAACTTCCTTGACTTCATCGACAAGAACTCCGACGCTGCCTTCAGCTTCGGTCTTGAGAATGATGATTCTGGTATCACGTCCGATTTCATCCTCATCAAGTCCCATCTTAAGTCTGAGGCTCATTACGGGAATAACCTCACCTCTGAGGTTAATAACACCCTTAAGATATGCAGGAACCTTGGGAATTCTGGTTATCTGCTGCATACGAAGAATGTTGTCGATGTAGTTGATATCTATTCCGAAATTCTCGTCACCGAGCTTGATGACAATATACTGGAAAATCTCTTTAATGATCTTGGTTTCGTCACCGCTCGCCGGAAGATTCTTAAGATCGTTGCTTAATTCCATATTAACCTGCCTTTCTGCTATCAAAGAAGCGCATTGGTATCGAGGATGAGAGCAACTTCGCCATCACCGAGGATAGTAGCACCACTGATGAATTTGACCTGTTTAATATATTTTCCGAGAGACTTAATAACTATTTCCTGCTGACCTCTGAGCTCGTCAACTACGATACCTGCCATCTTATCGCCCTTCTTAACGATAACAACGGTAAGATTGCCGTCTTCGGGAGACTGGGATTCAACGTCGATAAGCTGATTAAGTCTGATAAGAGGAAGAACGTTACCACGAAGGTTGATAACCTCTTTGTTCTCGACGTACTTGATGTCCTTCTCGGGAATGGTCTCGATGGTCTCGATTGATCCGAGAGAAATAGCATACTTCTCTCCACCGACAACGACCATGAGGGTCTGAATAATAGCAAGGGTAAGAGGAAGTCTGATGGTCCAGGTAGAACCTACACCTAGTTCGGACTTAACACTTACTTCACCGCTGAGAGCTTCGATCTTAGACTTAACAACGTCAAGACCAACGCCTCTTCCGGATACATCGGTGATAACCTTTGCGGTTGAGAATCCGGGATGGAAAAGAAGGTTAACCGCATCCTTATCTGCCATGGAAGCAGCCTGCTCGGGAGTGATAACTCCTCTTTCGATTCCCTTAGCCTTAACAGCTTCAACATCGATTCCGTTACCGTCATCTCTTACTTCGATGATGACGTTGTTACCTTCCTGATATGCATCGAGGAAGATTGAACCGGTCTCGGGCTTACCGCGCTGAGCACGGATTTCCGCAGACTCGATACCATGGTCCGCTGAATTTCTGAGGAGGTGCATCAGAGGGTCACCGATCTCATCAACAACGGTACGGTCAAGTTCGGTATCTTCACCGGTCATGTACAGTTCCATCTTCTTGCCGAGCTTCTTGTTAAGATCTCTGATCATACGAGGGAACTTCTGAACGGTATTTTCAATAGGTACCATTCGAACCTTCATAACTGACTCGTGAAGATTCGTGGTGACATTTTCAAGATATTCAATCTTCTCATTGAAGTCATTATTGGAACCTGCACCTGATTCTGCTGATGCGGAAACAAGGCTGTTCTTAGCAATAATGAGCTCGGATACGAGGTTCATGAGTGAATCGAGCTTCTCGATATCTACTCTGATTGTTCTGTTAACAACAGGCTTGCCGGGCTTCTTCTCGGCAGGCTTGTTTCCTGCTGCCTGAGCTGCAGGTGCTGCGGGAGCGGCTGCTGCGGGTGCAGGTGCAGCGGGTGCTGCGGCTGCGGGTGCAGGTGCTGCTTCCTGAGCGGGAGCTGCTTCCTCGGATGATTCCTCATCTTCGGTGTGCATCTTATCAAGGTCAATGGGAGCTCCGATAACCTTATCGATTTCGGAAACATCGGATGAAGCCTTGATAAGTTCTTCGATAGGACACTCTGCAACTACGATGAGAGTGAAATCGAAATCGAACTTTTCATCTTCGATATCCTGTGAAGAAGGATCTGAAATAATGATCTCTCCTCCCTTTTCCTCGATGGCTTTGAGTACAAGAAAAGCTCTTGCAGCCTTAAGGATGCAGGATTCTTTAACAGAAACGGTAAGTCCGTAAACCTTCATACCGGACTTAAGCGCTTCGCTTATAACTTTGATCTGGGAATCATCGAGCTTAATCTGATTCCATTTTTCATTGGAATCGCCTGATGTGCTCTCTGATGCGGCAGGTGCTGCCTCTGCTGATGCAGGTGCAGGTGCGGCGTCTGAGCCACCCTTGCCGTTAAGATAATCATTGAGAAGTTTGATAAGGGGTTCGTTGTCGTTGGTTCCCTCATCAGAAGAATTTTTTACATTATCGGTGTATTCCTGAAGCGCATCAAGGCACTGGAACAAAGTATCGATCATTTCGGGACCGACCTTAATGTTTCCGGCTCTTACTTCGGAGAATACATTTTCCATATCATGGGTGAGATTCTGCATTCTCTTATATCCCATGGTTCCCGCCATACCCTTAAGGGAGTGAGCGGCACGGAAAATCTCGTTAATGGTGTCCGAATCCTCAGGATTCTGCTCGAGGTTTAGGATCTGTGTGTTCAGACTCTGCAAGTGCTCGTTAGTCTCATCAAGAAAGATCTCAAGATATTGACTGACATCCATAATTTATCCCTCCATTGTGTTTTATCAGATGATGAAAAGATCAGCTGAGACCTATTCTCATCGATATCTCTTCTGCCACTTTGTCGAGTGCCACAACCTGGTCAGATAAACCTGCGTTGTATACGGCTCTCGGCATACCATAAATGGTAGATGATGCTTCATCCTGGGAGATCACGAATGCTTTGCGCTTTGCCTTGAGATTTTTGATACCTTCAGTTCCGTCAGCACCCATCCCGGTTAAAACGCAACACACGATGTGATCGAACTTGGAATCTATCAGGGACTCATACATATAATTGGCACAGGGCTTTACACCCTCTCTGGTAGGTTCGTCAGTGTAATGAATGACGTACTTACCTGCACCTTGTGTCTTAACGTTCATGTGCATTCCGCCTGCAGAGATATATACATGTCCCTTTTCAAGAACCTGTCCTTCGGCTGCCTCGCATACAGCGATCTTGGAAGTCGAATTAAGTCTCTGAGCAAGCGTTGCAGTGAAACCTTTAGGCATGTGCTGTACAAGTACAACAGGTGCATCGAGGTTCGCAGGGAGTAAAGGAATTACCGAAGCAAGAGCTTTGGGGCCTCCCGTTGAACTTGCTATAGCCACAATCTTGGAACCCGTAATTTTGCCGGCTGATTTGGACAAGAGATTGATAAACTGTTCGGATTTATCTTTCTTCGCCCTCTCTTTGGCTTTATCCTCGAATACGGGAATTCTTGAAGAAGCTACACCCTTTAACGTCTGTAAAAAAGGACGGGTGAAATCATCTTCGCGACAGGCATTTGCCTGATCGGGTTTGTGTACGAAATCGAGTGCTCCGAGCTCCAGAGCATCCATGGTAGTTTGCGCGCCCTCCATGGTATCCGTACTGGCCATCATCACTCTCTGAGGAAGATTTGCTTTCTTCAATTCGGAGAGGAACTGAAGGCCGTTCATCTTGGGCATATTAACATCCAAGACTATGACATCATATGTATTTTTCTTGACGAGTTCCAAAGCTTCCAAACCGTTAATAGCTCTTCCGGTCACTTCGAAACCATCATCTGAATTGATTATATCACAGAGCACTCTTCTCATAAGTGCAGAGTCGTCAACAACCAAAACTTTTTTCTTCATATGCAGTCACCGCCTTGAATTTAGGTTTTATAACTCTTATTATATACTATTTTTTATCTTTTGAGGTTCTTTCTTTCTTCTTCGAAAATAAACCTTATAATTTCTTCTCTGGCACCGCGTTCCATGTTTACATACTGAACTCTGTGCTCATATGTTCCTGCTCTGTTTTCAAGCTCTTTAACGAGTAGAACCTTACCGATAAGCTCGTATTTTTTACGTTCTCCGCCGATGAGAAGATTGTAGCTGATATAGAGCATGCTGCCGGGCTCATACTTCTGGTTGGACATGAATCTGAGTCCGCCGCCGGAGATATCTACGATTACACTTCTCTTAATGGGAAGATTGGGCTGCAGGTAGAGAGGACTCTTATTGGCTACTGCATTAACTTCTTCCTCTACGAGATTTCTCGAGCACATCTCCAGTGCACAACTGAATCTGTAATACTCTCTTCTCTGGTACTTTCTGAGGTTACTTGTAAGCTCAAGTACCAGAACGTAGATATTGTTTGATTTATACCTGTCCACAACTCTTACAAAACACTGATAGAGGCCTGCACCGGTATAAACGATCATGTTGAATTCGGCATCAACGGGAAGAAGGATAAGCTTGGTCTGCTCAATGGGCATCTGAACTTCTATCGAGTCTTCCGATATGATATCAACAATCTTGGTCTCGTAAAATTTCGAGTTATCGTTCTTATCCGAATCGTTCAATTTACGATCCACCGCAGTGAGTTCTACTCTGTCCCCCGGTGAAATAAAATTGTTAAGCATAATAAATCCTCTCCCTTTACTATCTTCTTGAAACTATATGTGAGAAAAACGCCGCCATTCCTCTGGCTTTAGGAGCTCCCGTATAATTTTCATCAAGCAGGCTTCTTGCAATCTTCTCATATGCAAGGGAAGACTTAGCCGCAGGATTCTTAAGTGATACCGGCATCTGCTGCATGACCGCATCGGATAATTGCGAGTCATACGGAACGCATCCCAGATAAGTAAGCGGCAGTTTCAGAAATCTCTGTACTACCGAATTAAGCTTTTTATAAAGCGTTTGTCCGTCAGCTTCCTTGCCGACACGGTTTGCTATCATCCTGACCGTGGTTTCCTGAGGGTTATACCTCGGGTGTCTCGCAAGAGCTTTAAGAAGTGAATACGAATCGGTAATGCTTGTGGGTTCGTGGGTTGTTATAAGGAGTATCTCGCCGCTTGCAACCAGGAATTCCAAAACGGCATCCGATATACCCGCACCCGTATCAACTATTATTATATCAGCAATCGAATCAAGTTCCGAAAGATTCTGAATAATATAATTCAAATAATCATTACTGAGATTCGACATGCCGGCTATTCCGCTTCCGCCGGATATAAATCCGACTTCTCCGGGCCCCCAGGTAATGATATCTTTGATATTTTTACCCTGATAGATAAGATCGCAAAGATTATGCTTGGGAACAGTTCCGAACATTATCTCAATATTTGCAAGACCAAAATCCGCATCAAGGATTATCACACGCTTGCCCAGCTTCTTAAGCCATATGGCAAGGTTGATCGCAGTATTTGATTTTCCGACTCCGCCTTTTCCGCTTGTAACAGTTATCACCCTTGCAAGAGGTCTGGCCTGCCTGCTGGCTTTGATGATACGGAGTGATTCAGCCTGATCCATGCCTTACTCTCCTCCCAGCAGTTGCTTAACTATGCGTTGAGCATTAAAAGTCTCGATGTCATCAGGTACGTTCTGACCGCATGTTACAAATGCGATCGGTGATTCGGAATAGCACCTTATATTATACAGGCTACCGAGGGTTGATGTCTCGTCAAGTTTTGTAAAAATAAGTTGAAAATCCGATACAGTTTTATAGTTGTCTACGATCTTCTTAAGATCCTTATATTTGGTCGTCGCACTGACTACCAGGAAACACTGTTTGGTAAAGGTCTCGGGAAGACATGCCATGTAACTGCGCTGTCTTGCAAGGAGCTCTTCACTCTTATGTGAATGTCCCGCAGTATCAACCAGAATATAATCACAATCCTTGAAATCATCACATGCGATCAAAAGCTCATCTTCGGAATATATAACCCTGAAGGGAACTTCAAGAATACTTGCGTAAGTTCTGAGCTGATCTGCTGCTGCAATTCTGTATGTGTCGGTAGTAAGGAGCGCTACTTTCTTTTTATCGTTAACGGATAATGAACTTGCAACCTTGGCTATCGTCGTAGTCTTACCTACTCCTGTAGGTCCTATGAAAAAGATAACGACAGGACCTTTTGCCGCACGCTCGGCTATACCGTCAGCCTTACCGAATCTGAGGATCATCTTCTGATAAACTGCGCTGAGATAATGATCCAGTTTGGCTCCGGGCTTTCCGATCTTATCAGCATTGCTGACAAGTTCATTTACATACTTCTCATCGATGTCATTATCTATCATCGTATTATAGAGAAGTCTTAAAAATCTGGATGTTTCTCTGTCAGGTTCTTCGCCCTCGGTCTGCACAGGCTCGGCAGGTTTTGCCTCGGGAGCAGGAGCAGGCTTTTCTTCCTTCTTGGGTTCTGCAGCTGTTCCGAGTTTCTTCTCGAGCATATTCTGGAGATTATCCAGCTTAGCCTCGATGTTAACCGCGGATGCGGTAGTTGAAGGCGCGGGAGCAGGCTGTGCGGGAGCTTTAGCCTGTGCAGCTGCTGCGGGCTGAGCCGTAGTCTGAGACGCTGCCTGAACTTCGGGCTGAGCTGCAGCTTTCTGCTGTGCAGAATCCTGTGCTCTTGCAATCTTTCTGATCCTTTCCATTCCGGGATCTTCTTCCTCGATTGCAGCGGTAACCTCTACTCTCTTACTCTTTAAGAATGCAAAGGGAGGTTTAGCCTTAACCTTGCGGACATTCATGATAACAAGATTCTCGCCGAGATCTTTCTTGGCAAGGCTTGTTGCTTCTTCTTCATTTTTTCCTACAAATTTTTTAATGATCATTTTAAGCGGTAACCATTCCGACCGATGTCAGATTGACACTGGAATCAACCTCGTTGTAAGAAACGACGATCAGGTCTTTGTAGTAATCCTCCGTAAGTTTTCTGAAGTAAATCCTTACTATCGGCGAAGTGACTATAATGGGAGTCTTGCCGAGATTCTCAAGTTTCTGCATTTCAACCTTGACGGAATCAAGGATCGCATGGGTACGTGCAGGATCCATATTGATAAACGATCCGTTCTCGGTCTGCTTAACGCAACTCATGATTTCCTGCTCGATCTTGGGATCGAGGGTTACGACAGAGTTGGTATCATTCTGTGCAAAATATCTTGCGGATATAGCTCTCTTAAGGGCCTGTCTAACATATTCGGTAAGTATATCCGTATCCCTTGTGGTAGGTGCAAAATCGGCAAGAGTCTCAAGTATGGTAAGAAGATCTCTTATGGATACGCCTTCACGAAGAAGGTTCTGAAGTACCTTCTGAACTTCAC
This sequence comes from uncultured Lachnospiraceae bacterium, assembly GCA_902794095.1. Taxonomy (GTDB): domain Bacteria; phylum Bacillota; class Clostridia; order Lachnospirales; family Lachnospiraceae; genus AC2028. The sequence goes on along the minus strand of CADBFZ010000009.1, from coordinate 67,242 downwards.
CGAGTCCGAGAAGCTTAGGCACAAGCTCGTCCACAAGGTTGGGATTGTTTTCTTTTACATTGTTGATGAGGTTCTGAACATCCTGTCTGGTAAGAAGCTCATCAATATTCTGTCTTATGATCTCGGTTAGATGTGTCGCGATGATTGAAGGAGGATCGACGACAGTGTATCCGAGGGTCTCTGCCTTTTCTCTCTGACCTTCTGTGATCCAGATGGCAGGCAAGTGGAAGGAAGGCTCGAAGGTAGGAATACCGGTTATCTCTTCCTGAACATATCCGGGATTCATGGCCATATAGTGATCAAACAGGATCTCACCTTCGCTTACCTGAATACCTTTGATCTTGATGATGTACTGGTTCGGATTAAGCTGAATGTTATCTCTCAAACGGATGATGGGAACAACCGTACCGAGTTCAAGAGCAATCTGTCTTCTGATCATTACGACACGGTCAAGAAGGTCACCGCCCTGATTTACATCCGCGAGAGGAATGATTCCGTAACCGAATTCAAGTTCAATGGGATCGACGGAAAGGAGCGAGTTAACGTTCTCGGGCTGTCTGATCTCCTCAGCTTCAGTCTCCTCTTTAGAGACATCAAGTTCAATTCCTGCGGTCTGAAGTTTTCTGTTAACAGAAAGACCTGCAATGATAAAAGTAATTCCGAGTGCTACGAAAAGTATGGTATTCAGATCGGTCAGAATTCCGAGTATGGTCATCATTCCGCCGACTATAAACAGTACCTTGGGAAGACCGAAAAGCTGCTTGATAATGGTCTCGCCCAGATCGTTATCCGATGATCCTTTGGTAACGAGGATACCGGTTGACAAAGAGATCATCAGCGAAGGTATCTGTGATACAAGTCCGTCACCTATGGTAAGGATTGCAAAAGAATTCAGTGCATCGCCTATACTCATACCTCTTCTGAGAACTGCAAGCGCAATTCCTCCGATGAGGTTGATGGCGGTTATCAGAAGACCTGCAACAGCGTCTCCCTTTACGTATTTAACAGCACCGTCCATGGAGCCGTAGAAGGCTGATTCTTTCTGAATCTTCTCTCTTCTGCGTTTTGCTTCTTCATCATCGATAGCACCGGTATTAAGGTCGGCATCAATAGCCATCTGTTTACCGGGCATAGCATCCAGGGTGAATCTTGCGGTAACTTCGGATACTCTTTCGGAACCCTTGTTGATGACCATGAACTGAATGATCAACAGGATTATGAAAATGATGGCACCGATAATAAGGTCACCGCCACCTACGAAATTACCGAAGGTTGCTACGACGTTTCCTGCATATCCGTCACGAAGAATAAGTCTGGTCGATGAAGTATTCATCGAAATTCTGAACAAGGTCGTGAACAAAAGCAGTGTCGGGAAAAAGCTCATATCCAGAACTTCTTTGCAAAAAAGAGCTCCGAACATGATGGTCATTGCAAGTGAAATATTAAAAGCCAAAAGTATATCAAGTACTACCGCGGGAATCGGAATGATAAAGAGGACGATGGCGATGGCAAGATACATTGCAACAAAGACATCAAATTTGCCGATCGATTTGAACATGCCATCCTCCTTTCATCTAATCTTTATATCTTTCCCTGCAAGTGATATACGAATGCAAGGATTTCCGCTACAGCCTGATATAACTCGGGAGGAACGGATTCGCCTATTTCAACATTGTGATAAAGAGCTCTTGCGACGGGCTTGTTTTCTACTATCTCAACGCCGTGTTCTTTGGCGATTTCCTTAATCCTCTGAGCCAGATACTGTTCACCCTTTGCTATGACATAGGGTGCATCTCTTTCCGTAGGCTCGTACTTGATTGCCACCGCATAATGCGTAGGGTTTGTGATGACGACATCCGCTTCCGGAAGTTTCTGCATCATACGACGTCTTGATGCTTCCATCATCCTACGTTTGATCTTACCCTTAACCTGGGGATCACCTTCGGTGTTCTTGTACTCGTCCTTAACTTCCTGCTTGGTCATCATCATATCTTTGTGGAACTTCCATTTCTGATAACCGAAATCCGCTGCCGCGATTATGATATAGACTGCGGAAATTCTGATACCCAGATCGATTATGGTAGTTCCGATAAGTACAATGGCCTGCACTAAAGGCATTTCGTACAGGATAAAAATCAAACCTTCTTTATCTCTGATATAGAAATATACGATGGGTATGGCAAGACCAATCTTAAGAAGTGACTTGACCAGCTCTGCCACTGAATTCATCGAAAAAATTCTCTTAAGTCCCTTAATGGGATTTATCTTCGAGAGCTTAGGCTGAAGAGGTTTTGCGGTAGGTTTCCACCTGACCTGAACAAGATCTCCGGTAAAAGCTACGATGTATCCGATCACCATCATCGGAAGAACAATTACCAAAATGGTGATAAGACTGTTCTTAAACAAAGCATCCATCGCCCTTACAGGCATTTGCCCCGACGGATAAACCGTTACGTTGGGAATGGATCTGTATACGCTTCCGAAGAGATCTATAAACCTGTTGGAAATGCTGCCGGCCATGAATCTGAGAACAATAAAGAACACAAAAAGCCCCAAACAATTTCCGATTTCCTTACTCTTGGCAACCTGGCCTTCTTTTCGGGCATCGTCTAATTTTTTGGCGGTAGGTTCTTCTGTCTTGTCTCCACCTTCTGCAAAGAATTGCAGATTAAATTCAAGCACCTTAAGCCCTCCGTTTACATGAGATTCGAAACCACGGAAACCATGATCTTCTTCATCTCTTCAAAAATCATATCGGAAGCCACCGGCATAAGTCCGGTAATAAGTATCATGATGGTAAGTCCCGTCATAACCTTAAGCTGAATACCAACTGCAAACATATTCATCTGAGGCGAGACCTTAGCCATGATTCCGAGTATCGCATTCAAAAGCATCATAGTTGCAAATATCGGAAGTATTATCCTAAATCCCAGTAATATATAATCCGCAAGGAATGTAACGACCGTAGCGGTCAGCCCCTCCATGTTAAAGTTCACATGATTAACCGGGATCAGCTTATAAGTATCGGCGAGTGCACCGAGAAGATACCTGTACATTCCGCTACCGATAAGTATCATCGTGAAAGTATAGTTAAAAATATTTCCGGTAATACTGACCTGATTTCTCGTATTGGGATCCCAAAGTGTTACCATTGAAAGTCCCGTTTCCATATCGGATACAGATCCCGCAAAAGAAAACACCGTACTGCAGATGTTAGCGGATAATCCGATGAGAAGTCCCGCAGCAGCTTCTTTAAAAATGATTATCGCGTAAGTTACAACCGAACGGTAAATAACCGGTTCAATCGGCTGAAGCGACTCATATAACAGAGCCGAGATAAAAATACTGAGTGCAATCCTCACACGACGCGGCGTGTTACTCATGCTGAAAAAAGGACATATATATACAAAACACGAAACCCTGACAAGTATCAGGAGGAAGTATTCCAGCTCATAAATTGAAAAAGCATAATCTATCATCTGCTTCTCCTACTTATGCACGTAATAAACGAAAGTACTCCAAAGATCTGTAGTGTAGTCAACAATATTAGTCATTATCCAGTTGCCCAATAACATGATCACCAGGAAAATTCCGATGATCTTAGGGACAACGGTAAGAGTCTGTTCCTGAATGGAGGTAATTGTCTGTAAGATACTGACAATCAGACCGATGACCATAGATACAAGAAGGATCGGAAGAGAACACTTAAGGATCAGATATAATCCGTCCCTGATCATCTCTACCGCAGCTTCTGATGTCATGACCTAACCTCCTCTTCGTAAAATAAAACCGGCTAATAAAACGTTCGAACGAGCTGACCTATTACGAGTGACCATCCGTCCGCAAGAACAAACAGCAGGATCTTAAACGGCATCGATATCGTAGTAGGCGGCAGCATCATCATACCCATACTCATAAGAGTAGATGCTACAACCATGTCTATTACAATAAACGGTATGTATATCATGAATCCGATCCAGAATGATATTCTCAGTTCGGAAATGACAAATGCAGGAATAAGAATCGAGTTGGGAATGGACTCAAGAGTTCCGTCCCACTCCTGACCCGCTATATCATAAAAAAGCCGCACATCCTTAACCTGAGTCTGCGGCATCATGAAATCTCTCAAAGGAGACATAGCCTCTTGAAGAAATTCATCCTGATCGATCGTTCCAGCTTCAAAAGGAATGATCGCGTTGTGATTAATCTCATCAAAAGTCGGCTGCATGACAAAAAAGGTCAGAATGAGCGACAGCGCAATTAGAACCTGATTAGGCGGTGCGTTCTGAGTATTGAGCGCCGCTCTGGTGAAATGAAGGACGATGAGTATCCTGGTAAAGGATGTCATCACCATCAACAAAAGCGGTGCAATGGCGATAAGAGTAAGGGTTATCAAAATTCTCAAAGAAGAATTAAGAGACCCGTTATCGTCGTTATATGTAATAGTAAGTCTGTTTAAAGTATTCAGAGTATCCAAATCCTGAGGATCTTCGAAAGTACCCGCAGGATCTATGGTCGTAGAGATATCGGTCTCGCCCGTCTGTGTCTCAAAATTCTGGGCATAAACCGTACCGTTGAACATAAAGATCATAAAAAGCACTGAAAATGCAATTGATATGATTCTTATGATATTTTTTCCGGCAGTTAAAGCCTTTTTCAACATAAACTTGCCTTCCCCCCGGAATCATTCTTCTTTATCTGAGAAAGCTTTAGAGAGAAAATCCGAAAACGATCTCTTCTCTGAAGAGACTTCTCTCTTAAGCTCGCTTTCATCAATATCCCCGAGGTAAGTAACCGTATCTTTACATACGGCAAGAATCTTATACTTATCTCCTACACGAACAATCTCCACCCATTTATTGGGCGCAACTCTCGTGCTCTCAATAACCTCGATATTGCCCGAAGCATACTGATTCTTCTGATAATTACCGATCCATTTCGTAACCCACATACTGGCTGCGAGCACAACAACAAAAATGATCAGCATTGTCAGCAGCTGAGCAATATCGGACCCTCGGGAAGATGATAAAAGGATCATATCATCAGCCTATGACCTTTTTGACAGCTTCCAATACTCTGTCTGCCTGGAAAGGCTTTACTATGAAATCCTTTGCTCCGGCCTGAATAGATTCAATAACCATTGCCTGCTGTCCCATAGCGGAACACATGATGACTTTAGCGCCTGCATCAGCCGCTTTGATAGCTTTAAGAGCCTGAATGCCGTCCATCTCGGGCATGGTGATATCCATGAGAACAAGGTCGGGATTTACTTCCTTGTACTTCTCGACGGCTTTAGCACCATTTTCTGCTTCACCGGCTACATTGTAACCGTTCTTGCTGAGGATATCTTTGATCATCATCCTCATGAATGCAGCGTCATCACATATCAGGATATTCTTTGCCATTTTTTAACCTCCGAAAATTTGATAATGTGTGGGCCAAATTACTGTTTGATGATTTCTGTTACTCTGATACCGAAATTCTCTTCAATTACAACAACTTCACCCTTGGCAACGAACTTACCGTTTACCAATACATCTATAGGTTCACCGGCTATTCTGTCAAGTTCTATTATAGTGCCGGGTGCGAAGTTCAGTATATCAGAAATCGATTTGGTTGTACGCCCGAGTTCTACCGTGACCTCGAGAGGTACATCCATGATAAGTCCGATGTTCTCTCCGCCCTGAACTCCGGAAAGGTCTCCACTGAAGCTCTGGAAGGATGCGGGTTGAATGTTCATCGGCTGAACGGGACCATATCCCATCTGCATACCGGGCATCGGTTGTCCGTAACCCATCTGAGGCATGCCCATGGGCTGTCCATAACCCATCTGGGGCATTCCCATCGGCTGTCCGTAACCCATCTGAGACATATCGGGTGCGGGCTGTCCCATACCGGGCATAGGTCCGGGTGCGGGTCCGGGTGCAGGAGCAGGTGCCGGTGCGGGAGTCGGAGCAGGTGCGGGTTCAGGTTCAGGAGCAACGTCACCACCGCCTGCCTGAGATCCCATGAAGGTCTCAACGATCTTCTTAGCAAACTCTATAGGATACAGCTGCATGATGGTCGAATCTACAAGGTCATCGCCAATCTGCATTCTGAACTGTATTCTGCAGAAGGTTCCGCCGAGGAAAGGCGAAATCTCGGATCCGTCTTCAAAGTTCTGAAGATTAAGAAGCGAGCTCTCCGGTGGGGAGATGTCGATCATGGTACCAAGCATGGTGGAAAGTGAGGTTGCGGATGATCCCATCATCTGGTTCATCGCCTCGGAAATAGCTGACAGATGAAGCTCTCCGAGTTCGCCTTCCGTATTGGTACCGTCACCACCCATCATAAGATCGGTAATGACTTTAACATCGTTCTCTTTAAGAACAAGTATATCTGTTCCGTCAAGTCCCTTGGTATATTTGATCCTGATGAAAACACAGGGTCTTTCAAATTCATCGAGAAGGGTTTGCCACGAACAAAGGGTTACTACCGGTGTGGTGATGTTTACTTTCCTGTTAACAAGGGAGTAAAGAGTTGTTGCTGAAGAGCCCATACTGATATTGGCTACTTCTCCGATAGCATCTCTTTCAACCTCGGAAAGAAGTTCTTCACCGCCCGTTACAGGCTGCGTGTTGATGAGATAAGGATCCGTAGGCGGTTTTTCCTCTACCGTCGGCATTTCAATGCCGGACAAATCCGGAGCTTCATCCCCAGACAGATCCATACCGCTAAGGAGAGCGTTTATCTCATCCTGCGACAGCATTCCATCCATCTGTTACTCCTCCTCTCTAATCACCGAAGTTACCCTTACTGCATACGAATCATCGCTTGCACCGGGAAGTGCGGTGAATTTCTTGATATTACCAACATAGATATTCATATCGGAATCGACTTTGGCATCAAGCCTTATGCAATCACCGATCTGAAGATTCATGAAGTCATTAACCGTAATCTTACTGGTACCGAGAACCGCTTTAACAGGAATATCAACTCGTTTGAGCATTGCTTCGATATTCTCCTGAGCATTCTCGTCTTTGTTCTCCTGCATTGTGGAGAACCAGTACTTGGTATTAAGCCTGTCCATAACGTCTTCCAAAGTGATAAAGGGAAGACACATATTCATAAATCCTTCAACGTCACCGATCTTAATATTAAGAGTGATAACCGCGATCATTTCTCCGGGAGCAATGATCTGAGCGAAGGAAGGATTCGTCTCAAGTCTCGTAAGGACGGGTGATACTTCAAGAACGTTTTTCCAAGGATCTCTTAAGAGCTGTGTGAGCATAACCATTATCTTCTGCATAATGGATAGCTCTATGTCCGAGAATTCCCTTGTCTTGTCGAGAGGCTCTCCCTCTCCTCCAAGCATTCTGTCTATCATCGCAAATGCGATATTGGTAGCAAGATCTATGATGATATTTCCACCCAGTGGTTCAAAAGAAACAATACCGAGAACACTGGGATTGGAAAGTGCATTGGTAAACTCGCTGAACGTAACCGTTTCGGAACTGGCAACCGTAACCTGTGCGTTCTTTCTGAGGATTACGGGCAAGTTAGTCGATACAAGTCTGCTGTAATGCTCAAAGATTATCTCCAGTGTACGGAGATGCTCTTTAGAGAACTTGGTAGGTCGGCTGAAGTCATAATCCTTAACCGGCTTTTCCTCGGCGTTGGATATCGATTCAACATCCAGTTCACCGGACGAAAGTTGGTTCAAGAGGGCATCTATTTCGTTTTGCGAAAGGACTTCACCCACGAAGCTAACCTCCGGCTTTAATTATCCGAACTTCACATCACTGATTGCAATATCATAAACAACCTTTGATTCGAGAAATTTCTGGATTTTTTCAAGAACTTCTTTTTTTACCTCTTCACGATTCATAGGATCGCTGAGATAGTCCACGGTGTAGGATGAAATAACACCTTCAATCTCCTGCTTTATATATGACTCATAATTTCCGATTGTTTCAGAGTTGTAGGTCTTATAATCCTCATCCTTCATGTTAATGGACAATGATACTTTGCAAATCATATGTACCGTCTTGCCATCATCGCTGGGTTTAAGAGGAATGGTCATTGTCTCACTGATGGTATAGATCTCGGTATCTGCAAGTGAAATGTTTGATTCCGCATCTTCATCATCACTGACCAGTTCAAGATTAAGTACGGTAGCGATGGTATCGACCAAAGCAGCAGTTTTCTTGTTGGTGCCGGTGATGCTGACCATGGTGATCACCGAGATTGCTACATTGACGATCATCAGAGCAAGTATAAGAACTGAAAGTAGATTTTTCTTCATCGGATTATTCTCATCCTTTAGTTGTTATTGTAAATCCTGATCTCAACTCTTCTGTTTCGTGCTCTGCCCGCTTCGGTTGAATTATCCGCTATAGGCATCCTCTCTCCAAAGCCCGAATGCTTAAGAAGAGAAGGGTTAAGGCTTGAGGTTTCTACCAGATAATAGAAAACCGAAAGTGCTCTGGCGTCGGAAAGTTCCTCGTTTGAAGGGAACTGTGCGCTGTTCATGGGGACATTGTCGGTATGACCGTTTATCTCAATCTCACCCTTAGCGTATCTCTCAAGGATCATCGCAACCCTGTCGAGTACCGGCTTGCAATCTTCGTTAAGCGTTGCTGAACCGGGATTGAAAAGTATGGAACCTTTCATGGTAAGCATTACGTACTGAGACGTAAATGTAACATCTATCTGATCGGAGAGCTGGCTTTCGGCAACCGCTTCACCGATTACTTCAGCAAGTTCTTCATTTGATCTTAAGTTCGCGGCTTCAACCTGCTCTGCAGCTTCAGCTACTGTAAGCTGCTCACCGGACTCTGCAGTCACTGTTGTATCCTGCATACCGCCGGAGTTGGTATCATGAACCTGAATCTGATCGGTATCAGTTTCAGATTCTGCTGCCGCACCTGTGCTGTTTATATATTCAGCCAATTCATTAAGTTGGCTGACCCCGTTACTGATGAGGATACCCTCTCCGATGGATGTTGCACCACTGCTGAATACGCTGAACGAACTGCTCATCGAAGCGATGATCTCATTGAGTTTTGCCTCGTCAATCGTCGACATCGAGAACAAAAGAACGAAGAAGCAAAGCAGCAGGTTCATCAGGTCGGAGAAAGTCGCCATCCATGCCGGGGACCCCGGGGGTGGGGCTTCTTCTTTCTTCTTACCCATATGCTAACCTATTAAACAGACGATAAATTATTCGCCCTCTCCTCCATCGCTGCTTCCTGCAGCCTCTCTGTCCTTGGGAGAAAGGAATGACTTAAGCTTCTCTTCAATAACACGAGGGTTTTCACCTGCCTGAATGGACAGAAGTCCCTCGATCATAACCTGTTTCTGCATCATCTCAATTGCGTTATCCGCTTTGAGCTTAGCTGCCGTAGGTGCACAGATCCAGTTTGCAAGGAGTGAACCGTACAATGTGGTAATAAGTGCAACCGCCATGGAAGGTCCGATGGATGAAGCGTCCGACATGTTGTTAAGCATGTTAACCAGACCAACCAGGGTTCCGATCATTCCCCATGCAGGTCCCATGGAACCAAGAGTTTCCCAAAATCCTGCAGTTCCCTTATGTCTGGAATCTATGCATTCCATCTCGGTCTCGAGAATACCTCTTACCAGATCGGGATCGGTACCGTCGACAACGAGAAGGATTCCCTTTTTCAGGAAAGGCTCATCCATATCCGCAGCTGATTCTTCGAGGGAAAGAAGTCCCTCTTTACGAGCAACGTTTGAAAGATCAATGATCTTCTTAATAAGGTCAGCGGTGTTTACGGAAGGAGCCTTGAAAATAAGCCCAAGGCTCTTAAGTCCGTTGATATAATCGCCCATACTGTATGAGGTCATAACCGCTGCAAGCGCACCACCGAAGGTGATGATCGCAGAGGGGACGTCAATATAACTGGGGAAACCACCAATGCCCGCAGCGGAGATAATACCGAATACGAGCATGCCCAGACACATTATGAATCCAATCAGCGACGCTATATCCACTAAAAGTTTACCTCAATAAAAATCGGGCTAACGTCAATCGTCAGCCATGATACCTTTTCTATACGATTTTACAAGATTTTTAATCTCTTGTCTACTTTCTTTTACTATTATCTTGTGCCCTGTAGTAAGGGTTAAAACGGTGTCGGGAGTCTCTTCCACAATCTCGAGCAGATGTGGATTTATGAGTAGTTTGCTTCCATTGAGTCTGGTAACTTCGATCATAGAAAAATACCCCCGCAAAGAGCCCTGAAACAGATAAAAGAATTATAACATAAACACAATATATTGTGGTCAAAAATTTTCAAACAATTAGTACAATAATGCGAAAAATCATCTTATGTAAACCATATGACAAAAACGGTAAAAAAACGGGCAGAGTTCAAAAACCCTGCCCGTTATCGATTCAGATCACGAGATTATCTCTTGAGATTGGTAAGCTCTTCAAGAAGTGTGTCAGATACGGTAATGATACGTGAGTTAGCCTGGAAGCCTCTCTGAGTGGTGATCATCTCGGTGAATTCTCTGGACAGGTCTACGTTACTCATCTCGAGAACACCGGTTGACATATATCCGCCGGATGCGGTTACATCAACACCGATTCCGTCGAATGATCCGGAGTTCATGGTTGATGAATAGAGGTTATCTCCGTGCTTCTCAAGGCCGGAAGCGTTGGGGAAGTTTGCGGTAGCAATCTGACCGAGGAGCTTTGTCATGCCGTTGTCATAGCTTGCATAGATCATTCCGTCTCTCTGAATGGAAACGCCGATCATATCACCGAGCTTACGTCCGGTTCCGATTCCGTCCTTATCGCCATAGGTTGCGGTAATGGTTGAGGTACCGTTGTTATTGAACATAGAAATTCCAGACCAGTTGAGCTCTATATCCGAGAAATTTGAGGGTGAACCGCTCGCCTGAGTTTTATCTGCAGGCACTTTTGAGAGCTGAATGGTGGTAAGTCCATTGATATTACCATCAATATTCTTAAAAAGTCCGGTGTCAGTATCAAACTTCAAAACCATTCCATCAATCCACCTACCGTCTGCAGTAAAGTCATATGTGGTTTTAGGAGGTGTAGTGGTTGAATCAGTAGTTATACCGGGATTACCGTCATTATCAAGATCAGTAAAATCACCAGATGCTAATAATTCAAATATCTTTGTCTTGGACGCGCCATAATAAAGATTAAGAAAATCATCTGTTGATCCACCATATCCATATGCAGAAGCAACGTTATCAAGTGCATCTCTTAAAGCTTTATACTTGGTGGCATCAGTTGCAGCAGTTGCAGTGAAGTCTAAAGAACCCAGATCCGCAAGAACCTTTGATCCATCTGCACTCTTCAAAACATTACCATCCCACATATAAGACTTAGTATTGAAGGTGACAGGTGTTGAATCCGCAACAGTAGTATTTGTACCAAAAATATCAGTTGCCATAGAAACATCTATTTCAGTTCCTTTGGAATCAAGAAGTTTGGTAAGTTCTGCAGAGTACTCTCCATCTACATCAGTTGACTTAAGTACAAATCTTGCGGTGTACTCATATCCGAGTGCATCATATACATTCAAATTAACCGTCTTACCTGCTTCACTGTTTACATCGGTATCATTTTTATCGAGGATACCAGATACAGTTCCTTTATAGGTTGCTTCAGGGGGATAAGTAAGATTGTCAGCGCTCATGATTCTGAGAGCCTGAACCGTATCCTGCTTGATCTCCATGGTGTCAGGATCAACTCCCCAACCCATTACGTTATAACCGGTTGAAGTCATGCAGAGGTTTCCGACACCGTCTACATAGAACGAACCGTCACGGGTGAAATAATTTGCAAGACCGTCGGATACTACGAAAAAGTTATCTCCGGTGATCATGATATCGAAAGGATTTCCGGTAGACTGTGCGGAACCCTGAGAAGTAATGTTTACATTGATGGCTCCGGATTTAACACCGAGACCGATCTGACGAGCGTTTACACCGCCAACACCAGTCTGTGCGTTTGCACCTGATGCTGACTGTGTGGTCTGTGACATAAGATCTGCAAAAGTAACAGAACTGGATTTAAACGCAGTAGTGTTAACGTTAGCGATATTGTTACCGATAACGTCCATTTTGGTCTGGTGGGTCTTAAGACCTGCAACACCAGAGTAGAGAGATCTCATCATAGGACAGTTTCCTCCATTTTTAAATTAAAAATCGGAGTATTTTGGGAGATTATCCCGCATGAAGCGAATGCTTCCGGTTATTTAGAGGGGTCCTTCTGTCATTCGGGTACCCCGGCCTCCATCCAGGTCCGGCCTTTACGCTATAACCGCTCCGTTTATGTTTGTAAATACGTTGGTATCACCACCGGCTTCCAATGCCGTGATCACCGTGCGGGAAGGGACATTAACGATAAATGCAAGATCGTCTATCATAACAAGTGAATCGTTTATACCCTTGTCTGCCGCCATATCCGTTCCGTTTGAAAGTCTCCCGAGCTGTTCATCAGACATTTCAAGCCCCCGGTCGCTCATCCTGAGCGATGCGTGCTTTGAAAACTTTACCTGTCCGGCCTCTTTTTCTTTTTCCGCGAGGATATTCCCGAAGGTCTTTCCGGATTTGGTATCGGATGAGGTGACCGAAGTTCTGGAAGTCAGGTTCTTGGATAATCCGGCTGCATATAATGTCTGCACGTTCATTTCCATATGACTTTCCTCCTTCAATTACTTATATCGGCGCATACCTCTCTTTTCTTAAGCCTTAAGCAATATCAATCTTCCTCAGGTGTAACAGCTCCCTGAGATGCTGCATTTTCGGCTATTTCAGTTGCATCTTCCTCTGCATTCTGAGTGTTTGATCCCTCAGCCGCTACCTTCTCGGCTTCTTCCTTCTCTTTCTCCTTGGCAGCTTCATTTGCAAGCTGTACAAGAATTTCATTGAGCTTGGCAACGTACTGATTCATTGCCTTAACATCATCCTCATCGAGGAATCCCTTCTCATAGTCGCCGAGTGAATTGTAGAGATTATAGAGATTGGTGATGGTGTTTGCATGATCGTTGTAATTGATCTGATCGACTGCAGGAAGATCCTTAATGGTCTGAGCAAACTGCTTGGCAATGTCCTGGGCGGTACTGAACTCGTTACTGATAACGGTAACCATATCCTCAGCCTTGTAAAGATTGCCTTCGATTGAGAAGTAAGCCTTACCCTCTTCGAAAGTAACATAATCGACAAAGCCTCTGGTCTCGGTGGTCTTACCGCTAGCGTCGGTGCTCTGGATAACAACTTCCTTGCCTACGTAGGAACTGTATCTGGAAAGTTCCATTGTGGTGGACATATTGTTAAGAGCCTCAACCTGTGAAAACTGTGCGTACTGTGAAATATATTCGGTGTTTGATGTAGGCTCCAAAGGATCCTGGTATTTCATCTGAGCTACAAGAAGCTGGAGGAACGCGTCCTTATCCATGCCGGAATTCTTGTCCGTGCCCTTAGATGAAAGTGAATCCTGCGATGCCGAAGTTACGATCTCACCGTTTTTAACTGTTGCTGATACTGATGCCATATGAGCCTCCTTTAAGCCTGGAAATCAACGGTGTTTCCGTTAGCTGCCATCATCTCGGCCGCTATCTTCTCGTCTTCTTCCATGTCTTCGATCTCCGCATCATCCGTAAGTTCTCCGAGATTAATCCTTCTGGAACGCTTCTGTGAACCTTCTCCGGATTCATTTGATCTGCCCGCATCATTTCCCTGCTCAAATGCGTGGGATGCTACGGTTACTTCAACTGCTTCAATCTTGATGCCCTGGGTTTCAAACTGTTCGATCAGTCTGACCATCTGGCTTTCAACCGCCGATCTTACTGCCTCGTTTTCGGTTACGAAACTTGCGGTAAGTACTCCGGCATTATTCGTTACATGGATCTGAAGAGTTCCGAGTGAAGCGGGATGAAGCTGCATCTCGACATCGGAGTAATCTCCGTTTGTTACGGTCTTCATATGATCAAGGATCTGCTCGGCAATTTCATTAACGTTCTCGGTATAAGTAAATGCCGTCTCCTGAACCTGAACAGGTGCTTCGGGCTTGATATCATCAAAAGCCTGAGCTGTGTTCATCATATGATCGGATCCGTTTCCGTTCTTGGAATCACCTGAACTCTGTTTCTGATTTTCAGGTTTGTAAGCCTTAGTTACAAGAGTGGCCTCTCCTACTTCGCTTCCGCCTTCGGTTACATCCGTGCGGATGAAGTTTCCGTTGGAATCTCTCTCGTATCTGACTGTTTCGGGTTTCTCGGACTTAACTTCGGGAAGAACTTCGCTTACGGGAATTTCATTTCCCTGCTTCTCTGTTACGTCCGATACAAGTTCTTTCAGTTCACCGATATTAAGGTCTTCGATTCCGCTGTCTCTTCCGAGAATCTCGTTAAGAGCCTCCATAGCGCTGCTAAACAGATCGTAATTTGCTTCATCGGTAAGAAGTGAAAGCCTTGAATCTGCACCGAGAGCTTGAACCATAAACGAAGAAAGAACTTCGCTGTCCAAAAGCTGCATCTTGTCGATACCGCTCGCCTGAAGGAGATTTTCAAATTCCTCAGGTTCGATTCCGAGTATCTCGGTAATCTTCTGCACGAGTTCCGCAATCGTAGATGCAAGAACTTCCTGTGCGCTTTCAATGTCCTCATCCTTGAGCACTCCACCGTCCTTGGCATTATCCGCCGCCTTGGTGTATCCGGTTTCGTCAGGGCTGTCCGTGCCCTTCACATCTGTCTGTGACGCTTCGTTATCTTTCTGTGATCTGTTTGCCTTAAGGGTTGTGTGATCATCTGTTTTGACATCAGGGCGATTGTTATCGGCCGTATTGTCTTTATCCACATAAGTGGAGATCTTATCCGCAGCGTTTGCGGAATTTGTAGCCTGATCGCTCCAGATGGTCTTGAAATCACTTCCCGACTTGGTGCTCTGCGCAGGATTTACGCCCGGCATAGCAATCTGATCCATAAGACCCGAGGCATCGGTGATAGGTGTGATGCCCATTATGCAATTCCTTCCTTTCTCCCATTAGGGTAATGGCAGAGTATACCCCTGCTGGGATATATATCGGCAGGCTGATGCAAAAACTTAAGTCTGTTTATCTTATAAATATCAGCTTTCGGGATCGAGTATCTTGGTGATCCTTGCAGCGATTTCTTTGTCCATTTCGTTAAAGATCGCAGCTCTGTCTTCGGGGTTCATGGCTCCGAGAATTCTGGCGGCAAGCTGGATGCCTTCAGTATCCGTCATCTGCTCGAAAAGCGCTGCGGCTTCCTTGGGTTTCATGCTTGAATATGCCGAGACATAGTCCTGGATCTCCTTTGATACCTGAAGTTCCTCGATAACCTGCTTATAGAGGAATTCTGCGGTAGTTGGATCCATGGTCTCATAGTATTTGACGTATTCCTCTGCTCCGGGTCCGTTCTCGGCGTAGACGACTTCCTCGTAGAACTCATTTCGAATACGCTGGAAATCAACCTGCATGGTTTCAAACTCGGAAAGTCTTGTGACCTCTGCTTCAAGAGCAGCTATTCTCTCATCCTTGGTTACGGCAGAACTCTTAACCGCATCAAGTTCGGTTTCAAGAGCATAAATTCTTGCAACCGCATCCTGAAGATTGGTATATCCGCCATACATTGTGGGATCCAGTGTTTCGGTGACGGTTCCTGAAGGAAGGATCCTGTTGAGAACGGGAACATCTTTAAGAACCGGTGCAAGAACGGAACTTCCGAATCCGCCCACGTCGATCTTGATCATAACGACGGCAACAACAAGCCAGAGAAGAACGATAAACAAGGTGGCAATGAACGTTACAAATCCGCCGCCTTCCTCATCAGCTTCAAGCTCTTCTTCCTGCTTGGCGATTTCCTTGGCACGCTTCTTGGCTTCTTTCTTCTGAGCGGCCTGGTCTTTTTTTAATTTCTTCTTTTCTTCCTGGAGGCGCTTTTTCTCTTCGCGAGCTGCTTTTTCTTCAGGTGTAAGTTCTTTAGCCATTTTCAGTCACCTTCTGTCCGTATGTGTAAGTGGTCAGTTCATCGATGGTCTTACTTTCGGTTCTGTTTTCTTCACGAATGAATTCGTCGAATTGTTTCTCTTTTAGCTTCTCGTGAGTCTTTCTCTCTTTGACCGCTTCTTCAAGCTGCGACCTTGCATTCTCGAGTGCTGTTTCGGCTTTGCTGACGTTAAGTCTCTGTTCTCCGATTTTCTGGTCAATTATGATGCGGGCCATCTGTGTATCTTCGATCTCATGCATATCAAGGTCGCCTTTAAGGATCTCGACGGCATGTCGTTCTATCTCACGCTTTCTGGCAAGCAGAGCTTCAAGAGCTTCATTCTCAAGATCAAGCTTTCTCTTCGCATCCGCAAAAGATTGCTTGGCCTGAGTCTCCATCTTCTCTTTGATGCTCAGGATATTCTGCAATTTGTACCTGAATCTTGCCATTTATATCCCTCTGTTATTTGGGTGCATCACCGTCAAAAAGTGCCTCAAGCAGATTTACGCTTTCTTCGAATGTGTACTTGGCATCCGTATCCTGGCAAAGGAAATCGTTAACGGCATTGATCTTGCTTATGGCATAGTCGATGTTGGGATTAGATCCGCTCTTATATGCACCTATGTTGATAAGATCCTCTGCCTCGTTATATGTGGCAAGTACGGTCTTAAGCCTGCTTGCTGCAGCTTTATGTTTCTTATCGCAGATTGAACTCATACATCTGGATATGCTCATAAGAACATCGATTGCAGGATAATGATTCTTATGACCGAGCTTTCTGTCGAGGATGATATGTCCGTCGAGAATGCTTCGTGCGGTATCGGTTATGGGTTCGTTGAAATCGTCTCCGTCTACAAGTACGGTGTAAAGTCCGGTAATGGATCCTCTGTCGGAATTACCTGCCCTTTCAAGGAGCTTGGGCATCTCTGAATATACCGAAGGAGGATATCCTCTTGTTACGGGAGGCTCACCGCTTGCAAGTCCTATCTCACGCTGTGCCATAGAGAAACGGGTAAGGGAGTCCATCATGAGAAGTACATCTTCACCCTGATCTCTGAAATACTCGGCAATTGCGGTTGCGGTAAGAGCTGCCTTTTTACGCTCGAGTGCGGGTCTGTCGGAAGTTGCAACTACGACAACGCTTCGTCTCATACCCTCTTCACCGAGGTCTCTTTCTATGAATTCCCTGACCTCTCTGCCTCGCTCTCCGATAAGAGCAATGACGTTGATATCAGCCTTTGTGTTACGCGCGAACATACCCATAAGGGTTGATTTACCGACACCGGATCCTGCAAAGATTCCGATTCTCTGTCCCTTACCGAGTGTGATCATTCCGTCTACGGCTTTAACCCCCAGAGGAAGTACGGAATCTATGATTGCTCTTCTCATGGGATCGGGGGGAGCATTTTCAACAGAGTATTTCTCACCGGTGATTTCCGTTCCGTCGGCAGGCTCACCGAGCGCGTTAAGAGTCTTACCCAGAAGCTGTCTGCTTGCGGTAACCATAAGAGGATAACCGGTATTGATAACAACGCTTCCGAGACCGATACCATCGGTAACTCCGTAGGGCATGAGAAGTGTTTTCTTATCTTTGAATCCTACTACCTCAGCAAGAATCTCGGCAGATGATGTTTCTCCCGTTTCTTCACTCTTAGGGATTATCCTGCAGAGGTCTCCGAGTTTTGCATCGGGTCCTGCGGATTCTATGGTAAGTCCGACAACGTTAATAACCTTTCCCATCTTCTTGAAAAAGGTAAACTGGACAGCTTTATTGTATTTTGAATAATCAACGTCCTTGACGGTTACCATACATCCACCATATAAACAAAGGCCGGCAGCCCCGGCCTTTTATTTGTCAGAATCATCCTTGCTGTAAGACAGCATTCTGAGCTTAGTGGAAAGCTCTGACAATTCCGTACCGAGACTGCAGTCAAAGATTCCTCCGTCGGTCTCGATCATACATGAATCGGGAGGAAGTGATATATCCTCCATGATCTCGATGATGCTTCCGGGAACCTTAACAGCTTCTTCGAGAACTCCTTTTCTGGAATTCACATAATCAAAATTGTCTCTGCTGATATGTATAAAAAAGCTTCTTGAGCCTTCTATGTTTCTCAGTGCATTTGCAAGCAGATGGCCTGCTATTGTCTTATGGATCTTAAGGTCAACCTTGAGGATGTGCTCATAAACATCGGTTATGGTCTCCACAAGCTCGGGCTCCATATCATTAAGTCTCTTCTGATACAGTTCCTCGAGTTCCTCTTTTTCTCTGTCGAGAGCTTCTCTCATATCCTGCATTTCCTGGGCTGCTTTTTCCATGCCTTCGGAATAGCCGGCTTCATAGCCCTTAGTTCTGGATTCTTCCAGAAGAGAATCTGCGTTGGCTCTTGCTTCGCCTTCTATCTTCGCAGCGGATTCTTTGGCAGTATCGATGATCCTCTCTGCTTCCGAATGTGCGGCATCTAAAAGAGCCTGGGTATCAATATGGGATTCACCCTTTATGACATTACCCGATAAACCTTCGGAAAATTCGACCGCTTCTCCGCCGGGCTCACCTTCGGGAAAAAGATCGCTTTCTAAAGTTACACCTTCTACGAGTTCTTCAACGCCGACACTGTCCGCATTGATACCGTCCACAAATCCGGAATTCTCCGGTCTTTGCATCTTGTAACCGAGAGCATCGATCCTCTTTTTGACAAGCTCGTTCATATCGATAACGCGCTTGTCGCTACCCATATTCATGTAAGAAGTTTTATATAAATTAGACAACTATCTCGTCTCCACCGCCTCTTGAAATTACGATCTCGCCGGAATCTTCAAGCTTACGGATAATATTTACAATCTTCTGCTGAGCTTCTTCAACATCCTTCATACGAACAGGACCCATGAATTCCATGTCTTCCTTGATCATCGTAGCAAGACGCTTCGACAGGTTGTTGAATACAGCATTCTGTACCTGCTCATTTGCAGCCTTAAGTGCAATACCCAGGTCGTTATTATCAACATCACGAAGAACTCTCTGGATGGATCTGTCATCAAGCAGCAGGATATCTTCGAATACGAACATCTTCTTTCTGATCTCGTCCGCAAGTTCGGGCTCTTCGATCTCGAGAGATTCCATGATATGTTTCTCTGTTCCACGGTCGACAGAGTTGAGGATCTCGACAACGGAATCGACACCGCCGATGATGGTGTAATCCTGATTAACCAGCGAAGCAAGCTTCTGCTCAAGGATTGCTTCAACCTCTTTGATAACGTCGGGACTTGTTCTGTCCATAACCGCGATTCTTCTCGCAACATCCGCCTGTCTGTCGGGAGCAAGTCCGGAAATGATCTGCGCCGCCTGCTGAGGTGCAAGGTATGACAGGATCAACGCAATAGTCTGAGGGTGCTCGTCCTGAATGAAGTTAATAAGCTGGGATGCATCGGTCTTACGTACAAACTCGAAAGGCTTAACCTGAAGCGATGCGGTAAGTCTTCCGATGACATCCATTGCCTTCTCGCTTCCGAGGGATTTCTCGAGGAGTTCTCTTGCATATCCGATACCGCCTTCTGCGATATACTGCTGAGCAAGACACACGCCGTAGAACTCTTCAAGTACTTCTTCTTTTACATCAGGACCTACGGTTCTGGTATTGGCAATCTCAAGAGTAAGCTCTTCGATCTCTTCTTCTTTGAGATGCTTAAATATACCCGCACTTCTCTCGGGTCCCAATGTGATAAGCAATATTGCGGCTTTCTGAAGCCCGCTTATTTCAGATGATGAGTTCATAGCCATTTGCTAGTATCTCCTATGATCAACCCCAGTCATCGGTCAGCCAGTTACGAAGCAAGGCTGCAGCAGCTTCGGGATTTTCATCAACAAACTTTTCAATCATCCTTCGAGTCTCGGACTTATTCTCTACATCGATATCCT
Source organism: uncultured Lachnospiraceae bacterium (assembly GCA_902794095.1). Taxonomy (GTDB): domain Bacteria; phylum Bacillota; class Clostridia; order Lachnospirales; family Lachnospiraceae; genus AC2028. Next base: position 47,334 of record CADBFZ010000009.1, on the reverse strand, counting down.
CAAGCTGAGGCTCGGGATTTGACTGTAGAAGATCTTCGACTGAAAGCTCGGGAGCAGTCTCTTCCTGAGTCTTCTTCGAACCCATGCTCCTTAAGATGACAAATGCAAGGAGTCCGAGGATCAGGATGAACAGGAATGCTGACAGTACAACAGTCCAACTGATCTGAAGGCTTTCCTTGTCATAGAATATCGGTGATTCGTAAGCAACGATCGTAATGTTGGAAACAGGAATTCCGGTTGCATTGGATGCTACCGCGTAAAGATCCTCGTCTACTTCAAGCTTACGATCTGCAGAATTTGCAAGCTTATACTCTTCCCATGTGGTTCCGTCAAGAAGACCCTGTGCACGGACATCCTCTTCTCTGATCTCCTTATAAGTGATGGCAGAGATGGACATGGATGAGTTGTTGTAATTGATAGCTCCCGCAGGAGTGATCTTATACTCCGATGACTCGTTGGGAAGATAATCTCTCTCTGTTTCAGCAGTTGAGGATGAGCTGGTATCGTAATCGCTTGATACGTATGTAGTACCCTCACCGTTTGAATCGGTTCCGGGAACTCCGCCCACTCCGTTCTCTGATGAAGACTCGTAAGTCTCCTCATGAGAAAGCATGCCTTCGGTACGATCGGAATTTGCATAATACTCTTTAACAGTCTTCTCGTAATTGGAATAATCCATGTCGAGATGACTGGTAACTTCTACATTGTTGTAATTGGGAGTTCCGAGAAGAACTTTCTTAACCTGGTTGGCAATCATTGCCTCAGCCTGGTTTCTGAGTTCCTGCATGGAATTTGCAATACCTGAAGATGAATAATCATCACCGCCGGCAAAAAGAAGTGTTCCGTCGGAATCAAGTATGGTGATGTTTGCGGTATTGCTGTTTCTGAGGAATGTCTGGATGCACTTTGCAAGATTTGCAGCCTTAGCTGCGGTGAAGCTTCCGTCATGTTCAACCTGAATGTAAGCGGATGCTTCTTCCTCGTTAGAAATGAGAGTTCCGGTATCTTCGGGGATGTTGAGATTTACTTTGCAATCATCAATTCCTTCGATGGATAAGATAACCGCTCTGAGTTTATTCTCAAGATAGAGCTGATATCTCTTTGCGGTATCTCCGGTAGTTGTAGACAGTGAGCTGGCAAGAGCTTCATCAAGGCTGTAATCATCGGGAACAAATCCTGAAGTTCCGAGTGCAAGCTGTGCCGCCGTGTACTGATTGGTATCGACGCTGATGGTGAGAGCATCCTGTGATTCGACATGAGCAATTGAATTCTCATCAAGAACCGCAATGATCTCCGCAGACTCTTTGGTGGATGTTGCCGTAATAAGAACCTGGTACTTAGGTCTTGATACGAAGAATACGATAAGAGCAAATACAGCAACGGAAAAGACAGCAAGGCCAACAATGATTCCTTTCTGTCTTGTGGTAAACTTATCCCACCATTCTTTAATCCTGTTCAATAATTCCTTTAATCTCTCAGGCATTTACTCCCGCCTCCGAAAAAAATTCGTCGCTCATCCCTGCAAGCAGGATCTTTAAAAAACTTAAATCTGAATCTGCATCAGCTCTTTGTAAGCTTCGAGAAGTTTATCTCTTATAGCAACCGTATATTGCAATGCAGTCTCAGCCTTTTGCATGGCTATTGTAAGATCGTGAGTCGAATCCGACTGACCGAGTGCAAAGAGGATCTTCTGATTCTCCGCATCAGACAAATAAGCATTTGTAGTCTTAATACCTTCAACGGCACTGTTAAACACGGACGAGAAAAGAGTACCGTCCGGTGATTCGCCCTCTATGGATCTGACTCCGGTAGCACCGCCGATTTTACGATAATCTCCGGCTCCGGTCAGTTCATGTACAATCGAAGCATTCATCATAATTTGTTAACCCTTATCAACCCTGTCCTATCTGGAGACCCTGCTGAGCCATGGCCTTAGCCGCATCAAAAGCAGTTGCGTTGGCTTCGTAAGAACGGCTCGCATCGATAAGATTGGTCATCTCGGTAATAATATTTACATTGGGATACATTACATATCCGTTCTCATCCGCATCGGGATGTGAAGGATCATAAACCATGTTCTGAGGGGTCTTGGTATCTTCAATAACCTTGGCAACCTTAACTCCCTTTCCCGCATAATTCTTACTTACGGTATTGAGAACGTGACTGAAAGTATCGCTTCCGCGCACACCCTTTTCCTCGAAATAAACTACTTTTCTGACATAAGGATCGCCGTTTTCGGTACGTGTTGTATTGGCGTTTGCTACATTCTGGGATATGATATCCATTCTGTAACGCTGAGCCGTAAGTCCCGATGCACTTATATCAAAGGCCGTAAACATTCCCATGGCATACCCCTTTCATTACTTCATTACTTTGGTCAGGTTGGTAAACTCTGAGCTTATCGCTCTCATGAGTCCCTGATATTTCAACTGGTTCTGAGCGAGAAGAACGTTCTCATTCTCGATATCTACATTGTTCTTATCTGTTCTGTATGAAAAAGAAGCCGCATCCGTATAAGCTCCGACATTAAGTCTTCTGAGCTTGATGTTTGCAACCTTCTCGTCCATCGACTCTGATCTGCGATAGCCGAGTTCTTTCTCGAGAACGGATTCAAAATCCACATCCTGTCTCTTGTAACCGGGAGTATCAACATTGGCTATGTTGTTTGCAATACACTGGTCACGAAGCCAGGCAGCATCAGCCGCCTTGTCCAGAACATTGATATAATCGAATGCACTTGTATTAACCATGAATGCTCCTTTTTTATGATACCTCACCAACTATTAATTATACTTATATCAGTGAAAAACACAATATGTTTTTAGCAAATGACAAGCCACCCACTAAATATGGTACTTATGTATAACTACCGTTATACGAGGCGTTGAAAATAAAAAGGACCTGCCCGAAAGCAAATCCTTTTATAAATCACTCCTATAATCATGTAAAACAATCTTTTCCTTGGATGAATTATACCACGGGTCCGGATTATTTTTCAACCTTTATCTGATGCCCTGTGATATCCTCATGGATTCGATCTCGTCGAATACATACTCATTAAGGATCTTGATATATGTGCCCTTCATACCCGATGATCTGGACTCGATAATGCCGGCACTTTCAAACTTCCTGAGGGCGTTTACGATAACGCTTCGGGTAATGCCGACTCTGTCAGCAATCTTACTTGCGACAAGTATTCCCTCATCGCCTTCAAGCTCATCGAAGATATGAACGATAGCTTCCATCTCGGAAAAAGAAAGCGTGCTGATAGCCGATTTGACTACTGCGATCTTTCTGCTCTCCTCCGCGCTTTCCTCGCTGACGGATCTGAGCATCTCGAGACCTACTACTGTGGTGCCGTACTCGAGGAGAATGATATCGTCAATGTCATACTCTTTATCCATGCGATATACGAAAAGAGTACCCAGGCGCTCTCCTGCAATCTCTATGGGAGTTACGATAGCCTTATAGACTTTCGTATCGGTCTTCTCAAAACCGAGCGTATCGAGATTGACATTCTCTTTGGTCGAAAGAATGGAAAGAAGTCTTTCGTTGAGCATCTTATCGATGAACTCTCCGACTTCTCCGCCGATCAGCTCTGTGATGGGATCTTCATCCGGAAGTATTCCGCGTCCGAGAAGCTTTCCCTTGCGGCTGATAACGATAACACTCGAAGACAGGATATCTCTCATTACCTGACAGATATCGTTGAAGACCACTTTGCTCGAATTGTTGTTGTGAAGCAGTCTTCCTATTTTTCTGGTTTTATCAAGAAGCTGTACACTACTCATATCGGCCTCCGCAGAAACAAACAATAGTCCTACGGAAAAATGATATCAGATAAAATCAGGTATTTCAATGTAAATTTTCAGATATTTTGCAAAAATATCTTAATCTTTAACAAAATTCGTTAAATTTTTGACTGAATTTATTCTTCGGTCTGCTCGATATTCTCGGAATATCCGCATTCTTTGTCGGAGCATACATTCTTCTTACCCTTGGTAACCATGTACTTTCCGCACTTGGGACACATCTTTCCTGCAGGCTTATCCCAGCTCATGAATTCGCAATCGGGATAACCGAGGCAGCCGTAATATTTTCTACCCTTACGAGTGATCTTGATAACGACTTCACTTCCGCACGAAGGACAAGCGATGCCGGTCTTCTCGTAATAAGGCTTGGTGTTCTTACAATCGGGATAGCCGGGACAGGCGAGGAACTTTCCGCTGGGTCCGTACTTAATGACCATCTTACGTCCGCACTTCTCGCAAACTTCGTCAGACTCTTCGTCTCTGATCTCAACCTTCTCAAGTTCCGCATTTGCTACATCAACGGACTCCTTAAGATCGGGATAGAAATTTCTGATGATGGTCTTCCACTTAACATCACCCTCTTCAACTCCGTCGAGAAGGCTCTCGATGTTAGCGGTGAACTTCGCATCAACGATCTGAGGGAATGCCTGACCCATAAGTTCATCAACGGCATGTCCGATATCGGTGACGTAAAGGTTCTTCTGTTCCTTGGTGATATATCTTCTCTTGATAAGAGTTGTGATCGTAGGAGCATAGGTACTGGGACGTCCGATTCCCTGCTCTTCAAGTGCTCTTACCAGCGAGCTCTCGGTGTAGTGTGCGGGAGGCTGGGTGAAGTGCTGCTTGGGATCAAGCTCGTTCAGCTTAAGCTCAGACTTCTCGGTCACTGCCTGATCAAGGCTCTTTTCATCTTCCACATCATCGGACTGTACGTATACTTTACGATATCCGTCGAAAACAAGACGGCTGGATGAAACGGTAAACACATGCTCACCGGCACCGATCTTGATGGAAAGGGTCTCATAAACCGCAGGAGTCATGCAGCTTGCAAGGAATCTCTGCCAGATGAGTTTGTAAAGTCTGTACTGGTCTCTTGAAAGCTGGCTCTTGATCGACTCGGGCTCTCTGGTAAGGAGAGTCGGTCTGATAGCTTCGTGTGCATCCTGTATTCTTTTGCCGGTACCTTCGGAAGCGTTCTTTCCTGCTGCGTACTCAGCGGAGAAATTATCCTTAAGATAGTTCTCTGCCTGAGTCATTGCTTCGTCTGATACTCTGGTGGAATCGGTTCTGAGATAGGTGATGATACCTACGGTTCCCTCGCCCTTGATCTCGATTCCTTCGTAGAGCTGCTGAGCGACGCTCATGGTCTTGGAAGTTGAGAAGTTAAGACTCTTACCTGCTTCCTGCTGAAGAGTTGAAGTGGTAAAGGGAAGGGGAGCTTTCTTCTGTCTTGTTCCCTTGGTCACATCGTTTACGACAAACTTCTCTTTCTCAACGGCCTTCATGATCTTATCTACTTCAGCCTTGGATGAGAGTTTTGCTTTGTCGGAACCTGCTCCGTAATATTTTGCCGTAAGGGGCTTCTTCTCGCCCTTTACGTTAAGAATTGCATCAAGTGTCCAGTACTCTTCGGGGATGAATGCATCGATCTCTGCTTCACGGTCACAAACCATGTGAAGAGCTGCTGACTGAACACGTCCTGCGGAAAGTCCGCGCTTAACCTTTGCCCACATAACAGGGGAGATGCTGTAACCTACGATACGGTCGATTACACGTCTTGCCTGCTGTGCATCAACAAGATTCATGTCGATCTCTCTGGGATGCTTGAGAGATTCCTTAACCGCATTCTTGGTGATCTCGTTAAAGGTGATTCTGTAACATTTTTTATTCTCGAGTGCAAGAGCTGCCTGAAGATGCCAGCTGATTGCCTCTCCTTCACGGTCAGGGTCGGTTGCGAGATAAATGTTATCTGCCTTCTTAACTTCCTTTCTCAGAGAAGCAAGAATCTCGCCCTTTCCTCTAATAGTAATATACTTAGGCTCGAAATCATTATCGATGTCCACACCCATTGAACTCTTGGGAAGATCCCTTACATGTCCCTGGGATGCGGTTACTTCATATCCTGAACCGAGAAACTTCTTTATGGTCTTGACCTTCGCGGGTGACTCCACTATTACAAGATTTTTTGCCATGAATGTCTCCTTCGGACTTTTTTCTTCGCTATTTAAACCAAACGTTAAGATATATACAACAAAAAAAATAAAAAAGCAAATCGCAAAAAAAGACTCACACACTTTCGTATGTGAGTCTTTCGCAGCTGGTAGGGGAATCGAACCCCTGTTTCCGCCGTGAGAGGGCGGCGTCTTAACCGCTTGACCAACCAGCCATTTGCAAGTCGCTTCTTACGTGCGACTTGCTTATATTACAATACAAATAATTAAAATGCAACAAGAAATTTTTTTATTTTTCAAAAATTTTTTCAAGCACCGAACATATCGAAAATACTCATCTGGTTAGATTCGGGAATATCGCCGAGAATTCCCAGTTCTTTAAGCTTGTCCGTAATAGTTCCCGAAGCCCTTGTTCTGTCCCTGAAATCCTGACAGCTTAGGAAGGGGCCTCTCTTACCTTCGAATGCGATTGCCTCGGCAACTGATGCACCCAGGCCGGTAATACTGGTAAGAGCGGGCATGATCTTTCCGTCGATAACCTGGAACTGATTTGCCTTAACAAGCGACAGGTCGATGGGCATGAATTCGAAACCTCTTGCATGCATCTCCTGCACTATTCTCATATCAGACATCTGATCGACTTCGGTATTGGAAAGCTTCTCTGCGTTCTTGTCTTTCTCAGAGAGTTCTTTTTTCTTCTTGAGTTTAGTAAGTTCATCCTCAAGAGCTGCTTTACCTCTGCACATGAGCTCGTAGTTAAATGCCTTTGCTCTGATGGAATAATAAGCTGCGTAATACTGAAGAGGATAATGAACCTTACAATATGCGATACGCCACGCCATCATAACGTACGCCGCGGCGTGTGCTCTGGGGAACATGTACTCGATTCGCTCCGCAGACCAGATGTACCAGTCTGGAACGCCACAGTTAACCATGTCCGCTTTCCACTCGGGCCAGTCTTTGAAGGTAATCTCACCCTGCGCATTTCGGCTGCCCGCAACTTTACCTTTACGGACTGCTTCCATAATATTGAATGACTCTTCGGACTCTACACCCTTACCGATGAGGTAAGTCATGATATCGTCTCTGGTACATATAGCTGTCGAAATGTCTGCGGTTCCGTTGGAAATAAGAACTTCCGCATTATTTTGCCAGACGTTTGTTCCGTGAGAAAGACCGGATATTCTGACAAGGTCGGAGAACATCTTGGGCTTTGCCTGGAGTACCAGGTTAATAGCAAAGTCGGTACCAAACTCAGGGATGCCCAGGCATCCGAGTTTACATCCGCCGATATCATCCGGAGTAATTCCCAGAGCTTCCGTTCCCCAGAAAAGACTCATTACATCCTGTCCGTCGAGAGGAATATCTTTAATGGGATCGAATCCGATGAGGTCCTGAAGCATTCTTATCATGGTAGGATCATCGTGTCCGAGTATGTCGAGTTTGAGCAAGTTATGGTCGATTGAGTGATAATCGAAATGAGTCGTTATCGTATCGGTGGTCATATCGTTAGCGGGATGCTGAACAGGAGTGAATGTATTGATATCCTCACCGTTGGGAAGTACGACGATTCCGCCGGGATGCTGACCGGTTGAACGCTTAACGCCCTCGCATCCTTTCTGCAGGAATTCTACTTCCGCATTACGCCTTCTTACACCGCGCTTTTCATAGAACTTCTTGATAAAACCGAATGCAGTTTTTTCTGCGACGGTACCTACGGTTCCCGCTCTGAAAGTCTGACCGGTTCCGAAAATAACTTCAGTATATTTATGTGCCTTGGACTGGTACTCACCCGAGAAGTTAAGGTCGATATCGGGCTCTTTGTTACCTTTGAATCCGAGGAATGTTTCGAAAGGAATATCAAAACCTTCCTTACATAAATTCTCACCGCAAACAGGACATACCCTGTCGGGCATATCTACTCCCGCTTTTCCGCGGAACTTCTTGACTTCTTCGGAATCGAAATCATAGAAGTGACACTTTGCACAGTAATAGTGAGGAACAAGAGGATTAACCTCAGTGATACCTGCCATTGTTGCGACAAAGGAACTACCTACCGATCCTCTGGAACCTACCAGATATCCGTCTTCCACCGACTTCCAAACGAGCTTTTGCGCGATGATGTACATAACCGCGAATCCGTTTGTGATAATGGATTTAAGCTCTCTTTCAAGTCTCTCCGTAACAATGGGAGGAAGCTCGGGACCATAGATCTCATGTGCCCTGTTGTAACAGATATCCGTAAGAAGCTTATCGGAATCGGGAATGACAGGGGGACATTTATCGGGTCTTACGGGGGATATGGTTTCGCACATATCCGCAATCATATTGGTATTGGTAATTACTATCTCTTCTGCTTTCTGACTTCCCAGGAATGAGAAATCTTCAAGCATTTCTTCTGTGGTTCTGAAATACAAAGGAGGCGTGGGAGGAAGTATCCTGTCACGGTTCTCACTCTTCGAATCATAGATAACATCTCTGTAAAGTCCGTCATCGGGATCAAGGAAATAAACATCTCCTGCAGCTACTACAGGCTTGTTGAATTCCTTACCAAGTTCTATAACGCTTCGTATAATATCTTTAATATCATCGGTGGAATGAACGGTTTCAAAATGATTATCTTCCACCATGAATTCCATGACTGCCGGAGGCTGAACCTCGAGATAATCATAGAAGCTTACAGTGGATGAAATCTGTTCATCGGTATGGCCTTCAAGGAGCGCATCCATCAGCTCTCCCTTATAGTTACCGCTTCCGACGATAAGACCTTCCCTGTATTTTTGAACAAGCGATTTAGGAATCTTCGGGAACCTGTTGAAGTAGGTAATATGGGACTCCGAGATCAAATGATACAGATGAATTCTTCCCAGCTCATTCTTCGCAAAAATAGTACAGCGACTGGGTCTTAACTTAGAAATTGCCGAAGTGCTGGTGGATCCCTTCCTATTAATATCTGCAAGAGTCTGCATGCCCTCAGCTTCAAGTTGCTCAAGCATCTTGATAAATATTCCCGCAGTACACTCTGCGTCGTCCACCGCTCTGTGGTGATGACCGAGGTCTACGCCCAAAGCTTTAGCAACAGCATCCAGGGTGAACTTGGAATGTCCGGGGAGCTGGACTCTTGAAAGAGGAAGTGTATCGATGTAAACGGGATCCTGAGGAGTTCCAAGTTCCCTGCATTTTTGCTTAACGAAGTTAACGTCGAATTCCGCGTTGTGAGCAACCCAAACGCTGCCCTCACAAAAGCTTAAGAATCTGGGCATTACAACGGATATGGGATCCGCATCTTTAACATCATCATCGGTGATTGATGTAAGCTTAGTGATCTCATAAGGAATGGGTTCTTCGGGATTTACAAAAGTAGACAAACGATCGACTATCTTACCGTTTGAAACCTTAACCGCACCGAACTCGATTATCTTATTCTTAACGGGTGAAAGTCCCGTTGTCTCTATATCGTAAACAACGTAATCGTTGTTCATAAGCGGCAGATCCGCATTACCCGTAACTATCTGATGAAGATCATCAACAAGGTATGCCTCTACGCCGTAAAGAATCTTGAAAAAGTCCTGTCTGTCGGGATTGGGATCACCTTCTGCGATACGTTTTGCTTTCTCACCCTTCTTGCCGCCCCACATGTCATCCCATACATGTCCGGCATCGGTAAATCCCTGAACAACACCGTTATCGGTAAGGCCGACTGCTCTGTGTCCCCACTTGAATGCACGCTTTACGATATCCTTACATTCGGATACACCGTCCATGTCACTCATCTTGGTATGACAATGAAGCTCCACTCTCTTTTTAGAGGAAGTGTCTTTGCGCGATGTTCTGAAATCATCGATCTTAACAATACCTTTTACATTACCGATTGTAAGATCTCCACGGTCGAATTTACCGTTACTTACTGATATAAAACCGGTAAGTCTTACGAATGTACCGGGATCGAGTTTTTCCTGCATTGTTGCGGATTCTGCGGTATCAACATAGATCCTGCAGCTGATCGCATCGGTAAAATCCGCGATGTTAAATGAGATGATGGATCTGCCTTCTTTGATATCGATTGCCTTAAGTGAAAAGACCATTCCCTTTACGGAAACATTACCCATTCCCTCATTCAATTCGTTAAGAGGCACGGTTTTCTCATCCGGGAAAACAGAACCATAGATGGCATTGGGATCATTCATCTTAGGCGATTCTCTGCGGAAACTATTTCTTCTAAAACCGCCGTCACCGCCTGAATATCCGCCCTTGAATCCGCCTCCGGATCCTTGTGATTTAGCCTGCTCAGGTGCTGCTTCCTTGGGCTTTGCAGCCTGTGCCGGGGGAGCACCTGCAGGCGAATCTGCGGGTGAATCCGAGGACTTCTTGCTGTCCTTATCCTTATCGGAAGAACCTGTTGCACCAAGGAATTTCTCCTCGGTTCTGTAAGCATTTTCCGTGGCATTTTTTACCATCTGAAGGAAGGCTGCATCATCGCCCTGCTGCTGAATTTTCACTTCGTGGTAAACAAATTCTATGGTGCCGTTTGTTCCGAATCTTTTGATATAAATATCATTAAGAAGGTCTGAAAATTCGGGAGTTTTGGCACGGTAGACGGGAATGTCCCCGAGTGAAATTATCATCTTATCAGGGGACTCGAAAGAGACCTTCGCGGTCCTCATCATATTAAAGAAAAGAATACTGTTTTCCTCAATCTCGATAAGACCGGAATCCTCATATTCTTCATAAACTTTTTCAAGCGAAGGAGCGGTAGGGAGTTTGAAAGTTTCAAATATCCTTACCTTGGTTCTGGTATTATTAATAACCTGATTCTTGATTTCGCGTTCGACTTCGCGTATGACATCTTTGGTGATAATGTGATCACTTTCGATGTAGACGTTAAGAAAATCGTGATTTTTAGGCGTCGTAACCTTGGTTACGGTAGTATCTTCCAATAAAACGGAAGCCTTGTTTTTAAGCTTAAGGCTGGGAAATGCATCCTTAAAGATAAAGCTCATATTCAGTTCCTTTCCACGAGGTCCTGCCGTGGCGCTCTCGCCTTCCCGAACAGGTACACAATAATTTATCTTAGGTCAAAACCGAATTTAATCCGGTTATTTACTTGCCCCAGTTATCAAGTTCATCTTTGAGCGCTGCAAGAAGCTGATCTTCGGGGACTTTTCTGATGATCTCGCCATGCTTCATAAGGAGTCCCTCTCCGATTCCGCCGGCAATTCCAAGGTCGGCTTCCTTAGCTTCTCCGGGACCGTTTACTGCGCATCCCATGACGGCAAGTTTAATATCGTAAGGATAGTTTTCCGCAATCTTCTCAACCTCTCCCGCAAGTGAGATCAGGTCGATATTTGTTCTTCCGCAGGTGGGACAGGAAACAACGTCTATTCCACCCTTTCTGAGTCCAAGTGTCTTAAGAATGAGTCTTGCTGCGGTGATTTCTTCACAGGGGTCACCTGTAAGTGAAACCCTGATGGTATCTCCTATTCCCTGACCAAGAATAAGACCCAGTCCCACGGATGATTTGATGCTACCGCTTCTGACCGTGCCTGACTCTGTAATACCTACATGAAGAGGATAAGGAGTCTTTCCCGCAAGCACTTCATGAGCTTTTACACACATCATTACATCGGAAGATTTGATGCTGATAACGAGATTATCGTATCCCATATCCTCGATGAGTTTTACTTTATCAAGAGCGCTTTCGCAGATTCCCTCAGCAGTTACTCCGCCGTATTTTTCTACGAGATTCTTCTCAAGAGAGCCTGAATTTACGCCTACTCTTATAGGAATGTTTCGCTCTTTAGCACAGTCTACAACTGCCTTAACTTTATCGTTGCTGCCGATATTTCCGGGGTTTATACGGATCTTGTCCGCACCGTTTTCCATAGCCATGATGGCCATCTTGTAATCAAAATGAATATCAGCAACAAGAGGGATCGATATCTGCTTTTTGATCTCAGCAATAGCTTTGGCGGATGCTTCATCGGGTACGGTACATCTGATGATCTCACATCCTGCCTTTTCAAGTGCATGTATCTGTGCAACGGTTGCCGCAACATCAGCGGTCTTAGTGTTGGTCATGGACTGAATCGCAATGGGATTTCCGTGACCTATTTTTACGCCGCCTATATTAATCTCTTTAGTCTCGTCTCTGTATGACATAACGCCTCCGTTCATGTATAGGTATTATATCATTTTCGGAATTCTTTTCCACAGTTTCGGCTTGACACAGTAAAGATGCTTGGATAAAATCATCTCACGCATTATTCAGGGCATTCGCCCACTTTTCCCATACATTGGCGGCAGAAAGGACAGGTTTGGATACTAACGACAGACCTTATTTATTCTGGCTTGTTTCGATACCCTGGATCGGACAGGGACCGATTCCCAAGATCCTGAACGCATTCGATTCTGCCAAAGAAGCATTCGAAGCATCGGATGAAGAACTTATTAAAAGATCAGGTTCTAAGCAGGTTAAAGAACTGATCAAATATCGAAAAGAAAACAATATATTCCGTAAGTACGAGGAGTTTCTGCGGGGCGGCATGAAGCTTTCTTTCCTATGGGATGACGACTATCCCGAACGACTAAAAAACATTCCCGACCCGCCGATCGGTCTCTTTTACTACGGACAATTACCTGAAAATAATAAGCTATCAGTTGCCATAATCGGAGCAAGGCAATGTTCTCCCTATGGCGTAAAAACCGCACGGGAACTGGGTGAAGAACTGGGAAGAAACGATGTAAACGTAATAAGCGGAATGGCATTCGGTATTGACGGAATAAGTCAAAAAGCAGCGATCGATGCAGGCGGAAAATCATACGGTGTCTTGGGCTGCGGAGCAGATATCTGCTATCCCGAATCCAACAGTGATCTGTATGAAATGCTTATGGATAACGGTGGAATAATCTCCACATATCCTCCGGGAACACCTGCCGTTTCAAGATATTTTCCTCCACGAAACCGCATTGTCAGCGGACTTGCTGATGCGATTGTTGTAGTCGAAGCAAGGGCAAGAAGCGGAACTCTTATAACTGTTGATATGGCACTTGACCAGGGACGTGATATCTATGCGGTCCCGGGACGAATCGGCGATGAATTGTCCGCGGGATGTAACGGTCTTATAGGTCACGGAGCCAGAGTTTATCTGTCTCCTTCCATATTTATGAGCGACCTTATGGAGGATCATATGGCAGATTTGGAAGCAGGTTTTACGGGACCAAAAACCGATTTTGTAAAGCCCGCATTTGACTCCGGTTCCGATAAAAGACACAGGAAATACGAAGGTAAAAAAGATAAAGAACCGGATATTGAAGAGAGACTTTTGGAGATCTACAGAGAGCTCACTCTTTTCCCGCAAAGCGCGGAAGAAATCGATATACATATGAAAGAAACAGGAAAAGAATCACCCGGTGAAACAGGAATCTGTCTGATTTTAATGGAGCTGTGTCTTGAAGGATATGCGGTACAGATAAGCCCCGGATGCTTTTGCAGAAAATAAGGAGATTATATGTTCAGTAATATATTATCGGCTACATTACAGGGAATTACGGGAAGGATCATTAACGTAGAAACAGATATGTCAAACGGTCTTCCGATGTTTAATATCGTAGGCTCGCCGGGACCTGAAGTAAAAGAAGCCAAAGACAGGATCAGAGCGGCTTTGAAGAATAATTCCATCACTCTTCCCGCATCGAGGATTACTGTTAATCTATCCCCGGGAGATCTTAAAAAAGACGGAACGGCATTCGATCTTCCTATGACTATCGGGTTGCTGACTGCCATGGAATTAATACCTACAGAATTAACTGAAGGGATATTGTTTGTGGGTGAGCTGTCACTGGATGGTGAAATACGTCCCGTACGTGGCGTACTGCCCATTGTTCAAGCTGCTGTAGCAAACGGTATCAAGGAATGCATAGTACCTGCAGATAATGCAAATGAAGGCTCAATAGTTCCCGGAATAACCGTTCGCGGAGCTAAGAATCTTAAACAGGTAATGGATTATCTCGGATCGGGTGACGATCAATATCTCCCTTCAGTCTATACTGATCCCCTATCTATTATAGAAGAATGTCGTGACACCATTCCTGACTTTGATCAGGTTAAGGGGCAGGAAAGGGCAAAAAGGGCCGCAATAATCAGCGCTGCAGGATTTCACTCACTGTTGATGACCGGACCTCCCGGTGCGGGTAAATCCATGATTGCTAAGAGAATCCCCGGAATACTTCCACCGCTTACATTGTCGGAAAGTCTTGAGCTAACGACCATTTACAGCGTTGCGGGACAGATGCCAAAGGGTAAAGCTCTTATCACATCAAGATCTTTCCAATCACCGCATCATTCCATTTCAAGATATGCACTGGTTGGAGGCGGTGCAAATCCAAGACCGGGAATAATAAGTCTTGCTCACAGATCGGTACTCTTCCTGGATGAGCTTCCCGAATTTGGAAGGGATACTATAGAGAGTTTGAGACAGCCTCTTGAAGATAAGAAAATACAGATTTCACGAATAAAATACTCCGTTGATTATCCGTCCGATTTTCTCTTGGTATGTGCCATGAATCCATGTCCCTGCGGATACTATCCCGACAGAGGAAGATGCAGATGTACCGACACCGAGATCAAGCATTATCTGAATAAGATATCCGGTCCCATACTCGATAGAATCGATCTGTGTACAGAATTAAAGAATATTGAAATAAACGAGATTAGGGCGGGTAAAGGCGGTATTTCATCGGCAGAGATGACTGAGATGGTCATGAAAGCAAGAGAAATGCAGGATAAACGTTTTAAAGGAACGAGGTACAGATTTAATTCGGACCTTAAAGCTGATGATATGGATAAGGTATGCGTACTGGGCAAGAAAGAATCGGAACTCATTGAGAGTATGTACAAAAAGTTGCAGCTCTCCGCTCGTTCCTATCACCGTATATTGCGTGTATCCAGGACTATAGCAGATCTTGAAGGAAGTGAAAACATACAAAGCAAACATATCCTGGAAGCGGCATCATTCAGGCCTACACTTGAATACTTTAAATGGGGATAACAAAAAAGGCGACGCATTTGCGTCGCCTTTGAATATATATGGTTGTGGGGTGATCAGATCTTGATTTCCATTGCATCGGGATCCTGTGCGAAGTGAATCGCCTGATCGCGGTCGATCTTTCCTTCGTAGAAGAAGTTGCAGATTGCTTCGTCCATGGTGATCATACCCATAGCCTTGTTGGTCTGCATTACGCCCATGATCTGGTGTGACTTACCTTCACGGATAAGGTTTCTGATAGCGTGGTTTGCAAGAAGTACTTCGAATGCAGCAACACGTCCCTTGCCGTCATAAGTAGGAATGAGCTGCTGGGAAATGATTGCTTCGAGAACGCCTGCAAGCTGAATTCTGATCTGCTGCTGCTGGTGAGGAGGGAATACGTCGATAACACGGTCGACGGTAGATGCAGCACCGATGGTATGCAAGGTGGAAAGGACCAAGTGACCGGTCTCAGCTGCGGTAATAGCAGTTGAAATAGTCTCAAGGTCTCTCATCTCACCGACGAGAATAACATCGGGATCTTCACGGAGTGCAGCACGGAGAGCGTTTGCATATGAACCGGAGTCCATACCGATCTCACGCTGGTTAACAACAGATCTCTTATGCATATGGAGATACTCGATAGGGTCCTCGAGAGTGATGATATGAGCATCACGGTTCTCGTTGATTCTGTCGATGATGGAAGCAAGGGTTGTTGACTTACCGGAACCGGTAGGACCGGTAACAAGGATAAGTCCTCTCTTTCTCTCGTGGAGATCGATAACAGCCTTGGGAACACCGAGTTTCTCAGGATTGGGAATCTCAGTACCGACAAGTCTGAGTGCAAGACCTGCAGAGCCTCTCTGCTTGAAGATGTTAACACGGTAACGTCCGAGAGCGGGAATGGAGAATGACATATCGTATTCACCGATTTCCTCGAATCTGCGTCTCTGCTCTTCATTAGCAATGGACATGACTACATCAAGAGTATCCTGAGGCATGAGTCTGTCATATCCTTCAACAGTAAGAAGGCTACCGTTAACCCTCATCTTGGGAGGGACACCAACAGTGATATGAACGTCACTGGCGCCGGCATTTTTAGCCTTTTGCATCACATCATAAATGTCAACCATAACTATTCACCCCTAAAAAATTTTGTTAATATATCTTGCTCCTTATTCGGGAACGCTGATACCTGCCTGATTGATTGCCGTCTGATCCATGATGTATCTGTTATCAAGAGTCTTCATAATATCGACTACTCTGATATCAGAGAATTCATGCAACGACAGATCCATTATCGAGTTCTGACGGAAAGTAATTACCGTAGGCTTCAGGATATTCTCCTGATTCTCGTTGATGATAAGTGCTTTTTCTCCCGAACTGAGAAGTACGCTGACTCCGGGGAAAAGAATGTATACGCTGTCAACGAGTGCCTGAACAGTAGCAGGATCATAGATCTCATCCTTATCCTGGAACTCCATTACCGCCTTAACCTCGGAAAGGCTTTCACCTGTAAGGCTCATTCCGGTAATCTCGTCATAACGGCTTGCTACCTGAAGGATCTTAGCTTCCAGAGACATCTTCTTAGTCTCAAGCTCTTCCCCAAGTGCTGCAGCCTTCTCGGCTCTGAGTGCCTGCTGGCAGATTCTTCTGAGCTTACTTCCGTCTGATGAGAAACACTCCTCTATCAGTTCCGTTCCGTGCATTGCATCCGCGTACATATCAGCCAATCTGTTCGTATCGGTTTCTCCGCCGAAAACAGCAGGGTTATTGGAGCTTATCTTACCGATATCATGTATAAGTGCCGCAGTAACGAGCACGAGTCTGTCTTCTATGGGAATATTCATACGGCTGGCCATCATTGCACAAAGAATCGCCGTATTGAACATGTGTCTGCATACAAAATCATCCTTACTTCTAAGGTTCTGATAGAAGTGAACCTTACCATCCAGATGTCCGTACTGACGGATAATCTGGCTTACGATTGTAGGGAGATTACGCTGTTTTTTAGTGTTGAGGATTCTCGAGATCTCATCCTGAATAGACGCAACCGTCTTGATCTCGAACTTTTCAAAAGCAAGATCTTCCTCTGACATAGGAGGCAGAGGTTCTGCAGGCTCTAAGATATAGATTCCGAGGAGCCCGAAATTTTTAACTGATTCGATACTTGCCGCAGTGAGCTTCGCATCACGTTCGTACAGAAGGACGCCGCTCTTGGAATAAATGGGACGAGCGAGTCTCATTCCGCTTTTAAGGTCTTCCCACCTGACGAATTTCACTGTTACCCCCAAGCAAAACTAGAAATTTATAAAAAATTAATACTTTTTAATAATACTATATAGACTAGTAAATAACAAGCAAAACTATGCCGATTTTACCGCATGATATTTGACTAAGCAAATGCAACACCTGTTGCAATAAGTTAGTCCCAAACCAAGTGTTGCATTAAGTTAGTCCCAATTCAACAAAAAAAGAGACATCCTTATAAGTGAATGTCTCTTAATCTGTAAGCTTTATAAATGATCCTGCATTTCCATCAACTGCTGTAAATCGACAAGCTCTATGTTTTTACCGGCTATAAACTCATGGACTCCTTTCGTAAAACCATTTTTAGATACTATCATCCCATGTTTATATCCTTTAGACACCATTGTTCCATATAGATCCCTTGCCACAGCCGGGCCAACTGCTTTATTGTGAGCCTTACATTGAACAGCTATAACATCGTTATCCTTTTTTAGGATAATATCTATGCCACCATCGCCACCCTCTCTACTAACTGTCGTTGAATATCCAAAGCCTTCATATAGCCTTGCAACTGCCCGTTCGAACGAGTGACCGTCTAAGGAATCCCACGCATTAAACTTCTTTACTCCAAGCCAATATTCATATGCCTTACAATCCTTTTGGTACTGTATTAACTGCGTCTCGTATTCAACTGGAACTGCCTCCGGATTCTTTTCCACAGCAACGATAATTAGCAGCACTACAAAAATAACGGCTCCAGAGCACATTATCCATTCCATTAAGTATTTATAGCTTAATGCGATACATACAAGTAATGCTCCTAATACAATATATGTTCTTCTTTTATTGATCTTCGCGTATTTCTGACGTATCTTTTCTTTTTCCGTATTGACCAAGTATTCCGCATTTGGAGGGAGTCCATAATCAGCTAATTGGGGCTTTTGCATTATTTTAGGCAGGTTTTTACTACCGTAATATTCACTACTCCCGACATATGAGGTTTTTCTCTTATACCCTTTAGCCATTGTGTGATGCCCTACTCTTATTATTTGTTTTATTCTTGTCGTTTACTATGCGTCCGTCTTCATCATACTCAACTTCAATTCCAAAGTGTTTTACGAGAACATCAAATGCTTCCTGTTTTTCAGCTTTTGTCAGTTTTGATATTAACGCTTGCAAATTACCATTTAATTGATGTGTCTCTTTTCTGCCCTTATGAACGCACTTATGACAGTGATCACAATATAAAAGAAGGTCTGTCATTTTTTCTTTTCCCATTCTTTTATAGATCCTATGGTGTATAGTTGCCAAATTGAGCGGAATACTATCGCCGCAACGCTGGCACTTACCTCCATAGTAGTCATAGACCTTTTGCCTCAAGAGCTTCCAATGTTTTGAAGATAAGTATTTATCACCCGTTACAATTTCCCCAGTATCTTCGCATCTATACGTTACTTTTGCACTGTATATACGTGTCGCCATGTTTATTTCATAATCCTTATCATTTGGAGTAACCTTCGTACTACTATTATCTATTGTTTTTTACCATTCTTTTATTCTTGAAATAGTCTCTCAGCGCCATCTCAACAATAGCAGTTTTGGGGATCTTAGTCTCCTCAGATTCAGCATTAAGCTTATCCCATAGCTCTTTTTCTATGTAGCAGTTAAAGAACTGCCCGTCTTTTTTTGCTCTTGCCATCCTTCACATTACCTTTGCATGATTTTTGGTTGCCAGGTTCAATGGGTACAATTACAGCTCTGTCGCTTGAGGCATCGTATACAATAACTCTTTTGATGTTCAGATCAGACCTTTTTGTAGATAAGTAGTGATATGCTAATACCTGTCTTACACATTTCTCATCTATATTGTTTCTTACCTTCACATCCAGGATCGTATCAGGCGTAATATAGTCGGCTAATCCGGCAATATGTAATACAGACAAGTTAGGGTCTGTATCGTTTACCGGTTTTCGATCCGGATAAAGGGTTGCTTTAACATAATTTGCGGTTCGTCGTCCCAATTCATCGACCGTGTTGACAAAATCTTCATACTTATCAGTCAAGAGTTGTTCCGCAGATATTGTTTGTATGATTTTGACAACTTCTTGACCGAAGCTCATCGCCATCATAGCCTTATACTTCAGCATACAGGCTCGGATTATTATTTCTTTTGTGAGAATATAACGATGCCCCTCTTTAAACGCTTTATCAATGTATGGGTATAAGTAATCAGCTCCATACAATAAATATTTAGAGTAGTATTCAACACAATAGCCAATAATAGAGTTGCATTTCTTATCAAACGAAAAATCGTTCTTACCAGAGAAACATTGTGGCCTTGCACACTCAAGCTCTGCAAAATATTGTTTTGTAATATACCTGTTAAGTTTAGTATAGCTGCCAATTTTAGAGTTTATAGCCTTTGCCTCAGTCCAGAATGAGCCTGTATCTCCTCGTATCTGCCTCATGGAATCCACACCGATTAAAGCGCTATGTCTATCATTTAGAACTCTTTTATAATCAGTCTGAACTATAAATTCATCTACATCTTTTTTTGTTAAATATCCTTTTTTATATATACCGCTATAATATACAGGGATTATTTCGTTGTTTAGTAGATGCCTTTCTTCGTCAGATACTAATTGATTATACTTTTCATAATCATAGCGAATATCTTTTATGGTTCGATTATTTACGCATTCGATAAGGTTATTAATGCTCAGAGAAATTGATTTTGCATATTCATCCGTCATTCCTTTTGGAACTTCCAACATTTTTAAGAGCTTTTCAAATTCTTTGAATCGTTTTTTTATGTAATCACAGCATTTACGCGTACTCTCTAACTCAACATACTTTTTATCGCTATACTTGAGAGCATTGTTTTTGTCAATAAAGTATAAATACGCAAAATCAACGAATAGTATTACGGTTGGAAGGTTAATATATTCATTACCCACATTATTCTCGTTTAAATGGGCTTTTATATATTCCAATGTATATTTGCTCACTGTTTCATCAAATATCTCTTTAACAGCAGATAAGTTGCAAGCAAATTTATCTTCTCTAATATCTAATGTGATACTATCAACATTTTTAACTCCTCTTTTGGAGCAAAACCATTCAAATTCAAAATGGCAATGAGCAGCTTTTTCCATATCATAATAGGGCTGATGTTTCTTTCCAGGCCATCTAACCGTAGGATCATCTATAACGCCTTCTGCAAGTGTCATTGGGAAAAAATGAAGATTCTTAACGTGTACTTTCCAACTATAGGTATGAATATAATTCTCACGGTTATAGTATTCAATTTCTTCTGTCCTATAAAAATCGGTTATAGGATCAACTATATTAAAACCTGTATTCTCATCTACATTAATTCTAAAACGCCCAGTCTGTCCTTCTAATTCAATTATGTATAAGCCATTAGAAAGCTGTCCGTTGACAACATCAATAGTTGTCCCTGCCTTCAGAGCTTCACAAGAAATATGATTGCAGAACGCATACTGTAATTCACCATCCTGATCAGTGTCTATCCTCATGTTCTTTACATTGTAATAGACATAGCATTCCCTTGTTTGCTCCAAAAGCTTCGCATTTTTAGGGGAAAGGATATCTATATCATCTCTATACAATAGAGCGTTTCTACGGCATCTTCCGATTGCCTGGATAGTGGTTGCATTATTCTCGGGCTGGTTATCCATATAGAGAACGTGGGCTCTACGGATATCTATACCCTCAACTATCTTAAATTTATTGATAATGACATCATTCTCGTTATCATCTTCGCAAAGTTCCGCCATAACATACGGATCATCATTGATATCAATGTATTTGAGGTTGTTTTTCTTACAAAGGGCAACTATTTCTTTATGGAGTTTATCATTCCCAGAGATACACCTGAAAATAGCACACGGATTATACCCTTTTACCTTCTTGTGAGCCTTCTTGACCTCAATAAGACGGTTTATGGCATCGGCAGGTGTTCCGCTTGTCTGATTGACCGTGCGGAGCATCATAGTCTGCGTAAAATTACACTGAATATCACTATGAGGGTTTGTTGCAGAGATGTTCACAACCTTGTAGCACACGTTTTTTAAGAGTTCATCATATCTGTTGGTTTTGATATGTCCCTCATCACGTAGCCATATACATTTAGTGTTCTCCGGAATCCTACCGATGATATCTTCAGCATCGAGCTTACTGTTTATCTTATAATCAGCACTGCCGTATACATAGTAATTATCTTGCTTACAATCCTTTGCAAGTTCATCACGTACCTGTAGGTGCAGTTGGCCCTTGGATAGCGTTGTGACAATAAAATAGATATCCGGGAGAAGGTTGATGAGCTTACTCATCATTTTGGTCTTTCCGGTTCCTGTTGCCGATGTAAAGTCAATGGTCTTCATCATTTCATAGTCAGCACTATGAATGAGACCTATCAGTTCCCCTACATACTCATCTTGTATCTTGTTTATTTCATCGAAAGCTTCTTGTTTGGTCATATGATCATTATAGCTTACGCTTGCAATTTTATTCAACAATCTTCAACAAAATTGAATATTGCAAATATGTCTTTAAATGCTATATGCTAAATAAAAGTCTGAACATAACTGTCTATTAGTTTAAGGAGTGTAGGTTTATGATTAAATTTGATTTTGCAAAGGATTTTCCAATAGATTACGAAGCGCCACTAAACATATTATCAATAGATCCACGTTGTGATGATATAAACAATGTAAATAACAAATTAAAAAGCGAGTATTTTCAATACTTTGCTGAAACATATCTTCATGCAGGCGATGTTCTTTTCCGAGACTATTATCAATTTTTGCATAACAATGAAAAAACTGACGAAATGCCTGACTATGAAATCAATATGTTTGGAGTCATTTATCGACTATATTCTCATGCGTTAGAAATGAAGCTTAAAAGTCTCATTTTTGCTGTTGATGAGAACGTAAAAGCAAATCATAATTATTCGGATCTTGTTTTAATAATACAAGAAAAATATAAATTTACAGGCAAAACAGATAGTGGATATGTGAAATGGATAAACTCATTAGGTGCCAACTCAAAAGGATCACAAACGGGAAGATATCCGGTAGATAATAAGGACAAAATAATAGGAAAGTTGAGCAAAAATGAAACTGTTTACATTAACGGGATTGCAAACATGGTATTTCATATACATGAATTATTTGAAGATTATTTTCCTCACCTTGAAATAAAGTAAAAAAGCACCCCATTCTCTAAAGAACGTGGTGCTTTCTCTGTGTTTTGTTACACATCCAGATAATCCATTATTCGTCTCATTAAGCGTTCCTTGCTCATATTCGTCTCTGTCTCAATGAGGGTTATTATCTCATTTCTTAAGGGCTCCAGGACCGCGTAATCGCATTTAGATTTGCTCAACACCTTGTAAGAGTGAGCTATATCGATTACTTCATCCGGCAGATCCAATTCCTCGTCCATTTCATCATCCTCAAAATCGAGATCACCTATAAAGCTCGGCATTTGCGATGTCCAACCGATTGTAAAACCATCCGGATTAAAAGGCTTTTTCTTCTTTCGCTTTTTCTTCTCCGGTTTTACCGCTGCTTGTTCAAGTAGGAACAGGACATCTTCAGCTCCAACATCATCCCAAGCAAGATAGTTTTTAGGCTCGTAATCAAGCCCTTCTCCGTAGCTCACAAGTGCTGCTGCGGGGATATCTACCAATCCGCTCTCATATCGGCTGATAGTTCCGTGATTGATATGGATAATATCAGAAAGCTCCTGTTGGGTTAGGTGCTTTGCCTTGCGGGAACGTTTCATTCGTCCGCCTATTATTTCAAGTGTAAGATGTTTTTTTGCCATTTTTCTGTAAAAATTTGCATGTGGTGCACAAAACTTTGGTTAATATTCCGATATAGAACGTTTGTTTGCTTTATGGTAAAATAGCGGCATAGAAATCTGCATAAAAAAAGGACTCCGCTGCGTCCGGCAAGATTACGCGAAGTCCTTGAGGTCTACATCCTCATCTGCGAACACTTTACCATTTTGAGTGTTTGTTTGTCAAGGAAACTTATATAATCATTATATATACTATATAGTATATATCTCAATTTCGTTTCTTTGACAACAGAGAGGTTGTTGGCCCCTACATTCGTGGAGGGTCAAATGAAGAAAAAGAAAAGAGAGAACTGTCATTTCAATCTCAGCGATCGCATAGAGATTGAATCCGGGCTTAATTCAGGTACATCCGTTCGTCAGATAGCCAAGAAAATGAATGTAAGCCCCTCATCCATTTCCAGGGAAATCACCCGAAATTCAACAATCCGACGTGGAGCATGTGTTGATAAGTGCAGACTCTATTCGACATGTCACATAAGGAAAGTATGTGACTACAAAGGATGCAATAATCAATGTAAGTCTTGTAAAAAGTATGAGTGTACAAAACTCTGTCCTCACTTTGCATCTCCCCAGGATAGGTGTCCGAGTAAATTCCCGGTTTGTAATGCTTGTCCCAGAAAGAACTATAGCTGTACTTTTTCTCAACGGTTTTATAGAGCCAAGAAAGCCGATGAAACTGCAACTAAACGCGGAACGGAATCACGTAACGGATTTAACCTTACCCTTGAACAATTCACAAAGATTGACGAGATAGCCTCTCCTTTGCTCAAGAAGGGGCAGTCCCCTCGCGTCATAGTAATTAACCACCCCGAACTCGGAATATGCGCCAAGACCCTCTACAGGCTCACAGAATGCGGAGAACTATCAGCTAACCAATTCAACCTTCGGAATCAGTTAAAGCGCAGACCTCGTAAGGGATTAAGGCCCCGAAAAATGAACAGAGAAATCGTCTCTGTAAACAAGATAGGACGAAGGTATGAAGACTACCTTGAGTTCATTAAGACGTACAGCGGACCCGTAGCCCAAATGGATACAGTAATAGGCAAGATAGACGAGGGAGCCTGCCTCCTTACGATCCATTTACCGCAGCCTCACTTCCAGATAGCCCTTATCCTCGACAGGCACACATCTGCCTCCGTTGTTGAAGCCCTCAACAAACTTGAAACTGCTCTCGGTGCTGAACTCTTCAGTAAGATCTTCCCGGTAATACTGACCGATAACGGCACAGAGTTTATGGATATAGACGGAATGGAAGGTTCTTGCATCGTTCCCGGTGGGAAACGCACGAAGATATTCTTCTGCGAACCGAACCATTCTGAGCAGAAAGGGGCATGTGAGAACAACCACAAGTATATCCGGTACATCATTCCCAAAGGGACATCCCTGGAGCCATACTCTCAATGCGACATCAACCTCGTTATGAGCCATATCAACAGTTTCGCCAGGGATAGCTTGTACGGAGCAACTCCTTTTGCCATTGCAAAGGCAACTCTTCCCACCGATTTCTTCGAGCTTATTGGATTATCAGAAATACCTTGTGATGATGTGATCCTCACACCCGATTTACTTAAAAAATAGTATGGGACTAACTAAATGCAACACCTGGGTAGTGTTGCATTTACTTTGACACATTTTAGAATGTGTCTTATTTCGTGTACTTTCCTCCAAACAGCCACCCCCGAAAAACCGCATAAATACGCATAAAAATAACCGGTTCCGCTGGCCCGAAAGCCAGATCAGAACCGGTTTTTAACTTTTTTCGCTAAGTGTTGCAATTACTTAGGGATATTTGCCCGATTTTACCGCATTTTCCGATTATTTAACCCCGATTTCGATATCAAATCCCGAGGCTACGGAATGAAGGTATTTTTCCCCGTTTCCGGATGCCGCAAGCACGGGTGCATAGGCATCTCTTCCGCTGATATTCAGCATATATGGATATGATTTGAAGGTTTCGGTGTAAATACGGGCAAAATCCATGATTCCCCTCTGAATTTCCTCTGCTTTTCCCGCATCGATATCCGATTTTCCGAAATGTGGTCCTTCCGGGTAATATCCCTCAAAACAAGGATTCGGAGATGCCAAAAGAAGCTCCCAGAAGATATTGTAGCCCTTGGCAGGGTCGTGTTTTTTCAGAAGATCCCTGTTGTGAGCCTGCGAAAACATGTAACTTACCAGCTTTCCGCTCTGCAAAAACGCCTCGGAGGCATCGGGCTCTGAATTGTAAGGCGTATTCGTACCCGCAATCAGTCCCGTGATCTTGCAAGGCATTTTCCATACCCTCTCTGCGAGAAAAGAAATCGAAAGAGCACCGCTTCCCGCCCATCCGATATCGATACACACAGCTTTTGAGCATCCTTCAAGGAGCTTCACAAAATAGGACTTTGTGGCGACTTGCTGCTCTTCATATGAGGACAGAACCGCATCCCAATTGCTGCTTAAAAATGCTTTCAGTTTACCTGCAGTTGATGTGGTCAGCCGGTCGGAAGCTTTCAGTTCGGCTCCAAGCTTATCCTTAAGTCCATGAAGCTCCATAGAATCCAGAGCATCACCGATCGTTATTCCGTCAGATACTTTATGATCAATAAAGC
>CADBFZ010000009.1:0-21517 GCA_902794095.1 uncultured Lachnospiraceae bacterium | reverse complement strand
TGAAATAATCATGCTTGTCGTATCCCGCCATAAGCTTAAGAGCAGCCTTCCTGGACCACAGAACATATTCCGTAGGATCACCGGGATACATATAGTCATAAACCTTCTTTAAGATGTCCCCATCGCGTGACAGGAAAAGAAGCTTATCAGGGTTTTCTTTTACTAAGTAATCATGAATGAATTTGCAATATCCGAGAACAAACAAACCGCCATAGATAAAGCCGTATTCATATTCACGGGAATAAGTCTTAAGCCCGTTATAGATATGGGATCCGATAATTCCTCTGTATGCACCGCCCACAACCACCGACATATCAAAGGGACGATACAGAAGTTGATTGCGATTTACATTGGGATAAAATGCGGTTTCAAATCCGTTTGCCTCGGCCCTTTTAAGATCGCTCCTTGGATTATCACCCACGTGGATCACCTTGGCACCGGGCATGTCTTTTCTGAGGTCATCAAGGACCTTACGGTACAGACGTCCTTCGTATTTATTGCATCCAAGCTCACATGATATATAAATACTCTCTGCGCCTGTAAATCCGTTCTTCTCTAAGATTCCCTTTATAGTCTCCGCAGGGAGATACATGTCGGAAACAATGATAAGCTTCTTACCCGCTTCCTTAAGTTCATCCCAAACTTCAAGCATGTAGGGATTTGCAAAACAAAGTGTCTTTTCAGTCTCCGTTTCGATTCTTATTCCCTCACTTGCATCAAGCCCTGTCTCTTCTGCAAGCTCATTCCATATCTGCTCAAGCGTAACTTCATATCCATCAGAAGTTTTATGAACAATATCTCTCGCTTTCTTTTCCGCCCGGATTCTAAGATTCTTAAAATCCTGAATACCCATCTTCTCACCGACAAGATAGAAAAGATCGGTGGGATCCGAGAAAGGTCTGAAGATCAAAGTATCAAATACATCAAATGAGATCACATCATACGTTTTAAGCCTAGCTGCAAATTCGGAAGGTTCAGGTACACCGTCAGTTCGAACAAGTGAAGACTCACTTACATCTGCCGGAACTTTCTTCTCCTCGTAATATGCAGCCACAGGCACTTTGCCCAAGTTCCTGCAAAAGAGAACGTAGTACGCAAAATTAAGCCAAATCAAATAAAACCATGAAAGCACCTTCTTAAAACCTGTGCTTCCGTCATGGAATTTGTGATACCTGTATGAAATTCCGGGTTTGCGATTTACAAGTGCGTTATAGATTTGGATTCTCATTTAAACATTTCCGAGAAGCACGTGGTGAAGATATTTCTCAGCGACTTCTTTTAATTCGTTCATAAGTCCGATATCGGTAGGTGGTGCACTATATTTAAATCGGGGAAAGTATCTTGTAATATGGAGCGGTATCTCAGGATCAATCAAAGCAATCCACTCAGTTTCCTCTTCCATTTCATCAAGAGAATCATTAAGTCCCGGTACGATCAGAGATGTAATCTCGATATGGGACTGCTCATGTGATCTTGAGATAAACGCTTTAACGGTTTCAAAATCTCCGCCAAGACTCTTATAACCTTCCGAAGTAAAACACTTAAGATCGATGTTCATAGCATCTATAAACGGAAGAATTTCTTCCAAGATCGGAAGCTCGGTATTTCCGTTTGTCACCAGTACATTTAACATGCCTGCTTCAGAAATCAGCTTTGCCGTATCACGGACAAATTCATATCCCACAAGTGCTTCATTGTATGTGTAGGCTATACCGATGTTTCCTTCGGATTTTGTATCAAGCGCGATTTCAACAAGCTTTTCGGGAGTCGCACTTCGAAGTTCAATAAAATGATTTTCACCCGCATAAGCAATATCGTAATTCTGACAAAAAGGACATGCCATGTTACATCCGAAACTTCCTACGGATAAAACCTTACTTCCCGGATGAAAAAATGCCAGCGGTTTCTTTTCGATTGGATCGAGAGCAATGGAAGTAAGCTTCCCGTAATTTGCACTCTCTACCTTACCGCCGCGATTTGTTCTTGCATGACATCTTCCGATAGTGCCCTCTTTAAGTCTGCAATGATGCGGGCATACCGGGCAGACGACTTCATCATACATGACGGATTACCTCAAAGCGTGAAAGCTTAACTCCGATCTCATTCGGATCCAGTCCGGCTTTTTGTTTTGCGATAGCGACCTGCTCTTCTATGGTATCAACTCCGTCCAGGTCCGGCAAAAGAAGACCGCGGCGGAATCCTTTTTCTACTATGACGCCGTAACGTTTAACATCAAGTTCTGCGGGAGAATCAATAGGCTCCGGTGATGTGAGAACATCAACATTGATTTCAAGGTCAGCAAGTTCTTCGGTTCTGATAGGATCAAATCTGGGATCTCTTGTAGATGCAGAAATAGCATTAGAAATAATTTCCTCGGCAAGGTTTGCTCTTGTGGGAGCGATGGTCCCGATGCAGCCTCTTAAACCGCCGAGCTTATGAATAGATACAAATGCGCCTGCTCTTTCAGACTTCATCTCGTCCGTAAGCTCATCATCTGACGGTGAATAAATTTCATTTTCTCTGATGTATTTCTCAATGGTGTTTCTGGCAAGTTCTACGTATTTGTCCATATCAAACCTCCGGATGATAAATGCAAAAACCGTAACCTACTCCAAATGTTGCTTCATGAGAAAGCTGCTTAGTACTGATACGAGTCGAATCAAATGCGCCACCCATTATCGTAAATGATCTGTGTCCGCATTCCATGCATGCATCAAGAAGTCCCTCGTCAAAATCAAGCAGTGACTTAAAATCTCCCGCACCCATTACAGACATGATCTTCTCATCATAGATGGGGCCTTCTTTTTGATAGCCGTAAGGTCCGTCTTCTTTCTGACAATGACTGAGATCTCCACTTGCTACGAAGACTACTCTTCTGTCTGTTTTATCGATTGCTCTGCGGATAGCTTTTCCAAAATCGTAATGAGTCTGAAGGCTGAAGCCCGACAAACCAATGCGAACAAGCTTGTAATCCGTATATCTCTTATTAATGAAATACATCGGGACAGTTGTGCCGTGATCAAGAAGAGGATCCCGCTCACCTTCAAATCCGGCTTGTAATCCGAATGCATCCGCTTCATCAGCTATTGCACGGGCAAGTTCTTCATCGTACTGAACGCTGAAAGAAACATTTCTCGCACCGAATCTGCTGAAATCTCCGATAGCGGATTTTCCGGGAGAAATATGAAAATAGTCACGATACAAAATAGAATGCGGAGATGTCAGGATAATGGTATCAGGCTGAATTCTGGCAATATCACCCGCAACCTCATCAAACGAGGCTAATGTGTCAGTTATCTTCTGTTCTTCGCCCCGCCCGATCTCAGGAACAGCTATAGGCGGATGAGGCACCATGTATCCTGCTAGAAGTGGCATATTCGAAATAATCTCCCAACCAAAAATCGAAAATGATAAATTTTGATAAATCTGTAATACAAATGATAAAAATTGATAAATCTGTTATACAAATGATAAAAATTGATAAAATTTGATAAATCAAATTTATTAGATCATCTGTATTCATTAAGTCAAATGAAGATATTTCTCCCACATTTCCTTTGATGTCATGTACTGATACTTAGATCTGTAATCCCTAACCATCTTAGAATAGTGGAACATCATTTTAAGATACAATTTTTGAAATTTGAACATACATAAGATGGCTTTTTTAATATCCTTCTCTCTGACAAAGCCCATCCCCGAATTTTCTTCATAAAATAGTATTTTCTTAGCCCTATATCCCTGAACAGGTTTGTCAGCGTATATGGGTAATGTTAAATCATTCTTTGCCTTGAGTAAGTATCCGTTAAAGGTAAGCTTTCGAATTATTTTATGTAAAAAATCACAATCCTTAATATTACACCCAACCATGTACCAGTTATAATCAACCTGATCTGATACATCGGATAAGGGCTTATTAAGTTTCAGAATATCTTTGTTATATTCATCAGCTTCAAGAGAGCAAAGCCACATAGGCCCTTTTAGATAATCTTCTATTGCTCTATTTAATGCATCAGCATATTCATATCTGTAAAGACAAACTTCAGACCGAATTCTCTTCTTCAAAGATCTCAGTACAGTTCTCTTATCATCGCCGCCATCATGGCAACTGTTAACAATCAACGAATTCCTGTTTGAGTAATAAGACTGCATTGCGGTTCGCTTAAGATCAAAAGGATCATGTCTGACAGCTATATCACTTCTCGTAATGACGGGAGCTTTATTCCTAAGACCGTAATCAACATCGTCCCACTGAAAAAATAATGGCAAAGGAAGGTTATCTTCTCTTATATACTTAATCGGAATACAGCAAAACCACCACGCGTTATAATCAGCACCACTTAGAGCATCTATCTTTTGAACATCCTTAGGCTTTCTCATATCAAGTCCATAGCCCATGGGTTCAACGGTAAGTCCTTTCCATTTAGCTCCGGATTCAACATGAAACCATGGCTTATCGCTTCTAAGCATTGCCCCGCCAATAAAAGAATCCTGTTCTTCAGGTTTTAAGCTTTCAAGCAGTTCAACTAGTCTGTCAAACACCTCCGGATCAAAAGAGATATCATCATCCATCAAAACTACATGAGTATACTTCTCTTTCGACTTCAGCACCTCGAGCATTCCGCGAGCAAAGCCGCCAGCACCACCAGAGTTTAAGTTACGAACTAAAGAAATGCCAACCATATTATTGAGCATAATCTCATTAGCATTATCAATAACATAAGTATGAAAGCATAAATACGGTAATGAATTAAGTATTTCTAAGTTGCACTTAAGATGGTCATACCTTTTAAAAGTTGTAATAATTAATGCAATTCTTATTTTCATTTTCACAAAATAAAATGCATGATTAAAATTTCAATTATATACATTATTACAATGCAAAACAGTCTACACTCATACCTTTTTAAGTGCTCTACGAATTAATCTTGGAAAATAAGTGATAGACAAGCCAATTTTATACGATTTTGACTTTAACACCTCGTTATAACAGTAATTTGTATACTCAAGGTTTTCGATATGCTTTTTATTATTTTTTAAAAAGGCGATATATTCATTCTTTCTATCCATTCCCTTTTCAAGTTCTCGAATTTTCCATTTTAGATCATCTATTAATTTTATTTGATAATCACCAGACTCGTTTCTTAGAAAATAATTATGCAAAAATTCTTCTGCACTAAATAAATCAATTTTTCTTTTAATCAAAAACAAATTCTTATCATACACATCTTGTTCAGAAAAGGTATCAAGATCAAATAAAGGAAAATATGTATTTTTTAATGAATTGTAAATCAGTTTGAAATCATCATATGAATCTTGTTTTAATAGGACATATATTGAACTAATTAAAAATCTATTAACGAATGATTTTTTATATAAATCCCATTTATTATCGCTTATCAAATCTTTATGTAGAGCCTTAAAAGGAACAGTAAACAACAATGGATCTACAAACATTTGATTTTGTAAACTATCTTTCCGATTGATTCTATAATTCACATAAGCTCTATCAAGATATGTAATCCTCTTTGCCAAGTACATAGATTTCATAACAAAATACATGTCGTTATAATGATGAATATCTTGAAATGTTATAGAATTGTCTAAAATAAAATCTTTTCTAAACATTTTGCTCCAAGGAGCACCGGTAGTTATATTGAAAATATAATCATTAAGATAATTGCTGTTAAAAACAGATTCTTTAGGCAAATACTCCTTGCGTAATTCTAAAGATCGATTCTCGTACAAAAGTGTATTATTATCAAATGTTCTGCACTTAAATAAACAGATATCACTATTGGTCGAATCAATTTGGTTATATACATCTTCTATTAAATTAAGATCAAAAAAATCATCAGAATCCAAAAACAAAAGATATTTGCCTTTAGCAACTTTTATTCCGATATTTCTTGCATTTCCTGCAGAACTTTTTTCTTGTTCAATAATGCTGATTCGATCGTCCAATTTTGCATTTTCACGTAATATCTGCAAAGATTGGTCAGTTGATCCATCATCTATAAAGATCATTTCTATATTCTGAAATGTTTGAAACCTAATGGTATTGATACATTCCTGAAGAAAAGACTGTGAATTATAAACAGGAACAATCACTGATACTTCCACCTTCTCTTTATAGCAAAGCCTATCTGGAATAATCTCAGCAGAATCTGTTCTAATTTTAAAATCTGTTTTAATATTTCTGCATTGCTCTCTATCAAGTTCCCCATAATAGATTTCGTCATCATATGAACATATAACAGTCTTGTTGGAAATAAGTGCAATCTCTTTGGCTTGAACAGGATCACTTTCCACAAAAATAATAGTATCTAGTCTCTTTTTATACACTTGAGCTTTATAATTAGAATAAGCTTTATAATTCTTTCTTTGATCTTGTGTATCCAAATTCAACATAACAAGTTCATCATATATAATATGATGTTTTTCTAACCAGATTTCCGTTTCAGCCCTATACTTTTCTAATCTAGTGGTCACTATACAATTAATTTTAAAATTCGGAATAAATAAGGGCTTAGCATTAAGAAGAAATTCTCTATATTTTTCACCATCATCATTTTCATCAAATGTAGGGTCAACACACAATACTCCATCTAAATCAAAGCAGCTTTTTCCAGCCCAAACCATATTCATATAATTCCATTGAAAAATACGAGGAGTAGGCACTTTTTCAAAAGTGAAATCAACTAAATTATCATAAAACCCATTTGAATAGATTGCTAAATAATAAAAGTGATATCCATTCAAATGAGATATCCGATTTCTTACAATATTCATTGCATTTCCAGTGCAAATAGAATCATCAACGATCAGAATATTAGATATACTTTTTTGCAAATTTTCTTTTAATCTTTCACCACAACTGTCAGTATGTCCTAATATGAGTTCATCAACTGAGCAAACCTGCTTATTCAAAAACAAACCAATCATATATGCAGGAATCATTCCTGATCTTGGAACACCAACTATTAAATCCAAATCGCTGGGAAGTTTAAATAAATTTCTTTTTATCACTTTGGACATATCATCAAAATTTCGATAAGGAATTCTCTCCATCATAACCACCTCATAATCTAACATTATTAAGCAAAAGTTCTGATAAATGTTCTTATTTTTCGTTTTTATTATATTGTTGTTTGATAATCAATTGGCATTTATCGAATTCTTCATTCGATGAAAACCATGATTTAGGAGCATCAACGATTCCCAAATCATAAATTATTCTAATTAACTCTTTCGAATCATCAATAAATTGATAATTAGAAACACAACAATGCATAGCATAATCAACAAATATACATTCATACTTCTCCCAGTTGTTATTATTAATTAAACTCTTTTTTATTTCTAATAAAGCATAATAAAAACAGTTTCCAGAGATATATCTAGTCATTGACAATGATGTATCAACGCATACTCTTTGTGTATATAATTCATTGTTATAAGTTGTAATTTTTCTAGCGTTAATTAGAGACATATAAACAAAATACATATCATTAGTGGTTCTTTGTTCCTGAAATCGTATTTTTAGACTATCTATATAATCCCTAAGAAACAATTTATCCCAAGCCCATCCCATTATGAAGCGAAAGAAATTTCCCTCTATATCATCTATTGAAAATGGTCTTTTGGAAGGCAACTTATCTAAATATAGTGAAAAAGCACATTGTGTTATTGCATTGGAAACGTTATTCAAACTATAGGATTTAAAAATCGTTACGTCAGCTTCTTTATCCTCAGCTTCTTCATATGCTTTCTCCAGCAAATTTAGCTGGCAATAATCGTCTGAATCCGGAAAATATAAGTATTTGCCTGTAGCAACATCAATGCCTTTGTTTCTAGCAGTCCCAGCATTTTTATGCTCACCGGTTATAATTCTTATACGCTTATCTATTTTTTTGTATTCACGGAGAATAGAAAGAGATTTGTCAGTAGACCCATCATCCACACAGATTATTTCAATATCCTTAAGTGTTTGATTAACTAGGCTATCCATGCATTGGCGGAGAAAAGGTTCTTCGTTATATACAGGTAGAATGACTGATACCTTAGGATTCTTTTTTCTTTTAAGTAATCTATTTATTGAATTTAACATATCCAAATATTAAAATTCCCGCCATAAAGTAATTTCACACTTTACAGCGGGCAGATACTTATAGTTCTTATGTTCGATTATTTATATAATCTTCGCTTTCATGATGAATCTCTACTACATAAACAACTTCTTTATAGATGCGAAATAATATGACATATTTGTGAGAAAGGAAATGAATCTTTTTTAGATCTCGTTTTCTTAAACTTTCTGAATCACTATCAGCAATTACCCCTGCTTGATATTCCAATTGTTCAATAGTTTTTTGAAAGTCCGTCTTAACAGATATATATGCTTGCTCATTTCTCAAGTAAAATATTAAATATTCAAGAATAGTCCTAAGTTGTCTGCGAGCGGAATCAGTCAATTCAACCCGATAATGCTGCATTTTCTATCTCCGAACAAATTTCAGTCAGAGCTTCTTTCGCATCTTTGGTTTTTCCTTCGTATATCTCTCTTATAGATTTATCAATTCTATCATAATAGTCCTGATCTGATTCAATGCGAAAAGGAATCCTTTCTCCTCCGAAAGCACCTTGAATGACTTTTGTTAACTGTTCTTCATCCTTAGAGTCAATAATACCTGAAGACTTCAGCCCAAGATAATAAGTCATTAATCTCCGTTCTCTCATCAATCTGTTATATGCATCTTCGCTGATAATAACAGCATTTTCACTTCGAGGGCGCGAAACAACTACTATTTCGCCCTCATATGCCTTCTGCAAATATTCTTTAAGATTCATTCTTAACTCGGCCGGTTTGGTTGTAAGCATATATATCTCCTTAAACAATATGTACATATTTACGTACTTATTTACGTACATATTATAATATTGTATCGACCTGCTGTAAAGTATGAAATTATCAAGGATCAGCCTTTAAAATCAGGCGCCAACTGCATTTTCTGCCTCTTCCATATGGCGATATGCATCACATACTTCTTTAGGATCCCCAACCATACGAAGCTCGCCTTTTTCAATCCATACACATTTTGTACAATTCTCAAGAATAGTGCCCATGCTATGGCTGACTATCAGAACAGTACTTCCACCATGAATCATCTCTTTGATTCTGGCAAGACTCTTCTTTCTAAAGAACTCATCACCTACAGAAAGAACTTCATCAAGGATCAGTATCTCCGCTGCATCACCTGCAGTAGCAATTGCAAATCCAAGCCTGGAGACCATTCCGGACGAGAAGTTCTTAACCTTCTCTTCCATGAAGTCTTCAAGTTCTGCAAACTTTACGATATCGTCATAATGCTTATCTATGAAATCCCTGGAATAACCTATGATAGACCCGTTGAGATATACATTCTCCCTTGCTGTAAGTTCCATATCAAATCCGGTTCCGAGAGTAAGGAGCTGTACTTTCTTCCTATCAACGGTTACACTTCCGGAAGTAGGTCTGAGAGCGCCGGAAACAATCTTCAAAAGGGTACTCTTACCGGACCCATTAGTTCCAATAATACCTACTACTTCACCTTTATAGATATCAAAACTTACATGGTACAAAGCATACAGTCTTCTATAAGAGATATTTCTCTTAACCATCTGAATGAGGTAATCCTTCAGCCCCGAAGGATTATATGTAGAAAGATGGAACTCCATAGTAACATCTTTAACAGAGATCACTCTCTCCCTGTCATCAACCGGAAGTTTCTCATCCATGTTTATAATATGAAGGTCTTCTTCCTCATATGCAACAGCATCATTGGCCTGAAGAACTTCTTCAGGGTATTCATACTCTTCATTGTGCTCATACAAAGACTCTTCCGCCTGAGTCTCGTTAAGTTCGTCAGGAAGTTCGATTATAAATTCTTCGTTAGTATCTTCTTCGTAATTAGGATCTTCCAAAGCATCTACATAAAGCTTTGCTTCTTTCTTACGGGCTTTGAATTCGTCTCTTGAAAGCCACAGTAGGAAAAGTAACGCCAATCCGGAGCCCACCAAAATCATCATAAGGATTAAGGACTCATCCAAAGTCCTTTCCTGTACAGGCTCATTTTCGCCATCAATAAAATACAGCGAATTAGCTTCCACAAAGGTGTCCGGTTCGATTGTGTCCATCTGTTCTACCGTTTCAGAAACAACTTCATCCTCTTCAGGAACTATAACAACAGGAACTTCCTCTTCCAGAGATTCATCCTCGGGAATAACATCTACCGTTTCAGCTTCCTCGGGAGTTTCTTCCACTACTTCTTCGACGATTTCTTCAGGCTTTTCTTCAGGCTTCTCCTCAGGTTTCTCCTCAGGTTTCTCCTCAGGTTTGGGTGCTACTCCCTGAATATTGATAGGTGCCACGGCGCTTCCGGTAATAGTGCATTCAACAGGATCTGCACAAGGTATTACAGTACCATCTTCCATGACAACATCGGGAAAATCATAAGTATATACAAAGTTAGCTACGGCATGAATCTCTGAGAAGGATGCAGATCTTGCTTTGAAAATAAGCATAAACTTCTTCGAGTTCGCACCATTTCCGATATCATCGGTAATAAAGACAAGACCATTTTCACGATCATATCCGGATCCGCCACCAACATATTCAAGACAATTGGGATCATATCCCACGGTAATAGAACTCGCACCGACACCATCCATACATTTCACGTAGACGCCAATCTTAAATTCCTTACCTTCAGTCGGTGTATATGATGTTGATCCAAAAGTTACATATGCTTCAGCAGCATTTACTTTGTATGTAGGAATAAGCGCAAGACAAAGAGCCGTACATATTATCATTACGGCTACTCTTATCGCTCTTCTTATTCCCTTGTTCCTGTTAAATATTGTCAAACTATATTCCCAAGACCTCTTAAATAGTCTGCATTATCTTATTTTCCTGAATCTTAAACACTATCATTCCGACAACTACGCTTGCTATGCTCCAAATGCTTAGTCTGATCCATACCCAAGTTTCCGGAACATGTCCATACATTACACACTCTCTTGCAAATAGAATCTGTAAATATACCGGATTCATATTCACCACTTTCTGAACCATCTCTGGCAAGTTATCTACAGGATAAAAAATTGCCGACATATACATCAAGAGCGTAAGGAATATTCCATACAAGTACTTAATGTCAGCAAAGAAAACATACTCCGTAGCAAGCAAATAACCCATACCTATTGAAAAAATCAATGCAAAGAGTATACCTACAGGGAATAAAAGCATAGTCAGCGTAAACTTAATCCTGAATATGAACAGCATCAGAACATATGCGATACACGTATATCCAAAATTTACCAGTGCTGTATATACTCTGGACAGAATAAATGTATGCTTTGGAAGTTTAGCTTTGATCAACAAGGATTTATTATCCACAAGTGCCGTCATTGCTGAGTTAGTAGCCCCACTAAATAATCCCCAAATTGTCTGTCCGGTAAGATAATAAATCGGGAAATTCTCAATCGACCTCTTAAACATCGTCGAGAATATCAACGACATTACAACCATCATCAGAAGCGGATTCA
Organism: uncultured Lachnospiraceae bacterium; assembly: GCA_902794095.1. GTDB lineage: Bacteria > Bacillota > Clostridia > Lachnospirales > Lachnospiraceae > AC2028. The sequence continues at coordinate 9,931 of CADBFZ010000009.1, read as the reverse complement.
AAACACTCCAGATGATTCCGAGTGAACTTCTGGCGTATTTACGCTTGATCTCTCTCGAGGTCAATTCTCTTATAACAAAGACATATTGAAGTATGTCGCTGAATCTGCCCTTCACCTAATTACCGTCTTTCTGATCTCAGTTACTGTCTTAGATGCTTTCTCAGACATGAGACCAAATTTCTTACTTAATCCTGTAGCTGCTGAAGTTATACTTCCCTCAGGCCACGCGCTTATAGGAAGCTTTCCATCCATGCATCCGGCTTTTATAAACATCTTTCTAAAGAATCTGTTTGCCTTCAGATCCTGCTTGTTCCATTCAGCCGCAAGTCTGTCGCTACCGTTTTCAACAACCTCATCTGAAAAATAAAACTTTCCGAGTGCCTTGCTCTCTTCCACAGTAGGCTTACTCATACACAGTTTAAGGAGTCTGTAGCACATCTTTCGCATTTCATTCAGATCAAGATCCGAATCTTTTATATTCTCAGCCAAAGCCTTGGAGTAATCTGTTAAATATCCTTCCGCTCTACAGATAAAATCCTTATTGGGATTACCCTCTGCCTTGGTAATCGGAATCACTTTACCGTCCGAATATTCATATCCGTAAGTCATTGATTCCGGTGCAGAATAAACGCTTTCAAACAGGCATATACTAAAATTTACTTTTCTAAGGAGATTTTGTAATCCCGAATCGGGTGATATATAGAAGCTGTGATACGCGTCTTTTTTGACACCCTTGGGAACAGAATAAAGACCGAAATAATAACCTTCGAGTCCTTTATCTTCTCCCCCTGATATAAGTCTGTTTATACTTCTTTGGATTGTTCCCATCCATCCGCTGTCTACGATGCATGTGTCCTTGGAACACCCCTTAGTAATCCCTTCCTGCTTCAGATAATCCACAGTATTCTTAAGCTTATCTTTGGAATGCTTATGAACAAATCTGTATAGTTCGGGAATATCATTTAATCTTTCTTTGATCTTGCCGATCTCTTTATGAGCGATATAATCATCAATTCTTCCGCTCATATCACATTTATCTGCAATTATCTCTATCTCTTCATCCGTAAGATCTGCTCTTTTAAGCATCTTCCTAAATGTCAGATTAAGAGATCCCAGACATATGGTATCGAGACAATCAATTCCGGGTAGAGCATATTCTGCACTTCTGAGTGCATATCTCGATACATAAATAATCGATAACTCAACATCAGGCGCTATTACGGGGCCAAGCTCCAAAGCCGCTTTGTAAGGCAGATAGCCGTCTCTGGCTAAGAACACCAGTCTCTTAACTCCGCGTCTCTTCGCATCAGTCAGTACATAGTACACATACGAACATATAACAGGTGCAAATACATGGATGAACGTTTCATCTTCCGGTGAAAGTTCCGAAGAGTTTTTTATGGCATTCTCAAGACAAACGTCCGTACTTCGCGCGAACGAGGGAATCGCCGACACGCAGTTCCGGTACTTCGATAATCTTTTCTTCGGTATCGAACCGGCCATTTAAACTCTCCCTCTCTGCCCTGGCAATTTTACCTTCGGTTCTCTTAAGCAGTCCGATCACAAATCCCGGAACCAGACATCCGACCAATGGTCTGAGTACATACATCCATCCGAACGGGAATAATATTCCCATCTTTCGGTAATTGACAAATCTGACTTTTGCTTCGCTTATTCTGTAACAAGGTTTTCTCAAGTTGTACGAAGCATAGGATTCATGATATCTGAAGAGCGGTTCCTGGATGTTATATCCCTTAAGTCCCTTTTGCATAAGTCTCATGAAGATCTCATAGTCTTCACACTTATATGTCTCTTCCTCTTCAAGATATCCCGTTTCTTTATCAAAAACTTCTCTCCTAAACATTACAGAAGGATGAATGTAAGGTGAGTATCTGTAGTAGTCCTTAACCGTAGGAATCTCAGGCATGCTCCTGTAACCCCAGACTCCGTTTTCATCAAATAATTCAGCGCAAGTTCCACACCATGAATATTCCGGATTCTCGTCAAGGAAATCTACCTGCTTGGAAAATCTTTCCGGAAGGCATTCATCATCCGCATCCATACGTGCAATGAATTCACCCTTGGCAAGCTTTATGCATTCGTTAAGTGAATTGGCAAGCCCTCTGTTCTCATCGCGTCCTGCCAAAACAATACGCTTATCAAGTACACAAAGTTTTCTGAGTTCATCAGAAACCCACTGTTCCGACCCGTCATTCCAGATAATAAATTCAAAATCCGAACTCGTCTGAGCAAGGACAGAATTTACCGCTCTCTTAAGAGCATCGATATCCCATTGATTGTAAACTCCCATTATGACTGAAATCATAGGTTTGTTCACTTGTTCTTCCCCCGAAGAAATAGGTTAACGGTTACTGTGCTGTAAAGCTCTTTCGTACACGGGACGCATAATCTTTCTTACTTCACCGTCAGTGAAATCAAATGCCGAATCACGACAGTTATCTGAAAGCCTCTTCAAAAGCTCAGGATTACTCTTAAGCTTTCTTATTGCAAAAGCGTACTCTTCAGGCTTACCGCTCCTGCATATAAGAGCATTGATTCCGTCTTTGGCATATTCCATGGCACCTCTGGTGTCCGATGCTATAAGAGGAACTCCGCAAAGCAGCGCTTCAACCGCGGCAATTCCAAAGCCTTCTCTCTTAGACGGAAAAGCAAACACATCTGCGGTCTGAAGAACCTCTTCCATATCGGTTCTGTATCCAAGAAGTCTTACTCTGTCTTCAAGACCATGTTTCGCTATCAGCTCTTTTAAATACTCTTCATTCGGCCCCTTGCCGCAAATGCTGTAATAGATTTCTTTATCATTCATCTGGGCAAGAGCTTCGATAATTACTCTTTGGTTTTTGTTATCATTGATCTCCGCCGCGGTGACTATGTGAAAAGCACTTTCCGGAACTCCGATTTCTTTTCTCTTGGAGTCACGAATCTCCGGCATCGGTTTGAATCTTTTGGAATCGCACCCGACTCCTCCGATTCTTGTTACGCCATCTTCGCCTCTTACATGAAAGCGAAGTGCTCTCTTATAATCTTCTGCGTTGATCGTTACGATGTGGTCGGTCCATCTTGCCAGGAATTTTTCTGCATTATAGTAGAGAATCCAATTAAGGACCGGAGCACCTTTATAAAAATGAAATCCGTGTGCGGTATATATGACATACGGATGTTTCTTACTAAACCGGGCTGCCACTCTGGCAGTTACGCCTCCCATAGGATTGTGACAATGTATAACGTCTATATCACATTCATCGATAAGTTTCTTAAGGCTCTTTATGGCCTGCAGATTACTCTTTACACTGAGAGGACTTTTACGAATCGGTATCTGATAAAGCTTAATACCTTTATTTACAAGTTCTTCTTTGTCAAATACATAAACGGGGTTGTCAAAATTGGACGCATAGAAAACATTGCATCCCAGATCAGATGCACACCGTGCATCACCTGATTCAAATTGCGGGAGGAACCCGCTGATTGTTGTAACAAATAGAAAATTTGCCATAGTTTAAAGCCATGGTCGGCAGGGATAACCCCGCCGACCATCAGCTGATATTATGCTCTGCGATATTTTCTGTAGCAGTAAGCTGCGCCCATAAGTCCGATAAGGATCATGGTAATCGCACCATAAGTCATAACTCCGGTCTTAGGTGCCTGAGCTGCGGTTGTGGTATTAACCTTAACTATGGTAATAGGAGAAAGAGATGCGGTCTGAAAAGCAACGGAACCCTGGCCAACGGCAACAGGCTTGATAAGCTCCCAAGCCTTGGTGCTCTCGTTGTAGTGAAGGATTGCAATGGTATCACCTGCTGCAATCATGGGATTGGTAAGAATTACATTGTACATTCCTGATGCGGGATCCTTGGTTGCTCCTGCAGGATCAACATCAACAGTGGAAAGAACGGATGCGGTAACAAGCTCACCCTGAGTGGTTGCTGCCTGAACGAGATTTGCATCGCCAAGGAAGTATCCGAGAGCTGCAACGTCTCTGAGAATGGTATTCTGAACAGCTACAACAGCAGCATCAGCAGTTGTCTGAGATACAGCCGAAACTTTGAAGCCTTCGGATGTAGCAGTGATAACTGCATAGTGGTCGGGAGTAGCGGTATTGTTTACGGTAGTTACTGCGGTCTGGGTAGCAACGGGAAGCTGAGTCTGTCCTACGGTAGGGCTGTCAGCAAGAACCGTCATTGAGTTGAGCAGAACAAGAGCTGCTGCAGAGATCAAAGCGAGTACCTTCTTTTTCATTTTTATTCCTCCTGATAAAAAACAAAATGTAAAACATTTTATAACTTCATCTGTGCCCGTTAGTTAACAGGCTCATAGAACAAACTGATTATTGTGTTTTGAAGAGCTGCATCATCTATATAGAACTCTTCAAAATCATTTCCCATCACCGTCTCACCCTGAATGGAACGGATATCGGGATTAAACTCATAATCGATTGTCTCGGATGCAAGATACGTGAAGCTGCTTACGTTAAGATCGGTCACCATGTATTTCTGCATGATGTTAAACAACTCAACCGCAACCGATACATCTCCTCCCGCACTCTCCTTCGCCTTCTCGGCAAAAGAAACCAGGTACTGTTTTTGTCTTTCAAGTCTCAAAGAATTCGAATCAAACATGTTCTCATCTCTGAGTCTTATATACCAATATGCTTTTTCTCCCATGAGTGTAACAACATCACCCTGATGAAGATCCATGTCATATTCGGGATAAACTATATCGTCTAATACCGTTACTTCAACTCCGCCGATTGCGTCGTTTAATTCAGGAATCGCATCCATGCTTATTGCTGCATATGCATGTATCGGAATGTTATGAAGAAGTCTCGATACTGCTTTGACCTGATGTTCGGCGCACTCTGTCTGATCGGTGCCGTATCCGTGCTGAAGTGCTATTTGTTGTGTGAACACTCCCCTGTAGGTTCCTGTGGAATCCCATACATCAACATCAGCCATTGAGTTTCTATTAATGCTTAAGATTGATATCTTCTCATCGTGAGGATTAAGAAGCATCAGGAAAAGTGCATCAGCCTGTCCGCCGTTATTTAAAGACGCCTCATCAACATCCCAGCTTTGTCCGCCTATCTCCGAAACAGCCTCTGTATCTATTCCCATGACCAGGATACAAACCAGGTCATTATTGGGTGCGTACTCTTTTCCCTCGTAGAGGATATGTCCTTCGGGAAGAGGCGCCGGTTCATCCGTTATAACCACATCACCGAGATCCGATACAATTCCATCGAGACCTGAGCTGAGTTCGTACAGTGATCTCTTACCGATCATTCGAAGTACTGCAAAGATTCCTAAGATCACCAGTACTATCATTACCAGCGTCGTGATAAATCTCGCCGTGATACTGACTTTTTTCTTTTCTGTGATTATCTTATCTTCTATCAAAGCTCAAGGCTCCGTTACGGATTAAGTAAGACACCGACGACGAGGAATCTTTCGTTTGCGTCATGATCGGTGGTACAGGTCGAAAGTGTTATTATCCTGTCGTTTATAGTCGGTGTAATATCATGTCTAATATTTGCAACACCCGTGCTTGTAAGATCCATGTTGCCGATGTTTCTCAAATACTGTTCGTAGATGTATTCGTTCTTAACATCGAAGTTGATCAGCAAATGTATCGAAGGATATTCATAAGCGGCGAAGATCTCGTAAACAAGTGTCCTGCCATCTTCGGTATAGATGTATATGTAATGCGGAGTCTCAAACATCTTCGGATCACTGAATTTGTGAAGTGTCGAAAACATGGTTGTGTTATCCATGTTATGTCCGTATAAAACAGTGTTTGGATCAGTGAAGTCCTTGCTGTTGTAATTCTCTGTGTAAATAACTCCTGGATAACCGTACGATTTGTCGAGATTGTGCATCAGATAAAATTCATTATCCGTGGGATGCTGAAGAACCGGATAATCTACTGAAGTTCCCGGCACATATATCCATGCATAGATATCCGCATTTGTTTCGTGAAGTTTGTCCCAGTCAATTCCTTTATCGGGTGCTTCATCTGCAGCTTCGGTATTTCTCGCGTCAGCAACTTCTTCGGATTCATCTTCTTCACCGCCGGCCTGAGCAAGTCCTTCGGGAGATAATCCTCCTGATGATTCTTCAACCGATTGTGCATCTGAAACTTCATCGCCTGAAGTTGCATCCGGATCTGCACTCTGTTCTGCGACTACAGTATTTGCTGCAAGCTCATCATATGCAGAATTGGCGGCTGATGTATTCTTAAAGTGAACGACGAGCCAAACTATACCAGCTATGACAATCAGCAAAAATGCGATACATGCCAATAACCAGGCATTACCCTTGCCCGAATTTTTATCTTGTTCGAAAGAAATCATCTGTCTTTCACCACACGGATTTTTATGCATAATAAATCTATTTAATTATATGCGTTATTTTGCCTTAATGCAAGGATTTACGCGGAAAATCGGCATTTTTGAAAATGCAAAAATGCCACCCGTTTTTGAGTGGGTGGCATGAATAATTGAATAAGTTGAAAATGTTATATGAAAGATTGCATTACATGATTTGCAAGATCAAGTCCACGTTCCGACAGACGTATCATTTTTGAACCTGCAGGCTCTTCCGCATCTGCTTCTTCAAGCAGTTTTTCATCAAGGAATCTGTGGATCTGTTTTCCATATATATCCATTACATCTTGACCGAATCTCTTGGTGAAATCCTTAGTATTTATGCCCTTTGTAAGCCTTAAACCAAGGATCATAAACTCGCTCATTTTATCTGCAAGGGTCAGCTTTTCGTCCAGTTTAAACGAGTCGATAGGATCATCCATATAAACAGGAAGTTCGGAAGTGTTGGTGAATCTGCATCCACCGTAATACGATGCGGCACCGAGACCTGCTCCGTAATACTCTACTCCGGTCCAGTATCCGAGATTGTGTCTGCACTCAGAACCGGGCTTAGCATAATTGGAGATTTCATACCTTCCATATCCGTACTCTGAAAGAATCTTCGAAGTCATATGATACATTTCTCTGTCCGTTTCTTCATCCGGAATATCAAGTCTGCCTTCCTCTTCCATTTCCGCAAAAGGAGTACCTTCTTCAACGATAAGGCTGTATGCAGAAATATGCGTGGGAGCAGGCTTAAGCTCGCATATAGTTTTTAGAGTTTTCTCCCAGGACTCTGTTGTCTGTCCGGGAATATCACTCATAAGATCAACATTGATATTGGTAAATCCCGCATTAACTGCAGCATCATAACTTTTCAGAAAATCATCGAATGTATGGATTCTTCCCAGTGATTTTAATTCTTCATCGTGAACTGACTGAAGTCCGAAACTGATCCTGTTAATCCCGCATGTCTTGTATGCTTTGAGCTTCTCTTCATCCACTGTTCCGGGATTACATTCGATGGTAACTTCCGCATCTTCCGCCAGAGTAAAGTTATCTTTAACACTTTCCATCGCCTTTACAATGAGATCGGAAGGCAGTACGGAAGGTGTTCCTCCGCCGATAAAAACAGAAGAAAGAGAGGTCTTACACCTCTCTTTTCCTATAAACATCAGCTCCGTGCACAGAGCATCAATATACTTTTCCTTAGCCTTCTCATCCGCAGCAAAAGAAAGAAAATCGCAATACAGGCACTTTCTTACGCAGAAGGGGATATGAATATAAACTTCAGAAAAATTGTTATCCATTAGTTATCATCATCCAGTTTAAGTACGCTCATGAATGCGGACTGAGGAATCTCTACACTTCCTACCTGTCTCATGCGCTTCTTACCTTCTTTTTGCTTCTCGAGAAGCTTCTTCTTACGGGTAATATCACCGCCGTAGCACTTTGCAAGGACGTCTTTTCTCATAGCCTTAACGGTTTCACGTGCTATGACTCTTCCGCCGACGCAAGCCTGAATGGGAATCTCGAACAGATGCCTGGGAATCTCATCCTTAAGCTTCTCGCACATCTTACGTCCTCTCTCATATGCTGAGTCGGAATGAACGATGAAGCTGAGTGCATCGACCTGCTCTTTATTGATAAGGATATCGAGCTTAACAAGTGAACTCTTCTCGTATCCCTTAAGGTCATAGTCAAAGGACGCATATCCTCTGGATCTGGACTTAAGTGCATCGAAGAAATCATAAATGATCTCATTTAAGGGAAGTTCATACTTGATAAGAGCTCTTCCGGCTTCGATATATTCCATGCTTACATAACGTCCGCGTCTCTGCTGACACAGTTCCATGATGGAACCTACAAAATCCTTGGTAACCATGATTTCAGCATTAACAATGGGCTCTTCCATGTACTCGATCTCGCTGGGATCGGGCAGATTGGAAGGATTGGTCAGTTCGATAACGGTTCCGTCAGTCTTATAAACCTTATATACAACGGAAGGTGCGGTTGTTACGAGATCAAGATCGTACTCTCTTTCAAGTCTTTCCTGAATGATATCAAGGTGAAGAAGTCCGAGGAATCCGCATCTGAAACCAAATCCCAAAGCAAGTGAAGTCTCGGGCTCGAAAAACAGTGATGCGTCGTTAAGCTGAAGCTTTTCAAGCGCTTCCTTAAGATCTTCGTACTTGGAACTGTCTGCGGGGTAAACTCCGCAATAAACAACGGGCTGAACCTTCTTGTATCCGGGAAGGGGCTCTGCACAAGGATTATCGGCGTCGGTTACGGTATCTCCGACTTCGGTCTCTGACAGAGTCTTGATGGATGCGGTTATATATCCGACCATTCCGGCTGAAAGCTCATCACAGGGGATGAATCTTCCCGCACCGAATATTCCTACTTCAACAACTTCCTCGGAAGCTCCGGTAGCCATCATTTTGATCTTGGTTCCCTTTTTAACCGTACCGTTCATAACACGGACAAATACGATTACACCCTTATATGAATCATATAATGAGTCAAAAATAAGTGCTGAAAGCGGTGCGTTCTCATCTTTCATCAAGTCTAGCTCGCGATAAACATCGCGTCTCCAATCGGCATCTGCAGGCATGGCTTGAGCGGCGGGAAACTCACGATAAGTGGCTCCGCCTGCACGATTTGTCTGACGACGCGTCTGCTGCTGTGTCTGTTCTGCACGCCGACGAGCTGGCTGAGCACAGACACTTATGCTAAACGTGAAGAACAATGCCATCACGAAGAAACTATAAAGAGAAGTTGTTTTCATACGATATGATGTTGTCGGAGTTTGTTGAGCAAAGCGTGTACATGCTTTTTTGTAAATGAAATAGTCACGCTGCGGCTCTTGCCACTCTGTGGGTTTTAGTTTACGATTATCTCCATGGCACCAGGCAACACACGTGGTATCTTGTCTGGACCAATACAATGAACATTACTGATATAGAAACGCTGGTTTCGACGCATATCGCGCACAAGGCTGCGCTGACGCTCTGTGAAAGAAGCACCTGCCGATGGTTCAACAATGCTATTGCCCATACGGTCATGGAATACGGCTTGAAAACTGGTAACGGTGAACGGTATGTCGAGCAAGCCATCGTCAATGGCAGCGTGAAGCGCACCAAGCGAAGCGGCAGCACCTTTCGATAAACGTCCTCCTTTGAAGCGATCGCCACCTGCTGGAATATAGGGCGTTGGGTCGGGAAGTTTACGCACCCGGAATGTAAAGGTTCCTATAGTTTGTGACTTGCCCTGATGCGTACCCGAAACCGTGAACACGCAATTTTGGCCAACAGCAGCAGGACGCGCCGTATATTTATTATTGCCCAAACTCGTAAGTGAACCGCCTGTCATACTAAGAGAAATAGTACTGGCATCTATTCCGCTGACGCTAATGCTCATGGGGTTGTCAAAGCCAGCATAAAGCACATTCATCAAGTCGGCTGCTAAGGTCGCTGAACCAAGCGGTGGTGAAACATGCGGAGAGATATTGGTGACAGGATTTGTTGTTGTATTCTTATTGGCTTGACCGAC
>CADBFZ010000008.1 GCA_902794095.1 uncultured Lachnospiraceae bacterium | reverse complement strand
AGAAAGGGAAGAGTCAGAACATATATCAACATGATGACCATTTTCGTTATCAGCGGATTCTGGCACGGAGCTAACTGGACATTCATCATATGGGGAGCGCTTCACGGAATCCTCATGATAATAGAAAGACTTGCCTGGGATTATCTTAAGAAGATTCCGAAGTTTATCAGAGTGGCGGTTACATTCGCACTTGTTAATATCGGATGGGTGTTCTTCGCAGCACCGAATCTCTCTATGGCAGTAGCGGTCATCAAAGAGATGTTCAAGTTTGATAATATAATGCCTGCGGTGCAGTTCTACGACACCTTTGATATGGGAACCATTCCTTTTATCAGGTATCACTTAAATATCGCGATTCCACTGTTTTATGTCGTGACATATATCTGCCTGCTGTGCACCAAGAATATTTATGAGAAGAAATATAAGCCGAATTTCCTCACTGCACTTGTGTGCGGAATACTGTTTGTCTGGTCTTTCCTTTACGCAAACAGTGTATCGAGCTTTATATATTTCCAATTCTGATCCGGAGAATAAACGTTGGACAAAAAGACCTGGAAAAAATTTCTGATACAAGAACTTGTGATAACGGGACTGCTCCTTATAGCAGTTGCGGGAATCGTTGCATATGTTGATCCCTTCTTTCATTACCATGCACCCATCAAGGGTTTCTCTTACATCATGGACAATGAGAGATACCAGAATGACGGTATCACAAGGAATTTTGAGTACGATGCACTTATAACCGGAACTTCGGTTTCCGAAAACTTCCGCGCTTCACTTGTGGATGAACTCTTTGGCGTAACCAGCGTAAAGGCTACATATGCCGGCGGATATTATAAAGAAATCGGTGACGGAGAAAGAAGAGCGCTTGAGTATAACGATAATATCAAACTCGTCATTAGGAGTATGGATATGTACTTTGCAATGACAGAGGTTGATTACAGAAATCCTCAGGCTGCAGATCCCACCTTCCTGTACGACAATAATATCTTCAATGATGAAGCGTATCTGTATAATGCAGACGTTCTCTTCGAATATGTAAACAGCGGAATCGGAAGAACTGCGGATGGCGTGCCTTCCGATAATTTCGATACCTATATGAGATTTGCAGAGGACAGACCTCTTGGTGCTGCATATGTTCTTCCCTATGTATCAATTGCAGAAGCATCCGGTGAAGAGATTCACATGACTGATGAAGAAAGGGCAATGCTTACCGCGAACGTGAGAGCTAATCTTACCGCCAATATCGCTGCATATCCTGATGTGCAGTTCTATTACTATTTCCCTCCTTACTGCATTGCCGATTGGTACACCAATCATTATGTGAAGGGGGATATTCCCGCACTTATCGAACAGATGGAACTTGTGACCGAAGAGGTCCTTAAATATGACAATGCTCACGTATTTTGCTTCTATGATGAAACCGATGTTGTTACCGATCTGAATAACTATTCCGATCTTCAGCATTACAGCGGAGATGTATCAGATCTCCTTCTTCAGTACATGGCTGGCGGTGAGCACGAACTTACACTTGATAATTACAAAGAGTACTTTGAAAACGTGGAAAACTATTACACGAATTATGACTATTCGTGGATAACCGGTCCGTAATTCCATTTTTGGGGTGAGGAGGGCATATGCCTAAAAAGAAAAGATTTCATCTCGATGAGAGATATATTACCGTCAATCTGACCCTTACGATCGTCATATATTCTGTTGTAGTTCCGTTTTGCATATATCTGTGCGTTGATAATTTTATACGCAAGGATTATCTCGTAGCATATTATGCTCTGTTTTGTGCGGTGTTCACCGCAATAGCTACCATTTGCTTTGCAATATGTAAATTCGGCAGGAAAAAACGCCTTTGGCTGATGCATCTTGCCATTAACATCCAGTGCTTTGTGTATTGGATAACCTTCACATTTTTCCTTTATACCGGCGGAACGGAAGGTACAAGTATCTTCTTGATATTTGTAGCGGTGCCGGTGGTCTATTATTTCTTTAATCTGTTCTATGGCGCATATTTCACAACTGTCTTCTTCATCATTATGACTGTATATATGCATTCACCGATTCATGAGAATGGTTACAGATTCCCGGATTCTTACTATTCCAGAATGCCTATGATGTATCTGGCGATCGTGATCATGTGTGCGATCGCGCAATATGAGATCATCAAAGCAAGGATCCAGCAGGACGATGCTCTTGAAGAGGCAAAGCATGCGAGTGAGGCTAAGACGGATTTCCTGGCAAATACAAGTCATGAGATCAGAACTCCCATCAATGCCGTTCTCGGTATGAATGAGATGATCTTAAGAGAGACCGAAAAAGCCGAGAGACTTCCCGATTCCGATTCTGTAGGATTCAGGGAAGCATTTAAGAAGATCAAGAATTACTCCGGTAATGTCGACAGCGCGGGAAGTAATCTCCTTGCAATCATCAATGACATTCTTGACTTTACCAAGATCGAAGAAGGAAAGATGGATATCATCGAAGTTGAGTATCAGCTCAGCTCCGTTTTGAATGATGTCAGCAACATGATCTATTTTAAGGCGAAGGATAAAGGCCTGAGTTTTGAAACAGACATCGATAAAAATCTTCCCGATAACCTCTACGGAGATGTTGTCAGAGTAAGACAGGTCATGACAAACCTTCTCTCCAATGCCGTTAAGTACACCGATGAAGGAAGCGTCCTTCTGAAGATGTATGGAATGGAAAGCGATCGGTTAGTAGACGGAAAAGAAATAATCAACCTTGTAATCGAAGTGACCGATACGGGTATCGGAATAAGCGAAGAAAACCTCGGCAAACTCTTCGGAAAATTCGAAAGAGTTGATCTTGAGAAAAACAGTACGAAAGAAGGAACCGGTCTCGGACTTGCGATTACCAAGATGCTTCTCGATATGATGGGCGGTGAAATCGTAGTAAGAAGTGAGTATGGAAAAGGTTCCACTTTCATAGCAACACTTCCTCAGATTGTTCTCTCCAAAGATCCTGTCGGTAACTTCAAAGAGAAATTCGAAAAGAGTCTCGGTAAGAGAGCTGATTATCACGAAAGCTTCAGAGCACCTTCCGCAAAGGTTCTCATAGTTGACGACACCAGAATGAATTTGATCGTTGCCACGGAATTCCTCAGGGATACCAAGATAAAGATTGATACGGCCGGCGGCGGTAAAGAAGCCATCGAGCTTGCGCTTCAGAATAAATATGATGTGATCTTGATGGACCAGCGTATGCCTGAGATGGACGGAGCGGAGGCTCTTAAGAACATCAAGGCTCATAAAGAAGGGCCGAATATCGACACACCTGTCATATGCTTAACAGCGGATGCGGTTGTCGGTGCAAGGGAGAGATATCTTGCCAAGGGATTTAACGATTACCTTACAAAGCCCATCGACAGTACTTCACTTGAGGCAATGCTGAAGAAGTACCTGCCCATGAGTAAGGTTACCCTTGTTAAGGGTAGTGATGATACAAAGGCTGAGGTGAAAGCCGAGGATAAAGAAGATTTATCGGCACTTAAAGAGGCAGGAGTTGATACCGATAAGGGAATCGCAAACTGCGGAGGTGAGAAGTCCTTCTATATCGAGATGCTTGCAGAGTATGTGGCAGATTCTTCCGAGAAGAAAGAGAAGATGTCTCAGCACCTTACAGGCGGTAATCTCAAAGAGTATGGCGTAATTGTCCACTCAATCAAGAGTACATCCGCTACCATCGGAGTGATGACAGTCTCTGCTAAGGCACTTCTTCTTGAGAACGCAGCTAAAGAAGGCGATAAGGATTACATCACTCTCGAACATGATGCAATGATCGAAGAGTATGATAAGTTTGTAACTCTCATCAAAGGAGTCGTACCTGAATCAGATATCAAAATTAGTGATGACGAAGTAATGGAATTTGCACCCGAGAAATAGGATATGGCTTATAAAATACTCAGAAACGGAATAGATGAACTCTCCGACGAAACATTAGTAAATGCATATGACTCCTCCGTGGCATTTAAAGAGTTCCTTTCGGATTGCGTAAAATCTGCAGCTGACACGAGTGCGGAGAGCGTTGCCGTATCTCTGGATGATAGTATAACTCTTTCTGAAGCTCTGACTGCAGTTAAAGAGGAGAGCACTGCATCCGATGTTGAGATCATTCTGATAGCAAATGACGGTCACGAGACTGATCTTCCGGAAGACATCGCATTAGGTCTTGATGATTATCTCATGGATAAGTTCGAGAGCATGATGCAGGATGAGTGCATGTATCCTGATGGCGATGCGGAAGAAGCGCCGGTTGAAAAGAAGCCGGCAGGTAAGCTAAGATCATCGATTCCATTTTTAGGAAAGAGCGCTAAGGAATTCCGTGCATCGGAGCCTTGTGAATCTGCTGCAAGATATGATAAGCCCGATGATGACGACAGTGCTCCGATGTTTTCTGTAATGGGCGCTGCTCCAATGGCTGCCATGAGCTGCGCTGCACCGCAGATGTCTATTGCAGACAGAGTTGCACACATATCGGATACCTGGCAAGAACTTCTTCTGAATATCATAGATGAGAAGGGGTATACGGATACTGAAGTTTATAAGAGAGCCAATGTGGACAGAAAGCTCTTCTCCAAGATCAGATCCAATCCTGCATATCAGCCCAAGAAGATTACGGCTGTTGCATTTGCTCTGGCACTTGAACTTAACATGGACGAAACCAGGGACTTTCTTGCGAGAGCGGGATATGCGTTTTCTCCCGGTTCTGTTTTTGATCTGATAATCGAATACTTCATAGAAAACAAAGTATATGACATCTATCAGATAAACACCGCGCTTTTCGAACATGACCAGCCGATAATCGGCGGATAATAAATGTCGCTTCACAGGCGACCTTATGACCTCTGCAATCCCATATATTTATCTCAGAACAAAGGAAACCGGTTAGCCGGTAACTTAAGAAAGAGAGGTAAATGATATGAAGAAGGGATTAACAGAGGTCGTTTTTATACTCGACAGAAGCGGATCAATGGGAGGGCTTGAGGGCGATACCATCGGCGGTTACAACTCAATGCTTGAGAAGCAGCAGAAGGAAGAAGGAGATGCAATCATCTCAACGATCCTGTTCGACGGAGTGACAGAAATTCTCCATGACAGAAAAGATCTGAAGATGATGAAGCCCATCACCGATAAGGATTATTACGTCAGAGGAAACACCGCACTCCTCGATGCGCTGGGCTCAACCATTCACCGTATCGGAAAACTTCAGAAGGAGGCTCCCGCTGATGAGAAGCCTGAGAAGACACTCTTCATCATCACCACTGATGGAATGGAGAATGCCAGCAGAGAGTACACCTTCGAGAAGGTTAAGAAGATGGTTGAAAAGAAAAAGTCCAAGAACGGATGGGAGTTCATCTTCCTCGGAGCCAACATCGATGCCATCGAAGTTGCGGGCAGGTTCGGAGTTGAAGCAAGCCGTGCCGTTAACTACAAGTGCGACTCTGCCGGAACCAAACTTAACTACGATGTTCTTTCCAAAGTCGTAGGCTGCGCAAGAGCATGCAAGAGTTCGGCGGATATGGGTGCGATGTTTGAGGATGGTGATATGTTTGCTGAGATCAGAGAAGACTTTGAAGAGAGGGCATGAGGGGCTCGTTATGCGCGTAAAAGTTGTTCATGGAAGTGAATGAGGGTTGAGAAACGTGAGCGTCTGCAGATTGCAGACGCTCATTTAAATTGCGAGAAGAAATTGGAAACGGATACTTATAATGCACGTTATATAAAGCCGTTATAATGACGGAAATATCCTACGAAGATTGTCGATTTGTCTACGGGAATATAGTGATTGCAATGGTAAAATTATAAGGGTTCCAACGACTTGTTAGATTAATTGTGTTCTTATTGATTTGAATTGGGGAGGCGTGCTAACGTGATTAACTTTACTTGGCAATTTAGAAGCGGCGAGGATAAGTATACTGAACAGTTTAATGATGAAATTCACGGTGAGGAATTATATGTAGATGAATCCACAGGTGAAGAGCAATATGATGAGAAAAGATTTGAAGACGAGCAAGTTAGAGAAGAAATAATTGAGAAAAAGCAGGTAAAGAAGGCAGTTCCTGAAAGAAGGTATGATGAAGTAAAAGACACGTTTGAAAGTGGTGATTTTAGAAGTGAAGTGCCGGAAGAAGTCGAAGAAGAAATAACAATAAGTGACTGCTTATTGGATCTTAAGGCATTAGAATTGATGACTCAAGCTGTAAAGAGTCATGATTATAATGTTTCAGATATTGAAATAAGAGTAGGATATGAAGATGCTAGAAGGTTTTTGGCATATAGTAAATCTCTTTTACAAAAATATTATTCAAGTAGTAGTAGTGCGGATGATGTTCCGCCTTCTGCTCGAAATCAGCTGATTGACTTTATTGATCGGTGTAGAAGTGAGTGGGAGAAAAAAGCCGCAGATGGTGGCACACCTGGTGAATTGGATTTAGATAATTATTTTACAGACAGCCAATCCAGTTCCTTGTTCTATGAGGATGTACAAGACATCAAAGAATATTATAAAAATGAACGCAGATATCCTCCATATTATATTTTTGAAAGAATGGTGTCTAAGATATCACCCTTATCAAAAGAACGCCGTATTTTAGTAAAAATGTCAAAATATGCATATCGGTATTCCGCTAGGCAAGGTGAAAAAAACTTACTAACTTGCCAGATGGTTTTGTCTGACGCTAGTTATGGTTCTTTTTCAAATGCAGCAAAAAACGAAATAGTAGCTTTTACAGAGGAAACGATTAATAAATATTTATCTTCTTCTATTGGAGGAGATAAAGGACAAGATTTTAATGATGCTATGAATAGTATGATTACTTGCATTAATTCGTGTGATAAGGCTGGCAATCATAATTTTGGACAATTTATTGGAAAAAAACAAAAATGCTTTGGGCTATTTGATGTAAATCCAGAAAGATATATTTCACTTAGTGGACCGTTTGATGTTACTGATAATGTAATTGAATCATATTTACAATTCGATTTTTCCAAGCAACAATCCAATAAAGATTTAATGAGGAAGATTAAGGACATAATAATGAAGGATCCCATTTTGTCTGGATCAAAATACTCAAATCTAATTGGACAAACATGTAGATATTCTTATCCTGGTAAAAAAATTCCGAATGGAAAAGAAACAGTAAGTGATGCTATAAATCGAAATGTGCCCCCGAACGAAATAGGTTCCGATTTTACATGTTGCGAAAGAAAGATATTAGCACAAGTTCCCGCAACAACCGGCAAGATTTGCTATTTGTTTACCAGACACTTGCCGTGCCCGAAGTGTGAACCCGCTATTCAAGAGTGGATCAACAAAACTGGATGTTCTTTGAAGATTTATTATTTACATAATGACATAATAACTGAGAAGAAATAACAGATATATTTGCACTTATATATTAAATGCTGCTGAAGTAGGCCGTGTGATTCATATATGAAAGATAAAAAAGTTGATTGGAAATGGTCTGTGCGCCGTCCGCTTATTACATGGGAAACGAAGTATACAGAATCTTTGGCAGATGGGTTGTTTTTTTTGTTAATCCATTAGCGATAAATCCTGTAAGTGAAAACTTTATTAATAGCTTATTTGAGTTGGGAGTTAATGTAATTAAGTATGATTTGATTAATTCGAATGTACTAACGGATTTAGTTCATGATGGTTCGTTAATACAACGTAATGTTATAAATTTAAAAGAAAGCAAATGGAAATCAAAGTTTTGTAAATATTAACAGCCAAAAAGTGGGATATTTCATTACCATAGACTTACCCCACACTTTAATTGTATAATGTCAAATATGAGGGAAAATTTTTTTAGTAGGGAGAATAACAGTTGTGGAAACGTACTATCTTATTGACTACGAGAACATCAAGATTGCAGGAGTAAAGCTCAGCTATACCGGCATTCCCAAGAACTCAAATGTAATTGTCTTTCTGACATCCAGAGACACACTCGCTGAATCTGA
Source organism: uncultured Lachnospiraceae bacterium (assembly GCA_902794095.1). Taxonomy (GTDB): domain Bacteria; phylum Bacillota; class Clostridia; order Lachnospirales; family Lachnospiraceae; genus AC2028. Next base: position 99,370 of record CADBFZ010000008.1, on the reverse strand, counting down.
AAAGCCTAAGAGAGCGGACATCAATTTCCAGATCTTCGATAACATTCCTGAGGGAAGAGAATTCGTAGACAAGTATATATCCGCATATATGGGATATCTTGCAGGTGTCTATGATAAAGATACTCTTAAGGTTAACATTGTCAGCAGAAACAAGAGTTACGATAACATCATCACCTTCATGAGTGATCTTGTTAATGCAGAGAGAAAAGAGCAGCTTGCTGAAAAGGCTCAGAAAAAGGCTGCACCTAAAGCCGCAGACAAAGTTAAGAGAACCGATGAAGGCAAAGCATCTAAGTGCCTTCTGGAAATTGAAGAAGCTTTGTATGAGTACGGCTCAGATATTCCGAGAAAGAACTTTGATGTTGTTCTCACTATAGTCAAAGAATCTTTGAACGGTAAGAATAAAAAGACAGTTTTGTCCGATATTAAAGAGAAGCTGTATAGGAAGTTCCCTTATATCGGAGAGTTCTATATGGAAGTAGTAACTCCCGCAGTAGACGACTTTTTCAAATGATCAGATATCACTTAAGATTTACAGGTCAGGTTCAGGGCGTCGGTTTCAGATGGACCGCCACAAGAGCTGCGAATGTACTCGGACTTACGGGTTGGGTATATAACGCATGGGACGGTTCGGTTGAAATGGAAGTCCAGGGCGACGAACAAAGTATCGATCAGATGATAGCCGCAATAGATCGCGGACGCTTCATTCAGATCGACAATATCGAAAAGGAAAAAATCCCGGTCGTAGAAGACGAGCGGGATTTTAATGTTAAATAATGACAGAGAAAAACCGGCAGGACTTAACCAAATATCTTCTGATGTTTATTCTGGCATCCTTTTTTGGCTGGTTGTATGAGATTGCCTGCGTGTATGTGGTTTTTGGGAAATACCTTGACCGCGGAGTGCTTCACATTCCATGCTGTCCGATCTACGGCTTTGGCATGCTGATTCTTTATTTTCTTTTCCGTAAAATAAAGAATCCCGCGGCGGTTTTCTTCGGAAGCGTATTTATCTCCACATCTGTTGAATATCTGACCGCAGTAGTTCTTGAGTACAAGTTCCATAAGATCCTTTGGTCATACAAAACCTGGCCTCTGAATTTCCAGGGAAGGATATGTGCGATAAGCAGCTTCCTGTTCGGCGTCATGGCACTTCTTTTCCTGAAGCTGGTTGTGCCTGCTTTGGACCGTGCTTATAAGTCACGGGCAAGGGGTGCGATTTCACTGGCGGTCGTTCTCCTGATCCTGGGAATAGTCGCTTGGGAAGTGCATTTTCTGGTGTAATAAAGATATTGTTATACTCACTGTAAAAGAGTAAAATATATGTGTTACATATAGGTGTTCGAAGGGGTTGGGGCACTAATGATAGGCGCTTTTATCGTATGGACAATTGTTGCGCTGATGTTTGCCGGAATAGGCGCATGGGCGTGGTTTTCAAAAGACACAGTCGGATTCTTCGCAGGGGTTAAGGCTCCCGAGGTCAAGGATCCTGAGAAATATAATCACCAGGTTGCTATGATGTGGTTCGGTTATGCTTTGCTCTATGAGCTTCTCGGAATTCCTTTTCTGTTCTTCAAACAGAACTCCGCGATGTTCATAGTCACCATTCTCGGCGTAATGGCACTGACCATAGGGCTTCTGGTAGCCTACACTTACATATCAGCTTCAAATCAGAAATAATGATGTTCGTATGCATAAACCGCCTTTTACGGCGGTTTTATATTTTTCACTTTTTTGAAAGGCGGAACCTTCAATGAAAGAATTCATCAAAAGCGCTAATCCTTATATGCCACTTTGGGAGCATGTTCCTGATGGTGAGCCCCGTGTTTTTACGCATGAAGGCGAGACAAGGGTTTATGTATACGGATCCCATGATACTGCGGTAAGCGAGTATTGCGGTGATGACTATGTGGTCTGGTCCGCACCCGTAAGTGATCTTACAGACTGGAAATGCCACGGCGTGTGCTATCAGGCAGAAGATAAGAGCATCCTCTATGCTCCCGATGTTGTTAAAAAGGGTGACACATATTACATGTATGCGGCTGAGCGCAAAGGAAGCCGCATAATGGTTGCAACTGCGGGGACTCCTTGGGGACCTTTTGAAAATCCTGTTCTTACGGAGCTTGGCTTTGATCCCGGAATCCTCGTAGATGATGATGGAAGAGTCTACGCATATTGGGGCTTTTGCAAAAGCTTTTGCGGTGAGCTTAATGAAGATATGGCAACGATCAAGGAAGGAACTCTGGTCGAGCATCTGATCGGTCATTCTCTTGTCCCCTGGGCGCCCGAAGATGACGGACACATCGACAAAGAACTTGCATTCTTCGAAGCATCCAGCCCTCGCAAGCTCTTCGGAAAATATGTCCTTATCTATTCCAAGAGATCACAGCTTCCTCAGCCGGAGCTTGGAGTATACGATGACTGCAACGGTTTCCTTTCATACGTATACAGTGACAAGCCCCTTTCGGGATTTGTAAAAGGCGGAGATATATCTTTTAACGGCGGTGAGATCCTGACAAAAGAAGACGGAACCGGAGAAATGTCTTTCAGATGGGGCAATAATCACGGCTCGATCATGGAAGTAAACGGCAAGTGGTATGTTTTCTATCACAGACAGACCGGAACCGATGAGTATTCAAGACAGGCAATGCTGGAGCCTGTGGATGCCGCTATGGATAAAGAAGGCAGGATCTTCATCGGAGACGTAACATATAAAGACGGCGAGCCTGTAAAATCCGTGCCCGTTGAAATGACGTCCCAGGGTGCGAATATAAACGGTCTCGATGCATATAAGATGATCTCTGCAGGCTATGCATGTCATCTTCGCGGAGGAAGTGAAACTCCTATCATCAAACCTGTTTATGAGAAGAGGGATGACATATCCGCACCGATAATAAATATCACTTCCGGCACGGTATGCGGATACAGATATCTTCAGTTCGGAGCAAATTCCCCGAAGACAGTTACAATGATCTTCGGTAATCATGGAGAAGCTGAGGTGAATGTAAGAACGGATTCATGCGACGGCAAGGTGGTAGCATCGGGTGAGATATCCGCTTCCGAAAAAGAAATCAAGCTGGATCTTTCATCGGGAATTGTCGGAAAGCATGCGGTGTATTTTGAATTCACATCCGTGGATGAGAAGAAGCTCGAATTCGACAGATTTTCTTTTGACTGATTTAATGAGAATGCGCTCTCTGAAAAGAGGGCGCTTTTTTATTGACAACTATTACGGTTACTGATATAGTTTTATTACAGTAAACGTAATAAATGGCGAAGGGGATTAAGATGAGGGACAACGTAAAAGGCGGGGCTCTTACAGAGGTCACTTTCTTTATATTGCTGGCTTTATACACACCCAAGCACGGGTATGCGATCATGCAGTTCATTGAGGAAGCGACAAACGGAAGGCTGAGTCTGGGCGCCGGAACATTGTACGGAGCAATCAATTCGCTTCTGGAGAAGGAGTGGATCGAGCCTCATGGGGATGCTACGGATCGTAAAAAAGAATACGTTATTACTTCTAAGGGTAAGGAAGTAGCAGAGGCAGAGCTTAACAGATTGAAAGACCTGACACAAATAGCATCCGGGATTATTGGAGGTAAGTAATGGGTACCGTAAGAAAAGCAAGATATTTCGCAGGGTTTATAGATGCACAGCGTAACTGGCTTAACAAGATGGCTGCAAAGGGCTACAGGCTGGTAAAGTGCGGGAGACTGTTCTATGAATTCGAAACCTGCGAGCCTTCGGAATATGTATATCAGATAGAATACATCGGCGATAAATCCAAAGCAGACGGGAAGGACTACGCGGCATTTCTCGAGGATATGGGTTATAAGGTCTTCTTCAAGAATGTGAATCTGGATTTTGATATCGGGAATATTTATTGGAGAAAGCTTGCGGATAAAGGCAGTAAGCTGGCCGATTACCAGACTGTAATGGAAAGGGCACTCTTAATCGTTGAAAAGGAAAACGACGGAACACCCTTTGAGCTGCACACCACTAACACGGATAAAGCAAATTATTATGCTAAGTTTTTAATCCCGTATTTCCTGTTGTTTCTGCTGTTTACCGTTGTGGGAGCGTTGTCTTTAGCCGATATCAAAATGATGCTTATGTGGTATGCGGTTGCACTTGTGTTTTTGGCAGGATTCTTTGTTTATCTCATCAGGTATTTCAGGGATAGGAAGAGATCCGGAATTGAGGAATAGTTATGAGTAAAAAAGCTAAGAGCTGTATTTTCACAATAGTATTCTTTTTGATATTTATCATTGTTTTCGGAACTGCCAAATATTTCGGATTCATCAGTTCAAGGTCCGGGTCATACACGGGTTTTGTCGAACATACCGGCATGCACAGCTGGGAAATAAATCTGAATTCCATAAAAGGTACGTTCAAAAAAGCAATCATACCGGAGAGCGGATTTATAGAATTTGCCTCGGAAGCTGAAGAAGGTGTGATATCCGTAAGTGTTAAAAGCGGCAAGACCGTTATATACGAATCGCAGGTTATCGGAACGGATACAATCGTAATACCTGTAACGGGCAGAGTGATCATTACCGTTAAAGTAGAGAACTTCAAAGGAAGCTTTAAGATCTCATCGGAGGTCAGCCTTCCTGAAACTGCCGAAGAGATCTATTTGTTCGGTGAGGAGCATTCCAACGAGAGGATACTCGGTGAAGAACTCGAATATTGGAAGGAATATTACGATGCCGGAATGAGAGATTTGTTTATCGAACTTCCCTTTTATGATGCATTCTTTCTTAACGAGTGGATGAAAGCGGATGACGACAAGCTGCTGGATGAATTATTTGCCGAGATGGAAGGCACTGCTGCCTGTTCACCCCAGGAATATGATTTCTACAAGAGTATAAAAGCGGAGTGCCCCGAAACCATATTCCATGGAACGGATGTGGGTCATCAATATGATACTTCAGGAGCCAGATGCCTGAAATATCTCTTGGCCAACGGATACGGTGAAACATCCGAAGAGTATCTGAGGACACTTGAGACTATAGAGCAGGGCAAAACCTACTACTCCGGAAATAATCATATTTTCCGCGAGAATATGCTGTTTGCAAACTTCGTCAGGGAGTATGAGAGTCTCGGCGGCAGAGAGGTTATGGGGATCTACGGATCTGCTCATACGGATCTGAACGGATTGGATTATATGACTGCTACGGTTCCCTGCATGGGAAATGATCTGAAAGAATATTACGGTGATGCGGTAAGAAGCACAGATCTTACTTTGGTTACCGAGCCGGTTGATACCGTTACTGTAACAATTAATGGCAAGGAATACACAGCGGTATCCTATGGAGTTCAGAATCTCTCCGGGGTGTTTGACGGATATGAAAGCAGGGAATTCTGGAGAATCGAAGATGCTTATGATGACTTCAAAGCTATTAAGACTCTGGATAATGTTCTGCCCTATGATAATTATCTGATGAATGTAGAAACGGGTCAGGTTTTCATGATAGTCTATAACATGGCGGACGGATCAAAACGTGTGGAGTATCACAGAGCTGACGGAGATACATGGAACGGAAAACCTGTTACATTTCAAATGGATATCAGTGTGGGAGACTAAACATATGGGATTTAAGTTATTCAGATCAAAAGTGCCCGGCGCTCCTTCGTATAAATATAATCCCGATATAGAAAAACCGATCATCAAAGCATCCATATGCAACGGTGAACAGGTAGCGGGCTTTAAGAACAAAACCACCGGGCAATTCTCGGAAGTTATGTTCATCAAAGATAACTCTGACCTTAACCTGTTCATGAAGACATATGGGTTAGACCACGTAGATAAAGAATACTGATTCAGAATAAAGAAGCTCTCCAATCTGGAGAGCTTCTTTTCCTTAGGCGTATGCTCTTAACATATCTTCATTCACATAGACAAAGTTCCAGGGGTGTGCCTGTGAATTATCTTTCATGTTGAAGGCTTCGCTAAATGAAATGCAGTGTTTACGGGCTTTTTCAAAATATGCGAAGGATCGTTTTTTATCATTTTCTTTAGCATTTTTTCGAGAGGCAAGCAGATAAAGAAGGCACATATCACTGTTAAACAAACCGTAATCACCATTAAGGATGTTTTTGTACAGGTCTGCTATCGACAGATAGAAGGATGGATTTATCGAATGGTTCTGACTCTTCCACACGAGAATTGTTAATTCATGAATAAGTGATAGGAGTGCTTCGTTCAAATATCGTGCATTATCATCTGCGTTCGTAATTGCTGACTTAATGATCTCACGGCTGCAGTGAATAGTGGATGCACAGGCGGCCATTTCCTCTATCTTTTTGAAGTCACCAATCTGTGTGTATATCGAGATCAGAGTATCGGTCATTGTTTCTTTTCTATGCTCGTCATCACATTCTTTTCCGGAAAGCTCTAATAACTCTGCGGCTTCACGAAGAATGCATTTATCGATTTTGCCGGAAGATGATGAACCGGCTTTTACCTGTAATACAACAGCCAGCCTTTCCTGTAATCTCCATTCATTGGGAAATTCGGACAGAGCCTCTCTCAGGAACTGTTCGTGTTTTTTCAGATTCTTTCTGTTAAGCATAAACTCAGGCTTTGCCATTTCGTAAGCTTTTTCGATATAACCGGAAAGTCTGTGTTCGCGGTCATTGTTATATCCGAAAAGTTCATCAATAGATACATGGAAATAGTTGGCAATCGCAGGAATCATTTCCATGTCGGGGTATCCCTTTCCTGCTTCCCAGCGGGAGATTGCCTGATTGGTAATGCCGAGAGCAATGGCAACATCTTCCTGCTTTCTCCCGTCACGTTTTCTGAGTTCTTTTATCTTGCTACCGATTGTTACTTGCATATGTTTATCTCCTTTGTGTGAACTCACCGGTGTGATATATTTATATCGAAAAGAAAGTGTTTAATCAATAATCAATTCATTGTTGACTAATCAATAATTAATTGATGATAAAGGATGTAAGGGGATGGGAAGTATATACGATAGCGCGGAAATCTATGATCTGATTGAAAATGATGAAAGATTATAAGAATGATAGTTCGCGTTCTTATAGTTATTTGCTTAAAGTGGTAAGTAATGGTGGAATATATTATATTAACTATGATTACTATGAGAGCATTTAAGCTATGTGACGAATATTTTGGAGATAAGTTAATGAAAAGGATTATAAGTATTATCGTGCTATCCATAATTTGCATAACTGGGTGCGCCGGAGGCGTTGTAAACTATAAGAATGCCAAGCCGGATGATGATATATCGGAATCTATGCTGAATTCCATAGGTGATGATCTTTGGTATTTATGGAAAGAAGAAATTCCAAATGAAGGCACAAAGTATGTATATTTGGTCAGAAAGAGTGATGATTTAGCTTTGAGGACCTTTGTCGATGGTGTATCGTTGCTTGATGCGGCCGATGAAGGCAGAGCGATTTTGGCAGTACATCAGGAAATTAGCAATGGGGAGTTGTGCACGCTGTTTTTCCTGAGTAATTATGATTGCTGGGGGGACAAAGATTCAGAAATCTTAAATGATTTCGGCTATTTAAAAATCCGATACAATGAGTATTCTGATGCTGCATGGCAGAGTCCGGAGACATATACTGCATTTGAGGGGATAAGACATTTAGAAATTCCTGATGTGCTTCAAGCAAAAGCCGATGAAGAGGGAATTGATTGGTATGAGATATGGCCGGAACTGGAAGAAATTATAGTATTTGAAACAGATAAGTGACTGTGGAAAAGCTCGTCGTGATGCGGCGAGCTTTTCCTATTTCTGCAATACTTGTCCGTTTTCTGCAATATTTGTCCGTTTTCTGCAATGGGCATTGTTTTATGAAGCAGGTGCATATAGATTATTTACAGAAGCGAAGCTCGTAAAAGCTTACCCTGAAGCCGCTCAGAAATATCGCACCCCTAGACATCCCCCCCTCTTCATCATGCTGCGATATCAAGAGCGGCATCTTTATATCCTTTTCTGAACCTGAGTTATAGATGTATACTGTGTATAAATGGTTAAGCATTATGAGGTGCGGGCATGGAGAAAGGTCGTATTAATCGAAAATCTTTTATATTCGCATTGATCTTACTTGTAATAATTGCTTTAATTGCGCTCGGGGCTATTGTAATTGGCTATGATCATAATCTGGATGATATTCCAGATTCAGGATATCGTCTGGGCTCGGATGAAGTATTTATGCAGGTTATTGGTGTAAGCATAGATAGTTTGAATAATAAGTCTATTGTTATTGAGAGCGAAGAAGATCTGGAAGCTGCATTTCATGTATATCGTGAATTAGATCAAATAGCTGATCTGAATATATTACTTGATACATATCCGCTCGAAGAAAATGTGTTATACATCAGTTTTTATTGGGGGCGCGGGACTGTAACCGTTACACCTCATGCAATGGTTGTAATCCCCGAAACAAACACAATTTATATGGAATGCAATCATAGCGGAGGAAATCGCCGAAGTGATGGTGAACCGGCTGTCGTCGAGCCCTGTACCTGCATAGCTTTTATACCTAAGGCAAAGGTTGAGGGACTGGATTTCTCGGAATACAAATCATATTATCTGACGAGTGAATATGAAGAAGCAGTTGGTATAGGTGAAGAAGTAGTAAACAGGCAGTTGCAACTGCTGTATGATAATTCAAGCGTTTGGGGAAAGACCGATTCTTCAGATTATGAGTACGCGATATCTGATCTGGATAGAGACGGATATCTTGAAATAATCACTACTTCCGATGATTCTTCTGAGCTTTACATATATGAGGTTTCGGAAAATGATTCGATAATCGAATGGGACATTAGCGAGTTGCAACAAGGACCATATAAACCTGACTTGTTAGGAAGTGGAGTTCTATTACACACGCAGGATGGTACAGAGTATGTGTATGTGGCAACGAATTATAATAAATTTTTTAATATAACCCGAAGCGGGTTTCTTACTGTGAAGGATAACAGTATTGGATATTCTGTGTTTCTCACTATGGATTGGAATTCTAATGAAGAGACGAAATACTATTTTGGAGATGACGAAATAACTGCTGAAGAATATGAGGAAAAACACCGTTATTATTATGAAGAGACTTCAACCTATATTAAGTTGGGCAGGTTCAAAGATATAAAGCTTGAATATCTCCGCTATTCATACGAATCATTTGCATATGGGGTGTGAATCGAATATGGTTTTGTTCTAGAAGCCGCTTCAGAATTGAAGCGGCTTATTTTTGTCCGTTTTCTGCAATATTTGTCCGTTTTCTGCAATGACTATTGAAAAATGGCGTATACATCTATAAAGTATACGGAAATACGAAAAGAAATTATGCCGCCGAAATATCGCACCATAAGCAATCCCCTCTGAACAAAACTTGCGATATTGTATGCGGCATTTTTTTCGTTTTTCGTGGATTATTTAGATGTGAGGTATATATGATCGAAAAGATCACGAATAATCTTATATGCGAAATGATGGAACTGAATATTATCTCTTCCCAGGATAAGGATGGGTATGCTTACAGGATCACCATATTTCTGGAGAGCTTATTAACCATGTCCGTATTGCTGATTATAGCTGTGATAACTCACAGGTTTGCGATAATGGTTGCAGTGATCGTAGCTTTTGCAGCATTGAGAATGAACACCGGAGGATTTCATTTTAATACCTACCTGATGTGCTTGGTAGGCTCATGCGTGATGTTTTCTGCAATAACGATGCTTGTGATTTATTTACCTATAAACGGTTTTTTGATATTCGGAGCGGTGGTATCCGCCGGGATGATCTTATATATGGGACACATTAATCACCCAAACATGAATCTGGATGCTCCCGGAGTGATTCAAAAGAAAAAGAGTGCACGTATTGTGGTTTTGATTGAGATGTGCGTGATGATTTTATTATTTACAATAAGAAGTCTTGCGCTATTCGGCACTTGTATTGCTATGGCTATAGAATTTGATTTTTTGCTGATGGCAGTTGCAAAGCTGTTGAAACAGGAGGTTAAGGAAAATGACTGAAAAAACAAAAAAAGGATTGTTAACGCTTCTTGATAAAGTAGTTCGTGAAAACGGACCGCTGGACAAAGATCCCGATCGTCCTCCCTGCACTTTTTTTCTGCATCAGCCCAAAAGGCCGGTGAAAAATACCAAAGAGTCTGAAAATGGTCTCAAATGATTGTAATGGAAACTGTGCCTAATATATAATCAATTTTGGGGGCGCCGGCAATCGGCGTATATAAGGGATGGTGCAGTTTCTATGCTTAATATAGCAATCTGCGATGACGAGAAATATTTTCGTCAGGAAATAACAGAGCTCTTAACTACATATTTGAATGACAAGGGAATTGTTAATTCTATCGATGCATTTAATTCCGGAGAAGAGTTTACTCATCTTGGTATTGAGATGCTTAAGTATGATGTTGTTTTTTTGGACATCAATATGGACAGGATGAATGGCCTGGAAACAGCTAAGAAGATCAGGGAGCACAGCAAGGATATCTTCATAGTGTTCGTAACCGCGTATATAGATTATACGCTGGAGGGCTATAAGGTTGACGCTATCAGGTACATCCTGAAGAATAACAATACTTTGAAGAGTGCGGTCGAGGAGTGCCTGGACGCGGTTTGCGATAAAATGAATTATTCTATCGCAAAAGAAGAGTTTGATTTTATCGAAGAAAAGAAAATTCTTTCCCCAGAGCAGATTCTGTATATATCAAGTAATCTTCACAAGCTTACTTTCTTCGTCATGGAGGATTCGCTTAAGGAATATACCATGTATATGACCTTGGATGACATGGAAAGTAAGCTTTCTGATACCGGATTTCTGAGAATTCATCAAAGTTATCTGGTCAATATCTCGCATGTCAAAAAAATAATCAGATACAGTCTGACCATGGACAACGGAACGGAACTCAGCATACCGAAGATGAGATTCAAAGAAGTACAGAAAGCGGTAGCAGAGTATAAAGGAGCTATTTAACTCTGATGGGATATTATATTCTGGGATTCATAACAACAATAATAGAGGCAATCTGTTGCCTCCTGTTCTATGATGCATTTTCCGAGAAACGATATAAGGATAGAGGAATCAATCTGTTTTTTGGTGTGTTCACCATAGGTGTTTTTGTCTCCGCCGTCTTTGCACTGGATAATTACATGGTGGCGAAAATACTGGTGCTGATAGTCGCAATTACACTGATTATGACGATTTCGAAAAAGCTGGTGCTTTGGAAGTCGTTTGTAATTGCCATGCTTTATTACGGATTAATCGGTGCAATCGATATTCTGTTCTATATTTCATATATGGCTTTGATTGATAATTTTCATGTGCCCGATTCCGGGATCAACTGGAGTCTTGCCACAATCCTGTCTAAATTAGCCGACTTTCTCGCAGTTATCATTATCAAAAAACATGTTTCCAAAGGCGATTCCACATACAACCTGAAGGGCTCTGAATGGCTCAGGTTTATTGTATTCCCGGTTTTTACGGTGGGTATGATCCTTGCTATGATGAGCGATACTCAGGTGATCGGTGATGCACATTTGGAGAATGTTTACCTGCTGTTTGCAATAGGGCTTGTATTGATCACGGTAGCTGCGTTTTATCTTATCTGTGACATCGTAAAAAGAGAGCGCATAATTCGCGAAGATGAGCTGTTTCGTGAGAAGGTCAAGAACCAGACAGAGATGTACAGATCCGTCTATGATAATTATGAAGTGCATAGGAAGCGCGCCCATGAATATAAGAATCAGATCATGTGCATGGAAGCACTTCTGCAAAAAAAAGAGTACGCTGAGCTGGAAAAATACATAACCGAGATCGGCGGAAAGCTTACGGATGCGGACAGCAATATCAACACGAACAATACCTTGATAGATGCCATAATCAATACCAAGTATCGCGAGATGGAAGAGCAGGGGATTCTGCTGGTTATGAAATTCAACGAGATGGCGGATCTGTGGATGGATGATGAGGATGTTGTTGTTATCCTGTCCAATCTCTTAAACAACGCCATTGAAGCATGCGAAAAATGCGAAGAAAAAACCGTTAAGATGAAACTCATGAAGGAGTCTGACGATATAATCATCTCGGTAAGAAATACTTACAACGGAGAGATTGTAATGAAGGGCGATGAGATTCAGACATCCAAGAGCGATAAAGCAGAACACGGTCTCGGAATTAAAAACGTCATAGAAGCAGTGGAAAAATACGGCGGATCATATTCCATTAATCACGATGAAAAGGAATTTGCTTTCTCCATATGCATACCCAAAGCATAATGAAAATCATACCTGATTAAATTTAACTAAAAATTTGTTTATCTTTAACTAAGGATAAGATAAAATACCTGTGTAGGCATAAGCCTGTGCAGGTATTTTTTTACAGAGGTGTATAAATGGGTGACAAGGTTAGGCTGGCGGATATAGCGGAGAGAACAGGGGTTTCCATAGTTTCTGTCTCCAAAGCACTTTCCGGAAAAGGGGGAGTAAGCAGGCAGAAGCTGGAGGAGATTAAAAAGGTAGCTAAAGAACTGGGGTATGAACCTCATACCTATGCTGCAAGGCATCCGAGTAAGAATATCGGAGTAGTATGCAGGGAGAGCTATCTTGCAAGATTCTCGAGCTTTTACTGGCAGATGTATCAGGATATAAATAAGATTGCATCGCTGATGGGAAGCTTTGCGATGCTGGAAGTTCTGACTTCGGATATGGAGAAGAATAATGAAATGCCAAGGATTCTCGAAGAAGGCAAGGTTGATGCATGCATCGTGATTGGAAATGTGTCTGAGAAATACCTGTCCGTAATGAGAACGGGTTTTGCTATTCCCTTTGTTTATCTGGATTTTAACGGGACTGATGCATCTATGGACTGCGTTGTATCCGACAGCTTCTACGGTGCTTATGCGATGACAAATTATCTCTATGACATGGGACACACCAGAATTGCGTATGTGGGAACTCTTATGGCAACAGGTTCCATTACCGACAGATATCTGGGGTATCAGAAGTCTGTTCTGGAGCATGGGGGCAAGATCAAGAAGGAGTGGGTCATCGATGACAGGGATCCTAAGACGGGTATTACCGATCCCGATAAAATGCTCACACTTCCTAAGGATATGCCGACGGCGTTCTTCTGTAACTGTGATCTTACGGCTGCACTTCTTATTAAGAAACTTGAAAAGAACGGATACCGCGTACCCAAGGATATATCTGTGGCGGGATATGACAATTATACATATCCCGGAATATGCGAAACCGAGATAACAACTTATCAAGTCGACTTGGAAGAAATGTCCAAGCAGGCAGTTGAGATCGCACTTCAGAATGTATGGGGAGAGGATTATAAAAAGGGACTTCACATAGTTTGCGGAAAACTAGTCGAAAAAGAGAGCGTTAAAAAGTTGCATAGTTAAATTTAGTTAAAAATGTCCTAATCGCCGAAATGCGGATTTTAGCATAAAAATCCTTTGATTATGCGAGTTGCGGGATATATAATCACTCCAAAAGCATTAAGCTAAATTTAACCAAATCTAAGTTAAACATTAATTTATTCAGTTTAAAGGAGATCAAAATGAGCGACGTAAAGATCCTTAACGCACCCGATGTTCCCAACATGCCCTGGCAGGACGGTCCTGAAACATTTCAGGATGCTCCCGTGTGGAGATATTCTCAGAATCCCATTATCGGAAGAAATCCCATTGAGGGAGTAGCACGAATCTTCAACAGCGCCGTTGTTGCATACGAGGGAGCATTCGTGGGAGTATTCCGCGGAGAGCAGAGAAACGGTGTTTCATATATCTACTTCGGAAGAAGCAAAGACGGAATCAATTGGGATTTTGAAAAAGATAAGATCAGATTCGTTAATGAAAAGGGCGAAGAGTTCATGCCCGTATATGCATATGATCCCAGACTTGTTAAGGTAGAAGATACCTATTATGTGATCTGGTGCCAGGATTTCTACGGCGCAGCGATCGGCATTGCCAAGACCAAGGATTTCAAGACATTTACCAGAATTGAGAATCCTTTTATTCCTTTTAACAGAAATGCTGTTCTCTTCCCCAGAAAGATAAACGGCAATTACGTAATGCTTTCAAGACCTTCCGATTCCGGACACACTCCTTTCGGAGATATCTTCCTGTCCCAGAGCCCTGATATGGTTTATTGGGGAAAGCACCGTCACGTAATGAGCAGATGCTCCGAGTGGTGGGAGAGCCTAAAGATCGGCGGAGGCGCAGCACCTATCGAAACTACCGAAGGATGGCTTATCTTCTATCACGGTGTTGCAGGAACCTGCAACGGATACGTATATTCCATCGGCGGAGCAATCCTTGATATCAACGAGCCTTCAAAGGTTCTTTACAGATGTGAGAACTTCCTCTTAACTCCCGAAGAGTGGTATGAGGAAAGAGGATTCGTTCCCAATGTAACTTTCCCTTGCGCTACCGTTCATGATCCCGCAACCGGAAGAATCGCACTTTACTACGGATGTGCTGACAGCTATGTATCACTTGCATTTACCAAGGTCGATCTGATCGTTGATTATATCAAGGCACACAGCCATGTAACCGACACCGACACCGAGCTCGGAATAAGATAACAATATGCCCCTGCCTCAAGGCAGGGGTATGATATAGGTGATAAAATGATTCATCAGAAATATTTTGAACTGAAAGCTGCACAGGAAGTATATCTGTCACGTAAGAACAGAATCGATGACGGAATGTATAACGGGATTTATGACAGATATGTCAATCCGGTGCTTACAAGAGAAAGCGTTCCAATCGAGTGGCAGTATGATCTGGATGAAGAGACCAATCCTTTCTTTGAAAACAGACTCGGAATAAACGGAGTCTTCAATTCAGGTGCTCTTTACCTAAACGGAAAATACATCCTTTGTCCGAGAATAGAAGGTGACGACAGAAAGTCCTTTTTTGCCATAGCAGAGAGTGATTCTCCCGTGGACGGATTCAGATTCCGCGGAAAGCCCATCCTCATCGATGATTCCAAATATCCCGAAGAGGTCAATGCTTATGATATGAGACTGACTCTTCACGAAGACGGATATATCTATGGCGTATATTGCTCCGAAAGTAAGGATACATCTTCAAACGATCTGTCAGCTGCGGTTGCTGCTGCGGGAATCGTAAGAACGAAGGACCTGGAGCATTGGGAGAGGCTTGATAATCTGATCACCGAGAGTTCGCCCCAGCAAAGGAACTGCGTGCTTTTTCCTGAATTCGTAGACGGTAAGTATGCATTCTATACCAGACCCATGGATGATTTCATCAACACAGGTTCGGGCGGAGGAATCGGATTCGGACTTTGCGATGATATAGAACATGCAGTAATCAAGGAAGAAAAACTTACATCGCTCAGAAAGTATCACACCATAACCGAGGTTAAGAACGGCGCGGGTGCGGTGCCTATTAAGACTGACAGAGGCTGGATCCATATCGCACATGGCGTAAGAAACACCGCAGCAGGATTAAGATATGTCATCTATGCATTTGCCACTGCACTTGATGATCCTGCAAGGGTTATAGCTGAACCTTCGGGATTACTTATCGGACCCAGAGGATATGAGAGACTCGGTGATGTCAGCAATGTTGTATTTACAAACGGAGCTGTAGTCAACGAGATGGGTGATGTGTTTATCTACTATGCATCATCCGATACAAGACTCCATGTTGCGGGAACATCACTCGAGAGACTTGAGGACTATGTTTTCAACACTCCCGAAGATCCCGGCCACAGCGCAGATTGCGTTAGACAGAGAATTGAACTTATAGAGAAAAACGAAGCACTGTTTGGGAGAAAATAATGACCGAAAAAGCTCAGTCCAACAGAGGAAACAGAAGAAGGATCATTAATGTATTTAAGAAGGCGATGGCAGGTGAGAGTATCACCGTAGGATTCCTGGGCGGTTCCATAACCCAGGGATGTGCCGCAACTTCTTATGATAAGTGTTATGCTTATAAAGTATTCGAATGGTTTAAGAATACTTTTCCGCTCTCTGATGTAAAATATATTAATGCAGGGATCGGCGCAACGGATTCACAATTCGGATGCGCCAGGGTACAGGACGACCTTTTATCGAGAAAGCCGGATCTGTGCTTTGTGGAATTCTCTGTTAATGATGAAGCAAATGACCATTTCCTTGAGACTTATGAAGGACTGGTAAGAAAGATTCTTTCATCTGATGCTTCAAGAGCACTGATGCTCATACACAATGTAAGGTTTGATGACGGCGGAAGTGCTCAGCTATTCCATACAAAAGTTGCAAGACATTACGAGGTCCCTGCGGTAAGCATGAGGGATGTTATAATCCCCGAACTTGAAAGCGGGCGCCTTGACAATAAGACTATCACTTCCGATAATCTTCACCCGAATGATACCGGACACGAAATGGTAGCAGGGATCATCATTTCGGTTTTGGAAGATATCAGGGATAATATGAAAGAAGAAGAGCCTGCGGAAAGCGACATGCCTTCACCTCTGACTTCGAATTTATACGAGGATTCGGTCAGATACAGGAATGACAATGCAGGAAGCATAATCGCAGGTATAAGCGGATTTACGGCTGACAATCTTCCTCAGGATGTAATAACCGATATTTTCCGTAAGGGATGGACCGCTACCGAAAAGGGTTCGTATATAATGTTTAAGGTAAAGGGTTCTTGTATCGGAGTTCAGTACAGAAGGACTGTTAGGAAACCTGCACCTGTTGCAACTCTTACGGTTGACGGAGATAAAAACTCCGCAATAGAACTTAATGCCGAGTTCGATGAAGACTGGGGAGACAAGCTGTGTCTTGCCACCGCACTCGATCATGGCGAAAACAAAGAACACACCGTGAAAATAGAACTTACTCAGGCGCACGAAGGAGATGTTCTTCCTTTTTATCTGGTAAGTATAATTGTATCGGGAAATAAGAATGGATAAAGTTATATTATTAAAACCGTATTTTTCACACACACTCTGGGGAGGAACAAAACTCAGGGATGAATTCGGATACGATGAGCCCGGAGACGACATAGGTGAATGCTGGGGAATCTCGGCGCATCCTTCGGGAGAAGCTCTTGCAGACAGCGGAGAGTTTAAGGGACTTAAAGTATCAGAGTTGTGGAATGATCACAGAGAAATATTCGGAAATGCAAAGGGAGACAGATTCCCACTCCTAATTAAGATAATCGATGCAAATAAAGATCTCAGCATTCAGGTTCATCCTGATGATGCATATGCTGCGGAGCATGAGAACGGATCACTCGGTAAGAATGAATGTTGGTATGTTCTGGATTGTCCCGAAGGCGGAGAGCTGATCGTAGGTCACAATGCAACTTCCAAAGAAGAGCTTTGTAATATGATAGATAACGGCAATTGGAACAAGCTGATCCGAAGAGTCCCTGTTAAACCGGGGGATATGATAAGGATCGATGCGGGAACGGTTCATGCTATAACTGCCGGAGTGTGCGTTCTTGAAACGCAGCAGTCCAGCGATATCACTTACAGGCTTTATGATTACGACAGACTTCAAAACGGTAAGCTAAGACCCCTTCATCTTGATAAGAGTAAGGATGTGATCACCGTTCCGGCAGCACCTGTAAATGAGCAGGTTATCCGCGGCGAAGCTGCCAAGGATAATACTGTAACGGAACTTGTTAAGACGGATTATTTTACGGTTTCGAAAGTAAGAGTAAACGGGGAATGCTCTTTTGAAACAGATGCGGATTACATCTGTGCAAGTGTTATTATAGGATCCGGTAAAGTATTTGGTACCGAAGTCAAAACCGGAAGTCATATGCTTATCACCGCAGAAGGCGCTAAGAATGTAGTGATGAGCGGCGATATGGAGATTATCTTGTCGAGGGTATAAATGGGTATTTATTTCGATGAAGAAAGCAGACTCTTTTTCATAGAGACTAAGAGTACAACAATGTGCTTAGCCGTTACCGATACGGAAGGCTTTCTTAACAATGTATATTACGGAGCAAAGATTCAAAGGGACAACCTCCGGTACCTTTTAAGGACCGGGGTGGGTCCCTTTGTTCCTTCCGTGAATGAAAGAGACAGGGGAAGTTATCTGGACTGCGCAAGAATGGAATTTCCCTCATCCGGTGTGGGAGATTACAGACCATCAAGCGTGACAATTGCAGACTGCGCGGGCCATGATTCTTCACAGTTCCTGTATGAGTCCCACAGGATATATAAGGGAAAAGAATGCCTCTATGCCAAGCTGCCTGAAGGAAGCAATGTACGGATGCCTGCGACTTTTGATGGCGAAGGTAAAGCCGAAACTCTTGAGATTACTTTATCGGATGATGTTCTCGGAATTAAAGCGTTGCTTTCATACTCTGTCTTCGATGACAGTGATGCGATATTAAAAAGTGTAAAGCTTGTCAACGATTCCGACAGTACTGTCATAATTGAAAAGCTTATGAGCAGCTGCCTTGATCTTGATAAAGGCGTATGGGGAGAACAAACTCCCGATGCCGTAACCCTTTCGGGAACGTGGGCCAGGGAAAGAAGAATAGACAGAAGACCTCTGCAGAGAGGAACTACGGAAGTTTATTCCACAAGGGGCGAAACATCCCATCAGTTCCAGCCTTTTATGGCACTGTGTGATAGGAATACGGATGATGCAACCGGACGTATATATGCTCAGACTCTTATCTGGTCGGGCAACTTTATCTGCGGATCTTCCATGGATCAGTTCGACAACATCAGGTCTTATATAGGAATAAACCCCGAGCATTTCAAATGGAATCTTAAACCCGGAGAAAGCTTTCAGGCTCCCGAGGCAGTCCTTGTATATACCGAGGATGGCTTCGACGGAATGAGTCATATTTTCCACGACCTGTTCAGAGACCATCTGATCCGCAGTCCTTATCTTCACAAGGAGAGACCGGTTCTTATCAATAACTGGGAAGCTACGTATTTTGACTTCAATACAGAGAAGTTATTAAGCATTGCATCCGAGGCAAAAAAGTGTGGCATCGAAATGCTTGTAATGGACGACGGCTGGTTTGGTAAGAGAAGTGATGATAATTCTTCACTGGGTGACTGGGTCGTAAATGAAGATAAACTTCCCGGAGGCCTTAAAGCACTTTCCGACGGACTGGAAAAGATGGGAATGAAGTTCGGAATCTGGTTTGAGCCTGAGATGGTATCTCCCGATTCGGACCTCTACCTTGCTCATCCCGATTGGGCAATAGCGGTTCCCGGACGAAAGCCTTGTAAAATGAGGAATCAGTATGTCCTTGATATTACAAGAAGTGAAGTCCGTGATCACGTATATAAGTGCGTATCGGATATTTTAAAGAGTGCGAAGATCTCATACGTAAAGTGGGATATGAACAGACAGCTTTGCGACCTAGGAAGCACGCAGTTTGATCCTGAATCCATGGGAAGGCTGTCCTATCTGTATACCATTTCTGTGTACGATCTTCAGGGGAGACTGCTTGAAGAATTCCCGGATCTTCTCCTGGAGAATTGTTCGGGCGGCGGTGCAAGGTACGATGCGGGAATGCTCTTTTATTCGCCTCAGATTTGGTGCTCGGATGATACGGATGCATATGAGAGGCTTTCGATTCAGGCAGGAACTGAGATGCTCTATCCCCTGAGTACCATGGGAGCACATGTATCCGCTTCGCCAAATCACATAACGGGAAGGGTTATGCCCTTTGACGTGAGAGGTGCAGTTGCTTTATCCGGAACTTTCGGATATGAGCTAGATATAACCAAGATCCCGGAGGAAGAAAGAGAAGCTATTCCGGGGCAGGTTGAACTCTACCACAGATACGGGGAGATTGTCCGCGAGGGTGATTATTTCCGTATAGCAAGGGAGGCTGAGACCGTATACTTCGATGCCTGGATGTCCGTCCTTAAGGACAAGTCAAAAGCACTTCTTACCTATATACAGTGCAAGGCATATCCCAACGGCAAGGCAAGAGTCATAAGACTTAAAGGCTTGGACCCCGATTCATCCTATGAGATCAAACTTATCGGTACGGGTGAAAAGAAAACGTGGGAAGCCATTTCACCCGGCGCGCTGAGTGGAAAGACCCTCATGAATGCAGGAATCATCGTCCCTCTGCTTCCGGGAGATTACGCACAGATGATGTTTGAAATTTCAACAATTTAGCATGCTAAATAAATAAAGCTTGCGAAATAAAATAATTTTGCTTAAAATAATTATGTTGACAAAGGCGCCAATTCAATAAATTGGCGTCTTATTTTTTTGAGAGGAGAAATAAAGTGCATCTGATCGAAACAGTAAATTCGGCCGTAAATGACTTTGTGTGGGGACTCCCTATGCTCATCCTTCTGGTTGGCACCGGTATCTTAATGACCGCGTTGACCGGATTTTTCCAGGTAACCCATATCGGGCACTGGTTCTCAAATACTCTGGGCGGAATCTTTAAGAACAAGCATGTTACCGCTCATACTTCACAGCACGATCGCCAGATCAGTCAGTTCCAGAGTCTGTGTACCGCTCTTGCGGCAACCATAGGAACCGGTAACATCGCCGGTGTTGCGGCAGCTCTTGCTTCAGGCGGACCCGGTGCTATTTTCTGGATGTGGATTGTTGCATTCTTCGGAATGATGACCAACTATTCCGAGAACGTTCTCGGTATCTATTATAGAAGAAAGAATTCCGAGGGAGAGTGGTGCGGAGGCGCCATGTATTACCTCAAGGACGGTCTCGGATCAAAGCCCGGCTGCAAGGAGATCGGCAAAATACTTGCTGTCTTGTTCAGTATCTTCTGTATCCTTGCTTCCTTCGGAATCGGAAACATGAGCCAGATCAATTCGATCGCGGTTAACCTTAACACGGTATTCAGCATTCCTTATGTTGTAACCGGCTTCGCTCTTATGATCGTTGCCGCACTTGTTATCGTAGGCGGACTTAAGAGAATCGCAAGCGTTACCGAGAAGCTCGTTCCATTCATGGCAGTTCTTTATGTAATCGGATGTATCATCATCGTATGTTCTCATATCACCGTTGTAGGTCCTGCGTTCGTTGCTATCTTTAAAGGCGCATTTGCGATGAAGGCTGTAGGTGGCGGAATCGTAGGTAGCGGCGTTAAGGCAGCCGTAACCTGGGGTATGAAGAGAGGCGTATTCTCCAATGAAGCAGGTCTCGGTTCATCCGTTATGGTTCACTCCGCATCCAATGTTAAGGAACCTGTAAGACAGGGAATGTGGGGGATCTTCGAAGTATTTGCAGATACCATAGTTGTATGTACCCTCACAGCTCTTGCAGTTCTTTCATCCGGAGTTATGAATCTTGAAACCGGTGAGATGATCTCCACTTCCGAAAAGACAGCACTTGTTGCCGAAGCTTTTGAGGGAACCCTTGGCGTAGCGGGAGGATGGTTCATTGCAATTGCGATTACTCTCTTTGCTTTCTCCACCGTTCTCGGATGGAGCGTATACGGAAGCAAGGCATTTGAGTATCTCTTTGGAACCCGCGCTATGATCGTTTACAAGATCGTGTTTGTTGTATTCGTAGTATTCGGAGCCACCATGGAGCTTTCACTTGCATGGGATCTTTCCGATACCTTCAACGGACTTATGGCGATGCCCAACCTTATCGGCGTTCTGGCACTCAGCGGAACCGTTATGAAGATCACGCAGAACTACGTCGACAGAACTCTTAAAGGCAAGGATATAAAGCCCATGTATTCTGCACTTCCCGAGATACAAAAAGAGCAGGAAGAACGCACTGATGACGTGGTTTGATATGCTGGTTTTTTTCGGTAAAATAAGCTAAAATAAAAGGTGCGTAATCGGAAACGATGACGCACCTTTGTTCTTGTTCAAAGTCATATGGATTTATAAGTGAAAGTGTGGACCGGTTATGAGTAATTACAATATTTCATATGAAGTGGCCTCGATATTTTTTATGGTCATATCCATAGCCTGTCTGGCACTGATGAGAAGATCCAGAACCGTCAGATATAAGAAGTTCCTGATTCTTTTGATCTGTGTTTTATGTGGACTGATCTTCGACATTCTCGGCGCTGTATCGATTGCGGCTCCTGAGTTTTTCAACAGACCTGTTACCATTATCATCAATACAGTCTATTTCTTCTTCGCTGCTTTCGCAGGATACGCCTATCTCAGATATGCCGAGGCTTTTGTCGGAGAACAGAACGATTTCGACAAGGTGATGGTCAAATTCAATTTCGGCCTTATGATCGCTTATGTGGTCTTCCTTTTGACCAATATTCGAACCGGATGGATCTTCTATCTTGAAGAAGGAAATGTATATAAGTTCGGACCCGTGCACTTCATGTGCTATGTTCCGACTTTCTATTTTATAATCTATGCTCTTGTCTATGCTCTCATGCATTATAAGAGTCTCAACCTTCGCGAGATGATCTCGCTTTCGGGATTTGTCTTTGTTACACTCGGTACTATTTTCCAGGCACTTATTGCACCTGATACACTGCTTGTTTTCTTTTTCGGGACAATTGGTGCAATGATCATACTGCTCTTTGTTGAAACTCCCGATTATGCTCATCTTCAGGAGACGCTGGCAGACCTTGATGCCTGCAAGATCGAAGCGGAGAAGGCCAAGAGAGTTAAGAGCGAATTTTTGACTTCCGTATCAAGAGATATTAAGACTCCCATGAGTACAGTCCTGGGAATGGACGAGCTGATCATGAGAGAGAGTAAGGATGAGTACATAACCGGATACGCAAGGGACATTGAAAGCGCCGGACTTACCCTTATGGAGACCATCAACAAGATCCTTGATTATGCGGACATCGAGACCGGAAAGCTCGATATCGTAAAGGCACCTTATAAGGTTTCTTCGCTGGTCAAGGATGTATATAAGACCTGCCTGTTCAGGGCGGATGAAAAGGGACTTAAGCTTAACTGTGATGTAGGAAATCTGGTTCCCGAGATACTTGTGGGCGATGTTGTCAGGATCAGACAGATCATGCTCAACCTGATCGGAAATGCCATCAAATATACATCCAAAGGATATGTAAGCCTATATGTAGGATCCTCTGCACTTGACGGAAAGAGCATTACTCTTGAGATCACGGTTACGGATACCGGACGGGGAATCAAGGAAGAGGAGATCGGAAAGCTCTTCGGAACATTCGACAGGCTGGGTGATACCCGCTCGAGAGCAGGTGACGGCGTAGGACTGGGACTTGCAATCGTATCCAAGCTTACCGACATGATGAACGGTGAGGTTACTGTAGAGAGTAAGTACGGAGAAGGATCGGTATTTACGGTTAAGATTCCTCAGAGAATAGCAGAGCAGTCCGACCTGATCGATGAAGATGTAGATAATCCTTCCTATGGCGAGAAAGCTTATGACGGCCCTCTTTTCAAAGCACCTGAAGCCAAGGTTCTCATAGTCGATGACAATGACATCAACAGAGTTCTTGAGGCGATGCTTCTTAAGGAGACCGAAGTTATAACCAACCAGGTATCCGGCGGCAAGGAGATGCTGGAGGAACTTACCAAAACCAGCTATGACGTGGTTCTTCTCGACCACATAATGCCGGATATGGACGGTGTTGAAGCTCTCAGAAGGGCAAGGCAGATCGAGAGAGTCAAGAACGCAAGCACATCGTTCATAGCAATTACTGCCAATGCTCTTGTAGGAGCAAGGGAAGAGTATTTAAGGCAGGGATTTGATGATTTCGTGTCAAAACCGGTCAACGGAAGGCGTCTTGAAGAGGCGGTTATGAACCTTCTTGACGACAATCTGATCACCGAAAGAAACGATACGTGATTTTGCCGAAAAAAGCCCCTAAAAACCGTAGTTTTTACAATAGATTCTATCCCCCGGAATATGGGATAATGTTCCGGGGGAATCTTTATTTATTAGGGGTTCAAGATGTATAGAGTCTATTACCTGGATGTAGCCGCAATAGTACTACTGTTCGCGCTTTTGACATCACTTATTTTCAGAAGGATGAACAGAGGTCGTGATAATCAGGCATTTGTGAAGTATGTCGTTATTCTCCTCGTTCTGTCGGTAGCCGATATTCTGCGATCGGCTCCTCTTGGATGGTTGCGTCCATTATCAAGTTCCATTCTGTTCAGAGAAATCGCTTGCAGTTTCTATAATCTCCTGAACGTTGCCAGTTATGCTATTTATATTCATATGATCGGCAGGATGACCGGTACATTCAGAAGAATTGTACGGACACCTTTCTATGCAATCTGTTATACTCTTCCCTTATTGGTTGAGTTTGTTCTTATCGCTATCAATTTCTCACAGCACATTTTGTTCTATTACACCAGAGTCGGTGGCACTGATGTTCAGTACCACAGAGGTGAATATCTGTGGATAGTAATTGCAATAGGTTATTACTATGCGTTCTTTGCCTTCGTTCATGTAACTCACTGCTTTATTCATAAGAATCTCGATAAGGTTAAATACGCCGCAATGGTTGTTGTATTTCCTATCAACATCATTGCGTTTAACATTCAGATGGTTCAGCCTGATCTCCTCGTTCAGGTATTCGGACTTGCAATCACGGCACTTATCCTCAGCTTCTACGTAATCAGCCCTGAGGAAAATGTAGACGTAGAGACCGGTGCAAGATCCTATACCGCCTTCAGAAGATCCGTAAGAAATATCTATGAAGCTAAGGACGATGCCTTCGTAGTATTCGGAAAACTAGAGAATATTGCATCCATCAGAGCAACTCTGGGATATGAGATGTATATAACTCTCCTGAAGCAGATATCCGATAATTTCTATGACATGGTGAAGAACTACAAGAACGAAGATATCAGTCTGTACTACCTTAAGAACGGACTCTTCGCATATGTAGTACGCGGAAAATACCATCTTGAAGAAATCGAAAAGACCGCATGTGAGATGATCCCCAGATTAAGAGACCTGTTTGTTGTAGACGGAATCCGTCTCAAACTTGATTTTGCTATCTGCGGCGTAGTAATTCCCAACGAGATAAGTAATGAAAATCAGCTGGTTAAATTATCCGAAACCTATGACAGTGCCGTCCCGAGGAATAAATATGTCAGGTATTCCGAGATGGCTCCTGAGAAGGATTTCGTAGTAAAGAATAATCTCGACAGGATCATTACCGATGCCATCAAGAACAATAAATTCGAGATGTACTATCAGCCCATCTATTCAACAAAGGATGAGAAGTTCGTATCTGCCGAGGCACTTATCAGGCTTAAGGACGAACAGCTCGGATTTATATCACCTGCACTGTTTATCCCCGCAGCAGAGAAGAGCGGAAGCATCCTTCAGATCGGAGAATTCGTAATAAAGGATGTGTGCAGGCTCATCTCAGAAGGTGATCTGGCCAATACAGGAATTAAATTTGTCGAGGTAAATCTTTCGGTTGTTCAGTGCATGCAGTCAAACATGGCTGACAAGATCAAAGAGATTCTCGAAGAATATAAAATAGACCCCAACAGGATCAACTTTGAGATTACCGAGACCGCGTCGGATTATCTCGCAGATGCAGTTCTCAGAACCATGAGAGATATTACCACCAACGGTAACGGATTCTCGCTTGATGATTACGGCTCGGGTTATTCAAATCTCAGCCGTGTCATGAGCTTCCCGTACAGAATAATCAAGCTTGATAAGTCACTTGTTGACGGACTTGTAGATAAGAGAAGTTATGATATAATGAGTCAGACCATCAGCTTGCTTAAGAGTCTCGGTGCCGAGATAGTTGTTGAAGGCGTTGAGGATGAGGAAAAAGCAAAGTGGTTCTCTGACATGGGCTGTGAGTATATTCAGGGATTCTATTATGCGAAACCCATGCCCGAACATGAATTCATGGCATTTTGCAAAAGCTCGGCTGTAGGTTAAATATTTACTTACTTGAGGAGGATTTTTTGCACTATGGTTTTTTACTACAGGAACTATCCTTATTCGACTAAGGCAACCATGATCTCTGTCCTGGCTAATATCGGAGGTTATCTTGCCGGAATCGGAGCAGTCGTTGCAGTTGCAATGATTGAGAACAAAGTACTTGGTATCGCACTTTGTGTTGTCCTGGCAGCACTTGCACTTTTTCTGTTTATCTATGTAGGCAGGAAACTGACCGACCAGCTTGCAGAGAAGTGGTCCGAGGAAAACATCAAGACCAAAGCGGGAGTTGCTTTCCAGTATGTTCTGACACATCCCGATGAGTATGACAGAATTGCTGCTTTGAATCCTGATTTTGCTCAGAAGTATGAGCTGAATGAAAAGGGAAGGCCTGTAAGAAGAAAATAAGTATTTGGGAATAAGATAAAACCGGAAGCTTGTGCTTCCGGTTTTTTGTGTGCCAATATATCCGGTTGACAAATTTGGTTTATCGGGATAAACTGGTTTTAGTTTATCGGAATAAACCAATGAGGTATTGTTATGAAAGATATAGAACTTGGAGCTGTACAGGAGAGATTTGCCGATATTGTATGGGCAAATGAACCGATAGGATCGGGAGATCTTGTTAAGGTGTGTGAGAAAGAGCTTGGATGGAAGAAGCCCACGACATATACGGTGCTCAGGAAGTTGTGTGAAAAGGGTCTGCTTCGAAATGAAGACGGCGTTGTAACGACACTGATGACCAGAGATGATTTTTACTCGGCTAAGAGTGAGCAGATTATTGAGGATTCTTATGAAGGATCGCTTCCTGCGTTTATCGCCGCATTTACATCCCGCAAGAAATTATCAAATGCGGAAGTGGATGAGATTCAGAAAATGATCGATGAGTTTAAGAAGGGAAAGAAATGATGAGTGCAATCTTCCTGAAAATAATAAATCTGTCATACAGTGCATCATGGCTGATACTTGCCGTAGTGGCTGTAAGACTTCTCCTTAAAAAGGCACCGAAGTGGATATCATGTGTTCTTTGGGCGCTGGTTGCCTTAAGACTTGTGGTTCCTTTTTCGCTTGAGAGTGCAATGAGCCTTCTTCCCAGCAGTGAGGTGATTCCTGCTGATATAGAAATGGAAAATCATCCTCATATCGATTCGGGAATATATGCATTCAACAGTGCGGTTAATCCGGTAATGGAAACGGCCATGGCTCCGGCCGAAGGCTCAAGTGTCAATCCGATGCAGGTTGTTGTTGCGGTTGCATGTTATGTATGGGTGATCGGAATTCTGGCAATGCTGGTATATGCCTTTATCAGCTATCTGAAGGTAAGAAGAAGCGTAAGAGAAGCTGCTCTTTTGGAAAAGGGAATAATGGAATGCGATGAAGTAAAATCACCGTTCATACTCGGTATACTTCGTCCCATTATATATGTGCCTTCCGGAATGGACAGCGAAACCCGTGAACTGGTACTTGCTCACGAGAGGGCGCATATACAAAGACGTGATTATATCTGGAAGCCTCTCGGATTCGCTCTGTTGTCCGTATACTGGTTCAATCCCTTAAGCTGGATCGCATATATCCTTCTGTGCAGGGATATTGAATCTGCTTGCGATGAGAGAGTGATACGTAATAAAACAGCCGATTACATGGCTGCATATTCTCAGGCACTGCTTAATTGCAGCGTTCAGAGAAGAAGGATCGCAGCATGCCCTGTTGCTTTCGGAGAAACCGGTGTGAAGATGAGGATAAAGAATGTCCTTAATTACAAGAAGCCTGCGTTCTGGATTATCATAGCTTCGCTTGCGGTGTGCGTGATCCTGGCTGTTTGCTTCCTGACAAATCCCAGTAAAGATGAGACTGATCCCGCTGTATCTTCACCTGAAACCCAGACCGCTTCAGACGCTGAAGTCACTGTTTTTGATGAAGAAAGAATATATTATTACAGTGGAAATTATTATACCGGAGCAGGAATGGATACAGATAATATGATAGATTTCAGTATACGTTTTTCTCCGGACGGAACTTATACATGGAGTGAGACTCCGATCAGCAGTTTTCTCGGAATGGGTACATATTCCATAGAAGGCGGCGTTCTTACCATGACTGATAATGCAGAATTTACGGGAACCGAAAGAGTTAATATGTTCCTCGTCTCAGGCGACAAACTGTATTACTCCTTCGAAGGATCCGATAACTTCAACATTGTTAAGCTGAGTGATGGTGATGAATTCATCCTTGGTGAAAATCCTCTCGGTGAATACCCTGAAGTAGTAGAGCTTGATCCCAGCGTATATGTATGGCCTACTGATAAGGAGGTCATAACGGCACAGTTCAGTCTTGATGAGGAGCATTACCATCCTGAGGTTGATTTCGCAGGAGAGATCGGAGATCCCATATATGCCGTAACAGCAGGAACCATCACCGAAACAGGATTTGATGATAAAGACGGAAATTACATTGTCCTGGAAGCAGGTGATATTAAGATTACATACTGCCACCTGGATGAAGTGCAGGTTAAAGCAGGCGACGCAGTAAGCACAGGTCAGCAGATCGGCACTCTCGGATCTACCGGGCACTCCACAGGTCCTCACCTTGCGCTTCGCTTGTACTTCATGGATGAGCCTCAGGATTTCCTGGTGGTATATAACAACCAAGACGATCAACAAGTATCTGATGAGATCGAATCACCTTTCGGCGATATTTATTTAGCACGTTATTACAACTCGGATAAAAGCGTCTACATCCTTCAGGACTATTCCGATATGTCTTCGAAGATAGTGGACGGCGATACCGAGATTCCGATAGAAATCGCCATGGGTATGTACGGACCTTCTATAGAGAAGCTGGATATCGACGGCGACGGAGAAGATGAATATATAATCGCAGAATGCGAAGGAACCGGTACAGGAATATCTCAGTATGGACTTTGCATTGTCGAAAAAGACGGAAATGACTATAAGCTTACAAGATATGACAGTCAGTACTTTGCAGATTATCTTGATGAACATATCGGATATTATTATGATATTTCTTCCGGAAAATTCTATGTATATGAAATACTTCCGGCGTACGTCAGCAGATGGGATGGCATAACAATCGAGAACTTTGACAGACATGATGAACTTCAGGATATCGTATGGTCCGATATAATTGACATCGAATTTAAAGACGGGAAGATTTATCTCTCCGCACCCACCGGTTATGTATATGAGAACAGCCCTGTTCCGGATTATGAGAATGCGGTAAGAGTCAGTACAGAAATTAAAATAAATGAAGATTCCGGCATCGTGATCGGCGGCTTTTATGACTTTGAGATGGATGACGGAGAGAAATAAGCCCAATCCATGCTGGAAAAACGAATAACATTATAGTATGATGATTTTAAGGCAAAGGCGTCTGTAACAGGACGCCTTTGTCTTTTTTTATCGGATTCGGAAAGGAGAACGAAATGGCTGCGTTTGACAGAGTGTTGTCGGGAATACCGCAAATGGATGTTAACTTTGACAATATACGTCTCGGCGACAATGTTGTATGGCGCGTCGATGATCTGGAACAGTTCAAACTGTTCATGAAGCCTTATGTGAATCAGGCCATTCGTGACAACAGGAATCTGATATATTTTCGCTTTGCGTCACATGAGCCTCTTCTGGAAGAACAGGACGGTTTAAAGATAATAAATGTCGAGCTTAATCACAGATTTGAAAACTTCACGGTTGAGATACATGAGCATATCAGACGTGAAGGCAGGGATGCTTTCTATGTATTTGATTGTCTATCCGAACTGCAGACCGCATGGGCGACAGATCTGATGATGGGAAATTTCTTCAGGGTAACTTGTCCGTATCTGTTTATTCTGGATACCGTTGCATTTTTCCCACTTATAAGAGGCAAGCATTCTTTTCAGGCGATAGCCAAGATAAGGGATACCACGCAGCTGTTTCTCGATGTGTATGCGGACAGCGAAAATGTATATGTGCGTCCGGATAAAGTATGGAACAGATATTCCGAGACAATGTATCTGCCCCATCTGTATAATCCGAAAACCGGTGACTTTAAGCCGATACTGGACGGAGTTATGGCCAGCAGATTTTATCAGGTTCTGGGTGAGAACGCATCTTCACCGGACAGGGGAAATATGGACAGCTGGGACAGGTTCTTTAACCTGACAGAGTCCATGTATGAAAACGGAATGGAGGTTACGGAGAGTTGTCACCGTATGTGCAACATCATGATGTCCCGTGATGAGAGAATGCGTGAGATGATCAAGTCCAATTTCAAACCACGTGATTATCTCGCAGTAAGAAAGCGCATGATAGGCACGGGTATGATCGGCGGTAAAGCTTGCGGCATGCTTCTTGCAAGAAAGATTCTTGAAAACAAATGCCCGGATATTTATAAGAAACTTGAACCTCATGATTCCTTCTACATAGGCTCCGATGTGTTTTATTCTTTCATAGTTGAAAATGATTTCTGGGATCTCAGGATAAGACAGCGCAGCAAGGAAGAGTATTTTTCACTGGCGGAGGAATTCTCCGAAAGGCTTCTTGCCGGAAAGTTTTCCGGTGAGATGGAAGAGCAGTTTGTTAAGCTCCTGGAGTATTACGGACAGGATCCAATCATAGTAAGATCCAGTTCTATTCTTGAAGACGGATTCGGAAATGCATTCGCGGGGAAATATGAATCGGTCTTCTGTTCCAATTCGGGGGATATGGATCACAGACTCGAAGAACTGGAAAATGCCATAAGAACAGTTTATGCGAGCACGATGAGTAAATCCGCTCTCGATTACAGGAGCAGAAGAGGGCTTCAGGCAAGGGATGAGCAAATGGCTCTTCTTGTTCAGAGAGTTTCGGGATCGTATTACGGTGAGTATTACATGCCCTGCGTCGCGGGCGTGGGTTATTCATACAGTCCTTACAGATTTATGGATGAACTTGATCCGGATGCGGGGATGCTCAGGCTTGTGATGGGCCTCGGAACATCTGCTGTGGACAGAACGGAGGGATCCTACCCCAGGCTTGTAAGTCTCGATAAACCGAAAGCCACAAACGCAAGGAATTGTACTGAGAAGCATCAGTATTCGCAGAAGAAACTTGAGCTTATGAACAGGGCATCGAGAAAACTCGAGCAGGTTGATCCCGACGTTGTAAAACCTTATCTTCCCGCATTCATGAAAAAGCTTCTCTTTGAACATGACTTTGATACTGAGAGAATCTTCAGGGAAAGAGGACAATCCAGGGACATCGAATTCGTATCCTGTCAGGGAATCGTTGAAAAAGAAGACCTCATGATAAAGATGCGTGAGATTCTTTCCGCAATCCAAAAAGAGTACGATTATCCCGTAGATACTGAATTTACCGTCAACTTATCCGAAGACGGCGACTATGTCATTAACCTTCTTCAGTGCAGACCCCTTCAGGTTTTCCATGATACGGAAGAAGCCGAGCTTCCGGAGGATGTCGAAGAAAGCAAGATCCTGTTTGAGTGCAAAGGCTCTTCGATGGGACTGTCCCGTTATGAGAAGCTTGATGTGATAGTGATGATAGATCCCGTAGGATATTACAACATGCCATACAAGGATAAGTACCGGGTAGCACAGGCTGTGGGTAAACTCAACTGGGCAATGAGGGGTAAGAATAAGAAGATGCTTCTTATGTCGCCGGGAAGGATCGGAACATCATCGCCCGAACTCGGCGTGCCCGCTCTCTTTTCCGATATAAGCGAATTTAATGCGATATGTGAGATATCGGATTCAAGGGCCGGTTATAATCCCGAACTGTCATACGGAAGTCACTTCTTCCAGGATCTTGTTGAAGCGGGAATTTTGTATAATGCAATCTTCGAAAACGAAAAGACGATCCATTATCATCCGGAACTTCTGGAAAGATGCGACAAAGTGATAACGGGATTTGACAGGCATGAGGAAGAACTTAAAAGTATTGTAAAGGTATTGGACGTATCCGGAATGGATTTCAGATTGTGTAACGATATGAAAAAAGAACGGATACTTTGTTTTATGGAATAGGGGTATAGTATGATTTCACTGAACGATTATTTGTATAACGGAGATACGGTAGTAAAGATTCTTCATTGTTATTCGCGGGATCTTAAACAGAGCGCGATAGATAATAACAACGGTGTCGATCTTGCACACAGCAATTTGCTTCTCTTAATGATAGATCTTCTGGAGCATAATGATTTCCTGACGGCTCAGTCTCAGAAGATAAGAGAGTTCTACAGATATATGGCGGACCGTTATCCCTTCCTTGCATTTACTTTCAAAGGAAGGATCAAATCCCTTATCAGGCTTGAAGAGAAGATTAACGGTAAGATAGTTGAATACATATATGACTATCACTGTAAGACCGGTGGTTATCCGTCGGAGGCTGAGATTAAGGACAGAATAGGAAGGATCAAGGATTTTATCGCATACCGGATAGTTCTATCACTTCCAAAATGTCATTTGAAACTTGGTGACGATAAGTATGATATGGAACTCGAGTATCTGTACGAAATAGCAGACGCGCTTCCTGACTTTCTGGAAGAAAGAGGGTTTAAACCGGAAATATCCGGACTTGAGACAATCAGTTCGAGGGTTGCGGATCCCTACAAGCAGTATTACAGGGACTATATAGAGAATCCCGGTGATAATGATTACAGGTCTCTTCATATAGCATTCTTTGACAATACTTCGCGAAGTAATATCGAAGTGCAGATCAGGACCAAGGAGATGGATGATAATGCGGAGATCGGACTTGCAAATCATTTGGGATATGAGAAAAAACAGGAAAGCGACCGTGCCAGAAGAGAAGAAATCCCTGTAGGAGAAAACAAGTATTTTGATGATGCATATGAAAGAGGAATGCTTCTTCAGAAGCTTGATCTGAGTAAGATTGATGTAAACATGTTCGGTGCTGCGGACAATAGTCTGGTAAATGATGGTTGCGGATTATACCGCGGCAGGCTGATTCTGCCGTATGAGCACTTATCCAGATTCCAAAATGATCTGATATAAGAGATTATGTAAAACCGGGAGCTATGCTCCCGGCTTTTTTTGTATACATATAGCTCCAAACATGAAAGAATTGTCTGAAAATTGGACTTTTACGGCGTCTGGCGCTATAATTTGAATGCTTTAGCTTAGTCAGACAAAGGGAAGAATAATGGATAAGAAAAGAATAATCGGCTTTTATAATTATACGGTCGTTCTTACATATATGGGAATGCTGTTTGCATTTACCGGCATTTTGGATGCAATCAGAGAAAACTACATCGGCAGTATTCTGTGTCTTATGTGTTCGGGAATCTGTGATATGTTTGACGGCAGTGTTGCATGCACTAAAGAAAGAAACAGCTATGAGAAGCATTTCGGAATTGAGATTGACTCACTCAGCGATCTTGTAAGCTTCGGCGTACTTCCTGCTATATTTGTATATATGATCTCAGGTCAGACTGTAGTTGCCGGGTTCATCGGTGCAGCATACGTACTGTGTGCTCTTATCCGCCTTGCATATTACAACGTACAGGAACTTGAAAGACAGAAGACAACTGACGGAGCAAGAGAATATTTTCTCGGAGTTCCCGTAACCACAATTGCACTGCTTCTTCCTCTTCTGTATCTGATCAAGGAACGTTTTCAGTTGATGGATGCATTCGGCTATCTGGCACTTATGGTTATAGTAACCATCGGATTTGTCAGCGGAGTTGAGATAAGAAAGCCCAAGATGATCGGAAAGCTAGTGATGATTGCTATCGGGCTTGCAGAATTTTTCAAGATTTTCCTCATGGCCGGAGCCGATCTTTTATGAGTGAAAGCCTTACAATTGATTTTCTCTACAAGACACCTGTAGGAAGATTTATTCTGAAAGGTCTTGTTAATCCTAAAGTTTCCAAACGCGCGGCAAAGATCTTATCCTCAAGGATGTCTGCCACGTTTGTTCCCTCTTTTATCAAGAAAAACAACATAGATATAGAAGACTACATTGTACCTGAAGGCAGATTCAGGTCTTTTAACGACTTCTTTACCAGGAAAATAAAACCGGGAAAGAGGGCGATAAGTGACAGCGCATTTATATGCCCAAGTGACGGACTTTTAACCGTATCCGATATCAGTGAGACAAGCGTTTTTAATATCAAAAATACTTCCTATTCACTGAAAGAACTTCTCGGTAATGAAAGCCTGGCCGGTGAATTCATCGGCGGAACTGCCTTGATATTCAGACTGACACCTTCCCATTATCACAGGTATGTATTCTGCGCATCCGGGAAGATCATAGATACAATATTTATTCAGGGAATACTTCATTCGGTAAAGCCTGTATGTCACGAAACGTTTCCGGTATTCATACAAAACTCGAGAGAGTATGCGGTTATTGATTCCGAAGAATACGGAAAAATAGTACAGATGGAAGTCGGTGCGCTACTTGTAGGCAAGATCTCAAATAAAGGTTATGTAGCCGGAGATGAAGTACGCAAGGGTGAGGAAAAAGGGTATTTCGAATACGGCGGATCATCAATAGTTGTCTTAACAAAACACAGATTTGATAAAGCGATGTCTTCGAGTGAAGAATTGCCTGTAAAAATGGGTACAGATATAGAGAGCATTTTGTGATGCATTATATGTGTCTGCGGCAATAATCTATAAATAATTCTACAACAGGAGAATGCAGCAGATCCTTTCTGGTGGCTATTCCCAGTTTTCTGTAAATCGGAGGATTGAATGGAAGACATTTGATCTTTCCGTGGTAATATTTCGCAATCAACTCCGAAAGTATTCCGTACCCGAGATGGTGTTCGATCATTGACATCATCGTACGGTCAAAAGAAATACAATATTTGTAATCGGGTTTAATTCCTTTGTTTTCAAGAATGGCCAGGATTCTTTCTACGTCCGGGTCAGATCCTTTCTCGTGGTATATCAAAGGTACGTTATTAAAATCTTTGAATGTAACACTCTTTCTGGGAAATTTCGTATCTCTTGGAAGAATAGCAAATACTTCATCATCGATAAGCGGAGTCCATGAATAGCTGTGCCACGGCTGACGGCTTAATAATGCCATGTCAAGGTTATATGAATCCAATCCTTCTTCCAGATCTGAGTATCCTCCCTCGATAATTGAAAATGTAATATTGGGATAAAGTTTATTAAAACCTTCAATCCATGATGTCAGATATGTTATGGACATACTACTGTATGAACCGACGTTTATATGACCTTCATTGATTCCTTTAATATTCGAAACGGTCTCTTCGATTGATTTATAATTTGCGATGATAGTCTGTACTTGAGGTAACAGTCTTTCTGCTTCTTTGGTCAATGTCATTCCGTTATGATGACGGTTGAAGATCGGAAATCCGACTTCCGATTCAATCTTTCTGACTATGCTGCTTATTCCCGGCTGAGTATAACCCAACTTTTCTGCTGCTCTGGTGAGATTCTTTTCTTCAGCGATAGTTATTATAACTTCACATTTTTTAATATCTAACATAGGAAAACGCTCCATATAAAATATAACAAAACGTTATGGCTAACATTCTAAAACAAACTTTTACAAATTGCAATTTGATATCTATAATGCAACTAAGAAATTAAGAACTGACACAAATGCAAAGGCGCATTACCAAGTTGAGATTTGGGAATGCGCCTTTTGTATTATAGAAAGCCCTATAAGAAGAGGAGGTAACAATTATGAAAAGACGAAATGGATTAATGAAAGCATATGCATTAATCGCTGCTGCTGCACTTATGCTTTCGGGATGCGGAGATACAGGTTCTGCAGGAGGAACCGGAGGTGTCACTCCTTCCGGATCATCAAGTGCAGGATCTACTGATGAGAAGATTGTGATCGGTGCTTCTTTCCCACTTACCGGAACCATAGCAGCAGATGGCCAGACCTGCGTTGATGCGATTAATCTGGCAATCAAGCAGGCTAACGAAGCAGGAGGAATTAACGGAAGAGAGATAGCACTTGTTCAGGAGGACGATGAAGGTTCACCCACATCAGCAGCATCTATTGCAAATAAGTTCGTAGATAAGGATGAAATCCTCGCAGTTGTATCTTCCTATAACAGTTCATGTATGTTGGCTCAGGTTGATATATATAAGAGCGGCAATCTTCCGGCAATCAGCCCCGTAGCTACTACTCCCGCACTTACAGGATGTAGTGAATACTTCTATAGAACCGCTCCCAATGATTCCGACTGCGGATCATATGCGGCAGAATTCTTAAGCGGAAAGGGGATCACCAAGGTAGCGCTTTTCTACGAGAATGATGATTACGGATTGGGAATTGCAGAACCTTTCCAGGCAAAGTGCGAAGAACTTGGTATCGAAGTTGTAACCGTTCAGACCTATGTTTATGGCGAGACAGTTGATTATTCCACACAGCTTACCGCAACCGGAGCATCAGGAGCAGAGGCAATCTTTATTGCAGGTTGTGTAACTGAGCAGGGACTCATTTGTGACCAGAGAGATGATTACGGATGCGGAGACATGTTGATCCTTTGCGGTAACGGCGGATATGCTCCTGCACTTCTCGGATACGATACTGACGGCGTATATGTTCAGGGTGAATTTGATAATGAACTTTCTGAAAAAGCAAAGGATTTTGTTGAGGCATTCAAGGCTGAGTATGGATATGAACCCGGTAACTGGGCCGCATCCGCATATGATGCAACCATGATTGTAATCGAAGCAATGAAGAATTGTGACGGAGAATTAACCAGAGAAAGTATTAATGAACAGATCTCGGTAATTACTTATGAAGGTGTCTGCGGAACTTACACTTTTGAGAATTGTAACAGTGCAAAAGAAGAGCTTATGTTCGAGATCATTGACGGAAAGTTTGTACATATTGAATAAGCTTGGTTAAAAAACATACGTGTAAATCCGGGGAAGGAAAACTTCCCCGGGTGATCCGGAGGGATTATGGAGAAGAATTATCAATATGGATTTTTGAATTCTAACAATGACGATGTCGTCGTGAAGATGAAAAAAGGGCAAAACATTGGAGGGTATCCGATAGGAGTTGTCTACATAGAAGACGTTTATTATCCGCTGATGCCCGGAAATGTTGTAAATGCAAGTACATATCCTTTTCCGGTACGAATGATCCCGGTCAAAAACATTAATTGTGATGAATTGTTTGCCTGTGACGACAAGGTTCAGAGTGCTATTGAAGAAGCGTGCAGACAACTGGTCAAAGAAGGCGTTAGGGCAATAAGCGGCGCATGCGGATTTTTTGGAAATTATCAGAAATCGATCTCAGGCATGTTTGATGTTCCGGTAGCTCTTTCCAGTTTAATGCAGGTACCGTGGGTTCTTTCACTTATAAAGCCAAATCAAAAGCTTGCGATTTTGACCGCAGATGAAAAATCCATAACGGAGAGATTACTTATAAACTGTGGAATCACAAAAGAGATGAAAGAGCGTCTCGTAATAAAAGATCTTGCATCATCGGATAACTTTTCATGTGTGATCAAGAATTGGGGAGAATGGGATAACAGTCTTGCAAGAGCCGATGTAGTTGGGAAAGCGATTGAAGCAGTCAGTGAACATGATGATGTGGCAGCCATACTTCTTGAATGCAGTGATATGCCTCCATATGCTTCTTCAATCCAGAGAGAAACAGGGTTGCCGGTTTTCGATTTTATAACATTGATCAAGTGGCTTCATTCAGCGGTAGCCCAGAAGCCGTACGAGGGATTTATTTAGAGAAGAGGTGATCGGTATGAAAAACGTGATCATTACAATTGCCAGAGGCTTTGGTAGCGGGGGAAAAGATATAGGCGTTAGGTTATCTAAACTGCTTGATATACCTTGTTATGAAAAAGAGATCTTAAGTCTTGCTTCGGATAAAAGCGGAATAAGTAAAGAGTTGTTCGAGGAGACGGATGAGAGAGTAAAGATTTCCTTCCTTAGGAAAATGGTCGGATCGGTTCCGGTTAATTATAAGGTTGAACCTTCTGACAGAAAATTTATACATGATAATAATCTGTTCTATCTGCAGCGTGAAGTAATTGAAGAGTTGGCAAAGACTGAAAGCTGTATCATTGTCGGAAAATGCGCTGATTATATTTTAAGGGATAAGAAAAATACCATTAAGGTTTATATAGATGCACCAATGAGCTATTGCGTCAGTTCAATCGTTGAAAGAATGGGAGTCGGCGAAATGGAAGCGATTCGAATGATCAACAAGACGGACAAATATAGATCCGACTACTACAAGTACTACACAGGCGGAAGCGTTTGGAACAATCCGATTAATTACGACATATGTCTTAACTCAGGATATTTGGGAAGAGATAAATGCGTAAAGATTATCAAAGAATTATATGACGAGAAAAAATCTGTGTAGGAGGTGATCATATGTTTTTCCAGCATTTGTTGAACGGAATTATAGTAGGCGGGATATATGCTATGGTCGCGCTCGGATACTCGATGGTTTACGGAGTATTACAAATTGTAAACTGGGCACACGCCGATGTACTCATGTTTGCAACTTTTATAGGATTACTTCTTACTACATATTTAAAGATGCCGGTATTTGCGATGGTTTTGCTCGTTGCATTATTTGCTTCCGTCCTTGGCATGTCGGTTGAAAGAGTGGCGTATCGTCCGATAAAATCAGGGAATCGTAAAATGGCAGTTTTGGTAAGCGCACTGGGTATGTCGACGTTTCTTCAGAATCTTGCTCAGCTCATTTTCGGAAGCGGAACAAGACAGTTCAAGGCAATCGAATCTAAGTCATTTTCTTTTAGCGGTTTTACAATAACCAATCTTCAGATCCTGATTCTGGTCGTTACTTCGGTAATGCTTTTGATCCTTTACATCCTCGTATATAGAACAAAAATCGGAATTGCAATGCGAGCATGCTCGGTCAGTGTAGATAATGCCAAGCTCATGGGTATTAACACAAATCTTATCATATCCGGAACATTCGGAGTGGGAGCTTTTATGGCGGGCGTTGCAGGAATTCTTATAGGTGTTTATTACAGTGCAGTATATCCGACAATGGGATATCTGTTGGGAATGAAAGCGTTTGCGGCAGCGATTCTCGGAGGAATAGGATCGATTCCGGGAGCTGTGTTTGGAGGATTCATAATCGGAACTATCGAAAGCCTTGGCGCAGGATATATCTCATCTGCATACAGAGATGCGTTTGCGTTTTTCGTAATGATATTAATCCTTGTTGTCAGACCTTCCGGACTTATGGGAGCAAAGCATATCGATAAAGTATAGACGGTGCTCCGGTTAAATGAGGGTGATCATATGAATAAAGTTAAAGATTTATTGAAGACAATTAAAAGTATCAGGTTTACAAAGTGGCAGAAGATGATTTTCCTGATTGCACTTATTGGTCTGATCGTGTCGGCACCATATATCATCACGGATAATTACATTCTTCATATTGTTATTCTGTGCAGCATTTACGCCTGCCTGACATTATCACTGAACATGATAATCGGATGGTCCGGTCAGTTTTCTCTGGGACATGTTTGCCTGTATGGAATGGGCGCCTATATCACGACACTGTTGATGACACAAACGGGTATGAATTTCTTCCCGGCAACGATCCTGAGTACGGCTTTTACTTCCGGGTTTGCAATGCTCCTTTGTCTTCCAACGTTGAAATTAAGAGGTGATTATTTGGCGGTTATTACTCTCGGTTTCGGTGAGGTTTTCAGACTGTTCTTAACAAACTCAGTATCCATCACAAGAGGCCCTGCAGGAATCCCTAACATTCCGGATCCGGTTATCTTCGGATACGTTATCAGCAGTAAGCAAGCTTACTTCTATTTCGTAGCACTGATAGTGATTCTGTTTGTTGTATTTATGAAACGTTTTAATAATTCCGGTTTTGGAATGGCGATGATCGTTGTTAACGAAGATGACATAGCTGCTACCGCATTGGGAATAAATGTTAAGAAGTATAAACTCCTCGGTTTTGCACTGGGAGGAGGAATGGCAGCTTTTATGGGTAGCTTTTATGCGGTTTACATGGGAATGATATCTCCCACATCATTTGCTTACGCTGAATCGATCAAGATGGTTTCAATGGTTGTGCTTGGAGGAATCGGTTCTATTCCCGGTTCAATCCTTGGGGCAGTTCTTCTCACTGCGCTTCCTGAAGTATTAAGAGCTTTTTCCGAATACAGAATGGTAATCTACGGAGCATTGATGGTGGTAATGATGATCTTCAGACCTGAGGGGATTTGGTCAAGATCAAGTCGAATGCTTAACGAATACAAGATTAAAGCATTTGAGAATTACAAAAAGAAATAAACTGCTTTGTACATATGCTAAGGAGGCAGTCGGTTATGAATACAATAATTGAAACCAAAGAAGTAACAATTAAATTTGGCGGGCTTGTGGCTGTGGATAGTGTAAACCTCGTTCAGAAGAAGGGAGAAGTATTATCCCTTATCGGACCTAACGGAGCAGGTAAAACAACACTGTTCAATCTCCTTACCGGTGTTTATAAATGCACTTCAGGAAATATCTTTTTTGATCACAATAAGATAACGGATCTGAAAGCGCATGAAAGAACAAGACTTGGCATAGCCAGAACGTTTCAGAATATCAGACTAATCAAGAGTATGACGGTTCTTGAAAATGTTCTTGTAGCACATCCGGATTGCCAGAATGAGAGTTTATTAAAATCGGTACTTAGCCCCGGGAAAGCAAATAAGAAGCGACGTGAGGTGGTTGATGAGTGCATGGAACTTCTGAAAATAGTAGGGCTTGAGGAGATGGAATCCGAAATGGCAACATCACTTCCCTACGGAAAACAAAGGCTTTTAGAGATTGCGAGAGGTCTTGCTACGAAGCCGAAACTGCTGCTTCTGGATGAGCCCGGTGCAGGAATGAATAATTTCGAAAAAGAGGAATTGACCGATGTTATTCATTACATAACCCAGGAAATGAAGGTGACGGTACTTATTATCGAACATGATATGAAATTTGTCATGGGAATCTCGGACAGAATAATAGTTCTTGATCATGGTCAGAAAATTGCGGAGGGCACCCCGGCAGAAATACAGACTAATCCACGTGTCATTGAAGCTTATCTGGGTTCCGGAGAGTTTAAGGACGAAGAGGATAAATAAGGATCATAGGAAAGGAGCCCTGGTATGAGCAGTGTACTTGAAGTTAAAAACTTATTTGTAAATTACGGAGTGGTTCCCGCTTTGAGAGATGTGTCTTTTCATGTGGATGAAGGAGAAACGGTTGCTTTGATCGGACCTAACGGCGCCGGCAAGACTACTACGATGCATACTATATCAGGCCTGCTAAAACCAAAGAGCGGAGAAATCGAGTATTGCGGAAAGAGCATAGGAGGTACTGAGAGCTACAAGCTTGTGTCAGCCGGAATTTCTCAGGTACCTGAAGGAAGGGGAATATTTCCAATTCTGACCGTAGCGGAGAATATCGAAATCGGTGCGTTTCTGAGAAAGGATAAAGCTGAAATAAAAAGAGACAAGGATTGGGTGTATGAGCTGTTTCCAAGACTTAAGGAAAGAATGAAACAGATCAGTGGCACATTGTCAGGCGGTGAGTTACAGATGCTTGCGATGGCAAGAGCGTTAATGGCAAGGCCCAAACTGCTGCTTCTGGATGAACCATCCATGGGACTAGCACCGGTTATTGTTGAAGATGTCTTTCATATCATAAGGCAGATAAACAAAGAGCGGCATACAACTATCCTGCTGGTAGAGCAGAACGCACAGATGGCTCTAACCGCAGCAAACAGAGCTTATATCATCGAAGTCGGTCAGATAGTTCGAGAAGGCAATGCTAAAGATCTGATGAATGATTCAGAGATTCAAAAATCATATTTGGGATTGTAAGTATGCGAGGTGAAGAGATGAAAGATTTTATTTTTAAGCTTCCTACAAAAATCATATTCGGTGAGGGGACTTCATTAAATATCAAACCTGTTCTTGATCAGTACGGAATCCGAAAGGTGATGGTAGTGACCGATGGGGGAATTGCAAGTACTCAGGGCTTTAAGGATCTTATTGCAGGGCTTGATTCCCAGAAAGTTGATTATGTGCTGTTTACAGAAGCAATTGCGGATCCTCCTATTGAAGCTGTTGATGAGGCTAAGGACATTCTCCTTGAATCCGGAGCTGACGGAGTGATCGCAGTAGGCGGAGGAAGCTCTATTGATACAAGCAAAGCAATGTGCATGCTTGCAACAAATGAAGGATCCGTAAGGGAGTACTTGTTCGGAGGAACAAAGACCGTAACCAACAGACCTCTTCCTTTGATAGCGATTCCCACAACTGCAGGTTCCGGATCTGAAGTAACCGCAGCGTCTGTCATTACCGACAATCAGAATAATATAAAGCTTTCGGTTACACATGAATATTTGATGCCGCTGGTTGCAATTGTAGATCCGTTAATGCATATAGGTATGCCACCCATGATCACCGCAAGTACCGGAATGGATGCCCTGACACATGCCATTGAAGCTTATGTATCACTTAATGCTGAGCCTATAAGCGATATGTACGCTGAGAAATGTATTGAGATGATCGGAAAGAATATTAGAACCGCTATGTTTAATCCGACAAATATAGAGGCCAGAAGTCAGATGGCCATAGCTTCCATATTGGGAGCTGCAGCGATGGTTAACGCAGGACTCGGAGCAGTACACGGAATATCCCAGGCAATGGGAGGAATTGCTCATACACCTCACGGAATAGGAAATTCTCTTTTGCTTCCTTATGTAATGGAGATGAATGTCCCCGGTAACCCGGCAAAGTTTGCAAAGATCGCCAAGCTTCTTGGAGAAAACATAGAAGGATTATCCGAAAGAGACGCTGCAGAGTTGTCGGTAAAAGCAGTCAGGAAAATGGCATTTGATCTCAGAATCCCTGATTCACTCAAAGATCTGGATATACCGGTTACTCCGGATATGTTTGACACGATAGTGGATGGAACCATGGGTTACAGATTACTCGCAGTCAATCCTGTAAAAGTCAGAAGAGAAGATGTATATGCAATTCTTGAGAAAGCAAATCATTAGAACATATTGATGTTTGATGAATATATAACGAAAGGACAAGGTGAAGATTATGGCAGAAGTGATGAAGTTTGAGGATTTTAAGCAGTATCTGAATCCCGTTTTCTACAAGCATACGGATTTGATAGCAAAGAAAGCAAAGGGATGCTACTTGTGGGATGTGAACGGAGACAAGTATCTTGATTTTGTTCAGGGAATTGCGGTCAATGCCATGGGTCACAATTTTGACCCTATCGTAGAAGCAATTAAGGATCAAGCAGACAATCTTGTGAACGCTTCTTTCAACCTTGTTAACTATGAATCAACGCTCACACTTGCTAAGAAACTGGCTGGTGTTGCCCCTGAAGGTTTGACTTCTGTTTTCTTTTCAAACGGAGGTGCTGAAGCAACAGATTCTGCATTAAAGCTTGCAATGTCATATACGGGAAGATCTGCAGGTATTGCATTCATGGGTTCGTTTCATGGAAGAACATGTGGTGCGACATCCATTACCGGATCGAATTCCAAGTATAGAAAACATTATGAAGGCTTGATGGGAAATGTGTATTTTGCTCCCTATCCCGGACGTGATCTGTGCCCTCCGGAAATCGCACCCGATAAGAGAGGCGAGTATTCACTCTTTGAGTTAAAGAAGCTTCTCAGATATATCGTTTGTCCCGAGGACGTTGCGTATATCTACATGGAACCTGTTATGGGAGAAGGAGGATATGTTGTTCCTCCCAAGGATTTCATGCAGGAAGTCAGAAAGATATGCGATGAGAACGGAATTCTTCTTATATATGATGAGATCCAGGCGGGTTACGGAAGAACCGGCAAGATGTGGGCATCACAGCACTTTGATGTCATCCCCGATATCATGACTTGCGGTAAAGCGATTGCGGGCGGTCTTCCTATGAGCGCAGTGCTTACTAAGCCTGAGATTGCAGCAAAATGGCCCGTTGGAACTCACGGTACTACTTTCGGAGGAAACCCGGTAGCGGCAGCTGCCGGATGCGTAGTACTGGAACAGTTTGAAGACGGAACACTTCTTGAGAACGTAAACAAGATGGGTGAATATCTCCGCTCCGAACTTAAGAAGTTACAGGCGAAGTATCCGATCATCTATGATGTAAGAGGTCTTGGTCTTATGACGGCAATCGAGTTTGCGTATGAAGACGGAACTCCGGCACCTGAAATTTGGGCAAAGGTCAAAGCGGAATGTTTCAAGAGACATCTTCTTACATTAAACTGCGGTGTTCACGGAAACGGTATGAGATTTGCAACACCGTTAAATGTTACCAAGGAAGAACTTGATGAAGGCCTTGGAATATTGGCAGAAGCACTGGCATCGATCTGAAGGAAGGGGGAGTGAAAATGGCAAAGGTTTTATATTACAACATTGACGATAATCTTGATTACGAAAAAAGTCTTCTTGAAGAGTGGGGAGTTAAGGATATCGAACTGATTGAGATCAAGGATTCGGAAGGGACCAAAAATTTTATATCTCACATTAATGAGGTTCAGGCAGAAGGCCTTGTCGTTGAATATGAACAGGTCACGAGCGAAGTAATGGACAATTGTCCAACCCTCAAGCAGGTCTCACTTCAATCCATCGGTTTTAATAATGTGGATATCGCAGGTGCAACCGCACACGGAATATCCGTAACCAATATTCCCGGATTTTGTGCGGAAGAGGTTTCGGTCCATGCGATCGGTATGATGATTGATCTTGTAAGAAAGATTACTTTCTATGATAAGTCCGTAAGATCCGGTAAGTGGGATCCGCTTCTCGGATACAAGACATATCGATTGACCGGTAAGACATTCGGAATGGTATTCTTCGGAGAAATTCCCAAGAAGATGGTGCCTGTATTGAAAGCGCTGGGGTTGAAGATTCTGGTATACGCACCGA
Organism: uncultured Lachnospiraceae bacterium; assembly: GCA_902794095.1. GTDB lineage: Bacteria > Bacillota > Clostridia > Lachnospirales > Lachnospiraceae > AC2028. The sequence continues at coordinate 54,621 of CADBFZ010000008.1, read as the reverse complement.
CAAAAACCGCCGAATACCTGGCTGAGTTCGGATGTGAAAAGGCTGATACCCTTGAAGATCTTCTTAAGACATCAGATTTTGTATCGCTTCATTGTCCTCTTATAAAAGATGTTACATATCATCTTATCGGAGAAAAAGAGCTGAAGCTCATGAAAAAGGAAGCATTCCTTATCAACACCGCAAGAGGGTCTGTTGTTGATGAACCGGCACTGGTAGAGGCGCTTCGAAGTGGAACCATCAAAGGTGCAGGCATTGATGTAATTGAAGATGAGACAAATGAAACATCAGAATTATTCGAATTCGATAATGTGGTCATCACACCTCATGCAGCATTTATCTCAGAAGATTCATTCTATGACGGAAGGGCAAGAGCGCTGAAGCAGCTGGTTCAGCGTTTCTCGGAAAAGACTATTCCCACAACATTGGTTAACAAAGATGTAAACATCATCTTTTGATTATTTTCAAAAACAGGAGGATATAAAAAATGAGCAGAGTACAGATTACAAGTGAGAAGTGCGGTGAGTGTCATGGTCCTTATGCACTCGGTGTAAAGATGGGAAATATGATCTTTACAACTCAGATTGGAACAGATGTTACAGGCGAAATGGTTCCCGGAGGAATGAAAGAGCAGACTAAGGCAACCATGGAGAATGCCAAGGCGGTTCTTGAAGCGGCCGGAGCATCAATGGCAGATGTCGGAAGAGTAACTATCTACATCTCGGATATCAATCTTATTCCTGAGATGAATGAGGTTTACAAGACATATTTTGAGGAAGGAAATTATCCTGCAAGATGCTGCACCCAGTGTGTAAAGATGGTTGACGGTTGTCTTGTTGAGATGGAGTTTACGGCGGTAATTGCCTGAAGTACTTAAAGTGCTCCTTGAACCGGTTCCGGCGTGAATTAATTGTCGGGACCGGATTATTGAAAATAATTAGAGAGGTGTCTGTATGTGTGTGAGAGTGGAACAGCATTGCATCCTTGATGTTGATAAGAAAGAGAAGAAAGTAAAGATTACGGTTGATGGCAAAGAAATCGAAGCTTATGAAGGTGAACCAATCCTTGCTGCACTCCTCGCAAGTGGCATAAAGGTTAATCGTTATACAGTTAAAAAACATGAACCACGCGGACTGTTCTGCGGAATAGGACAGTGCTCGGACTGTTCGATGGTTGTTGACGGAAAAGCAAATGTCAGAACCTGCATTACTCCCGTTAAAGAGGGCATGGTGATAATGACACAGGACGGACTGAAATAACCTGACAAAAAGGATCGGGAGAAAGGGACGGTTAATATTATGTTGGAAAGAGATGTATTGGTAGTAGGAGCAGGCCCTGCCGGACTTGCAGCTTCGATCGAAGCGGCAAAGGCAGGAGCAGATGTATTATTGGTAGATCTGAATATGAAACCCGGTGGACAGTTATTTAAGCAGATCCATAAATTCTTTGGATCAAGTGCACATCGTTCCGGAACAAGAGGTTTTGACATAGGTAAGATGCTTCTTGATGAAGCAGAGAAAGCAGGCGTTGAAATTTGGCTTCAGAGCACAGTCATCGGTGCATTCCCCGGTAATCTCATTGCAATAGAGAAAGGTATCGACGGAGGAGAAAAAGAAGTCATAACCCTTAAATCCAAGAAGGTTATCATTGCAACTGGCGCAAGCGAAAATGTTGTCCGCTTTAAGGGATGGACCACACCCGGTGTTATGGGTGCGGGAGCTGCACAGACAATGATCAACGTCAATCACGTAAAACCCGGAAATAAAATTGTAATGGTCGGATCCGGAAATGTAGGACTGATCGTTTCATATCAGCTTATGCAGGCCGGATGTGATGTGGTTGCACTTATTGAAGCCGCTCCCAAGATCGGAGGGTATGCGGTTCATGCAGCAAAGATTAGGCGCGCAGGTGTTCCGATTTATACGAAACACACCGTTGTTGAAGCGATTCCCGGAGAAGACGGAACAGTTTGTAAAGTTGTTATTGCCGAGGTGGATGATAAGTTTCAGCCCATTCCAGGTACCGAAAAAGAGATCGAAGCCGATACCGTTACCATCGGTGCAGGACTTAAGCCTGCAACGGATATGGTCAAACTTGAGAAATGCCGACTTACTTTCAACGGACCTTTTGGCGGATTTATTCCTCTTCACAATGACAAAATGGAAACATCCAAAAAGGGTGTATATGTAGCAGGCGATGCAACAGGAGTTGAAGAGGCAAATACCGCACTCGAAGAAGGAAGAATTGCCGGTATTTCCGCAGTTGAATCGTTGGGACTCATTGAACCCAAAGAAGCGGAGAAAATGAGGATTGAGATCTGGAAGAGATTGGAAGCTCTGAGAATGGGTCCTTTTGGTGAGAGAAGACAGATCGAAAAAAATAATATTCTTGCTGAATACGAAGAGAAAGTCGTAGCAGCGGTTGAAATGGATTAGGAGGGATGTCAAATGGCATTGATCAATACTGGTTATCTGGAATATGAAGAACTGAGTCAGATTCAGAAATTGCCTTCTGATGAACGTTATGCGAAGGGGCCGGTTGCCGTTATCGAATGCGTTCAGGAGATTCCCTGCAATCCCTGTGAAGCTGCTTGCAGATTCGGAGCAATTCATATAGGGGATCCGATCACGAATCTTCCGACTTGTTCTCATGATAAGTGCACGGGTTGCGGAGTCTGCGTTTCCAAATGTCCCGGACTTGCTATCTTTATCGTTAACAAAGCTTATTCGGAAAATACAGCAACGGTTGCTTTTCCTTATGAGTATATGCCGACTCCTGAGAAAGGTATGGAAGTTACAGCTGTTAACAGAAAAGGAGAGGAGGTATGCGATGCGAAGGTTGTAAACGTGATGAATCCCGCAGCCTTCGATCATACACCCGTAGTCACCGTAGAAATTCCTAAAGAATATGCCGATGAGGTAAGAAGCATTAAACGCTTATAGGAGAGACTGATAAGAAAGGCTGGGATAAAACTATGGCAGAATATTTTAGTGATGATATGATCGTTTGTCGCTGTGAAGAAGTGACGGTGGCTGAAATAAAAGAAGCTATTCGTCAGGGAGCAAAGGATGTTGTGGGGGTAAAAAGACGTGTCAGAGCGGGAATGGGACTTTGCCAGGGAAGAACCTGTGAAAAAATGGTACAGCAGATCCTTGCACAGGAACTTGGAGCAAAGCCCTGGGAGGTTGGCACTTCATCAGCAAGACCTCCGATCAGACCTATCTCTTTCGGAGATCTGGCTAATGGAGTTGTAGAGTAAGAAGGAGGGTGCATATATGTCTTTAGTATATGATGTTGTGGTCATCGGAGCAGGTGCCATCGGTACATCGGTTGCTTATCATCTTGCTGACAGAGGACTGAAAACTTTGTTACTTGAAAAGGGCGATATTGCAAGCGGTTCATCCAGTCATTGTGATGCTGTCGGACTGATCTGTGATAAACAACCCGGAATAGATACTAAGATGGGGCAGTACAGCATAGATTATTATGAAGAACTGGCCAAGAAGTTTGATTTTGATTTCGAGTTTGAGAGAAAAGGATGTCTGTACGTATGCGAGACAGAACCTGAGTTTGAAGCAGCTTCCGAGTATATGAGGAAACAAAACGAAGACGGATATCCTCTTAGAATGGTTGAAAATAAAGAGCTGTGTGAAATGGAACCTCACATTTCAAAGGATATATTCGGAGCTCTTTATACGCCGCCTTCAGGATGTATTGCAGTCAGTCCCTATAAGGTATGCTTTGCTTTCGTAGAAGAAGGCAAAAAACTCGGAATGGAAGTCATGACCTATTGTGACATCACCGGAATCAATCTTGATCCCAAGACAAATGCTGTAGAGTCCATCGATACAAACTACGGCAGGATCTCGACAAAGCGAATCATCAACTGTGCCGGTGTGTGGGCACCTGAAATAGGCAAGCTTGTAGGTATAGATATTCCCATTGAACCCAGAAAAGGAACAAATCTGGTTTCCGAAAAATGTGAAAGACTCTGTAATAATAAGATCCTTGAATATGGTTATATGATGTCTAAGTTTGACGGAATCAATTTTAAGAGAAAAGTCAGTAAGCTGGTTGAAGATCAGAATATTGCATTTAACCTTGAGTATACAAAGGCGTGTAACTTGCTGGTGGGCGGTAACAGATTGTTCAGAGGTTATGATACCAGGACGGAGATTGAAACCGTTAAGGCTATCTGTGAGAGAGCAATGAGATTTTATCCCGAACTTGCCGACATTAAGTGCATAAGAACTTATTCCGGAGTAAGACCTTTTGTTATCGATCATCTTCCTATCGTATCCGATGTAGATTCGGTACCGGGATTTTATATCTGTGCCGGACACGAGGGAGACGGTATTTGTTTCTCTCCTTTCACCGGAAAGCAAATGGCACATATTGTTATGGGAGAGAGTACTGATTTTGATATCAGCAGTCTCGACTATTCCAGATTTGTAAAATAGGAATTGATTAAGAACCTGCTTCGGCAGGTTCTTAAATTTAAATGACAGGAGGGATTATGGTCCTTTTAAATCAGATGGCAATTTTATTCGCTATCATGATGGTCGGATATATATGCAGAAAGGTTCATATCATAAATGATGAAGGCAGCAGAGTTATATCCGGAATCGTGGTTAATGTAGCAAATCCTGCTCTTATCCTGTCATCCGGAATTAATAAAGAAGTTGTTATCGAAGGCAGAAGTCTTTTGATGATATGCATACTGTCACTTGGCGTATACACATTTTTGATTGCTTTTTCATTTATTCTTGTCAAATTGCTCGCGTTGAAAAAAAGTGAATACGGAACCTTCGGGGTTATGACGGTTTTTTCGAATATCGGATTTATGGGTTTTCCTTTGATCTCAGCAGTGTATGGCAGTGAGGCTTTGTTATATGCATCATTTTTCGTAATTCCATACAATGTTTTGATCTATACATGGGGAATCCGTGCAATGAGAAAAAACAATCATGAGCATGGAGGCATTCAATGGAAAAAGATTTTTAACGTCGGAGTAATTGCATGTATCTTAACTTTGTTCATTTATATGAGTAAAGTAAGGGTTCCGGGTACTGTTGAAAGTATTGTTAATTATTTGAGCGGATTGACAGCGCCTCTGTCGATGATGGTGATAGGCGATTCCATGTCTGAGATGAAGATCAAGGAAATGATTCTGGAAAAGAAGATACTGATTTTTTCATTGATTAAACAGATTGTTATTCCAATCATCGGAGTTTTGTTTTTCAAACTGTTTGGACTGGATAAACTTCTTCTTGCAGTTTGTATGATAATACTTGCCACACCTGTTGGAAGTATGACCGCAATGCTTGCACAAAGATATGAGGGAGACTATGAGCTGGCATCAAAAGGAGTTGCGTTAACAACACTTATGTCGGTAGTAACGATTCCGTTGGTTTCTTTTTTAACCGGAATTTAAAAGGAGAATAATATGAGTAAGATCGGATTTATAGGTATGGGCAATATGGCAAAAGCACTTGCATCCGGATTTATCGGATCCGGTGAAGTAGAAGGATCACAGATGTATGCCTACGCGCCGAATCAGGATAAACTTTTGAAAAACGCAGAGGAGATTGGCTTTATTCCTTTAAAATCCGCTTCCGCTTTGGTACGCGTTTCCGACATTATTATATTGGCGTGCAAACCGGATCAAATAAAAGAAGTGCTTGAAGAGACCAAAGATGATCTGGCGGGAAAGTCCATAATCTCAATTGCAGCAGGATGGACATACCGGATGTATGCCGAGATTGTAAAGGATGTCAGGATCCAGTGCGTAATGCCCAATACTCCTTCTATGGTTGGAGAAGGAATATTCCTGTTTGAAGAAGAGGGAAATCTCAGACCGGATGAATTGGATGAAGTAAGATGGATTTTTGGAACCCTTGGTCTTGTCGTTACTATGCCTAAGAATCTTATGGGTATCGGAACAGCCATATCAGGATGCGGTCCTGCATTTTTTGACCTTATTATGGAAGCATTTGCCGATGCAGGAGTAAAATATGGATTGCCGAGGGATATTGCATATAACCTTATTGCCAAGACCATGGCAGGTAGTGCAAAACTTCAGCTGGTTACCGGAAAACATCCGGGAGTACTTAAGGATGATGTTTGCTCTCCGGGCGGACTTACAATAAAAGGTGTTGTAACTCTTGAAAAAAACGGAATGAGAAATGCATGTATCGAATGCATAGATGCAATTATGAAAGAAGAGTGATAAAGAAATTCAAAATCATTGACATCCGGTATGACCTAAAATATAATTTGTCATAACAATTTATACAGATTAAATGAAGCAAAGACGTTTCGGTAATTTTTCCGAAGCGTCTTTTTGCTGTGGTGAAAAGATGAAGAATCAGATTATACAGGTTGCAACGGCTATTCCACATATAAAAGTAGGGGATGTTGATCATAACACCGCTCAGATAACGGAAATGATCAGGTCACTTACGGATTGCGGAATTATAGTTTTTCCCGAATTATCGGTAACAGGCTATACCTGTGCGGATCTTTTTTTGAGCAATCTCATATTGGAAGCTTCGGCTTCTGCTCTTTTTGCTATTGCGGACGAAACCAAAAGTACCGAAGCGCTTGTTGTTGTCGGAGTGCCTATAAGATACAGTAACAGTCTGTATAATTGCGCAGCTGTTATTTCGCAAGGCGAGGTAAAGGCTTTAATTCCTAAGACATACATTCCGAATTACTCTGAGTTCTATGAGTGCAGATGGTTTTCATCGGGCAGAGACATAAAAGGAAAAACAGTATACCTGGATGGTACGGAGATCCCCTTCGGAACAGACATATTGGCGGAAGATGCTTTGTCGGGAGCGGTTCTTGGAGCAGAGATATGCGAAGATCTCTGGATACCCGATAAGCCGAGTAATCACGCGGCTTTAGCCGGAGCAAATATTATCGTAAATCCGTCCGCTTCCGATGAACTGATTGGAAAACGCGAGTATCGTTCGCAACTTGTCAGTCAGCAAAGCGGTGCATGTTATTGCGCTTACATATATGCATCATCAGGAACCGGTGAGAGCAGCACCGATCTGGTTTTTTCAGGTCATTCCATAATCGCACAGAGCGGGAAAATACTGAGTGAGTCTGTTTTTCCCGAATACCCGCATGCAGAAAAAGCGCTTGTGGATTTAGGAATGATCATGCATGACAGGCAGCGTCAGAATACTTTTGAAACTTCCGTGTCGTCCGAATACAGACGAATACCGGTTCATATAGGCACACTCGGATCTGATGAACTAGATATATATTCCTTATCGGATTTATTGAAAAAGTTTGATTATCCCATCGAAAGAAATCCTTTTGTTCCTAGAGATGATGCAACCAGGAATAAGAGATGCAAACAGATTCTTCAGATACAGGCAAATGGACTGGCTACGAGAGTTCGTTCGACGGGTATTAAGAATCTGGTTATCGGCATATCCGGCGGGCTTGATTCAACTCTTGCCCTTATTGTTTGTGCTGAAGCAAAAAAGCTGGTACCCGATATCAGGATAATTGCATTGACGATGCCAAAGCACGGAAATACATCCAAAGAAACATATGATAATGCTTCGCGTTTGATGGAACTTTTTGCTGATGAACAGCATGAGATTCCTATAGAAGAGGGAGTTGATCTTCATCTTTCACAACTGGGACATGACCGGTCCTATCAGGGAGAAGGTGATGTGACTTACGAAAATGCGCAGGCAAGAATGAGGACATATATTTTGATGGATATGGCAAATATGAGAGACGGTCTCGTAGTCGGGACGGGTGACTTGTCGGAACTTGCTCTCGGATGGTGTACATACAACGGTGATCATATGTCCATGTATTCCGTAAACTCATCCGTTCCCAAAACACTTGTTAAATTCATATGCAGTGCTTATGCGAATATGAGTGATGGGCAACTAAAAGAAGTACTTTTATCCATTTGCGAAACACCGATAACTCCGGAACTAACACCAAGTGACAATGGAGCTATCGCCCAGCGAACCGAAGATAAAATCGGCAAATACGATCTTAATGATTTCTTCCTGTTCTACACACTCAGATATGGTTTTGAACCGGCAAGATCTGCAGCTTATGCTATCAAAGCATATCCTGAATTGGACAAGGATAAAGTTATCGCTGCGGCAGAGAATTTTTTCAGAAGATTTTTTACTCAACAGTTTAAACGCAGTTGTCTGCCTGATGGCCCTAAAGTTGGATCGGTTTCACTGTCTCCGCGCGGTGACTGGAGAATGCCGAGTGATGCGTCTGCAGCTATGTGGCTGAAGGATTTGGAAAGTCAGAGGAGAAAAAACAATGCAGCTTTTTGATATTATCGGGCCGGTTATGGTCGGTCCCTCTAGTTCACATACGGCGGGAGCTGTAAAAATAGGTTATGTGGCCCGGAAGCTGCTTGGAGAACCTGTAAAGAGTGCGGAAATCCTGTTGTACGGTTCCTTCGATGCAACCGGTAAGGGGCATGGAACGGACCGTGCTTTGGTAGCAGGCCTGATGGGAATGAACCCGGACGATGCGAGAATACCAGACAGTTTAAAACTTGCATGTGATCAGGGAATAGAAATAAAGTTCGGAAGTATTTCATTAAAAGAAGCGCATCCGAATTCGGTGCTTTTGAAATTGGAGGGAGAAAACAGAAGACTGGAAATAGTCGGGGAGTCTTTAGGTGGATCGATCATCAATATAGCAAGCATTGACGGACTATCTGCAAATTTCTCCGGAGATTACCCTACACTTATTGTACACAACAACGATCAGCCGGGGCATGTGGCTGAAGTTACGAGTATGTTATCGCATAAGTCCGTAAATATAGCGTCCATGCAATTGTATCGTGAACACAGAGGCGGAAACGCAGTCATGGTTTTGGAATGTGATCAGGAGATTCCTGAGCAGGCAATACAATGGCTTAAACATCTGGAAGGCGTTGAGAAAGTAACGTACTACAGTTTGAATAAAGAGGAGAAAGAACGATGAGTTATAAAGCGCTGGCCGAAATAATCGGAGAAGCGGATAAAGAAGGCAAATTATTCTGGGAAATAATTTTGGATGAGGACTGCAGAGAAAGCGGGACTTCCAAAGAGGAATCTTTTCGGAAAATGCTATATATGTATACGGCGATGAAAGAGGCGGATTCTAATTATGATGCATCAGCAAGATCTGCCAGCGGTATGGCCGGCGGTGACGGAAAGCTGCTGGAAGAATATCGCAAACAAAAGAATCGTCTTATCGGTAATTTTCTTACTAAGGTAATGGAAAAGGCTGTGAAGATGGGCGAATCGAATGCCTGCATGAAAAGAATCGTTGCGGCTCCTACAGCCGGATCTTGCGGTGTGATACCAGCGGTACTGATCACTTATGAAGAGGAGAAGAAAGTGTCGCAGGATAAAATAGTTGAAGCTTTGTATGTGGCAGGTGGAATTGGCGAAGTGCTTGCAGAGAGCGCAGCAATCTCCGGAGCGAAAGGCGGATGCCAGGCAGAGATCGGATCTGCCAGTGCAATGGCAGCAGGAGCCATAGCTTATTTGGAAGGCGGAGATAATGAAACCATTGCTCATGCTGCGGCTTTAGCTCTTAAAAATATGCTGGGACTTACATGCGATCCTGTCGGCGGACTGGTTGAAGTTCCCTGCATTAAGAGAAATGTATCGGGTGCGGTAAATGCTATTATTTCATCACAGATGGCAATTGCGGGAATAAGAAGTAAGATTCCGCCTGATGAAGTGATAGATTCTATGAGAAGAATAGGGAGTCTTCTTCCGGAGTGCCTTCGTGAGACGGGTAAAGAAGGACTTGCAATTACTCCGACGGCATTAGGAAAATTGAAATTTAATGATTTATGACAAGCTCGCATAGAAAAAAGGAAGTCCGTTTTACGGACTTCCTTTTCCGACGGAGAAGGAGGGATTCGAACCCTCGTGCCCCGGAGGGCAAACGCATTTCGAGTGCGCCCCGTTATGACCGCTTCGATACTTCTCCTTGTGGCTTGTGCCAACTTCAATAATATATAGTTTTTTCACGTATGCGTCAATGTGAAAAAGTGTTCAATTTGTTTACCGCTATGCGGATGGGCCTGTACAGAACAAGCATCAAAGTAAAGTTTCCTGCCGCATGGGCGATGTCATAAGGAATGCCTGCAACCCACCACGCAAAGCCGGATTTAAGTGCCATATCAAGTGAAGTGGGGTGGATGAAGAAGATGACCTGTGCAGGTGTACACAATGCTCCGAAGAATAATCCGAAGAATCCGGACAGCAGTGCCCAGAAAAGCACCATGTCGTTTTTGCGGAACTTCATCGTAAGCAGCATCAGTATCGGCCATACATAGAGGTACATGATGACCCAGACATGAGGACCGTACAGGCTTGCTTCAATCGCTACGAAAATCGGCACGATGATAAGAGCCTTCCAGCCCATGAGAAGTGTGAACATTACGAGCCAGAATGATGTGAGCTCGATGTTAGGCAGGAAAGCAAGTGCCATCTTGCAGCTTTCTATAAGCGCAACGGCCATTCCTATATATGCGATGTCCTTGATACTGAATCCTTTTTTCATAATAAAAAACCGGCAGGCCTCTGCAGCCTGCCGGATGCACTGATTAGTTAGCTGCTTCGTAAACGATTGAATAGGTATCGCCGTCGGTAACAGGCTGAGAATCAATGCCGTAGTTGCCGTACTCACCGTTTACATAGAATGCCCAGTAAGCGTTGTCTTCAGCATAGATTGCCTGCTCGCCGTTTACAACCTCAACCATCATTCCGAACTCGCTGTCGGATCCGTCATAGGTAAGGCCTTCTGCTTCGTCCATAGCCTGTCTGAGGAACTCAGCATCAGTGGTAACTTCATAAGTGGTTACGTTTCCTTCGGAATCCTTAACCTCGATGATGATGTTCTTGGAACCCTCTGCAGCTGCATCGTCAGCAGTGTCATCAGCAGCGGTATCGTCAGTGTTCTGATCGTCAGCTGCCTGATCGTCAGCTGCGGTGTCATCAGCTACGGTCTGCTCGCCATCCACGGTCTCATCGGTAACCTCGGTCTGAGTGTCATCAGCGGGAGCGGGCTGAGCCTGGGGCTTATTCATGTTGAAGATGATAAGCGCGATTACGATAAGAGCTGCAAATACTCCTACGCCGATAAGCAAATTCTTCTGTTTCTTGTCCATTTTTTCATTTTCTCCTTAAAATTACTTGCCCAAAATCAAATTTCAGGCACCGCATGATACTATCACAAGGCCCCGATATATGCAAATTAGGTAATAGGTGTTATAATATTTGGGTCTGTAGGACGTTTCTTATGGGAGGATTTTTCATGGCAGAAAGCACAGGAAAGAAGACCCCTTCAAAGAACTCTAAAGGGATAACAAAGACCCCGTCCAAGACCGCCTCCAAGGCATCGGTCAAGGTATCTTCGGATGCCGAAAAATCAATTGCGCTCGAAACCAATAACGCGGTCAAAAGATTCAATAATATTTCTGATGTCCGTGCGGCTATCTCCAATCTCGGAGAAATCCACATGGAGCCTTATGATGTCATCGCAGGATACGGCGTACGTCCCGGTATCTATGAGCTAAACGGCGCAACGGCGATTCCCACGGGCGTAAATTTCACCATTTCTTCTAATCAGGCATATTATTGCGAACTGCTCCTTTTTAAAAGAGAGAGCAATGTTCCCTATGCCGTTCTTCCATTCCCCGACAGCTACCGAATAGGTAAAGTATGGTCCATGATCGTATTCGACATTGATATCGAAGATTTCGAATACGCATACAGATTCGACGGACCTTACGATCCCGCAAAGGGTCTTATTTTCGACAAGAATAAGATAATCCTTGACCCTTATGCGAAGGCGGTTACGGGTCAGAGTAAGTGGGGAACCTATAACGATTCGATCTACAAAGCAAGAGTTGTTAAGAACAATTTCGACTGGGGAAGATTTACCAGAAAGCATAAGTCCATGGAAGATCTCATAATCTATGAGATGCATGTCAGGGGCTTTACCAAGGATAAGTCATCCGGAACCGGTAACAAGGCGGGAACCTTTGCCGGAATCATGGAAAAGCTTCCTTATCTGAAGGAGCTGGGAGTAAACGCTCTTGAGCTCATGCCCATCTTCGAATTCGATGAAACCTTGGATCACAGGGATTTCTACGGAAGAGAACTGATGGATTATTGGGGATATAATACGGTCTCTTTCTTCTCGCCCAATACCAGCTACACTTCGGCTGTTGAGTACAACAGGGAAGGTACGGAGTTAAAAGAGCTCATTAAGCTCTGTCATGAAAATGATATCGAAGTCCTGTTGGACGTTGTGTTTAACCATACGGCTGAAGGCAACGAACACGGCCCGGTGTTTTGTTTTAAGGGAATCGATAATAATATCTACTACCTGCTGACGCCGGATGGATATTACTACAATTTCTCGGGCTGCGGAAACACGCTGAACTGTAACCACCCCATCGTGCAGAACTTTATATTGGACTGCCTGAGGTACTGGGTTACCACGTATCACATCGACGGATTCAGATTCGATCTTGCTTCTATATTAGGTAGAAACGAGGACGGATCGCCCATGAGTAAGCCGCCTCTTCTGCAGAGCCTGGCTTACGACCCCATCCTGGGAAATGTTAAGCTGATCGCGGAGGCGTGGGATGCGGGCGGACTGTATCAGGTAGGAACATTCCCTTCATGGAACAGATGGGCGGAGTGGAACGGAAGATACAGGGATGATATGAGATCCTTCCTTAAAGGAGATGCGGGTAAGGCCTGCGATGCAGCGAAGAGAATGTGCGGATCGCCGGACCTTTATATCCCCGAAGTAAGAGGCCACAATGCATCCGTCAACTTCCTTACATGTCACGACGGATTTACGCTTCACGATCTGTATTCATACAATCAGAAGCATAATGAAGAAAACAACTGGGGCAATACGGACGGTGCGGACGATAACAGAAGCTGGAACTGCGGAACAGAGGGCGAAACCACCGATAAGGAGATAAATGCCTTAAGACGCAGGATGGTCAGAAATGCTGCTGCGGTACTTATGATGAGCCGCGGAACCCCGATGTTTTTCATGGGCGATGAGTTCGGAAATTCTCAGGGTGGTAACAACAACGCATACTGTCAGGATAACTACATCGCATGGCTTAACTGGAAGGATCTGGAGGCAAATAGGGATCTGTATGATTTCTTTAAAACCTTGATCAGGTTTAGGAAAGAACACGACTGCATCAGGAAGAACTGCGGAAATGATGCTTTCGGATTCCCGGGAATGTCGGTTCATGATACGGAAGTCTGGAGATCGGATTTCTGCGATTATTCGCATTATATAGGGGTCCTCTTTGCGGGATATCCCGGTAAGTTCAACAAGAGTTACCCTCAGGCGGTATTCGTAGCGGTCAATACATATTGGGAGGATCTTGACTGTAATCTTCCTGTGCTTCCCGAGGGATGCGGATATTCATGGGTACTTGCTGCAGATACCAATCTGGAGAGGCCTTTTGATGCTCCGAGAGAACGCTGTAACGGACCTTTCAGGATAGGGGCAAGAAGTGTCAGAATCTACGAAACGACCATCTCTTACGACTGATTCTTTTATTGAAATATCACCCTCAAATGTGTAATATATTCAGCGGATTAGTAAATAGACCCAGGAGGAGACATTATGGCTATTAAGTGGATAAACTATGACAAATTGGATGCATCCGCAAAGCTCGCATCCGATACCCCCGCAGACCTTACCAAGGTTATGGCAGGCGCAGAGGGAGCAGAGAGAGTTTCCAAGTATTCAACCAAGATGGCTGCAGGTATGGCATTTAACTATGCTGCCAAGAACGTTGACGATTCTATTTTGAAGGATCTTCAGAAGCTTGCTGACGAGGCTCAGCTTGCTGAGAAGTTTGAAGCTCTTTATAACGGCGAAGTTATCAATACCGGTGAGAAGAGACTGGTTCTTCATCACCTTACCAGAGGACAGCTCGGAAATAAGGTTGAGTGCGAAGGCACCGACAAGAGAGCTTTCTATGTAAAGCAGCAGGAGAGAATCGCTGAGTTTGCTAACAAGGTTCACTCAGGCGAGATCGCTAATGAGAAGGGTGAGAAGTTCACCACCGCTGTACAGATTGGTATCGGCGGATCCGACCTCGGCCCCAGAGCTATGTATCTTGCTCTTGAGAACTGGGCTAAGGTTAACGGCTTCTTCAAGATGCAGGCACAGTTCATCTCCAATGTAGACCCCGATGATGCAGCAGGCGTACTTGCAAATGTAGATGTTGCTCATTCAATCTTTATTCTCGTATCCAAGTCGGGAACCACTCTTGAGACCCTTACCAACGAAGCATTCGTTAAGGACGCTCTCAAGAAGGCAGGTCTTGATCCCGCTAAGCATATGATCGCAGTTACCTCCGAGACTTCACCCCTTGCAGGAAACAGCGATTACCTCGATGCATTCTTCATGGATGATTACATCGGCGGAAGATATTCATCAACCTCAGCCGTAGGCGGTGCAGTTCTTTCACTTGCATTCGGTCCCGATATCTTCGCAAGATTCCTTAACGGCGCAGCAGAGGAAGATAAGCTTGCTACCGGTAAGGACATCCTTTCCAATCCCGATCTTCTCGATGCACTTATCGGTGTTTACGAGAGAAACGTACTCGGATACGGATCAACCGCTGTTCTTCCTTACTCACAGGCAATGAGCAGATTCCCTGCTCATCTCCAGCAGCTTGATATGGAGTCCAACGGAAAGAGCGTTAACCGTTTCGGAGAGCCCGTTGATTATGTTACCGGACCCGTTATCTTCGGTGAGCCCGGAACCAACGGACAGCACTCCTTCTATCAGCTCCTTCACCAGGGAACCGATATCATCCCTCTTCAGTTCATCGGATTCAAGGACAGCCAGCAGGGTGTTGATGTCGATATCCAGGGTTCAACCAGCCAGAAGAAGCTTTGCGCTAACGTAGTTGCTCAGATCATGGCATTTGCTTGCGGTAAGTCCGATGAGAACAGCAACAAGAACTTCGCAGGAAACAGACCTTCCAGCATCATCATCGGTGAGAAGCTTACTCCCGAAGCACTCGGCGCACTCCTTGCTCATTTCGAGAACAAGGTAATGTTCCAGGGATTCGTATGGAACCTCAACAGCTTCGACCAGGAAGGTGTTCAGCTCGGAAAGGTACTTGCTAAGAAGGTTCTCGCTCATGAGACCGACGGTGCTCTTAAGGCATTCAGCGACCTCTTTGAGATCTGATATCGTTATAAATGATAACTTAAAAGTCCTCCCGATTTTCGGGAGGACTTTTTGATGTTCTAAGTAATTATTTAAGAATCACTTCAATCGCAACGGGATTGTGGTCGGTGTATTTGAATTCGTTATCAATGGTCTGAACAGATACGACTTCGATGTTATCGGATATGATGAATCCGTCAATTACGTAGTACTGGAATGTATCGCGATCTGCGCCTGCAAGGGGCTGGTCCAGGGATCTGCAGGTGGGTGATGATGCATCCTGGAGGAATGATAACTGATCTCCGAATTCCGCTTCATCGAGAAGTCCGCTATGCCATCTGCCTTCATATTCGGGATATGCGGAAGCATCTGTACTTGAGAAGGTCTGGTTGAAATCGCCGCCTGCTATTACGTAGTTTCCTGCGGCTGCTTCGGTCTGAAGGAAATCCGCAAGCATTCTGGTCTGGGCAATCTTGCCTTCACCATCGTCATATGCTTCAAGGTGAAGGTTTACGATTACCAGCTGGCTATCGGTTCCTTCAATGGGGATTCTGTTTACGGAAAGGCATCTCTTAAGATTGATGCATCTTACAGGCCATTTGAAGGGGCAGGGAAGCTGGATCCTTTCAGCAGAATCTATTCCGTAACGTGAAAGGGTCATAAGACCGCTTTCTACCTTTCCTATGGGAGGAATGGGATAGGGAATGAAATCAACGTTGAAGTTATAAGCGAATGTATTGTCGAATCCGGGGAAAGCGTCCGATATAAGCGCTGTCTCATCGATATGATAGGATCTTGATGAGTTAAGGTCCGTTTCCTGAAGAAGCATGATATCCGGGCCAATCTCTGTCAGGGAATCAATGATACCGTTAACATTGGTACCGACTCTTTCTTCGTCAGCGGTATAGACCATTTTACCGTAGTCCATGAAAAAGTCCGCATTATCGCCGAGAGTTCCACATCCCACGTTCCAGGTGACTACCGTGAGCTTATCACCGGGGAGAAGGACTTCTTCTGCCGGAGCCTGACTATCAACTTCAAGCTGTTCCCACTCATCCGGTTTATACTCTGCGAATGACACCGCCGTCACAATGATGATAAGCAGAACTGAGATGAGAATAAGCAATGAAGCGATTGCTTTTAAAATTAAAAATAGAAATTTTTTCATCAGTAATACCTCAACACCACATTTTACTTCAATTGTGGATAATAATCCAGTTTGTGATATACTTAAGGTTGTTTAAAAAATAGGAAAAACAAGAGGAAAGGAATATGTCCTTATCATTTACGGAAAGAGAATTCATACCCGTAATGCTCGGCGGAGACATCAATACCTACAGCGTCTCGAGAGCATTTTACGAAAAATATAACGTTAAGTGCTATGTTTTCGGCAAATACCCCACAGGTCCCAGCTTCGGAAGCAAGATCATCGAATACGAAGCAGATCCCCGTATCGAGACCGATGAGTATTTTGTAGAGAGGATCAACAGATTCGCAGGCGAACATAAGGATAAGACGATTATCCTCGTCGGATGCGGCGATTCGTACGTAGCACTTTGTTCCAAACATAAGGCAGAACTTGCGGAGAATATCATTACTCCCTATATAGATTACGACCTGATGCACTCGCTCCAGATGAAGGAGACATTCTACGGACTTTGCGACAAGTGGGGCATCGACTATCCCGGAACCGTCATCTATGACAGATCCATGGGAAAAGACTTCGAAATGAACTTTGAGTATCCCGTTATCATGAAGCCTTCAAACGGCATTCAGTACTGGGAGCATCCCTTTGATACACAGAAGAAGGTATACACCATCCATGACAGGGATGAACTTATAAGTGCTCTTGATGATATCTATAACGCCGGATATACCGACAAGATGATCATTCAGGACAGGATCCCCGGAAACGACGAGTACATGAGAGTGCTCACTTCCTATTCGGATCATAACGGCAAGGTTAAGATGATGTGTCTCGGACATGTGCTTCTCGAAGAGCACACTCCCCACGGACTGGGAAACCATGCGCTTATCATTACTGAGCCCAACGAAGAACTTATGGAGAGGGTTAAGAATCTTCTCGAGTCCATGCATTATGTAGGATATTCGAATTTCGATATCAAATATGACACACGTGACGGAAAATTTAAGTTCTTTGAGATAAATACCAGACAGGGAAGAAGTAACTTCTACGTTACCGGTTCCGGATT
The DNA here is from genome assembly GCA_902794095.1 of uncultured Lachnospiraceae bacterium. Classification (GTDB taxonomy): domain Bacteria; phylum Bacillota; class Clostridia; order Lachnospirales; family Lachnospiraceae; genus AC2028. The sequence continues at coordinate 37,174 of CADBFZ010000008.1, read as the reverse complement.
TAACGTAGCCGAGTATATCACCGAAGATTATTTCTACGGCAAGGATCTTCCTCTTAAGTATGCCAAGGAAGAGCGCCTCTGGACCGTTGTTCCCAAGGGTGTTGCTCTCAAATATGTCAAAGATCAGGATCTTAAAAACAGAATGAAGAAGCTCTGGAGCGACGGCAAAGTCGTTAATCCCGTATTCTTAAAGGGTGATAACAAAGCCGGAAGAATGTACAGAATGATCAGAACTTACTTCAGCCACTATGTGAAGTTTAAGAAGTATTACAAGATCTGATATGGAGATATCCGCATGAGAAAAATTCTCGGAGTAATAGGCGGAATGGGCCCCGAGGCCACCGCTTACTTTTACGAAGAAGTAATTGCACATACAAAAGCGCTTAAAGATCAGGACCATATCGATATGGTCATCTTAAGCCATGCGTCCATGCCCGACAGAACCGGTGCCATCAATTCCGGTGAGCATGATGCACTTCTTGCCGCAATGAAGGGCGAGATTGAAAAGCTTGAAAAGTGCGGTGCGGGAAATATCGCAATTCCCTGCAACACATCGCATTATTTTCTCGACAAGATCCAGGCGATGACCGAGATCCCCGTTATCAACATGATCGAGGAAACAGCCAAGTATATCGCAGAAGGTGAGATCAAGGTTAAAAAGGTTGGAATCCTTGCAACCGACGGAGCGGTTAAGGCAGGTCTTTATCAGAAAGCATGCGAGAAGTTCGGACTTGAATCCGAGGTACCCGATCCCGAATATCAGAAGAAGGTAATGTCACTTATCTATGACGATATCAAAGCGGGAAAACTGGGCGACGAAGATAAATTCCATGCTGCGGTCACCAATCTTCAGAGCAAGGGATGCAATGTGATCATCCTTGCCTGCACGGAACTCAGCGTTTATAAGAAACATCACAAAGTTCCCATGCACTGCGTTGATGCACTGGATGTTCTCGTAAGAGAATCCATCACAAGGAGCGGTGCCGAGTACGAGGAACTGTAAGGAATAAATATGGCACAGGTTTTAACACTTAAACAATATAAGGATGCGCTTGATGAGGCGGGCTTGCTTAAAAGCTGCGTTAATGAAGCTGCATTTGATAAAAAGATCTCTTACGTAACCTATGACTCGAGAGAGGTTAAGGAAGGTACTCTTTTTATATGTAAGGGAGCAGCTTTTAAGCCCGAGTATTTAAAGAACTCCATTAATGACGGAGCATGCGCATACATCTCGGAGATAGAGTATGAAGAGGGCGGAGACGTTCCCGCACTTATCGTATCCGATATCAGAAAGGCAATGCCTCTTTTGGGAGATCTCTTCTATGACTATCCCCAGAAGAAGCTTAACCTGACAGGCTTCGGAGGAACAAAGGGAAAGTCCACATCAACTTACTATATGAAGTATGTAGTGGATGAGTATCTTGAGAGCATAGGAAAGCCTGAGAGCGGAGTATTATCATCCATCGATAATTACGACGGCGTTATCAGGGAAGAAGCTCATAACACCACCGAGGAATCACTTGAACTTCACAAGCATTTCTACAATGCTGTTAACAGTAATATCGAATTCCTGGAGATGGAAGTTTCCAGCCAGGGACTTAAGTACGACAGAGTTCTCGGAATAGGATATAAGGTTGTTGTCTTCTTAAATATTTCAGAAGACCATATCAGCCCCAATGAGCATGCGGACTTTGAAGATTATCTCTCATCCAAGATGAAGATGTTTGCCCTCGGTGAGCATGCTGTTGTTTGCCTTGATTCCGATTGCATAGACAGGGTTCTCGAAGAAGCAAAGGCTTCCGGAGATGTAACAACCGTAAGCTGTAAGAATCCCGAGGCTGATTATTTCGCACACGATATCCGCAAAGACGGTGAGAATATCTTTTTCAGTGTCACCAAAAAGAAGACGCCCGCATTCGAAGAAGAATTCGAACTTACCATGCCCGGACTTTTCAATGTTGAAAATGCACTTGGCGTAATCGCTGCCGCTGAGATTTACGGCATTCCCGTAGATTGCATTAAAGCAGGACTTAAGAAAGCAAAGTCCCCCGGAAGAATGGAGCTGTTTAAGAGCGAGGACGGACTTGTAAATGCATTCGTAGATTATGCTCACAACAAGCTCAGCTTCGAAGCACTTTATTCATCCATTAAGAAGGAGTTCCCCGGATACCGTATTGTGGGACTTTTCGGATGCCCCGGCGGAAAAGCATATCAGAGAAGATATGAGCTTCCTCAGGTTGCCGCAAAGTATGCGGATAAGATCTATATCTGTGCAGAGGACCCCGGCCCCGATCCTGCGGAGGAGATCTCTGCTGAGGTTGCGGGATATGCCCGTGAAGCGGGAATCGATTATGAGGAAATAGAAGACAGAGGAGCAGCCATTCACAAGGCCATCCTCGAAGTCAGAAAACCTACCGTATTGTTAATTACGGGAAAAGGTGAAGAAACCAGACAAAAGTACGGTACAACCTACGCACCCTGCAAATCGGATGCGGACTATACCAAAGAATACATCAAAGAATACAATGAATCACCTCATCATGCGTTTAAACGCTGATCACTTGATCCATCCCATGTAGTTGGCGAGGAAATCGCCAATCTCATACATACCTTTTAACCAGATAAGAACGGCACCGAGATAAAGAGGCAGAGATGCCTCTTTTTTCTTTTCTATAATAAGTGCGCTTCTGGAAATGATCACGCAGATCATAAGGCACATGGTTCCGAAAGTTGCCCTGTCGGGATAGTGGGGAGAAAGGATCATTGCACCCCATGAAAGGAGAGCACCTACCAGTAAGATGATCTCTGTTTTGCGGAGCTTAATGCCGAGGATACCGATGCTGATGATAAGTATCACAGCAAGTGTAAATACAGTAAGGATCTGATAGACAAAGAGCGCTTTGCACTCGTAATAACATCTGAGGAAGATCTTCCAAAGAGGTCCGATATCAAGTTTTGCGGATGCGGATCTTACGAAGTTTCCGGGTGCAGCGATACAAAATACACATCCGATAAGACAGATTGCACTGCCCTCGATCATCCAGAAGGGGATCTTGCGCGTACTCTTTTTCAGGATGACCATAACGATAATTGAGAGGATGAGGCAGGTGGGGCCCATGTTCTCGTTACTCCAGCCTGTGATCAGTGCAAGGGGGATCATCCAGAAGGTAATTCCGGGAAGGGATTTGACCTCGCCGTTAACTTCTCTTAAGTAGCAGAAAATGTAGAAAAGAAGGAAAGCGGTGATGTAGAGGTAGTTTGCTGCGCCGGCTTCCCAGAACATGCTCATTTTCCAGTTTGCGGAAAGTCCGAGCAGAAGGCCTGCGGTCATGGTGATGTATATGAGCTTACTTCCGATGGTGGCGGGAGTGGTCTCTGATACCTTGATGATCACGAATGAAAGCAGGAAAAGCCAAAGGGTGTTTAAGACATCGGCAAATCCGTTACCGCACATAATGATCAGCTGGAGAAGACCGTGAGCGATGCTTCGTCCGCCCCAGTTGTGCCAGTGCCATACCTGCGCATCGATGATATCCTTCAAGGATGTTATGGGTTCGGTTGAATAGAGTTTGGTGGAATACCAAATATCGTCCATCATGAAGACGAGGATTCGATTGGTAATAAATACAATAACTACAGTTATTGCAAGAATGATCAGAGTCGCTAAAGTCAGTTTTTTCTTAGATTTTTCCATAAAAAAATAATATATCAGCGATTGTTTGCGGTCAAATGGTTAAGAGCGGCCGATTTGAAATATCCCTTTCAAAATAGTATTATACATCATGTAGTGTCATGTACGTAAAAGAATGGCATATATCGGAGGATTTATGAACATAGTCATTGTCGGATGCGGCAAGGTAGGAATGGTTATTACCAAGCTGTTATCCAGCGAGGATCATAATATTACGCTTGTTGACGAAGACAGCGAAGCCATTTCGGCCGTAACCAATCATTACGATGCAATGGGCATCATCGGTAACGGTGTCAGTTATCAGACCCTTGTGGAAGCCGGAATCAAGGATTGCGACCTGTTTATCGCTGTGACGGACTCCGACGAAAAGAACCTTCTTGCGTGTCTTATCGCGGGCAGAGCAGGAAGATGCAAAACCATAGCCAGAGTCAGAAATCCCATCTACTCACACGAGATAGATTTCCTTAAGAGAGAGTTTAACCTTGCGATGGTCATCAATCCCGAAGATACCGCCGCAATGGAGATATCCAGAGTATTTCTCTTCCCCCAGGTATTTAAGATCGATACTTTCTCGGGCGGAAGAGTCGAGCTTTTCCATTTTCACGTAACCGAGGAGATGCCCATTTGCGGACAGGCTCTGTCGGTGCTCAGAGAAGACATATTAAAAGGAATAATCGTTTGCACCATCAGAAGAGGCAAGGATGTCATTATCCCCAAAGGTAATTTCTCTTTTGCCGCAGATGATGATGTAAGCATTGCTACTACCAGAAAAGACGCACTCGCTTTCTTTAAGAAACTGGGTGTTGTTAAGGGCAGAGTCAGAAATGCGATGATAGTCGGCGGCGGAACGCTGTCTTACTATCTTGCGGAAAGACTGCTCAGATCCGGAATCGAAACTACCATCGTGGAGATGGACTATAAGAGATGCGAAGAGCTTTCGGAAGGCCTTCCCGCAGCAAGGATCATTCACGGAGACGGAACTAACAGAGACCTGCTCGATCAGGAAGATCTGTCATCCTTTCAGGGCTTTGCCGCACTTACCGGACTTGATGAGGAGAACATCCTTCTCTCGCTCTATGCAGGCAAGCATTCAAAGGCCAAGGTTGTAACCAAGATAGGAAGACTTAATTTCGGTTCCGTAATAGATGCACTTAATCTCGATACGATAATCAATCCCTCGGCAATTACCGCGGATTATATCGTTAAGTTCGCTCGTTCACTCAGCACCGACCCCTCAAATGATGTGGAGTCACTTTACAAGCTTGAGGACGGCAAGGCAGAAGCAATCGAGTTTAAGATCAAAGAGGAATCTGCGGTAACCGGAGTTGCACTTAAGGATCTTAAGATCAGAAAAGATGCGATCGTTTGCAGTATCTTCAGAAACGGTAAGAACATCATCCCCACAGGTCAGGATGAGCTGATGATCGGGGACAGAGTCATTATAGTCATGAGCGGCGGAAGGATCGCCAATATCAAGGAGATTCTCGAGTAATCATGAAAAAGAATTCGATAATCCTTTATATCGTGGGAATACTCCTTTTATTTGAAGGGGCATTTCTTCTGCTTCCCATGATAATCTCATTAATATACAAAGACGGTAACTGGATGTGGTATCTGCTCACCGTCTTTATCTGTCTGGTTCCGGGTATTCCTCTTGCTCGTATCAAGCCCGGTAAAAACCTTTCCCTCAAAGAAGGATATATAATCGTTGCGCTGTGCTGGGTCGTTTTGTCCATCTTCGGAGCGATTCCCCTTATGCTCAGCGGAGATATTCCCGATTACATCGATGCACTTTTTGAAACCGTATCGGGATTTACCACAACCGGAGCAAGTATCCTTTCCGATGTAACCGTGCTCAGCAGATCCGGAATGTTCTGGAGAAGCTTCATGCACTGGATCGGCGGTATGGGTATCTTCATGTTCATGATGGCTGTGCTTCCCATGCTGGGAACTTCGGACATGAACCTGATGAGAGCTGAGTCCACGGGACCTTCCGTTGAGAGGATCGTTCCTCATGTGCGCGATACCGCAAGACTCATGTACTCTATGTATTTCGGAATCACCATTGCAGAGATTGTTGCTCTTTTGATCTCCGGAATGGATCTGTATTCTTCCGCACTTCTTACATTCGGAACCGTCGGTACCGGAGGCTTTGGAATGGTTAATGAATCCTGCGGAACCTACACCGCAACCCAGCAGATGATAATTGCGATTTTCATGGCTGCCAGCGGAATTAACTATACCTTCTATTTCTTTATAATATCCCGTAAGATCAAAGAGGCATTCCAAATCGAGGAGGTAAAATATTACCTTGCGATAGTTCTTACTTCAACGATAATCATTGCGGTCAATATCAGTCACATATATCAGAGCACGGGCGAATCACTCCGCCAGGCATTTTTCCAGGTTTCGTCCATTATGACCACAACCGGATTTTCAACCACGGATTTTGACCGATGGCCCGAACTTTCCAGAACCATACTTATAATGCTGATGATGATCGGAGGCTGTTCCGGATCTACCGCCGGAGGAATCAAGGTATACAGAATAGTTCTTCTCATGAAGCAGTTTGCCAAGGAACTTTCCGTACTACGTCATCCCAGAGAAGTTAAGCTTCTCCGAATGGACGGAAATACTGTTAAAGAGCCCGTCATTCGCTCCACCAATGTATTTATCTCGATTTATTTTGTGATATTCTTCATATCACTTCTGTTTATAAGCATAGAGAATTACGATTTCACGACAGGATTTACTGCAGTTGCCGCGACCATCAACAACATCGGTCCCGGACTTTCGCTTGTAGGTCCCACGTGTAATTACGGATTCTTCTCGGTATATTCCAAGATAATTCTGATCTTCGACATGCTTGCGGGAAGACTTGAGCTGTTCCCCATGCTCCTGTTTTTCAGCATGTTGAAACCAAGGAGGAAATGAAATGGTTTACACTCTTACACTTAACCCGTCGCTTGACTATGTAATGTACCCTGCCGCATATCTTAAAAAGGGCGGCACCAACAGGTCCGAGAAGGAAGAACTCCGTGCGGGCGGTAAGGGAATTAATGTATCCGTTGTTCTCAAGAATCTCGATGTTCCCACAAGAGCTCTCGGATTTATCGCAGGAGCTACCGGAGATGAAATCGAAGGAACCTTAAGAAGCATCGGAATCCGTACCGGATTTATCATGCTTCCCTTTAAGAACGGAATCAGCCGTATCAACGTTAAGATCAGAACTCCTTTTGAAAATGAGGCAGATCGCGGATTCGAAGAGACTGAGCTCAATGCTGCAGGACCTCTTGTAGAGGATGAATCCGTAGATGAACTCTGCGAGAAAATAGAACGCCTTTCCGATGAGGACTTCCTTGTAATTGCAGGAAGCATGCCCACCAAGGCTCCCAAGGATACTCTTGAGAGAATCTTAAAAGCTGTTCCCGAAGGCGTTAAGGTCGTAGTCGATATGACAGGCGACAGACTTAAGAAGGCACTGAAGTTTAAGCCCTTCCTTATCAAGCCCAATCTCGAAGAACTTTGCCAGGCAACCGGAGGGGAACTTAAGACTGTGGAGGAAATTACCAAAGCGGCAGAAAAACTTCACAAAGATGGTGCTGAGAATGTTATAGTATCTATGGGGGCAGACGGTGCTCTGCTTCTGGATAAAAACGGCGAGGTTCATACATGCAAGGCTCCTGCGGGCAAAGCACTGGGTGCATTCGGTGCGGGAGATTCCATGACTGCCGGATTTATCAAGGGCTATATGGATGAACATGACCCCGGATATGCCCTGAAACTCGGAGTTGCTGCCGGTAGTGCTGCCGTATTTGAAGGTAAGCTTCCGGAGTATGATGAGATAATGAAGGTATTTGATGAAGTATAAGGGATTACCCATTAATGATGGAATCGTAATAGGACGTATCCGTGAGAGGTTTGCGTCAGGCTCAGGCGATAAAAAGCGGGAGAAGGCTGACGCGGACTTCGAGAGGATGCGTTTTTTTGACGCTCTTTTGGAGTTTGAAAGCTCCATGAAGAAGGTTGCTTCCGAGAGTTCTACCAAGGAAGGAAGCGATATTATCTCTGCTCAGATAATGATCTCCAGAGACCCTGTGCTATCTGATGATGTTCTGGAACTGATCGATTCCGGATTATATGCTGAGGAAGCTCTCGAGAGGGCATGTGCCAAGTATGAGGAGATGCTTAAAGCTTCCGGCGATGAAACTATGATCGCAAGATGCGAAGATCTTGCCGAGGTTAAGAGTGGGATCAATGCACTTATGGGCGGAGGATCTGCTGTGGTCGGAACCGCGCCTGCTTCCGAAGATGACGGAGATGTCATATTTGCAGACAGACTTTCCGCAGCACAGATAGTAAGCTGTAAAGCAGAGAACGTTAAAGCCATAGTAATGCGCGGCGGAAGTGAAGCATCACATGCTGCGGTTATCTTAAGATCCATGGGAATAGTCTCCGTATTCGGAGTTCCTTATAAATCCGAAGACATTTCCGAAAACAGGGAATGCATTGTCGACGGCACAAACGGTATTGTCATCTTAGGACCTACTCAGGAAGAAAAAGCACGTTATTCCGGAAAGAGTATTCCTATTACAAAAGCTGAGAAGGAGGCCGCACCATTTACGGTGGAACCTTCCAAGACCAAAGACGGAACCGAGATAGGTGTATTTTGTAATATAAGCTCGGGTGATGTTCCTCCCGAAGCCGCATATTCGGACGGTGCGGGACTTGTCAGAACGGAATTTCTGTTTATGAGCGGGGGCTTTGCTTATCCCGAGAATGAACAGGAAGCAGTATACGCGCGTATAGCGGATGCGCTGGCAGGTAAGGAAACAATTATCAGAACCATGGATGTGGGCGGCGATAAGGCCCTTGATTCAATCGCTGAGATTGATGCCCATGTGGATAATCCCGCACTGGGATTAAGGGGAATCAGAAGAAGCCTTCTTGATCCCGATGGATTTATGATCCAGATAAAAGCCATTCTTAAAGCCTCAAAGGGAAGAAAGATCGATATCATGATACCTATGGTAACTTCTCTTGCCGAGGTGAAAGAAGCAAGACATTTAATTGAAGGATGCAGATATGAGCTCGGAAAACACGGGTTTTCATATCGTGAAGATATAAGGCTGGGTTGCATGATGGAGACCCCGGCTGCGGTTATGTGTGCACCGGAACTTGCAAGGGAGGTCGATTTCTTTTCAATCGGAACCAATGATCTGTCGCAGTATATTATGTGCGCAGACAGAGGTAATCCCGCACTCAGCAACTATGTAAGCATATATCAGCCTGCCGTTATCAGAGCCGTCAAGCAGATCTGCGATGCGGCTAAGACTACGGGTATTCCCGTAACGGTTTGCGGTGAGGCTGCATCCGATTCATGCATGCTGCCGGTATTCTTAGGGCTCGGCGTCAGAAACTTAAGCGTATCTCCCTACAAGGTACGCGAAGTTAAGAGCGCCATCAAAAAGCTTACCATGTCAAGCTGCATGAGCATTTCATCTCTTGTACTCGAAGCAGATTCTGCGGATAAGGTAAAAGAGATATTGAATTAGAGGTTGGGGAATGAATATTGAGGACGTACTTCGAACTATCGAAGAAAACATTCAAGGAGTGAATGCAGAAACAGAGCAAGGACTGGACAAATACAAAACCTGGAACTTTGAGGAAGCACTTGAAATTCTTAAGGCAAGAAGCGAGTTAAATGATGTAGCCGCACAGTTTGCACTTGCAAATATGTATTTTAACGGTCAGGGTATCATCGCTTATGACAAAAAGAGGGCGAGATACTGGTTCCAAAGAGCAGCTGATCAGGGATTTCTTCCCGCCGCAAGGGAATTCGGATATACGGTTCTGGCAGATCAGACCATGGACGAAAGTCTGGTGGATCAGGCATTTATCTATCTGGAGAAAGCTGCTGACAGCGACGATCTTAAAGCCAAAGAGATGTACGTCGAAGAGACACTTAAGTATCTTCGGTTGAAACACAGAGTCGATAAGGCTCTTCAGTATATCGAGCAACTTAAGAGATCTCCCAAGGATTCATACGATCTTAAGAGGTATGAAGAACAGGCCGAAAGGCTTGTTAAGGTTAAGAAAATATTTGTCACCAAAAGCGTGCACAAGACTCTTGCATCAGTCTTTACCGTTATCGGTTCTGTAATTCTGGCAGTCGCAAGTACTTATACTTTCCTGGGATTAAATCCCGGCATCGACACTCCCGTACTTAATAAGATCCCTCTGCTTAAAGGTGATGTAATATTCATCTTTGACAGGAATGTGGTTTTGGGAATGATACTGTTTGCTGCAGCGGGACTTTTTGTAACTGCGGGAAACGGTTTTGACAGACAGCCCTGGACCAAACTTTTACTTGTTGCGGCAACAACCGTGACACTTGGATTTACGGTATTTCAGACGGCAATCATTGAGTTTTCCGATAAATCCCTTTTGCATGATTGCTTCATTTATATCGGTATGGCAATAATCGCCTTTTATGTAGTAGGAGGAATCCTCGGATATTCCGTTAAGAAGATGCTCGGAATGAAGGGATAGAACTGAAGTGAACGAGGATGAGGCAAGGCAATATAAGAAGATGATCCTGACGCCTCCGGGAAAGCTGGTTTTTACACTGGCAGTCCCTACGGTTATCAGCATGCTTATCACGATGGTATATAACCTGGCGGATTCTTATTTCGTCGGTAAGCTAAACACCAGTGCAAGCGCTGCGATAGGAATAGTAATGAGCGTTCAGGCCGTGTTCCAGGCGTTTGGATTCATGTTCGGACAGGGAAGCGGATCCAAGATAGCAAGACTGCTTGCAGCAGGTAAAAAGGATGAAGCGGATAAAACACTGACACTGGGTGTGAGTGCTTCTTTATTATGCGGACTTTTGCTCGAGTGCTTAGGATTTATCTTCCTGGATACGCTTATTAATATGATGGCTACCGAGACGATCTTCCCCTATGCCAAGATATATGCGACATATATTCTCCTGTCCGGTCCCGCACTGGCAGTAAGCTGCGTTCTCAACAATGTTCTCAGATATGAGGGCAGGGCGTTTTTTGCGATGTTCGGACTTGTGTCCGGAGGAATCCTTAACATGGCTCTCGATCCTGTCTTAATGTTTAATTATGACATGGGTATAAGGGGAGCGGCTGTTGCTACGATGGTATCTCAGGTTGTGAGTTTCGGAATCCTTCTGTACATGTTCTTATCTCACAGAGCCATCAGCTCCATAAGGCTGTCGTATCTAAAACTTCCCACGCAGGAAATCGCAGTCAGAATATTTGAAATTATCAAAACAGGTTTTCCGTCGCTTCTCAGACAGCTCTGTGCAACCGTTTCTACCATGGTTCTCAATATCTGCTCCAAACCGTATGGGGATGCGGCCATTGCGGCCATGACTATTGACGGAAGAGTACTGATGTTCATCGGAAGTACCATGATAGGCATCGGTCAGGGCTTTCAGCCCGTATCTGCATTTAATTACGGGTCCGGTAAGTATAAAAGAGTCAGAGAGGCATGCTTTGCCACATGGAGAGCCGGAACCATATTGATGGCGGTTCTTGCAACGCTCGGTTTTATTTTCTCTGCGGATATAATCAGGGTTTTCAGAGATGATGATCTGGTTGTATATTACGGTATTCCGGCACTCAGATTCATGTGTATCGCAGTAGTGGTTCAGCCGCTTTCGGTTGTGGGGAATATGCTGTTTCAGAGCATAGGCGAGGCTAAGAAGGCATCGATTCTTTCGATGCTCAGGTCCGGCCTTTGCTATATACCGCTTCTTGTCATCCTTCCTCTTTTTATGGGATTTTTGGGGATCCAGTGTTCGCAGATGATCGCCGATATCCTGTCCGCACTCATATCTATCCCTTTTATGGTTAAGTTCTTCAGGGGACTTCCCAAAGAAGACAAACATACCGAGCAGGACGATAAATATGACAAATACCGGCGTATGGTATAATGATTTGATATGGTTTATCGGAGGAAAAGGTCTTGAAAAAACAGACTCCTGCAAAACTTAACATTTCAAATACCACCAAGATCGCATATGTGTTGCTTCTTGGTGCTTATACATGCCTTCTTTTCGTGCTGTTTAAGAATCAGGCATTCCATACGGAGTATCAGGTCTACGGCTCTGATGTTGATGCTTATCTCATGGAAATGATGGGACTGGACAGCGGATTTGATTTCCCTTATCCGGTTTATTTTACATTGGGTAAGATGCTGGCAGTATTTGGCGGAGTAAACATGGGTGCGACACTTTCCGCAACGATTCTTAATTCGATCTCACCCGCTGTACTTTCATATTTTATGCTGAAGTATCTGAGTCCTTTTGTGCCCGAGAAGAGTAAAAACAGAAGAGCATATGAGGGATTTATCCTTCTTGCTACTTATTCTTTGTTTTTCGTATCCATGCTTTATCCTCCCGAGGGAATCTATCTTCCCGGAATGTATCTGAAGAATCTCGGAGTATTCAGTGCAAATCCTTATTACAATCAGACATATCTTGCAGCAAGAGGATTTGCAATCGTTGCATTTTTCCTCTTTGCACATATCCTGACTTATTACGAAGATCATGTTGATATCCGCGAGTATGTAACCTTTTCAGTATTTCTCTTACTGGCTACTCTTACCAAGCCCAGCTTTACTCTGGTTCTTATCACCGCTGCTGCGGTTCATATGATCGTTAAGCTGATAATGTCTCACGGTAAGAAGACCAAGGCATTCCTGTGCCTGCTTGCAACGGCGGTGCCCACTTTCATCACACTTCTTATTCAGTTCGGAGGAGTATTCGGATCAAGCTCCCATGCGGGAGAAGAGGGCGGTATCGGGTTCGGCATCGGAAGAGCCTGGGGAATTTATACCGATAACATCATCCTTGCGGTAATGCTTGCCAATGCATTTCCGGGTGTGGTGATGCTTCTAAATTTCAAGAGATTTAAAGACCATGAAGTGTTCAGACTTTCATGGGAGTTTATGATGGCAGGATTCCTTGAATTCTTATGCCTTTATGAAAAGGGCGAAAGACTGGTTCACTGCAATTTCGCATGGGGATATATCTACGGAATATTCTTCGTATTTGTATCGGGCCTTATGCTCCTTATCGAAAATACGGTTAAGAAAAAACAGCACGTAGGACTTCTTGTATTCGAGTGGGCTGTATTTATCTGGCACCTCGGATGCGGACTTGCTTTCTTTGCGATGCTTTACGGCGGAGGTTATTTCTATGTCTGATAAGAAAAAAACATCCGTAGCACTTAATATCGCGGCGCTTGTTTTGACAGCGCTTTATTTTGCACTGTGCATTTTCTTATATTACAAATTCATGGGCTGGACGGAAGGTGCGGTTTATGAGTCCGACCTTCCCGCACACATCAGTCTTGCGGTTGATGACGGCCTTATCTACTCACTTATTTCAATTATCATAATCGGGCTTTCAAAGAGCGGAACCCTTATAGTTCTTCCGGTTCTGCTGGCAATGTTTGCGCTTCTTTCGGTATTTTTCACCGCAGAACTTCTCATCGAAGTCTCCGATAAAAAGATAAGTTCAAACGCTGCAATTCTCTTAGCACTGCTTCTGAACATCGTAATGCCCTGTTATATAAAGGGACTTTCCGACGGAAGATACATGGGTATGCACGCATCATCCATCTGGCATAATTCCACGTATCTTATGATGAAGTGGCTGGGACTGTGGACGATCCTTATATATCTCAGGCTGGAAAAGAATATCTCCAAGAAACTGACACTTGAGTCATATACATTCTTTGTAATCATACTTACATTAACAACTGCCGCAAAACCCAATTTCTTCCTTGCGGTTACTCCTGCGATGTTTGTATTCTTGATCGCGGATCTGATCCAGAAGAAGGCACCGGCAAAGAAGCTGTTTTTCCTTGCTTCATCCATAATCCCTTCGATTGCCGTAATGCTGTATCAAAACAAGGCTCTGTTTAATGCGGGAGCAGGCGGAAACGGAATAGAGATTGTTCCCGGAAGAGCAATGTCCGCACATACCGGGTATCTGATTCCCGTAAGCATTCTCTCAATCGCATTTCCCCTTATGATTCTTCTCCTTCACATCAAGGAGATCTTTAAGAACAGATACATGCTCTTTGCATGGCTCTGTGCGGGATGCGGATATATGCAGTACTTCCTCTTCAGCGAAAAAGGATCCAGAAACATGGATGCGAATTTCAGCTGGGGATATGCATTTACCATAATACTGATCTTCGGTATTTCTCTTGTTACCTGGATTAACGACATCAGAAATATCAAGGAAGATAAGAGCGTGATAAAGAAAGCCTATCTTGGGGCGAGCACACTTGTTCTCGGGTATCACGCATATTGCGGCGTTTTATTTTTCATCAGATTATGTATGGGCGTTTCATACATGATGTGGGGTTAAGACTTGAATAATAATGTTTCCGTACAAAAGAATACGAAGCAGGGCAGGATTGTGTTAATTCTGTCCGCGTTTCTTGCGGGATTTGCACTTACCTATAAAACGGAAGTTGCAGATCCGTTTTGGGCGTACGGAAGAGTAAGCATTGATTTTATCAAGCACAGACTTTTTACCACTCTCGGTGATTATCAATTTGAAATGATGGCAGCATCCGTTTTGTGCGGTGTGTGCATCCGGTGTGTTAACAAGAATTTTGCAAAGTATTTAAGAGGATATATTCTTCCTCTGATATTGGGACTTATAGTTGTGCTGGGAAGATCCGCTGCATCAGCCGGTGACCTGTCCGGTGTGTTCGGGACAATTCCGTATGTTATAAGATCTGTCATGGCCGCGCTCGGATACGGTGTGATATTCAGGATTCTCTTTGCACTTTTTGAAGCGGGACTTGAGAAAGTATCGGGACTGCAAAACGGGCCAAAAGTACTTGATATATTCTTCGGAGAGCATGCTTTCAGAAATGCATTCCTGCTTCTGATCGTATTATGGCTTCCGGTTACAATCCTCAATTACCCCGGAAATTACAATGCGGATTTCCTGGGACAGATGATGCAGACTACGGGAGAGATGCCCTGGTCGGGACATCATCCCATAGTTCTTACTGCTATTATCGGTTTGTGGTTTAAAATCTTCAGAGGGATTTTCGGAAATAACGATCTCGGGCTTTTCGCCTGGATTCTTCTTCAGGAATGTGCCCTTGCCGCAGCTCTTTCGCTTACCGTTAAAGAGCTTAAGAAGAGAGGGGCTAAGACTCCGCTCCTTACTCTTGTATACGGAGTATATGTTCTTTCTCCCATTTATTCGAATATCGTTACCACTGCCATCAAGGATGTATTCTTCATCTCCGCGGTAATTTGGTATGTCCTTCAAACAATAGCTTATCTCGAGGATGAGAAATACCTTGATGATAAGAAGAATGTATTTAAACTTTGCCTTGCTGCCATTTTGGTATGCATGTGCAGGAACAACGGATCCATAATCGTATTTGTAAGCGGACTTGTAATGTGCACTTACAAAAAGGATTTGAGCTTCGGTAAAAAGCTTGCAGGAAAAGTGCTTGTCTGGATAATCCTTCCTCTGGGTATTTACACTGCTTTGTCATCGGGAATCAAAGCAGCTGTCAATGCAGAAAGCGACGGACTGAAAGAGATGATGTCCATTCCCATGCAGCAGACTGCGCTTTATCTTACAAGATACGAAGATGAACTCACATCGGGTGAAATAGAAAGCATCAATGCACTTTTCGGTGATTATGAGATGATGATCGAAAGCTACGATCCCACCATATCCGATCCCGTTAAACAGTATTACGATACGAATGCGGATAACGAGGTTGTAGCAGGGTATCTTAAGACTTGGTTTTCAATGTTCTTCAAACATCCGGGAACATATTTCGAATCATTTTTCCTAAGCACCTACGGATGGTTTGATCCCGAGACGGATACCTCCATCAGATACGAAGGCGACAGCGAACTCTTTACCAAAACCGGACTCTTTGAGGGAGCGGATGAACTGGTGATCTTCGCATACAGATATATTGACCGCATATCATTTTTCGGAATGCTTCAAAGCCCCGGACTCTGGACCTGGATAATGATCCTGCTGATCCGCAGGAGAAAAGGAAGCGCACATATGTATCCCGTGCAGATCATATCGCTACTGGTATGTATGGCAGGGCCTTGCTTTATGAAGCATGCAAGATATGCTTTCCCTATTATGTTTACAATTCCCTTCATGATGGGTTATGAGGGACTTATGTTTAACGGAGATAAGAATGAATCTGATATTTCTTGATATAGATATGACCATCTGGGATGACATACTCAGAATCCCGGAGAGTACCAAGGATGCAATACGACTTGCCAAGCTTATGGGCAACAAGGTGTTCATCAATACGGGACGTTCAAGATCCAACACCATGTATGAATCGCTTGATGAACTGGGAATGGACGGAATAGTTGCAGCCTGCGGATGCCATGTTGAAATAGGCGGAGAGCTGCTTTACCAAAAACTTCTTACGTGGGATCAGGTACAGACTTCTCTTAAGGTTTTGCACGAAGAGCATATGCCCCTTGTGCTTGAAGGTAGCAGGAATTGTTTCTTCGATCCCGAAGATTTTCCCGACGATCCTTTTGCAAAGACTCTTTGGGAGTCGCTGGGAGACAGAGCAAAGAAACTTAACACTGTTTCAAGCGAAGATCCCATAAATAAGTTCAGCGCAGACATTACGGACGAAACGGATTTTGATCTTGTATGTGAGAAGCTTGATGATTTCCTTTACGAGATCAATCACAACAACATAGTCGTTGAGTTCGTTCCGAAGGGGCATTCCAAAGCAACCGGAATGGAGATCGTAAGAAAACATTTCGGAGTTCCCGCAGAGAACATTTACGCTGTGGGCGACGGTATGAATGACATGGAGATGATCAAAGCTGCGGCACACGGTATAGCGATGGGACAGGGAAATCCCGAGCTTCTTATGGCTTCCGATTATGTAACTGATTCAATATACGAAGACGGTATTTACAAAGCTTTTAAGCATTTTAAATTGATATGATAAACGGATCCGGAATTTCAAAGGGAATAGGAATAGGCATTGCAAAGGTCATCGGCTCACAGAGCGGCGACATGAGCAGCGAGGAATTTGCATCGGCGCTTTCCGGTGTGAAACCGGGAGCTGTTTTGGTGTCATCACATCTTACGCCGTACATGGTGGGAATGCTCAAAGACCACAGCATCGCCGGACTTGTGTGCGAAACGGGCGGACTTTCTTCTCACTCCGCACTGGTTGCCAAATCAATGGGCATACCCGCTGTTTATGATGCTGCAGGTGCAACCGATGCGGTTAAAGACGGTGATACTGTCATCGTGGACGGAATCAGCGGATACATATACGAAAGACCCGATTCCGATGTGGTCGCAAGTTATATGGACAAGAGAAAAAAATACCTTGCGGACCTCGATGAATTAAAACGTTACCGTGACATGAAAACGGTGATGGCGGACGGAACGGAAGCAACCGTCATGTGTAACACGTCCGACATCTTAAGCGTGATGCATGCTCTTGATGAAGGCGGTGAAGGAATAGGTCTTTTCAGAACCGAGATCCTTATGTCGGGTGAAGGACGTGTCCCCGATGAAGAAGAGCAGACCAGAGTTTATTCGAGAATTGCCACCGCAATGAGAGGCAAGGAAGTTGTTATCAGAACCCTGGATATCGGCGGTGATAAGAACATTCCCTTCCTGGAACTTGAGAAAGAAGAAAATCCCTTCCTGGGATACAGAGGAGTAAGATACAGCCTCGGACACAAGGATATATTTGCAACGCAGCTTCGCGCCATATTAAGAGCAAGTGCTCACGGGAATATCTCGATAATGATCCCGATGATCACATGCGTCGAGGAGATGCGCAGTATCAAGTCACTGATCAACGAGATCAAAACGGATCTTCGTGATGAAGGATATGAATTTAACGATGACATTAAAGTCGGTGCAACCATGGAGACTCCTTCGGCAGCGATCATTGCGGATATGCTTGCCAGAGAGTGCGATTTCTTTTCCATCGGAACCAACGATCTTGTTCAGTATGTTATGAGTGCTGACAGGGGAAACAGCAGGGTTGCATATCTTCAGTCGGTAACTCAGCCTTCGATCCTTCGCATGATCAAACAGACTATCGATGCCGCAAAGTCTGCGGGAATTGATGCCTCGATGTGCGGAGAGGCGGCATCGGATCCCGAGGTTATTCCTATCTTTGCGGGATTCGGATGCAGGAAGTTCAGCGTAAATCCTCTTTCCGTAACCGAGGTTAGAAGAACCCTTTCCGAGTGGAGCGTGGAGGATGCCGAAAAGCTTGCATCGGATGTATTAAAGATTCCCATCGATCAGGAAGTCAGGGATTACATCCGGAAAATCTATAAGGACAGAAAGTCATAATGAAACACTCGCGTATATTATTTGCTCTGCTTCAGTTGCTCGGAGCACTTATCTGGGGACTTGCTTTTGCGTTCCAGAGTCTTGGAATGGAGAAGGTCGGTCCCTTTACATTCTCGGCAGTAAGATTTGCCATGGCCACGGTGGTGGTCTTTATGTTTTCTTTTGTACATGATAAATTCGGTAACTCGGGCAAAGATCCTAAGGCTTGTTCCTGGAAAAACGGCAAGCTCTGGAGAGCCGGTATCATAATCGGAATCCTCTTATCCCTTGCATCAAATCTTCAGCAGATCGGTATTTTAAAAACAGATTCCGTAGGAAAAGCGGGATTTATAACCGCGATGTATATAGTTATCGTCCCGGTATTCGGACTTTTTATGAAAAGAAAGATAGGGGCAAATGTCTGGGTGGGAATCACTTTGGCAGTTATAGGATTGTACTTCCTGACCATGAGCGGAAGCCTGACACTGACTCCGGGAGATCTGTATCTGATAGCTTGTGCGGTGGTTTTTGCAATCCAGATACTTGCGATTGATGCTTTTGCCGGCGAATATGACAGCGTAAAGCTGGCATGCATCGAGTTTTTGACCGTAACCGTAACCAGCGGAATCGTGATGTTTGCCATTGAGGACGTAAAGATGTCTTCGATAATGGCTGCCATGATACCTCTTTTGTATGCGGGCGTCCTCTCAGGTGGCGTTGCCTATACGATCCAGATCATATGCCAGTCCAGGATCGAGCCCTATGTTGCGTCCATTCTAATGAGCGGGGAAGCTATGTTTTCGGTGCTTGGCGGGTTCCTGATACTACATCAGAAGCTCACTTCAAGGGAGATGATCGGAAGCGTTTTGATGTTTGCCGCGATCCTTATCGTACAGATAGTTCCCGGGGGCAAGAAAAAAAGTGCATAAAAAATCAGGGCAGGGTTTATACCCTGCCTTGTTAAGTTACCTGCAAGCCTGTCCGATATACTAATCAAAGATAGAACTCATATATCCGACAGCTACGTCCCGCCTCACTGAAGGTTTCGGTGAATGGGACGGATACGGTGAAAGGTTTTATTTTACGGAACTATTACCCAACAGAGGACTTTCGGTGTAGGAATCTTCGGAGAAAGTAATGGGAGCCGGCATGTGATCGGTACCGTCCAAAGCAGCTTCTTCATCCGCCTTGCCACTTAAAATGTCCTCAAGTGCCTGAGCCGAAAGGTTTTCGAAATGACCGTCTTCGGAGCCTGAAGAAGAGCTCGGTGCGGCACCTCCGATGGATATAAGCAGCTTTTCAAGCTCGTTATCCTCGGAAGATTCTCCGTTTTCCGATTCAATCACACTGACAACCCTGTTTCTGCCATTGTTTTTAGCATAGTAGAGTTTATCGTCGGCGCTCTTTATAAGGGCGTCGACGCTTTCTTTTTTATCCCATTCGCTGACGCCGTAGCTCATCGTGACCTTGATCACGTAGTTATCGTATCTGATCTCCGCAGCTCTGATCTTATCCAGAAGTCCCCATAGGCTGTTTTCCGCCATAAGAAGGCTTGTTCTGTCAAATACCAAGAGGAACTCTTCGCCGCCCCAGCGGGCTACGAAGCCGTAGTTTTTCATGTGCTCTTTGATGATCTCCGCTACCTTTATCAGAACTTCGTCGCCGGCGTCATGACCGTAGGTGTCGTTAACATGCTTAAAAAAATCGATGTCTCCGATGCAGATACAGAAGGAGTCGGGTGAATTCTTGGCCTTTGCAACTATGGGCGCCAGTCTTCTGTGAGCGGAGCGGCGGTTGAAAAGGCCTGTCAGGGGATCGGATTCCATCATGTTTCTCATGGACCGTTGAAGGCTGAGGACATTTTCTCCGAGCTCACCCAGCTCATCCTTACGTGAAAGGACGCTTTCATCCAGGTTGACGGTCGTATTTCCGCCGGATGCCTCTTTGATAAACAGGAATATCTTGTCTGCCGTGTCTGTCAGGGGCTTGGTGATCCTGATTACAATAACGATCATTAAAGCGGCCAAAACTACGGCGATACACATCAGGATCAGTACATATTTGCGTATAAAGCCTTTGACCATTGAAGCGGGTTTTGCCGCCGCGACCATGCCCTGGATGTTTCCGTGACTCGAAACCAGAGGCATATAGTATGTGAAATAGGGTATTCCGGAAATGATCGTATTGTCGTAGAAGGCTTCCTCGCCGTGCTCATAGACTTTATCGTAGATCTGGGACGCAACTCCCGTTCCCACTGCTCTGGTACCGTATTCATCCGTCAGCGTGGTCAGGATTCTTGTGTCTTTGTAGAAAATGGTAATCTCAAGACCCGTGGATTCTTTGACCAGATCGACCACGGAATAATCACTTGTGATATCGGTGTTTCCCTTGTACAGATAAAGGGAATTGCTGCCCGTAAGACGATAATCGCCGGGGTATGTTGCGTCCATCATAAGGGCAACTGTTGCGGCCGCGTCCCTGAGCTCTTTTTCCGCCGCATCGTGAAGGACATCCGTTAAGAGAGGGATTCCCGCAAAAATGATGGCAACCGAAAAAAGGACTATCGGCAGGACGGCCAGAGTGAACATTTTGTTCGAAATTCCGGCTTTTCTTGCGCTTTTGATCTTGGCTTTCTTTTCTTTTTTCTGCTCTTCCTTCATATTCCGGACCTCGCATGAAAATAGATATAAATATTATATATTTCGCGTTATCAAAAAACAATGCAAAACCCCCGATAATATTGACAATATCGGCATTTTCCACTAAAATTGCGTTTGATACATTTTTATAGTAGAAAAAGCAAAGACGCCTCGCTTACCAGGGTGAGGTTTGTTTTTTATTACAGGAGGAATTTATGTATAAGCAGGTTAATTCCGATCTCTCATTTACTCAGAGAGAGGAAGAAGTAGAAAAATTCTGGGCGGAGAATGACATATTCAGAAAGAGCATTGATTCCCGCAAGGAAGGACCGATCTATACATTCTATGACGGACCTCCCACTGCAAACGGAAAGCCCCATATCGGTCATGTAGAGACCCGTACCATCAAGGACATGATTCCCAGATACCGTACCATGAAGGGATATCAGGTTCCCAGAAAGGCCGGATGGGATACTCATGGTCTTCCCGTAGAGCTTGAGGTTGAAAAACTCCTGGGCATCAACGGCAAGGAACAGATCGAAAGCTACGGACTTGAGCCTTTCATCGGCAAGTGTAAGGAGTCCGTATGGAAATATAAGGGAATGTGGGAGGATTTCTCCGGTAAGATCGGCTTCTGGGCTGACATGGACAATCCCTACATCACCTATGATGACAACTATATCGAGTCCGAATGGTGGGCTCTTAAGACTATCTGGGACAAGGGACTGCTCTACAAGGGCTTCAAGATCGTTCCTTACTGCCCCAGATGCGGAACCCCTCTTTCCTCACACGAGGTAGCTCAGGGTTATAAGACCGTAAAGGAGCGTTCCGCCATCGTTCGTTTCAAGGCTAAGGACGGGGATTTCTACTTCCTTGCATGGACCACTACTCCCTGGACCCTTCCTTCAAACGTTGCACTCTGCGTTAACCCTTCCGAGAGCTATGTAAAGGTTAAGGCAGCCGACGGATTTACCTATATCCTTGCTGAGGCACTTTGCGATACCGTTCTCGGCAAGTTTAAGACCGATGATGCTCCCGCTTACGAAGTGATAGAGAAGTATGTCGGATCGGACCTTGAGAGAATGGAGTATGAGCCTCTCTTCGAAGGTGCGGCAAAGGCAGCTGACAAGCAGCACAAGAAAGCACATTTCATCGTCAAAGACGATTATGTAACAATGACCGACGGTACCGGTATCGTTCATATCGCTCCCGCATTCGGTGAGGATGACTCCCGTGTAGGCCGCGAGTATGACCTTCCCTTCGTACAGTTCGTAGACAGCAAGGGTAACATGACCGCAGATACTCCTTACGAAGGAAAGTTCGTTAAGGATGCCGATCCCCTTGTTCTCAAGGATCTGGATGCCGACGGAAAACTATTTGATGCTCCCAAGTTCGAGCACGATTATCCTTTCTGCTGGAGATGTGATACTCCCCTTCTCTACTATGCTCGTGAGTCATGGTATGTAAAGGTTAGCGCAGTTAAGGATGATCTTGTAAGAAACAACAAGACCGTTCACTGGATGCCCGAGTCAATCGGAACAGGACGTTTCGGAAACTGGCTCGAGAACATTCAGGACTGGGCTCTTTCAAGAAACCGTTACTGGGGCACACCGCTTAACATCTGGGAGTGCGAGTGCGGAAAGAGAATCTGCATCGGTTCAAGAGAAGAACTCTTTGCGGCAAGCGGAGATGAGAAGGCTAAGACCGTCGAACTCCACAGACCTTATATCGATGAGATAACCTGCAAGTGTCCCGACTGCGGCGGCTCGATGAAGAGAGTTCCCGAAGTTATCGACTGCTGGTTTGACTCAGGTGCAATGCCTTTTGCTCAGCACCATTATCCTTTTGAAAACAAAGAGCTTTTTGAGCAGCAGTTCCCCGCAGCATTCATTTCCGAAGCTGTCGATCAGACCAGAGGATGGTTCTACTCCCTTATGGCTGAAGGAACACTTCTGTTCAACAAGTCCCCTTATGAGAATGTCATCGTTCTCGGTCATGTTCAGGATGAACAGGGCAGAAAGATGAGTAAGCATCTCGGAAATGTCGTAGATCCCATGGAAGCTCTCGGCAAGTTCGGTGCGGATGCCATCAGATGGTATTTCTATACCAGCGCGGCTCCCTGGCTTCCCAAGAGATTCTCCGAGGCTGCAGTTATCGAAGGACAGAGAAAGTTCCTCGGTACTCTTTGGAACACATATGCATTCTTCGTACTCTATGCAAACATCGACGGTTTCGATGCCGGAAAGTACAGCCTTGAGTACGATAAGCTTCCTGTTATGGATAAGTGGCTTCTTTCCAGGCTTAACACCTGCGTAAAAGAAGTTGACAGCGACCTTGATCAGTACAAGATTCCCGAGGCGGGCGCAGCACTTGAGAAGTTCGTCGATGAGATGAGTAACTGGTATGTACGCCGCAGCCGTGAGAGATTCTGGGCTAAGGGAATGGAGCAGGACAAGATCAACGCTTACATGACCCTTTACACCGCACTTGTTACCATTTCCAAGGTAGCAGCTCCCATGATTCCTTTCATGACTGAGAGCATTTATCAGAACATCGTAAGAAATTCAGATCCTTCCGCTCCCGAGAGCATCCATCTCTGCGATTATCCCGTAGCTGATGAAAAGCTCATCGACACAGAGCTCGAGGAGAAGATGGAGACCGTTCTCGATGCGGTTGTTCTCGGACGTGCATGCAGAAATGAAGGCGCAGTAAAGAACCGTCAGCCCATCTCCAAGATGTATATCAAGAGTGATGAGAAGCTTGACGAGTTCTACATCGACATCATCAGAGAAGAACTCAATGTCAAGGAAGTTCTTTTTGCCGAGGACGTAAGAGAGTTCACCACATATATCTTCAAGCCTCAGCTTAAGACCGTAGGACCTAAGTACGGAAAGCTTCTCGGAGGAATCCAGAAGTACCTTAAGGAGATCGATGGAAATGCGGCTATGGATGAGCTTGAATCCAAGGGGGCTCTTTCATTCGACGTAAATGGAGATTCCGTAGAGCTTACCAAGGAAGACCTTCTTATCGAGATGACCAAGAAGGAAGGCTATGAAGCATCCGAAGATCACGGCATGACCGTAGTACTCGATCTTAACCTCACCGAGGAGCTCATCGAGGAAGGATTTGCGGCAGAGCTTGTTTCCAAGGTTCAGACCATGCGTAAGGATTCCGGATTCGAGGTTATGGATCACATCCGTATCTCGCTCAACGGAAACGACAAGCTTCTTGGAATAGTTAAGAAGAATGAGGAGCAGATCGCTACTAAGCTTCTCGCAGATGAAATTGCATCAGGTAAAGATTTCGCATTCTCCAAAGAATGGGATATCAACGGAGAAAAGGTTACCATCAGTCTCGAAAAAATCTGACAAATCATATTTCTTTGAAAGGAGATACGATATTGAAGAATTCAGGTGCTACAAAGAGAGATAAGTTTGATAAGGAACTTTTCAAGAGAAGTGTCAATTACAACGTAAAGACGCTTTTCAGAAAATCCATGGAGGAGGCAACTCCCCAGCAGATCTTCCAGGCAGTATCATATGCAATCAAGGATCAGATCATGGATATGTGGATCGAGACCCAGGAAGCATATGAAAAAGAAGATCCCAAGATGGTTTACTACATGTCGATGGAATTCCTTATGGGAAGAGCACTCGGCAACAGCCTTATTAACATGGAGGCTTACAAGTCTGTCAAAGAAGCATGTGAGGAAATGGGACTCGACCTGAATGTGGTCGAAGATCAGGAACCCGATGCAGCTCTCGGAAACGGTGGTCTCGGAAGACTCGCAGCATGTTTCCTGGATTCACTGGCAACCTTAGGATATCCCGCATACGGATGCGGAATCCGCTATCGTTACGGAATGTTCAAGCAGAAGATCGAGGACGGCTATCAGGTAGAAGTTCCCGACAACTGGCTTGCAAACGGCAATCCTTTCGAACTCCGCCGTCCCGAATATGCCAAGGAGATCAAGTTCGGCGGATATGTTGATTTTCATACCGATGAGAAGGGAAGAGGAATCTTCACTCAGAAGGACTATCAGTCAGTAAGAGCAATTCCCTTTGACATTCCCATCGTAGGTTACGGAAACGGAATCGTTAACACCCTCAGAATTTGGGATGCAGAGCCTGTTGAATGTTTCCAACTGGATGCATTCGACAAGGGTGATTATCAGAGATCCGTTGAACAGGCAAACCTTGCCAAGAATATCGTTGAGGTTCTTTATCCCAACGATAACCACTATGCAGGCAAGGAACTCAGACTTAAGCAGCAGTACTTCTTCATCTCAGCATCCGTTCAGGAAGCAGTTGATAAGTATATGCGCAGTCATAAAGACATCAAGAAGTTCCATGAGAAGGTTACCTTCCAGCTCAACGATACACATCCTACCGTTGCGATCGCAGAGCTTATGAGAGTTCTTATGGATGACTACGGCCTTTCCTGGGACGAAGCGTGGGATGTTACCACCAAGACATGCGCTTATACCAACCACACCATCATGAGCGAAGCTCTCGAGAAGTGGCCCATCGAACTCTTCAGTCGTCTCCTTCCCAGAATCTATCAGATAGTCGAGGAGATCAACAGAAGATTCATCGAGCAGGTTAAAGAGAAGTATTCAAACGTTCCCGGTGTTGATGTTAATGAGAAGATCCGCAAGATGGCCATCATTTATGACGGACAGGTCAAGATGGCACATATGGCTATCGTATCCGGATATTCGGTTAACGGTGTTGCAGAACTTCACACCGAGATTCTTAAGAAGCAGGAACTCAGGGACTTCTACGAGATGTTCCCCGAGAAGTTCAATAATAAGACAAACGGTATCACCCAGAGAAGATTCCTCCTTCACGGAAATCCTCTTCTTGCGGATTGGATCACCGATCATATCGGAGATGAGTGGATCACCGATCTTCCTCACATTCACGAACTTGCAATCTATGCCGACGACAAGAAGGCTCAGAAAGAGTTCATGAATATCAAGTACCGCAACAAGGTCCGCCTTGCCAAGTACATATCCGAACATAACGGAATCGAAGTAGATCCCAGATCGATCTTCGATGTTCAGGTAAAGCGTCTCCACGAGTATAAGAGACAGCTTATGAACATCCTCCATATCATGTATCTGTACAACGAACTTAAGGATCACCCCGATATGGAATTTACTCCGAGAACATTTATCTTCGGAGCAAAGGCAGCAGCGGGTTACAGAAATGCAAAGCTTACCATCAAGCTTATCAACTCCGTTGCGGATGTAGTTAACAACGATCCCGATGTTAAGGGTCTTATGAAGATCGTATTCATCGAGAACTATAATGTATCAAACGCAGAACTTATCTTTGCGGCATCCGATGTTTCCGAGCAGATCTCAACAGCATCCAAGGAAGCATCCGGAACCGGTAATATGAAGTTCATGCTTAACGGAGCACTTACTCTCGGAACCATGGACGGTGCTAACGTAGAGATCGTTAAGGAAGTCGGAGAAGAGAATGCATTCATCTTCGGTATGAGTTCCGACGAGGTAATCGCATTCGAGAATAACGGCGGATACGATCCCATGCAGATCTTCAACAACGATCCCGATATCAGACGCGTTCTCATGCAGCTGATCAACGGAACCTATTCGTCAGACACCGAGCTCTTCAGACCTCTTTACAACAGCCTTCTGAATACTCAGTCCACATCAAAGGCGGATACTTACTTCATTCTCAAGGATTTCAAGTCCTATGCTGATGCAAGAGCCAAGATTGTGGAGTATTACGAGAATCAGTCGGCATGGGCTAAGAGCGCAATACTCAATGTAGCATGTTCCGGAAAGTTTACTTCAGACAGAACCATTCAGCAGTATGTTGATGAGATCTGGCATCTCGATAAGGTAGTTCTTAAGAGAAAAGCAGCAAAGACAGAGAAGTAATTAAATGTACCGGAGCTCCGGCTCCGGTACGATTTATGAGGAGATATATTATGATCAGACTTACAGACGGCGGCGCATATCTTGTAAACGGCACTGAGCTGGTTGAAGATAACGCGGAAGCAAGCGCAAAGGTTACATCGCTTACGGGAAGTGCTCCCGACAAAGCTGCAGCTAAGCGCTCCACCATGGCTTACTCCATTTTGGAGAAGCACAATACCTCCGGAAACATGGAGAACCTTAAGCTCAAGTATGATTCACTTGCAAGCCACGATATCACTTTCGTAGGTATCATCCAGACTGCAAGAGCTTCGGGACTTGAGAAGTTCCCCATCCCCTATGTTCTTACCAACTGCCACAACTCACTTTGTGCAGTAGGCGGAACCATCAATGAAGATGACCATGTATTCGGACTTTCTGCTGCCAGAAAGTACGGCGGAATCTATGTACCTCCTCACCAGGCAGTCATTCACCAGTTCGAGCGTGAGATGATGGCCGGATGCGGCAAGATGATCCTCGGTTCCGATTCACACACCAGATACGGTGCGCTCGGAACGATGGCAATGGGTGAAGGCGGACCCGAGCTTGTTAAGCAGCTCCTGGGTCAGACCTATGACGTAGCAATGCCCGGTATCGTAGCAATCTATCTTACCGGTGCACCCAGAAAGGGCGTAGGACCTCAGGATGTTGCAATCGCAATCATCGGTGCAGTATTTAAGAACGGATACGTTAAGAATAAAGTAATGGAGTTCGTCGGACCCGGCGTTGCAAATCTTTCCGAAGATTTCAGAATCGGTGTCGATGTAATGACCACAGAAACGACATGCCTGTCATCTATTTGGGTTACCGATGACAAGACCAAGGAATTCCTCGAGATCCACGGCAGAGGAGAAGACTATTACAAGATGGATCCCGGTGCCGTTGCATACTATGACGGTGCGGTTATCGTAGATCTCTCCGAGATCAAGCCCATGATTGCTATGCCTTTCCATCCCAGCAACGCATTCACCATCGATGAGTTCAATGCAAATCCTGCAGACATCATCCATGAGGCCGAGGAGAGAGCAAAGGTTTCATTCGGAGACAAGGTCGAGTTCGAGCTTATGAGCAAGCTCAAAGATGGCAAGTTCTATGTAGATCAGGGTATCATCGCAGGATGTGCCGGCGGCGGATTTGAAAACATCTGCGCTGCAGCTGACATCCTTAAGGGAGCATCAATCGGAGACAGAGAGTTTACTCTCAGCATCTATCCCGCATCAATGCCCGTATACATGGAGATCATCAAGAACGGTTGTGCAGCAACCATTCTTGAGACCGGTGCAATCCTTAAGACTGCATTCTGCGGACCTTGCTTCGGTGCAGGAGATACTCCTTCAAACAACGCATTCTCGATCCGTCACTCAACCAGAAACTTCCCCAACAGAGAAGGTTCAAAGGTTCAGAACGGACAGGTTGCATCAGTTGCGCTTATGGATGCAAGAAGTATTGCGGCAACCGCAGCAAACGGCGGAGTTCTTACAAGTGCCGAGAACTTCGAAGGAAACTTCAATAAATATACCTATCACTTTGATGCAGGTATTTACCAGAAGAGAGTATTCAATTCAGGTAATGTTGCAAATCCCGATGAGAAGCTTATCCTCGGACCCAACATCAAAGACTGGCCCAAGATGCCCGCTCTTCAGGATAATCTCATCCTCAAGGTTGTATCGGAGATCCATGATCCCGTTACCACTACCGATGAGCTGATCCCTTCAGGAGAAACCTCCAGCTACAGATCAAATCCTCTCGGACTTGCTGAATTTGCACTTTCACGTAAGGATCCCGAGTATGTAGGACGTGCTAAGGAAGTAAGAGCACAGGAAGAGAAGAGAGAAGCAGGATCTTCATTTGCCGATATGACTGATGAGATCAAGGCTGTTGCAGATGTTGTAACCAAGACCTTCTCCGATGTAAATGCAGAAAACACCGGTATCGGTTCTACCATCTTCGCAGTAAAACCCGGCGACGGTTCCGCAAGAGAGCAGGCAGCATCCTGCCAGAGAGTACTCGGCGGATGGGCAAACATCGCCAATGAATATGCTACCAAGAGATACAGATCCAATCTTATCAACTGGGGCATGCTTCCCTTCATCATCGAGGACGGAGATCTTCCTTTCAAGAATCTTGATTACCTCTTCGTTCCCGGCATTAAGAAGGCGGTTATCGATAAGGCAGACAGCATCAAGGCATACATGGTTGATACCGCTTCAGGCAGCATGAAGGAATTCACCTTAACACTCGGCAGTCTTACCGATGAGGAGAGACAAATCATCCTTAAGGGATGCCTCATCAATTTCAACAGGAGATAAGATGGAATTAAACAAGAATGTTTCAAATCCCATGCTTGTAGGTGTTATGCAGCTTATCAAGGCTGACGGTAAAACACCCGATCCCAAGCATCAGGAAATGTTTATGGAAGAACTTGATAAGGCGGAGTTTCTTGCTCCCGCCGAAGTCAAGGCAGAAGTCGGTCCCGACGGAGAAAAACTTGTTAACGGTAAAGCACAGTTCCGTTTCCCCATTCTTACAGGTGCGGACGGAAGAAGATTTTTCGTAGTATTTACCGATAACGCTACGGTTGAAAAGGCACAGGCCATGGAAGGAGCATCCGCTCTTCCCGAGGAGTTTGTGAAAGAAACCGTAACCGTCAGATTCTCGGATCTTGCAAGATTTATTCTTACACCCAATCCCGACGGAAGCGAAAATACCACCTACGGAATCGTGATCAATCCTTTTATGGAAAATATCGTGATCCCCAAGAATCTCGTTGCCGCAGTTACCATGAGAAAACAGAAGGAAGCTAAGGACAGACTTGAGAAAGTTGCTTCAGTCCTGGCAAAGGGTGCGGACCCCAAAGTTATTCCTTTCCCCGGTAATAAGGACGAGAACAAAGACTAATATTTTCGGCAGAAATAACCGATATAAAGATCGGAGGGTAATCCTCCGGTCTTTTGTTTTACAATAAAACCTCATATCAAGGACAGGCTAACGCAGAAAGGATTCATGCACCCGGATGCGTTTTTTTGTTGTCTGAAATTGTAAGTGGGGGGATTTTAAGAAAGGAGATTTTATTGAGAATTGAAAGTTCGGTCACAGGAATGGAGTCCGAACGCAGCTACAGTGCTGTGAGTTATGCAGAAAGGAATATGCGTGTTTCGAAGTTGTCCGGTCAGGGATTAAGCGGAGACATCGGATTCGGAGCGCGAAGCGGAGGTTCTTCTTTCCTGGATACGCTACTGGGAAAGTATGAAGACTCTACGGGTAAAGACGAAGTTTCCAATACTTCGGAGACGGATGAGACAGCGGATGATAAGAAAGCTACCATCGAAGATATCATGAACAACATGAATATCAAGGGCGTGGCAAGGGAGGAGAGCAGTGAAAGTGCACGCTCTGAATCTTCCATATATGTCCGCAAGATGTCGGCTCTTTATATCTTCTCGCTTCTGTTTGAAGATTACAGGAAGAGGATTGATGAGCTGATGGCAGACCTTAGGAAAGGCTATGAATGCCCTAATGCCAAGACATCCTTTAATACGGATGTAGAAACGGTTACACCGGTTGCGGTTCAGATCGATATAACCGAAAAGCATTATTTCAAAGAGACTGAGGACACGGGCTTCAGGTCTAAGGGAAAGGCCTTTACCGCGGACGGAAGAGAGATTGATTTTAACATCGATGTGCGCATGAGCAGAGAGTTCGAGAAGATGTCCGAAGAAAGGATCAATTTTGGTGTCGGTAATTGTGTCGATCCCCTTGTCATCAATTTAAAGCCCGGAGTAACCGAAGTCTCGGATCAGGAGTTTTATTTTGACCTTGATTCGGACGGAGAAGAGGAGAAGATCAAATCACTTTCATCCGGAAGTGGGTTCCTTGCTCTTGATATCAATTCGGACGGTAAGATAAACGACGGATCCGAACTATTCGGGACGAAGACAGGAAACGGATTTAAAGAACTGGCCCGTTTTGACAGCGATAAAGACGGATGGATAGACGAAGATGATGAGATCTTTGACAAGCTTCGCATATGGGTCAAGGAGGAAGATGGAACAGATAAGCTTCTTGATCTGAAGGAAGCGGGAGTAGGTGCCATCAATCTGATGAACGCACATACCGAGTACTCCGTTAAAGATATGTTCAATAAGACAAATGCCGTGATCCGTTCTACGGGAATGTTCCTCTACGAGGACGGAAGAGCCGGAACGGTTCAGCAGGTCGATATGGTAAGTTGATAGACCGGCCGGTGATTTGGTGGTAAAATAATCCCGTGTGTTTTGTATATACGGGGAGAGAAAATGGGGCGTATGAAGAAACATACAATTTCATACGCTTCATTTTTTATGTGCTGCGTTCTGGGCCTTTCGGCATGCGGCACGGGCGTTGCCCTTGGCAGGAGTATGGAACCCGTGGCGGTTCTTGACTATGTCGTTCCCACAGGTCTTCCCAATATCATGATAGATCTGTCCGGTTATTCATCGGGCTCACAGAAGATCGCATATCTTCGCCTTGCCCAGGGACAGGATGAAGTTTTATATTTCAGCATCAGAGATATCGACCGCGACCGTATTGTTTTTGAAGGAATGTTTGAAGAGGTCAAGGGAAACGAGGCTTTAATGAAAGCTGATTTCTCATCTCTTACGACGGACGGAAATTATAGGATTGAATGCGATATCTACGGATGCTCGGAAAACTTCAGCATCACATCGGATCACTATTTGCTCAGCCGTATCCAGACCAATGTCCGTGCAATGGACAGTTTGAAGGACCTTTCCGCATCGCCTCAGGCGGTTCTGGATTATCTCCAAGCATACGAGTGGTACGGAATGACGGATGAAGAGACCACTCAGAGCGATATAGTATCCAGCGCTCCCGAGCAGCTTGTATGTGTAAGGGACTGGATCTCCGGAAGCGATTATTCTGAAAGTGTGGGAACCGAGGCGGTTATCTATGCAACTATACTCGCAAAGTTTTCTTTTCTCTATAAAGAGTACGACAGCTCGCTTGCAACAGAGTGCCTTCAGAAGGCATCTTCCATCTATTCCCAAAGCGGCAATGTGTTAAAGAGTGACTCCGCTGCTTTCAGGGCTCTGGCAGAGCTTTACAGGGCATCGGGAGATTCGGCCTATGCTGCGGAACTGTTAAATTATAAGGATTATTTCTCGTCACCCGACGCATATCCCGACGAAGGGTATATGTACGGGGCGATGACATATATTGTGACCAGGCAGGCTGTGGATAAAGAACTTTGCGACATGCTGGTATCCACAATCCTGTCAAATGCACAGGTTATTAACAACAGGCGCAGGGAGATCACGGATCCTTTGTCTTCCCAGACGGGAAGTCCCGAGGAGATGATCGCTTATATCAGGATCCTGATGAGCGCCAATTATATCCTCAAGGGATATGAATATGACAGGACCATGCAGATGATGCTTCATTATCTCTCGGGTCTTAATGTTGAATCTTCGGTATACACTCCGGACGATGGGGGAGCGGGAGTGTACTGTCTGATATACGGATGTATGGCTGAGTTGGAATCCGAAGGAAAGTTGTAATTAACAGATAGTCAATAGTAGAAAAGGGCATTAAAATGATCAGATTGTTTATTACGTTTGTTTATGTGGCGCTGTTTTTGATCTTCACCACTCCCCTCATGTTGGTTAGCCTGATAATGAGCAAGACCAATCCGGCTAAAGCTGACAAGTTGGCAAATTCGGTAGTCATGTGGGGCTTCAGATGTGTGTGGACCCTCTGCGGCATCAAGGTAGAGGTAAGGGGCAAGGATAAGGTTCCTCAGGATAAAGCGCTTCTCTATGTGGGTAACCACAGAAGCATCTTTGATATCGTAGTGGCTTATCCCCTTTGCAAATGCCCTACTGCTGTCATTGCTAAAAAGTCAACTAAACTGATCCCTCTTTTGAGCATCTGGATGATGCTCCTTAAGTGCCAGTTCCTGGATAGGAAGAATACCAGAAAGGGTCTCGAGACCATTTTGAAGGCAATCGAGCTTGCCAAGACCGGTGTATCGGTCCTTATTTTCCCCGAGGGAACCAGAAACAGGGATTACGAAACGGATAAGCTTCTTCCCATGCACAACGGAAGTTTTAAGATAGCTACCAAGAGCGGAGCTCTGATCCAGCCCATGACCATTGTGGGAGCGGAGAATATCCTTATTAGACATATTCCCTTTGTAAAGCCCACCAAGGTTGTTGTAGAGTTCGGAGATCCCATTGATCCCAAGGCTCTGGACAAGGAAGCACTTAAAAATATAGGCGGATATGTGGGATCTGCCATGCAGGAGACCTATTCTTCAATAAAAAGGGAACTGAAGTAAAGCGTTCGTTATAAAAAACGCGCAATTTAGAGAAATTTTAGGAAACGAAGGCCTTGAAAGCGCTCTCACAGGGGGCTGCAGGCTGGACATTAGGGGTATTTTGTGTTAAAGTCTTTGCGTATTTAAATCCGTAACTATCAAGGGGCTTTTCATGGAACAGTACCTGATTCACGGCGGAAATTCATTGGTTGGGGAAGTAGAGATAGGAGGTGCGAAGAACGCAGCTCTTCCTATATTAGCCGCCTCAATTATGACCGATGAGACCGTCCATATAGATAACGTTCCCGATGTTCGTGACACCAACGTGCTCATGGACGCTATGGGAAGTATAGGAATAATCGTTAATAAAGAAGATCGTCACCGTATCACCATCAACGCAGCCAATATCGGCAGCACGGTGGTATGCGATGAGAATATCAAGAAGATCAGAGCATCTTATTATCTGATCGGTGCAATGCTCGGTAAATATAAATCCGCCGAAGTTACTCTCCCCGGAGGATGTGACATCGGATGCAGAGCCATCGATCAGCATATCAAAGGCTTCAGAGCACTCGGAGCCGAAGTTATTCTCGAACACGGAATGATCAAAACCAGAGCACAGCGTCTGACGGGCAGCCATATTTATATGGACGTCGTCAGTGTCGGCGCGACCATTAATGTAATGCTCGCTGCTACAATGGCAGAGGGCAAGACCATTATCGAGAATGCGGCTAAGGAACCTCACGTTGTAGACGTGGCAAACTTCCTTAACTCCATGGGTGCAAATATCAAGGGGGCAGGAACCGACGTAATCCGTATCAAGGGAGTACCCAAGCTTCACGGAACAGATTACACCATCGTTCCCGATCAGATCGAAGCAGGAACCTTTATGCTGGCAGCTGCCGCAACAAAGGGTGATATAACCGTTAAGAATGTAATTCCCAAGCACCTTGAGTCCATCACCGCTAAGCTCCTTGAAATCGGATGCGAGGTAATGGAGCAGGGAGATCAGGTAAGAGTTGTATGTTCCAGACCTCTCAGACATACACATATCAAGACTCTTCCCTATCCCGGATTCCCGACTGACATGCAGCCTCAGATTACTGTTGTACTCGGACTTTCTGAAGGAACCAGTATCGTAACCGAGAGCATCTTCGAGAATCGTTTCAAGTATGTTGACGAACTTATCAGAATGGGCGCCAACATCAAGGTTGAGGGTAATACCGCCATCATCGACGGAGTATCCAAATACACCGGAGCAGGAATTGCGGCTCCCGACTTAAGAGCAGGCGCAGCACTTGTACTTGCGGCACTTGCAGCTGAGGGAGAGAGCATCGTAGACAATATCAGATATATCCAGAGAGGATATGAAGATTTTGAACTCAAACTCAAAGGTCTCGGTGCGGATGTGAGCGTTGTCAGAAGAGATAACGATTATCGCAATTTCAAACTGATGACCAGCTAAAATAGATATACTCGGATATTGACATATATCCTTATATATAGTAGTTTTTATTTAACTTAATAAGTTTTACCCCTTATTCAGAGTTGGCAGAGGTACATAGGACCGATGAAGCCACGGCAACCCCTTTATAGGAAGGTGCCCACCTGAGCGATATTTCGAACAATAAGAGGAAAGTTTTTACACGACTAAATCCGCTTCTTGTTTGAGGAAGCGGTTTTTTTGTGTGGTAAAGGGCCGTAAGGCCGGAAAGGAATTTTATGGAAAAAATCTTATTTACTTCCGAATCCGTTACCGAAGGACATCCCGATAAAATCTGTGATGCGGTATCGGACGCAATACTTGATGCGATGATCGAGCAGGATCCCATGAGCCGTGTTGCTTGTGAGACCGCAACCTGCACCGGATTCGTACTTATCACCGGCGAGATCACTACCAAGGCTAATGTTGATATCCAGGATATCGCAAGAAAGACCATCATCGACATCGGATACGATTCATCCGAGAAGGGATTCGACGGCAAGACCTGTGCAGTTCTCGTAGCACTCGACAAGCAGTCTCCCGACATTGCTATGGGTGTCGACAAGGCACTCGAGGCAAGAGAGAACCAGATGAGCGACGAGCAGATCGAGGCAATCGGCGCAGGAGATCAGGGAATGATGTTCGGATTCGCGGTTAATGAGACTCCCGAACTTATGCCTTATCCCATCTCGCTTGCACATAAGCTTACCAGAAAACTTACCGAAGTAAGAAAGAACGGAACTCTTCCCTATCTCAGAGCAGACGGAAAGAGCCAGGTATCCGTTGAGTATGATGAGAACGGAAAGCCTGTAAGACTTGAGGCAGTTGTTCTTTCCACCCAGCATGATGACAAGGTTACTCAGGAGCAGATCCATGAGGACATCAAGAAGTATGTATTCGATCCCGTTCTTCCCAAGGAGATGATCGACGAGAACACCAAGTTCTTCATCAATCCTACCGGAAGATTCGTAATCGGCGGACCCAACGGTGACGCAGGACTTACCGGAAGAAAGATCATCGTTGACACCTACGGCGGATATGCTCGTCACGGCGGCGGAGCATTCTCCGGAAAAGACTGCACCAAGGTAGACAGAAGTGCGGCATACGCAGCAAGATACGTTGCAAAGAACATCGTTGCTGCAGGTATTGCTGACAAGTGTGAGATCCAGCTTTCATATGCAATCGGTGTTGCTCAGCCTACTTCCGTAATGGTAGACACCTTCGGAACCGGTAAGATCGCAGACGATAAGCTTGTTGAGATCGTAAGAGAGAACTTCGATCTTCGTCCCGCAGGAATCATCAAGATGCTTGATCTCAGACGTCCCATCTATAAGGCAACTTCAGCTTACGGTCATTTCGGAAGAACCGATGTTGAGCTCCCTTGGGAGAAGACCGATAAGGCAGAGCTGTTAAAGGGATATATCAAATGAGATATGATTATCTGATAGTCGGAGCAGGCCTTTTCGGAGCGGTATTTGCCGAAAGAGCTAAGAAGGCCGGTAAGACTTGTCTTGTAATAGACAAAAGAGAACAGATTGCCGGCAATGTTTATTCCAAGGAAGAACACGGCATTCAGGTTCACAAATACGGAGCACATATTTTCCATACTTCCGACAAAAGAGTATGGGACTATGTTCAAGAATTTGCGGAGTTTAACAACTTCGTAAATTCACCCATAGCAAGATACGGTGATGAGCTCTACAATCTTCCCTTCAACATGAACACCTTCAGTAAGATGTGGAATATTTCCACACCCGAAGAAGCTAAGAAGATTATTGATGAGCAGAAGGCGGACTGCTACAAAGAGGAGCCTGCCAATCTCGAAGAGCAGGCACTGAATCTTGTGGGCCGCGACATTTACGAGAAGCTGATCAAGGGCTATACCCGTAAGCAGTGGGGAAGGGATTGTACGGAACTTCCCGCATTCATTATTAAGAGACTTCCCGTCAGATTTACTTTTGACAACAATTATTTCAATGACAGATATCAGGGTATCCCCATTGGCGGATATACCGAGATGGTGGGGAAGATGCTGGACGGAACAGAAGTCAGACTCGGAATTACTTACAGGGATTTCCTGGAGAAGAACTTTGCATCTCCCGAACCTGAGTCATTTGATAAGGTGATCTACACAGGTCCTGTTGATGAATACTTCGGATTCAAACTCGGAGTTCTCGAATACAGATCCCTCAGATTCGAAGAAGAGTATCTTCCCGATGTAGATAACTTCCAGGGAAATGCGGCAGTTAATTACACATCCGCGGATGTGCCATATACCAGGATCATCGAGCATAAGCATTTCGAATTCGGAAAAGGTGACGGAACTGTCATAACCAGAGAGTATCCTTCCGAGTGGAAGCCCGGAGATGAGCCTTATTATCCGGTTAATAATGACAGAAACACCAAGCTTTACGAACAGTACAAAGAGCTTGCGGATGCCGAAAGAGATGTTATCTTCGGCGGAAGACTCGGAGTATATAAGTACTATGATATGGATAAGGTCATTGCATCTGCTCTTGAACTTGCAGACACTGAACTTGCTAAATGATCTGACAAAATAAGAAAAACCCTGCAGATTATGAGGTGACCCCCAAAAGTTAGACTTTTGCTCCAGCGAGGAATCGCTGGAGTTTTTCTATGCAGCTAACATCTGTTTTCGGTATTCGACCGGACTTCGATATCCGAGCGATGCTTTGCTACGCCTCTCATTGTAATAAT
>CADBFZ010000007.1 GCA_902794095.1 uncultured Lachnospiraceae bacterium | reverse complement strand
AGCGTCGGGAAGAGCAGCACGTCTCTTATCGAAGGTGAATCGGTAAGAAGCATGACGAGTCTGTCGATTCCGTATCCGATTCCGCCCGTAGGAGGCATACCGATCTCAAGTGCATTGAGGAAATCCTCATCGGTGTGCTGTGCTTCGTCGTCACCTGCCGCTGCAAGTGCGTCCTGAGCTGCGAATCTTTCTCTCTGATCGATGGGATCGTTGAGCTCTGAGTATGCGTTGCACATTTCCCAGGTATTGATGAAGAGCTCGAAACGCTCTACCTTGGTAGCATCTGTGGGCTTCTTCTTGGTAAGAGGTGAGATCTCAATGGGATGATCCATAATGAATGTAGGCTGGATCAGCTCCTTCTCACAATACTCTTCGAAGAAGAGATTGATGATGTCGCCCTTCTTGTGACGATCTTCAAATTCGATGTGATGCTCCTTGGCAAGTGCCTTGGCTGCTTCATCACTTTCAACGGTATCAAAATCGATTCCGGCATATTTCTTGATAGCCTCGTTCATGGTAAGACGGGCGAAAGGCTGTCCGAGGTCGATCTCTGTACCCTGATAGTTAATCTTGGTGGTTCCGAGAACCTTCTCTGCAACATACTTGAACATGGACTCGGTGAGTTCCATCATTCCGTAGTAATCGGTGTATGCCTGATAGAGCTCCATGAGTGTAAACTCGGGATTGTGTCTGGTATCGACACCTTCGTTTCTGTAAACACGTCCGATCTCATATACTCTCTCAAGTCCGCCGACGATAAGTCTCTTCAGGTAAAGCTCAAGAGATATTCTG
This sequence comes from uncultured Lachnospiraceae bacterium, assembly GCA_902794095.1. GTDB lineage: Bacteria > Bacillota > Clostridia > Lachnospirales > Lachnospiraceae > AC2028. The sequence continues at coordinate 106,918 of CADBFZ010000007.1, read as the reverse complement.
AGCTTAACATCCTCATCGAGAGCATTGTAATGAGTCTCGAAAGGTCTTGCTGCAGCTCCGCCCGCATTGGATACGAGGGTGGGAGTCTCAACCTCCATGAACTGTCTTCCGTCGAGGAAGTTTCTGATCTCCTTGAGGATAGCGGATCTCTTTACGAAAGTATCCTTAACCTCGGGATTCATGATGAGGTCTACATATCTCTGTCTGTATCTTGTATCGGTATCGGTAAGTCCGTGGAATTTCTCAGGAAGAATCTGAAGGCTCTTTGACAGAAGAACCATCTTGGTAGCATGAACGGAGATTTCTCCTGTCATGGTTCTGAATACATAACCCTCAACTCCGAAGATATCACCTATATCAGCCTTCTTGAAGTCTGCATAGGACTCTTCTCCGAGAGCATCCTGAGAAGCGTAAACCTGAACTCTGCCCTTAAGGTCCTGGATATTTGCAAAAGAAGCCTTGCCCATTACTCTCTTGAAGAGCATTCTTCCGGCAATGGAAACATTGATGGGAGATGCATCGAGAAGTTCGCGGCGCTTATTGTAAGCTTCCTTCTTAGCCTGACGGTATGCAGAGATAGTCTCATTATCAGCACCCTCTGCAGGCTCTACAAGCTCGGGCTCTACATAGTCCTTAAGGATCTCTTTTTCATGCGCCTCGTAAAGGCTGATAACCTCATCGGTGTGATGGGTCTGCTCATACTTGGTGATTACAAAAGGATCCCTGCCGGCTGCCTGAAGATCGGAAAGCTTCTGTCTTCTGACCTTGAGAAGCTGACCAACGTCTTCCTGAGGGGCATTCTTTGAATTCTGCTGATTATTGTCTGCCACTTTATTACCTTAATCCTTCCAGATATCAATGATCTTGAACTTCAAAACACCTGCGGGGGTATCAACCTTAACGGTCTCACCCTTCTTACTCTCTTTGAGAGCGCGTCCTACAGGGCTCTCATCTGAAATCATGAAGTTGAGAGAATCTGCCTGTGAGGAACCAACTACTTTATATTCAACGGTCTCGCCGGTCTCAAGATCCTTAGCCTTAACGAAGGTTCCGGAAATGATCTCTGCGTTCTTGAGAAGCTCTTCGAGCTCAGCGATACGGTCTTCGATCTTACCCTGCTCGTCCTTAGCTGCATCATACTCAGCGTTCTCGGAAAGGTCGCCCTGTTCACGTGCTTCCTTGATCTTCTGAGCGATTTCCTGACGACGGTTTACCTTCAGATCGTGAAGCTCGTCCTCATACTGTCTGAGACCTTCTTTTGTAAGCTTATTTGTATCTTCCATGTCTAGGTACTCCCCTTTCTATGACGTACGTTAATGCACTATCTTCTTAATTGCACTACGTGCAAGTTCTCATTTTATCGGGAAAACCCCGAAATGTCAAGAAAACAGGGCGGTCTGTGGCCGCCCTGTCTGTTCTATTATATTGTGAGAAAGAAAACATCAGCCGAGGAGATCCTTGAGAGCCTGCATTCCGGATACGTCGGTAGCAGCCTTGTTGGAATCCTGAATCTGGAGATAGATTTCTTTTCGGTATACGGGAACCTCTCTGGGAGCGGTAATACCGAGCTTAACCTGATCACCCTTGATCTCAAGGATGGTAACCTCGATATTGTTGGCAATTACGAGAGCCTCACCTTTTTTACGGGAAAGTGCAAGCATTCTTATTCGCCCTCCTTTCTCGATTTGAGGATCTCATAGATAGGGAATTTAACGGGATAGTCGCTTCCTTCTACGATGATCTGGGCTCCTTTCTTCTCATCGGAGTTGATGATGATGGGGCCCTGGAGGTTAACGGTCATCTTGGTCAGGTCGGTGGGAACGGTTACGGTAACGAGTACAACGATGTTCTCATCGGTAATGTTGCCGAGTGATGCAAGGAATTCCTCGCTGACCTGGGGATTATAATCTTCGCAAACCATAAGAGGATTCATAACAGGCATTGCGAAAGCGGGTTCTTCTATAGACTGGAAATATCTGATTCCTGCGTCCTTGCCCTTCTCTTCATCATGAATAAGGGTAAAGTGCTTGAGATCCGGAAAACCTATGATTCCGTCCTCAAAGGTAAGGATTTTGTCGTCGCTGATCTCTACATCTCCGAATATCTTGGTTTTGATAAACATTGTGGTCTCCTTTCCTTACAGATAATTAAGCAGTGTGTTCTGCATTATCTTGCTAGTTGCCATGAGAGCTGCTTCGTAGGTAACGCTTGCGCTCTCTAAGCCGATGGCTACCTCGGTAATATCGATATCCTCGTTCTGGCTCTGCAGAGTCTCGAAGGTGGTCTTCTGATTCTGAAGTCTGGACTCTATGAGTGCGAGCTTGGAGGATCTGGTACCGTTATTGGTGATCGCAAGGCTGGTATCGTTGAGATATCCCTGCATTGCGGTTATTCCCTGTTCAAACCGCTTCTGGGCGATGTCCTTCTGATAGGTAAATGCCTTATTTGCAGCATCCAACTGTTTCTGGAGAATATCAAGTTCAGTTGTATTGGTGGTTGAAGCCATCTTGTTCTCGATATCCTTGATGGTAGTTTCGAGATCAACAACTGCCTGCATTGCATTTACAAGATCATCTATCTCTCTTCCGATGCCGAGCTTGAAGCATTCATCGGCGGTGGAATTGACTCTGATAGTGGTATTGAAGCCTACATCGTACTCGATGGACTGTCTTTCGAGAGTAGTATCAAGGTAACTCTCATTATACCTTATTAATGAAGTGCTATCTACATTAAATGTATTTCCGACCATCTCGCCTTCCATGGATGCACATCTGAAGAAGTGCTGGGGGCGAAGATCGGTTGCGGTAAACTCGGTCTTCTGATATGTGATAAGGATCTGTGATTCATCCTTCTCACCGGTGGTGGCATTATCCTTGGTTGCCATGAGGGTATCATACACGTCCTTACCGATAAGGATTTCTCCGGTATCGGGAACATATATAACGGAAGAATCGGTAACCTGCGAATAAGGATCGGGGATATCTGTCGACTTGACCTCTGTCATACCACTGATGGTCTGAAGGGTTCCGCTCGCATCATAGTACTGAATGATGGGCTGGGTTGATATCATTCCGCTCCAATCATCGTTCATTGAATCAAGATCATCGTAAGCAAGTCTGAATCTGTAGCAGGTTGATTTTTCGATATCCTGCTCGGTGAGCGCCGAATGGTCCGCATCATCGAAGTTTGCAGCAGTCCAGTTTGCTATGCTCTGATCGGGATTAGTGTTGGAACCGAGCTTTACATGAGTTACGCTGTCGATAGCAGTACGGTCTAACTGCTCGGTAAGCTGATATTTCATGTAGGTCTGCTTCTGGAAAGAAAGAGAGGTATCGGTTCTGTATCCGGTGAAAACATATCTTCCGGCATAGTCCGCATCACCTGTCTTATAAATCTCGCTTGCGAATGCCTTGAGCTCTTCGAGGATGGTATTTCTGTCGGAGCTGGTAAGATCGCCGTTAGCGCCCTTGGTACAGTCGTTCTGGCAGGATGTGATAATGGAAGAAAGCGAAGAAAGAGCATCCTCGGTTACTTTCAGCCAGCTGGTGGCATCGGGGATGTTCTTGGAATAATACTGAGTTACTTCCGTTACATTTGAACGCAGGCGAAGAGCCCTGATTGCGATAACAGGGTCGTCGGAAGGACGTATGATCTTCTTTTCGGAAGAAAGCTGACTGGTGAGTTTGTCTTCAAGAACCTTATTGGTATTGATATTTGAGAGGTTGTTCCTCTGCATTATCTTATTGGTAATACGCATATCTGCCTCCTGCGGATCCTCCGCTTGGGTCAGACATCCTTGTCGGTCTTATATCGGGTTCCTTCCCGATATTTACTACTATTATACTCCGGTCTCGAGGATCAGTCTTCTATAGATCTCCTGGAAAACCGATATCATTTTTGATGAAAGGTTGTATGCATTCTGGAACTTGACCAGATTGACGGCTTCTTCATCTTCATCAACGCCGGATACGGTAAGACGGGTATTTCCTATAGCCTTCTGTACCGCTTCATAGCTCTTAACTCCGGTATTTGAAGCCGATGCATTGAGTGCTACATCCGAGAGAACTCCTTCAAGGTATCCTGATGCGGTGCCACCTCTGAAAGAAAGAGGATCCTTTTCATTGGTCATATCCTGAAGAGCTTCGAGAAGGTCATTCTGCTCGACACCGTCGCCTGCCTTGAACTTGTTGGTCAGGAGAGTGGGGTCGTTGACCATTGCGGTCAGGATATTGAAATTCTCTGCAGTGAGCTTGTAGTAAGAATCGTCGGTAACATCAACCGTGATGTTAACTCCGTATGTTGACTGCTTGGTAGCATCAACCTTGGAATTATATGCTCTGAGGAGTGTATCTGTTCTCCAGGTATTAGTTGCATCCTGATTGGGGAAGAAATACTGCTGATCGTCTACGGGCTTATCACCGGTAAACATTATCATTCCGGTATTGTCATTTCCCTGCTTGAGGATGTCGTTGAACTTCTGTGCGAAGGTTCTTACCCACTCATTGAGCTGAGCCATATAATAGGGAATTCCTTCGTATCCGATGTCATCGCCTATCTTGGCGGGCTTTCCTACACGGTCGTTGGTTACGTGTCTTGGATTAAGCTCAGGTTCGTTACTGAGAACGAAGGTGTATGAGTAAGTTGCTTTACCGTTTAAATCTATATCAACATTGTATGACCAGGAATCGTAGTAGAATTCAGTATTTCCGAGATTGATGATACCGCCCTGGTCGGAGAGATTACTCTTGTTGAGGTCCTTGAGGAAATCTGCAGTTACTTCTACGGTTACGGTGTCATGAAGTCCACCTTCGGAATCGGTAAATCCGTTTACGGTGGTAGCTGTTACGTTACCGGTGAAGTACTCACTGTTATTTCCGTCTCTCATCTCGACGAGACCTCTTAATTCTCCGCCGAGTCTTGCGTTTGCGAGGTTGAACTTTTCTCCGTTCTCCCAGTAAACATCGTAAAGACCGTTGATATCGGTCATATTTACTTTCTCATAATCCGCACGAGCCACACATGTAAGTTCGTTATGCTCCTTAGCATCTACAAGGGGCTGTCCGCCTGCGATCTTAACTATATATCTGTAAGCGCCGGTCTCTCTGGTGGGATCGTTTGTATCGTAAACAGGGAGTTCTTCGGTCTCTACATCGACTATCTCGGAGAGTCTGTCGATAAGGAGGTCTCTTCTGTCCCTGAGCTCGTTAGCTTTCTGTCCGCCCATCTCGATGGTGGTGATCTGCTCGTTCAGAGTTGCAATCTCTGCTGAGATGGAGTTGATATCGTCTATCTTGATCTTGATCTCGGAGTTAACGTCCTTCTGTACATTCTGAAGGTTTCCGACAATCTGGTTGAAGTAATCGGTAAGCTGTCCTGCATATCCCACGAACTGGCTCTTAGCACTTGAAGATCCGGGATCTTTCATCATCTCTTCAAGGGCGGTGATCATGAGCTTATCGTAAATGGATGAGAATCCGCCGTTGGTTCCGCTGTCGTAGAAGTAATCCTCGAGCTCTCTCATGTAGTAGCTCTTCATATTGTATTCGCCCAGCTTGGAATTGTTGTTCCAATACTTCTGGTCATAGAAACCGTCTCTGATACGCTCGACGGAAAGGGTATCAACGCCCGCACCGGCACAACCGTATCTCTGGAAGGTACGGATGGGATATGCAGCCTGGGTATCTACAGCCTGTCTTGAATATCCTTCGGTCTGGACGTTGGAAATGTTATTAGCGGTTGTATTAAGGTTGGCATTAGCTGCCAATAATCCTGAATATGCGATATTTAATCCGAAAAATTGTGAACTCATGAATATTTCCTCTTAAATAGTCACGAAAGCAAAGCATTCGTCATGCCCTCATACATTATATCGGTAAATTAAGGGGGAGACTTAAGTCTCCCCCTGTAAAAACAGTACATATTTCGTTATTTAGAACAGGCTCATAATGAGGTGTTCCATCATCTCGTCAACAACGTTGATAAATCTGGAAGATGCGTTGTATGCACTCTGGAATTTGATCATATTGCTGAGTTCTTCGTCGGATGAAACAGCTTCTACCTGGTCCTTGGCGCTTTCTGCCGCAGCAACGGTCTTAGCCTGGTTTTCATATATGCTGGAGTACATATATCCGGAGTTGGAAACCTGTGAAACCAGGTCGCTGTAGTACTCGTTTAAACTTACCTTCTTAATGACGGTAGGATTTAAGGTGTAAACCTCTTCGGTAAATACCTTCTTCAGAGCTTCCATGGTCACGATATCCTCGGAACCGTCGGGAAGTCTGAATCCCAGCAGTGAAGGAGTCTGGAGAAGATTCTGGTTGACGCAGGTATTTGATACGGTATAAAGGCTGTATTTAAGGTCTGCCAGCTTATTCTGGTCGATTACATTACCTTCATTGTCGATGATCTGGCCCCTGCTGTTGAACTTGGGCATCTCTTCTTCATTATATACCCAATAAGCTCCAAGTCCCGTGCCGAGATCGTATCTGGTATAACCGTCGGTGGTTGATTTCTGGAAGAGCTGGAGGGGTGCTCCTTTTTCATCTTCCATATAGTTGTACTTATCATCCACGTCTTCGTGGATCTTGTATTCTTTTCCCTCGTACCACTTGGAATCCTGAGCCTTGATCGCGTTGTAGATGGCAAGGTCGTTGGGATCGTAGTAATCCGGAAGTGTCGGATCGGTGGTCTGAGCCGTTGCGGAAGGTGCGGATAAAGTTCTTACGCCTGCTGCCGTCTCAAGGACTCCGTTTACTGCAGTGATGACGTTGTGGATAAGCTGGTCGAACTCAGCCTCGATGTTCATGAGGACCGAATCCTTGATATCTTCGTAGTATCTGATATCGGTGTAGTCCGCTCTTCTGTCGCCTCTTGCATAAAGAAGGCTTCTGAGCTTTCCTACGTCGGTATTTGCCTCCGAAGATATGGGTCTGTCGGTATCAAATACGTGAGCTGCGGAGATATTGTAGATACGATCACCCTTTTTGCCGTCGGTGGTGAAAATAGTATCATCAACGGACTTGGGATCTCCGCCGGCAACTACGGTATAATTGGAGTTCTGGGGCCAGTAAGGGGTGTAGAATCCGGTCTGTGAGTCGATATCTATCCAGATTTCATAGCAAAGGGAGCCTTTTACAAAGTCCTCACCCTCGATCTGAACGGAAACAGCGCCGTACTGGTCTTCTTTATAAGATATATTACAAAGAGCAGAAAGCTTATCAAGGATCAGATTTCTCTGGTCACGGAAGTCGTTAGCCTTCTCCTCGGCAAGTTCGATTTTCTGAATTACGGAATTAAGCTCCAAGATCTTCTTACCATACTCGTTGATGGTTTTAACGTCCTGAAGTACCTGATAGTTGATATTGTCCTGGTATCCGGCGAGATCGCTGTATACGGAATTTGCTCTCTCAAGAAACTCAGCGGCTTCACTTACAAGTGCGCCCTGGGTAACAGAATTGCAGGGATCCTTGGTGAGCTCCTGGACAGCGGTCCAAAGGTCCGATAAGGATTCCTGGAAAGAAGCACCGTTAAGCTCACCGAGAAGATCTTCGATCTCATTTAAGGTATTCTTGGAAACCTCATAGAAATCCTGTCTTCCGAGCTCGGTGCGGTATGTTTTATCAAGGAAGTAATCCCTGACCTGTTTTGCATTAGAATAATAAACTCCAAGTCCGGCCTGCTGATAGGAAATAGCACTGCCTGTCTTGGAGAGTGTTATATATCTTCTGTCGTCTAATTCAACCTGCTGTCTGGTGTAGCCTTCAGTATCAGCATTGGTGATGTTGTGCGCAACGGTATTTAACGCGTTGGTGCTGGCCTGAAGTCCCGTGACACCCAGGGAAAGGTCACTCCACAGGGACATACAAATTTCTCCTATTGTTTAGCGTCAAAGGTGCCTCTGGTGACTCCCAGAGTTCCTCCGGTGTAATTTGCTCTCGAATAATTTGCCGTTTCAGGTGCGGCTTTAAGTGAATTAAGAAGATTAAGTTCAAAATCCACCATTTCAAGTGAGCTCTTAAGGAGTTCGCTGTTCTGATCGTTTACCCTGGCAAGTTCGTGTACCACAGTGGTAAGCCTGTCGTAAACTTCAGCAAGCTTTTTCTGCTCCGCGGGTGACTTATCGAGTAATCCGATAAGGGTCCGCAACTTAAGTTCCTTAACGTCCCTGTTAAGTACATTCGCTATGTCGGCAGTTACCTTGGACCTCGTGGAATCGAGGTTCTGCAGCCTGTCGGCATGCGACTGTTCATCTTCCGTGATCTTGCCCAGCGCATCGAGGTCTCCGGCCACTATGACCGGGGTTTTTGAGCGTGCCAGTCCGAGAACGATCTCATATTCATCGCATTCTTCCGAAAGTACGGTTATAAGATTCTCTACTAGACTAGCCACGCTTTACCCCAATTCCTGGAATTTCTGAAGAAGTTTGTCAGCAAAGCTCTCTGCGCTGACGTTGTATGTACCTGACGCAAGTTTGGTCTTCATCGAATCAACAACTTCGGGTCTTACGTCGGGAGCTACTGCAAGAGCATCCTTAGCAGTCTTCATGTCTTTGCCGATGCTGCTTATGGATACCTTATCTGTAGTTGCGGCTGTGCCCTTAACCTTCTGTGTATTCGAGACCCTTGATGTCTGATACAGGCTCTGGATCTGAGAATAACTTTCTATACGCATTCGGTTTTTGCCTCCTTTTTCTACGTATTGTAGGGCATATTCCATGCCTTACATCTACTTTATCGGAGCAAAGCCTTCAAAACTTTACACATTTTTGTAAAAAAAGCCCCTTTTTGAGCCAAAAACTCAAAAAAGGGCTATAACGGCAATTATAAATTATGAGTAATAGTTCTCAACAAGGTAGTCAGCGACCTCTTCCTCGAAGAAGTATACTCTGTACTCGCTCTCGGAAGCTCCTGCGAAGAATTCCTCATCGCTTACGCCGGATTTTGCCTTAATATCGGCAAGCCAGGTCTGGAATTCCTCCTCGGTGGGAAGAACATTGTTCTCTACAGCGATCAGATAAAGGGCTGCATCGTAGTACAGCTGGTTCTGAGCATAATCGGTTACCAACGCATCCAGGGACTGTCCCATATATCCGGCATAGGTCTCGGCATCTACGCCATAGCTGTTAGCCATTGCGGTGATTGCCCTCATGATCTGGATGTTGTACGCATCAACAAGTTCCTGAGGAATGGGCTGGTCAACGGTTAAGAGGGTGGGGAGCTTATCATAGAAGTAATTCTTGATATTGCTCTTGTTGTAATCGTCTACCTGGTTCTGAAGCTCCTCAAGGTAGTAGGTCTTGAAGCTGTCGAAATCTGCGAAAGGCTCCTGACCATCCTCAAGGTTTGCATTTGCAAGCTTAAGGATATCGTCGGGGTTAACAATGTACTGAATGGTACAGGTAAATACTACTTCCTTGCCTGCAAGGTCTGCATTGTGGTAATCCTCGGGGAATGCGATGGGAAGATCCTGCTCCTCACCGGGCATCCAGCCGATAAGTCCGTCCTCAAAGCCGGGAATGAAGGTGTTGGATCCGATTCCAAGAAGATATCCGGTTCCGGTACCGCCCTCGAAGGCAACTCCGTTCTCTTTTCCACAATAATCGAGGCAAACGACATCGCCTGCTTCAACGGGTCTGTCGGTGATATTCTCGCCTTCGGTGATCTGGTTTGCATACTCTGCAAGGAAGCCTACATACTCGGAAGTGATCTCCTCATCGGAAAGGACGATATTCTCATATCCGAGGTCCATGTTCTTGTAATCGCCGATGCTTACGTACTGGGTCATGTCGTAGTCAAGTACGGTAAGCAGATTGCCGGTAGCCGCGGGGTCAAGTGCTCCTGCGGAAGGAGTTGAATTGTTTCCGGATACCGAAGGATCGGAAAATACATTCTCGTCACCTGCGCATGCAGTCAGGGAAAGAACTGTTGCTGCAATAAGCGCAAGCATGCTTATTGTTTTCTTTTTCATATTAAAAATTCTCTTTCTAAATTAATGTCGTTAACTGCGTATCACACGAGATTGTACCACTTAGAGCCTGTATGCACAAACAAAATTATTGATAATGGCGCCCCTATTTGCTAAAATGGGCATTTGAAAGAGGTGTTTTATGGGTAAAGGTGCAATAATCGCAATTATAGTTTTAGCAGTATTTATCATACTTCTCGTCGTTCTTTACTTTGTCGGTAAGAAGATGCAGAAGAGACAGGATGAAAATAATGCGCTGTTACAGGCAAACAAGCAGTTTGTAACAATGCTGATCATCGATAAGAAGAGGATGAAGATCAAGGACGCGGGACTTCCCCAGGCGGTCATCGATCAGACTCCCAAGGCCCTTAGAGGTTCCAAGATGCCCATTATTAAGGCTAAAATAGGACCTCAGATAATGTCCCTGATCTGTGACGAGAAGATTTTCGACGATGTTCCCGTTAAGAAGGAAGTTAAGGCAGCAGTCAGCGGTATCTACGTTCTCGAGGTTAAAGGCCTTCACGGAACCAAGAAAGAGGCTGAGGCAGCTCCCAAGAAGGGCTTCAAGGCATGGGTCGACAAGCTTCAGGAGAAAGCCGGAGCTAAGCCCATTAAATAATGCGAATATGAAAAAGATGACAGGTTATCCTGTCATCTTTTTTGTTTGTGACCCTCTGTCACAATTATCTTATGGTTCTCTTACCGTAGAGCGCGTTCATGGTCTCTTCTTCGCGCTCGAGTCTTATCTGGCGCATAATGGATCTGCGCTGGTTATCTATATGTTCTCCCGCTTCGGAAGCTGCCGCCTCGGGGTTTCTTTTCTCGATGGCGTTTACGATCTTTCTGTGCTCCTTGACGAGATTATCGTGTCCGGATGAATCCTTGATGTACTCGTATCTGTATCTGTACATGGGAAGGGACAGGGAATCTTCAAGGCTTATCAGTCTGTCGTTACCGGTAGCTCTGATGATCACATTGTGGAACTCCACATCCGCCTGGGCGATTATGCGGTTATCATTGGTGGCTACGGCCTTTTCGAAATTATCCCTGGCTTTCTTGAGCTCATTTATACCCTCGGATGTGATCCTCTCGCAGGCAAGCTGCACGCAAAGTATATCAAGAGCACGTCTTACTTCCAGAACATCCGACATATTCTTCTCGGTTATCTGGGAAACCATGGCACCTTTTCTGGGTATCATGGTTACAAGACCCTCGAGTTCGAGCATTCTGATAGCTTCTCTGATAGGGGTACGGCTGACACCGAGCTTATCTCCGAGATGAACCTCCATGAGTCTTTCCCCGGGAGGATATTCTCCCGTAAGAATGGCCTGTCTGAGCTTGTTATATACGGAATCTCTTAAGGGTAGGAAATCTTCTTCCTGTGCCTTGGGCATATCTTTTACCTCTGACTTTGTATACATAAACAAACGGATTGTACTGATTTTAGTACAATCCGCTTAACAGTGTCAATCATATTAAGGTTTTTTCGGGGATGTTAAGGTCGTTACAAAGAGTTCCTCGTCGGTGCACAGGCCCGTGGACCTTACCTTCTCGATTGCCCTCTCTGCCGTATCCCTGTCTTCAAAGAAAGCAAATACGGTGGGACCGCTTCCCGTCATAAGTGTTCCGGCGGTTCCCGATTCTTTAAAGATCTTCTTGATCTCATCTATCTCGGGGCAAAGGGGAACGGTCACATACTCAAGTACATTTCCCAGGTATTTGGTAAGAGAAAGGCTTTGTGATGTATTTATAACATCCACCATGCCATCCACATCGGGATGGGTTATGGTATCAAATATCTCATCTAAGGATTTATAGATATTTCCGGTGGATACTCCGCGCTTAGGCTTTGCCACGGCAATTATATACTCCGGAAGTTCTGACAGATTTGTCAGTTCTTCGCCTATCCCTTCCGCCAAAACAGTACCGCCCTCGACGCAGTAGGGAACATCGGCCCCTATCTTAACTCCAATCTCTCGAAGCTCATCATATGAAAGACCGCATTCGAACAATCTGTTTACTCCGCGAAGAGCTGCCGCTGCATCGGAACTTCCGCCTGCCATTCCCGCGGCTATGGGAATATGCTTATCAAGTGATATGCTGACGCCTTCCGTGATACCGCACTTATCCATAACAGCCTTTGCCGCTTTGTAGATCAGGTTATCTCCATCTACCGGAAGAGGACTTCCTCCAACATCAATTATGATACCTGTGTCGGTTTTTGAAAAAGTCAATGTGTCATATATGTCAACCGTCTGCATGACCATGCGTACGTCATGGTATCCGTTTGGACGCTTTCCGGTTACATCCAGACTTAAGTTGATCTTGGCGTATGCTCTTTCGGTAATCATCTTTACTCTCCAAAACGCCCTCCCGTTTATCGGGAGGGCGTTGCAATCATGAATGATTTATCTGTTTAAATAGGTTGCAGGATCTGTTTCGCCGCTCTTAATCTTCTCAAATTTGTCTAAAACGGCGTCATAGGTCTTCTGAGAAATCTCGGGAAGTTTGCCGCCCCAGGTCTCTTCCGCCTGAGCGTAGCCCTTCTTGAATGCGTCGATCATGCTGTCAACTTTGTCGGGATCTCCGCCTGTAAGAGCCATTGCAAACTGTACAATACGGTCACTGGTTTTTTCTACGCCCCAATATCCGTCTTCAGCGATATCTGCCTGGGCCTGTGCCTTGGTCTCGGGATCAACTTCGTAATCGCCACTCTTTAAGAATGACCATATATCGGTTGCTTCACCGTACTTGGTAGCCTGCTGGCCGAGGAGCTTCTCGACTAATGAACGAAGGCTTTCGGTTCTGGCATCTGCCTCTGCCTTAAGCTTATCGATCATCTGGGTATTGGATTTGTAAACCTTATCTGTCTCGGCAGTTTTACCCGAAGGTTCATAAACTGCCGCTGCCTCTTCTTTAACATCAGCGGTATTTGCAGCTTCTTTAGCCTTTGTCTGGGAAGTATAAGCTGAATACGCACTTGCTGCCTGAGAGGATGTAACTCCGTTTACATTCATAAATCTCTCCTTTCGCCTGTGGCATAACGTGTTTTTGCGCGGTCACATTATGCAAATCATCCATGATTACATTAACTATATCGGAATGCCGTTTCCGATTGTTTAGTGCCTTACAAGAATCTTAACATCCGCAGATTTCAAATACAATTATTGTTAAATCTTAGACACAGCCTATGATTTCGGTAATATCCTCTATCTTGTGGTTATCCATGTATCTCTCGATTCCCTCTACACACTCTATTGTGGAATAAGGGTTTACGAAATTCATCATTCCCACGGCAACCGCAGTAGCACCTGCCATCATAAACTCGATTGCATCTTCACCGGTTGCAACTCCGCCCATTCCGATCACGGGGATCTTAACCGCATGTGACGCCTGGTAAACCATCCTTACTGCGATGGGCTTGATAGCAGGACCGCTCATTCCGCCGGTCTTATTGGCAAGAGCAAATCTTCTTCTCTCGATATCAATCTTCATACCGGTGATGGTATTGATAAGGGAAAGAGCATCCGCACCGGCGCTCTCCGCAACACGAGCCATCTCAGCGATGTCCGTTACGTTGGGAGTAAGCTTCATGATAACGGGCTTTTTGGTATGTGCCTTGATCTCTTTGGTAATATTCTCGAGAGCTCCCTTGTCGGTTCCGAATGCAATAGCGCCCTCTTTAACATTGGGGCATGATACATTGATCTCGAGCATATCAACTCTCTTCTCATCGGAGAGTCTCTCAACAACTTCCACGTAATCAGATACTGACTTTCCGCAGACGTTGACTATGACTTTCGTGTCATATTTTTCAAGGAAAGGAAGATCTCTTTCACAGAAAACTTCGATGCCGGGATTCTGAAGACCGATGGCATTGAGCATTCCGCCGTATACTTCGCACACTCTGGGTGTGGGATTTCCGGGCCAGGGTACATTTGCAACGCCCTTGGTTACGACCGCTCCGATCTTATTAAGATCAACAAACTCGGAATATTCCATACCGGAACCGAATGTTCCGGATCCTTCCATGATAGGATTTTTAAAGGTTACTCCGGCTATTGTTACTTCCGTTTTTCTCATATCTCCACCTCCGATGCAGCAAAAACAGGTCCGTCGGTGCAGATCCTTGCGTTATTTACATGTGAGTGATGATCTACTTCTTTGGTCTTAACTACGCAGCCGAGGCAAGCTCCGACTCCACAAGCCATTCTCTCTTCAAGTGATATGAATGCAGGCTTATCTCCCGCAAATTCCTTGATAGCACGGAGCATGGGAAGAGGTCCGCATGAACAGATACAATCGAACGCAATTCCGTTCTCTTTAACCGCATCGAGAACATTTCCCTTTGTTCCTACACTTCCGTCTTCGCTTGCGACATACGTGTCAGAATATTTCTTGAACTCATCAAGCAGAAAGGTCTTATCATCCCTGTATCCCATTACTGATATAACCTTTACGCCTGCTGCATTAAGTTCCTTGGCAAGCTCCAGCATGGGAGGAACTCCGATTCCGCCGCCCAGGAGAAGCACGCCGTTTGATGTAGCTATCTTCTTAAGTTCTTCGATATCATATCCGTTTCCGAGAACTCCCAGAAGAGTAACATCGTCGCCTTCCTTTAAGCCTGAGAACTCACCGGTTCCCTTACCTGCTACTCTGTATACGAGCCTTAAGCTCTTCTTATCATCAGATACTCCGCAGATACTGATGGGTCTTGGAAGAAGCGTGGAGGCATCCTTGGTATATACTCCTACAAACTGTCCTGCCTTTGCTTCTGCGGCAATCTTTGTCTCGATCTCAAGATCGTATATCCCGGGTGCGAGACATTTCTGGGATATTACTTTTCCTACTGTCTTACTTTTCATTTCAGCCCCTGTAAACTATATTTCCCGACACGATTGTCATAACCGCACGACCTTTTAATTTCCATCCGATGAAAGGAGTGTTATGAGCCTTGGATGCAAAATCATCCTCAACCGTCCATTCCAGATTCGGATCGATCAGAACTATATCGGCGGGTCCTCCCTCTGCAATATAGCCTGCCTCAAGATTATATACCTCCGAAGGCCCTATGGTCATCAGTTTTAACAGTTCCATCATCGTAAGGTATTTCTTATCGACAAGTTCCGTTATTCCGAGTCCCAGTGCAGTCTCAAGTCCGATGATTCCGCTGGGTGCCTTTGTTATGGGAAGTGCTTTTTCTTCGTTAGTGTGAGGAGCATGATCGGTTGCGATCATATCGATTGTGCCGTCCTGAAGTCCCTTGATAATTGCCTGTCTGTCGGATTCCGTCCTGAGGGGCGGATTCATCTTGGCAAGGGTTCCGTGAGTGATAACGGCTTCGTCAGTCAGGGTAAAGTGATGGGGAGTTGCTTCGGCATGGACATTTATGCCCTTTGCCTTAGCCTGTCTTACCGCATCAACTCCCTCTGCTGTGGAGATGTGCTGGATATCAACGCATACCCCGGTGCCCGATGCAATCTCAAGGTCGCGTCTGATAAGGGAATATTCGGCTTCTGAAGGGGAGCCACCGATTCCGTAATGGTCGGATGCCTTACCTCTGTTTACGCCGTTGTTGGTGATAAGTGTAGGATCTTCTTCGTGAAGACTTACGGGAAGTCCCAGCTTAGCAGCTTCGAGGAAAACCCGGGTAAGTACTCCGTGATCCGTGATGGGAAGTCCGTCGTCGGTTATTCCGACTGCTCCCGCTTTGTGAAGGGTATCAAGGTCAGCGATCTCTTTTCCCTTCATTCCTACAGTAGCATTGCAGGTTACATAGATGTGAAGCGGCTGCTTAGCTGCCTTGTCCTGCATGTACTTAAGGGTTTCTACATTGTCGCATCTGGGATCTGTATTTCCCATCATTACGACAGAGGTATATCCGCCCCTGATTGCAGAGGCGGATCCTGTCTCAATGTCTTCTTTTGCGGTGAAACCGGGATCTCTGAAGTGTACATGTACGTCTACGAGTCCGGGAGAAACGATAAGTCCCTCCGCATCAATAATCTCGCATCCGTCTTCAGGCTTAATTCCACCGTCAGATTTAAGGACGATCTTTTCTACGTGGCCGTTACTGATCTTCAGATCCGCCTTCGCTTGAAGGCCTGTCTTCGGATCCATCAAGGTCCCGTTCAATATTACGAATTCGCTCAAGTTCCTTCTCCTTAAGATACTCTGCCGCATCGTCCGGAATGTCATCAAGGCTCTCCGATCCGGTGTCGATATTTACGGGCTGTTTCTTAAATAAGATATCATAAATCACAGGAACTATAAACAGCGTCATAAGGGTCGCATAAGCAAGACCGCCTATGATTACAATACCCATGCCTCTTCCAAGCTGGGATGAAAGGGAATCGCCGATGCAAAGTGCACTCTCTGCAAGAATTGTGGTAAGCGCTGTCATCAGGATGGGACGCATTCTGGTCTTACCTGCGGCGATAAGTGCTTCATGCCTTGAAAGTCCGCCGATTCTGAGCTGGTTGGTGTAATCGACGTATACAATACCGTTGTTAACGACGGTACCCATAAGGACCATGAATCCCATGAGAGCCATCATGGATATGGGCTCACCCATAAACTTCAGTCCGAGGAAACCTCCGGTAAACGCAAGAGGTACGGTAAACAGAATGATGAAAGGGCTGAGCAGACTCTGGAACTGTGCAACCATGATGAGGTATACAAGTACAAGTCCGAGAGCAAGAACAAGGGCCATCTGCTCGATCATCTGTGTGGTGGTCTCGGATTCTCCGCCCAGATCCATGGTGTATCCGCTGGGAAGAGTGTAGCTGTCAAGGAGGGGAGTAAGCTCTCTGGTAAGGAGTGCGTTGTTGTAGCCTTCCTCAACAGCCGCAGTTACGGTTACGTAGTAACTGCTGTTTAATCTGCTGATCTCTTTCTGACCGTCTTCGGTAACGATGGTGGCATACTCGCTTAAGGGCTCATCCCTTGTGATCGCATTACCGTCTTCGTCCTCGTCGTCGATGGTGAATGTATAGTCGAGGATGTTATCGGCATCAATGGGATCAAGTCCGGTTATGATCTCAACGTCGAGAGTCTCACCGTCTATTGTTACGCTTGTTGCAACTGCGGAGTTATTGATCTTGCCGTAAATTGCCTGATAGATCTGTGCTACGGTAAGGCCGTCATTAATAGCCGCATCTCTGTCAATGTACATGTGGAGGATCTGCTTGGCATCCTCGTTACCGTTTGAAATCTCGGTATATCCGGGAACGGTAGCAATGATACCCATGATATCCTCGCTGATCCTTGTGAGCTCAGCTACGTCTTCACCGAAGATTGAAATGGAAAGTCCGCTTCCCAGCATCTGATCCATAGCATCCATTCCGGAAGTTACGGTAAGAGTTCCACCAAGTCCCTCTGCTGCCGCAAACATCGCATCGGTAATCTTGCCGACTTCCTCCGCTCCGGCGTCATCATTCTCACAAAGAACCATTATGGAGAATGAATCATATGAAGTATCTGATACACCTACCATAAGTGTAAGATCGGAAGATCCGCTCATTACGCTTACGGAATCGATTCCCTCAATCTGATCAATACGCTCAATCAAGGTCATTACCTTGTCATAGCTCTCTTCTCTGGTAAGTCCTTCGTCCACAACATAGGTGCCCTGAATCTGGCTGGATGCTGCATCGGGGATCATTACGATTCCCGATCTGAGTGCGATAAGTACGCTGAATACCAGAAGTCCTATTGCAATTCCCAGAGGCAGGATCTTTACTCTGAGGCAAAGATCAAGAAGCTTTCCGTATCTGTCGAGGATCTTGTCGAACAATTTATGATCCTTGGGCTTGGTATTTTTAAGGAAAGTAGAACAAGCCGCAGGAACAACAGTCATCGAAATAAGGAGTGATGACAAAAGGGTATAGATAATAGTCAGTGCAAGGGGCATCATCAGTTCTCTGATAAGGCCTTCGGTATAAACCATCGGGAAGAATACACAGATGGTGGTAAGGGTTGATGCGGTAACCGCACCGAATACCTGTCTTGCACCCTGTACCGAAGCACGCGGTGCTTCTATACCACGCCCTCGCAACCTGTATATATTCTCCATTACGACTATGGAGTTATCAACCAGCATACCGATACCAAGGCTCATTCCGAAAAGGCTCATCATGTTGATCGATACACCGCTGAAATACATGGCGACGAGAGCTGTCATAACGCTGAGAGGAATACTTATCGCAACAACGAATGTAGGAAGCACATCCTTAAGGAAGATTGCAAGGATAAGTATTGCAAGGCCCGCACCGATGAGCATGTTGGTTACAACTACCGAAATGATCATCTCGATGTATGCGCCCTGGTCCATGATGACTGTAATATCAAGTCCGGGATACTTCTCTTCGAGTCTGTGTATCTCATCGATACATGTATTTGCTACATCGTTTGCACCGGCTTCACTGCTCTTGAATACGCTTAAGATAACTCCGTCATTTAATCCGAGTTTGGTAAATGTAACATCCGAGTTATCGATAAGGGTGATATTGGCTACGTCTCCGAGAAGAACGGGGCCTACACCGTCTATTACTACAAGAGGAGTACTTTCCATCTCCTCGATGCTGTCGAATTCATTTCCCAATTTGAGAAGCCATGAATTATCATCACTGTCATCGATGTATCCGACAGGCATATCGAAGTTCTGGGCGTATATAAGCTGTGACAAAGTCTGAAGAGAGATCAATTCACTGGAATTAGCCTTTTTAAGTGCCTCTTCTCTCTGGACTTCATACTGTGCAAGGCCGTCATTGAACTGCTCAACTGCTTCGTAATATGAATCCCATCCGTCATTAATCTGCTGCTGACCTTCATTGATCTGTTCCTGACCTTCAGCAATCTGATCATATCCGTCCATGATCTGATCGTATGCATCGTTGATCTGATCCTGGCCGTTTTCTGCCTGCTCTCTTGCGGATTCAAGTTGCTGCTGTGCAATGGAGATCTGTGCGGATGCTGATCCGAACTGTGCAGCAAGTTCCATCCTCATACGGTCGAGATCCGCTGCAGAATGAACGCCTACGGAATTAAGCATTTGCTCCAACTGGGCAATGGAAGTTCCCTTTGATGCAAGTCCTGCTTCTATCGCGGCTTTCTGAACATAGAGGGATGCAAGGGGATCTACGGAAGGATCCATTCCCATCGCAAGCATTGAACTGATCTGTGTTTCAAGTCCTTTATATGTGGTGAGTACATCCAATGCCTCAGATGCCAATGCAAGCTTTTCATATGCATCGTTCTTGGTCTTCTCGAGTTCTGCTTTCTTATCATCAAGCTCTCTTCTGGCATCATCGATCTCTTCGATGGAATCAACAAGATCGTACTGGGACTGAATAAGATCCGCATATGCATCGGTAAGATCCTGAAGACTCTGATTCAGATCAAGCTGTGACTGATTCAAATCATTCTGGGAATCAACAAGCTGATCCCTTGCATCATCGAGATCGTCCTGATTCTCCATGATATCCGCAAGGGCATCATCAAGCTGTCCGACAGCATACTGATAAATCTTTTCATTGAGAATATCTACCTTATCCTGATCGAGTTCGATCTGAACACTCTTTTCGATAAGTCCGCTGGGAGATACGCTCGCAACACCTTCCTGTCTTTCGAAAGCGGGAACAATTATATCTTCCGTGAACTTGGACAATTCATTGATATCCATTCCCTCATATGAAACCGCCAGATACTGGTTTGCGATCATATCCGTTGAAAGTTCCATTATGGAAGGAATGCCTACTTCATCCGGCCAGGTTGCTCTTACAGAGTCAATCTGCGTATATACCTTGACCATTACGGAATCAAGATCCGTGCCCGATGCAAACTCGAGCTCGATCAGTCCGTAGTTTTCATAGCTGAATGAATATATATTCTTAACACCGGAAATAGTTCCCAATGACTGCTCAAGAGGTTTGGATATGACATCCTCAACCGTCTCGGGAGATTCACCGGGATAGGTGGTGATTACGAGAATATAATTCAAAGAGATATGGGGAAGCAGATCCATCTGCATCCTCATGATACTTACTGTTCCGAGTACGATCATTACAACAACCATGACCAGTACCGTAAACGGCTTTTTTACACTAAGCTTTGACATTATTTTACCCTCAGCGCCTTGCACATTACGTGTGCTGCTTTTTTAAACTGTTCCTCTGTTACCGAACCAAAGTTAACTACAAAACGGTCTTTTGCAAATTCCGATTCATTAAAACAATATTCACTCAAAGGTTTTAACATCACCCTTTGTTTTCTAAGGTTATCTACAAAGCTCTCATCCGTATGGACACGGCTCTTTAGTATGAAGGTCATTCCGCTTCCGTCGCCTTCAAGTTCGAAGTATTCGGAAAGTTCGCCTTCAAGTGCAATATCAAATATCGCTTTCTTTCTTTTCTTATACAAATTCCTTACACGGTTCAAATGTCTCTCGTAGAATCCGTCGGAGATAAATGACGCAAGTGTCAGCTGCTCCAGAGTCGAGACGCTTCCGGACTGATACATGAATTTCTCCATGTACTTGGCATAGAGTTCCTCGGGAAGCACCATGTATGCGATCCTTATTGAAGGTGACAAGGTTCTCGAGAATGTGTTCATATATACGACTCTTGCATGATCGTATGAAGCAATGGGAGGAACCGGTCTTCCTTCAAATCTGAATTCGGAATCGTAATCGTCTTCCGCAATCCAGGCTTTTTCTTCCTCTGCCCATGCAAGGATCGATGCTCTTCTCGAAGCACTCATGACGCATCCAAGAGGGAAATGATGCGACGGAGATACATGGATCAGTTTGATTCCCGTACCCTTAAGTGATGAAGTGATAACTCCGTTTTCATCAACGGGTATATGGAAACATTTATGTCCGCTTCCTTCGAATAATCTTCCGATATTTCTGTAACCGGGATCTTCAAGTGCAACTCCCGCATCGCTGTCCAGAAGTGTCAGAAGAACGTTACACAGATATTCGGAACCGGGACCTACGATTATTCGCTCGGGGTCGGGTCTGAATCCTCTTGAGCTTTCAAGGTATCCCGCGATTGATTCCCTGAGAGTTGCAAGTCCTCTTACCTCGGGAGCCTTAATGCACTCTCCTCTGTCTTCAGATAAGATCCTTCTTGCAAGTTTGGACCAGGTGTCAAAGGGAAATGTCTCTTCGGGCAATCCGCTGTTTGAAAGATTAATTACGGATGAGGCCGCCTGATCTTTCTTTTTACATAAATATCGTTTAACGGGACAGGTGGGCTCTTTGCGGGCTCCGGTTCCGGTTTCGGGAATAATATCGATATCGGGAGAAACGAAGTATCCGCTCTTTTCCCTGCTCTCTATGTATCCTTCGGTAACGAGCTGGGCGTAAGCATTGGCAACCGTTATCTCTGCGATTCCGTTATCAAGCGCCATCTGCCTTCTGGAAGGGAGCTTATCTCCGCTCTTAAGCTTGCCGGATATGATGTCGTTCCTTATGCTTTCGTAGAGATACTCATATATTGGCTTGTCGCCTTTTTTCTGTAAGTTAAATATCATATCAATCTGGTATTATAAAAAAAATCTAAAATGGTTATACCAATAGTGCCAGTTTCAGATTATACTTTGAAAAAATCTAAATTACAATAAATAAAGTATTAAAGGAGTCTTATTAAAATGAAACGCATCGCAACAATCCAGGACATCTCATGCATCGGAAAGTGCTCTCTTACGGTAGCTCTTCCCATCATCTCAGCTACCGGAATCGAGACAGCAATAGTTCCCACGGCGGTTTTGTCCACACATACGCAGTTCTCCGGTTTTACTTTCAGAGATCTGACAGATGATATGGAGCCCATCAGGGATCATTGGAAAAAAGAAGGATTCAAGTTCGATGCTCTCTATACCGGATATCTCGGAAGCCTTCGTCAGATTGATATTGTTAAGAGCTATTTCAAAGAGTTCGGCGGTGAAGGTACTTTCAAGATCGTTGACCCCGCCATGGCAGATAACGGAACTCTTTATTACGGTTTTGATGAGGCATTTGCGCGCCAGATGGGAACTCTGTGTGCGGAAGCTGACATCGCACTTCCCAACATCTCGGAAGCTGCTTTGATGCTTGGCGAAGAATATCCCGGCGAGGAAGCATCGGAGGATGTTGTAAAAGGCCTCCTTATTAAGCTGTCAGGTATCGGAATCAAGTTCCCCGTTATTACCGGTGTGACTTTGGGCGACGGAACATTCGGTTTCCTCGGATACGATTCGGCCAAGGATGAATTTATCAAGTACGGTATCGAAAAAGTTCCTTACAAATCACATGGAACCGGTGATGTATATGCCAGTGCATTTACCGGAGCTCTCGTAAACGGAAAGAGCATTTACGACGCACTTGTGATCGCGGCTAATTACACCACAGCCTGCATCAAGAATACTTACAACGACCCTGACAAGGTCAATTACGCAGTTAATTTCGAGCTTGAGATTCCTTATCTCCTTAAACTGCTCGGAAAATAATACAAGATCTCCAGCCAAGATCTCCTTAATATAAAAAATCGGGTGTTCCGTTACGGGCACCCGATTTTTTGTTAGCTTTGTTCTTTTACTATCTTTACGATGCGGCTTGTTCCGAGTCTGGATGCACCGAGTTCAAGGAACTTCTCGGCATCCGCAATGGAACTTATTCCGCCTGCTGCTTTGATCTTAACGCCTTTTCCGACATGCTTTGCGAAGAGCTCCACGTCCTCGAAGGTTGCACCGGCAGTGGAGAAGCCGGTTGAAGTCTTGATGAAGTCGGCACCCGCTTCGGTTACAATCTCGCACATCTTGATCTTCTCTTCATCGGTGAGCATGCAGGTTTCGATGATAACCTTGAGGATATGGTCTCCGCATGCCTGCTTGATAAGATTGATCTCCTGTTTTACGTAGTCGTAGTCCTTGCTCTTAAGTCTGCCAATATTGATGACCATATCGATCTCGTCGGCACCCTTGTCTATTGCATCAAAAGTCTCCAGAACTTTAACGGTGGTGGTCATGTTACCGTTGGGGAATCCGATTACGGTACAGATCTTCATCTTATCGCCGACATAGGCTTTGGCTTCTTTGACATAGCAGGGAGGAATGCATACGGACGCAGTATGATACTTAATCGCATCATCGCAAAGTGCTTTGATATCCTCGAAAGTAGCATCCTGATGCAGAAGAGTATGATCGCAGGTCGAAAGAATCTTTTCGATGTCCATATATGCCTCCGTTAAACCGTGTTATGGGAATAATACTATCACAAATTTTAAAATAAAAAAATCCCGCCCTGATTGGGCGGGATAAAATTACTTATTAATCAATTACGTTCTTAACTGCAATGATGTTACTCATGAAGTATACGGAGTTAACCTCGAGGCCTCTTCTAGGATTGGACTCCTGAACGATCTGTCCGTTTCCGATGTAGAGAGCTACGTGTGAGCATCCGCCGTAACCATAGCAGATGATGTCTCCAGGCTGAGCCTCAGCAAGTGATACAGTGCGTCCTGCGGATGAATACTGTCCGGAAGGAGTTCTTGCAACGTTGATTCCGAAATCTCTGAGAACGTAGCAGGTAAATCCGGAGCAATCGGTTCCGGCAAGGCTCTGTCCGCCGAGGATGTAAGGATTACCGACAAACTGAAGAGCGTAATTTACGATCGCCATTCTGAGCTCGGAAGTTGATGCGTAATCAGTGGTAAGGTCGGGTCTGGTAAGATTCTCTGCAGGTGCGGCAGCGGACTGGCTTCCGCCGTTTGAAGTAGTTGCTCTGAGATTTCTCTCACGCTCTGCAGCTTCTTCTTCCCTGATCTCTTCGATGGTTCTTGCTGTCTTATATTCCTCGCTGATAGTGATGTAATCAGCGGATACATATCCTACTTTATCTCCGGAATATTCAATCTTGATCCAGTTCATTCCGTCATCTTCGGGATCGTCCGATTCCCTTGATGCGAGATATACTCTGGGATCCATTCCGTCTTCAACAACGACTCTGTATCTCTCGCCTCTTGTTACATAAGTAAGGCACTCTGAATCGATTGAAGCTTCTTTTCTGACATTGAGCTGGCTTACCTGAATCTCTGCGTAGTACTGTGTATGTTCCTCAAGTCTGTTATAAGCCGCAACTCCCGTTACAACGAAATTTGATAATACATATCCTTCGGTCTGTCCGCTTCTGACATGGATCCATTCCGCATTGTCATCATCGGGATCGGGATCGTCTGCGATGGCCTCGTCTTCGCCCTCTATTACAGATCCTACGCTTCCGTCATACATACGTCCTACGATGGAATACTCGGTTCCGGGTCCGGAACGAACGTTGCAATACTTGGGATCTGTTTCGAAAAGAGCTATGGAAAGAGAAAGGTATTCTTCCTCAATAACTTCAGAAGGATCGGTGATCTGAGTTGTTACTTCAGCAGAGTTTACTCCGGTCTCGGAAAGAGTACGTGATGTGGGATTAAGTTCCCTGGACGCTCCTCCGGATACCATGGGTGCTGCCTGTACCCTAACCGGAATAAGCACAGCCATGGCTGTGCTCGCTAACAGGATTGACGTATTTAAAAGTAATTTCTTCAAATTCATATTCATAGCAAATTGGTCGAACACATTTATTATACCTGTATTTCGACTTTTTGCAACAATTTTGTAACATTTTCGAAATATCCCTTAAAAATTCCCCATTAATTATGTAACAAGTTGCGTTTAAACCCTGTAAATGTTATATTTTGAGGGTTGTTAGGGGTAAGAAACCACCCCGGATGGAGAATAAAAATGTCATCGAATTATAAAGCTTATATGAAGAAAAAACGCCGTAAAAGGATGGTATTTGTTTCATCCTTCCTTGCGGTTTTCGTCTTATTATTTGTTCTGGGATACATTTTCCTGATAAAACCGATATTCAGTGACGAAGCAGATAACCCCGGTCAGACGGCCGAGACAGAAACACCCGATCCCAATGCAGCACCCGGAATAGAGGGAACGGACATACCGTTGGAAGCTCTGACCCCCGAACCCGAGGAAGAGCCCTTTGAAGAGTTTGATATACATGTAATGATGGTCGGAGATGACCTTCTCCACATGGGACTTGTAAATCAGGGCGTTTTGGCAGACGGATCCAGAAATTATGACTTCCTGTTCGAGGATATCCTCGATTTCATAGATGCAGCAGATATCGCGATCATCAATCAGGAGTCACCCATAGGCGGTAACGACAGAGGATTTTCGGGATATCCCGCATTCAACTCTCCCACAGAAGCTGCCGATGCCATCGCCAAAGCAGGATTTGACGTTGTTCTAACCGCCACAAACCACACATATGACCAGGGACTTAGCGGACTGATCTATTTTCACGATTATTTCTATAAATACCCTCAGATCAGCGTAGTCGGAACTCACAGCAGCCTTACCGAGGATTCAAGAACTTCACACAGAGGTTCCTACTGGCTTGAAAAATACGGCGTAAGCCCCAACGACAGACCCAGGTTCGATGATCTCGAACTTGAGCCCGAGGATCAGGTCAATACCTCCGCTTTCGTAATAAGAGAGGTTAACGGAGTTAAGATAGCAATCCTCAATTACACCTACTCACACAACTGGGCTACATGGGCCAACGGTCTTGACGGATACCTCAACAGACTTTGCGCATATGATCCCTCAACCAGGGAACTGGATTTCGACACCATCAATCCCGAAGTGCTTGACGACATCAAGCTTGCAAGAGAAGTTTGCGACATCGTTATCGTATGTCCTCACTGGGGATATGAATATTCCTTCGAACCCTGTGCTTATCAGAAAGACTTTGCAAGACAGATGATCGATGCAGGTGCGGATGTCATCATCGGAGCTCACCCTCATATAGTTGAGCCCGTAGAATACATCACCACCGAGAACGGAAATTCCGGTCTTTGCTATTACTCACTCGGTAACTTCATCCATTGCCAGGTTCCCAACTACACCAGTTTCGAAGGCATGGCATGGGTAACCATCCACGTTGATAAAGACGGCGCTAAGGTAGATCTTGATAACAGCGGAGCACTTCCCATGGTCGAGTACCAGACATGGAGTCCCCTTTACATCCAGGGTGTATATCCTCTCGAAGATTTCACCGCTGAGATGGCCGCAAATCACGCAAGTAACTTCCGTTCGGGCGGAGGCATGAATCTGGATCTTCTTCATCAGTGGGACAGCAACCTCTTCGGAGAGTACTCACTTACCAAGGAAGATATCCTGGGAGCATCATAAAGCTAATACACATAAGAAAATCCCCCGCCTGATAAGGCGAGGGATTTTTTAGTCTCTATATTTATTTCTCCAGATACTCGATTGCTGCTTCAAGCTGATTATCGATTCCTTCATCGTAATACAGGTCTCCGTCGAATTCGAGTTCGATATCCGGGGCGATTCCTACTCCGTTAATAGCGGTTCCGTTGGGAGTATAGTAACTGTTTGTGGTGAACTTAACGCAGGATCCGTCGCTTAAGTAGAAGAAATCCTGAACAAGTCCTTTACCGAATGTGGTTGTTCCGAGTGTGATTGCCATTCCGTTGTCTTTAAGAGCACCGGCAAGGATTTCGGAAGCACTTG
Source organism: uncultured Lachnospiraceae bacterium (assembly GCA_902794095.1). Taxonomy (GTDB): domain Bacteria; phylum Bacillota; class Clostridia; order Lachnospirales; family Lachnospiraceae; genus AC2028. The sequence continues at coordinate 80,377 of CADBFZ010000007.1, read as the reverse complement.
CGGTATATCCGTCCGTTAATATCACGATTCTTCCCTGAAACTCATGGTCGCCGTCGCAGGAATAATCTTTCATAACACCGGTGGAATCCTCTATGGATACGATAAGGCCTTCACACATAAGCTCTCTTGCAATATCAAGCGATACCCTGAGAAGTCCTCCCGTGTTCATCCTAAGGTCTATGATAAGATCCACCATACCCTGCTCTTTAAGAGCGTTAAGAGCTTCCTTAAACTGATCCGTGGTTACATCATCAAAGTCCTTGATCCAGATATATCCGACAGTGTCGGAAACCATCCTGTAATCAACATCGATCTTCTTAAGCTTCTTTCTGGTACAGGTAAGCTCAAGAGTTTCATCCGTGCTCTCCCTGTATACGGTGATCACGACTTCCGTATTCTCAGGTCCCCTCACAAGCTCCGCAATCTCTGTTCTGGAGAGTCCTTCAAGGCTGGTTCCGTCAACAGCCATCAGAATATCCCCTTCTTCAAATCCGGCTTCCAATGCGGGTGAATCATCATATACACCGGAGACATAAGCCTGATTATCGGAATTAGTTCTGAGAAGAACACCTATTCCGCAGAAATCACCGTTGTAATCGGCAAACAAATCCTTGATTTCCTGAGGATCATAATACTCGGCATATTTATCACCGGTTCCATCCAGGAGTCCGTCCAGCATTCCTGCTCTTACATCATCATAATCAAAGTCATATATGGAATACTGTTCGAGATATGAATATATGGTCTCTGCCTTGGCAATCACTTCGGCATCTACAACGCCTTCACCGCCTGCCAGATACAAATGCTTTGTAAGAAGCAATGCAAAAAATGATCCAACGCACAAAAGAAGCATCACCAACATTCCGATCAAAAATCCGAGACTGAAGGGACGCTTCTTTTTTTCTTTCTTCTCCGGAGCGGGAGTCTCCTGCTGCAGGATCTCTTCCTGCGCAGGTTGCTCCGTATTAATCATATTTTCCTGATCACTCATAATTTACTTCCGATCACTTGCCCAGATAAGGCCAGGGTGAAGTGTATTCTCCGTTTCTTCTTACACCGAAGTGAAGATGGTTTCCGGTGGATATTCCTGTGGATCCTACGGCTGCTATGGTCTGACCCATTACAACCCTATCACCCTTGGAAACATAAAGTGCCGAACAATGCTCGTATACGGTGTACAATCCGTCACCGTGATCGATCATTATATAGTTTCCCATTGCACCTGAATATGATGCTGCAGCAACTTCACCGTCGTATGCGGCGTAGATATCTGTTCCGTAAGCGGCAGCAAAGTCAATTCCCTTATGGAAAGTACTTGCTCCGGCTGTGGGGGCATTTCTGTAACCGTAATCGGATGAAACATATTTATATGATGCAAGGGGGAACAGGAACTGTCCTCCGTCATATCTGAGTCCGCTTGCACTTGCGAGTCTTCTTCTCTCTTCCTCAATTGCCTTGGTGAGAGCTTCGATCTCGGCATCACGTGCTGCTATCTCTGCCTGATATGCATCGATCTCTGCCTGTGTTGCATTGATCTGTACATTATAGCTGTTGATTTCGGCATTCTTCTCATTGATCAGAGTCTCCTGATTCTGCTCTTCAAGTTCTGCCGCAGCCTTTGCTTCATCAAGGATCTCTTTTTGAAGATCAAGCTGCTGTTTGCAAAGTGATATGTATTCGACATTTGCCTTGTACTCTTCCCAAAGGCTTCTGTCATACTGAACAACTTTCTCGATATAACTTGCGCTGTTAAGAAGATCTTCCAGGCTTCTTGCGGAGAAGAGCATATCGATCATACTCTTATCGCCCTGCTCATACATAAGACGCATTCTTACGATCATGGCATCATGCTGTATGCTTTCGGTCTCTTCAGCCTGTGCAAGTTCTGCCTCAGTCTGCGAGATCTCGTTCTCTTTGGCAATTATCTGTTCGTTAAGAGCTGCAATGTTGTCCTGCATAAGAACGAGTTCCGCATCAAGTTCCGTAACGTACGCGTTCAGATCGCTTCTTAATGAAGCAAGTCTGTCCTGGCTCGCATTAAGATCGGTTACTCTGCCTGCAAGTTCCGCTCTCTCGGCATTTGCCTGCTCAATCTCACGCTGCTTTTCCTGAATAAGAGCATTGGTATAAGTAGCGCCCTGAACGGGAACCTGTTCCTCTGTGTGAATGTACCAGGAAAAGGCAAGCACGACCGCAGAGAAGGTGCAGACTATTTTCTTGAAGGTTTTCTTTTTGGAGATTTTCTTCTTGATCATAGATTGATCACCGCTATTAATTAAACTTTGAGGTATTTACGTACAGTGATGAAACTTCCGAGGAATCCCATGCCTACAGCCATACCGACTGAAAGAGGTACAAGTACGTTGAATATCTCGGCAACTGTAAGGAAACTTAACATCGAACTGAGCATCTCAAATCTGGTGGTGAGCATGTTCAGTACATAATCATACAGATAATAGATAAGTGCCAGAGGTATTACGGCACCTATAAGTCCGATCATGATTCCTTCAAGAACGAAAGGTGCTCTTACGAAGAAGTCCGTGGCACCGATGTACTTCATGATTCCGATTTCCTCGGACCTGACCGATATACCGACTCGGACAGTGTTACTGATAAGGAATATCGAAACCGCAAGAAGGATCAGGATGATCGCACCGGATACATAAACAAGCATCAGGTTGAATCCTGAAAGTGTTGATGCTGTAACTTCGGAATATCTTACGAGTCTTACTTCGGGCTTGGTCTGGAGCCATCCTACAAGCTGGTCCTGAAGGCTTACCGCACGAAGGAATACTTCGTAGTTGTGCTCGCCCTTAAGAGGATTCTCGGGGAATCCCTCCTGATAGTCGGGACCGAAGTAGCTGGGGCCGAATGTTGCCCAGATTTCTTCATCAGAGTGGAACACTACATCTCTTACTTCGGGACGCTGGAGAAGTTCCTGACCAAAGGCATCGATCTGCGCATCGGTTACATCCTCGTTGAAGAATACGGTAACGGATACGCCTTCCTCAACCGTATAGAGAATGTGCTGTGCATTCGAAACTATCGAATAAAACATTCCGAGCAAAAAAAGACAAGCTCCGATGGTTGCTACGGATGCAAGGGTGTACCATCCGTTTTTGAACATGTTACGAATACCCTGCCAAAGGGTATACAGAAAGGTTCTAATCTTCATTTATATATTCCCCTTCCTGCTCATCGCTTATTATTTCACCGAGTTTCATCGCAACTACTCTCTTCTTCATAGAGTTAACTATGGTGGGGCTGTGAGTTACGACAATAACCGTGGTTCCCTGCTCATTGATCTCAGCAAGAAGATCCATGATATCCCATGAATTGTTGGGATCGAGGTTACCGGTAGGCTCGTCGGCAAGAAGAACGGAAGGCTTATTTACGAGAGCTCTTGCAAGAGCAACTCTCTGCTGTTCGCCTCCCGATAGTTTTCTGACGTTAGCTTTATATTTTCCCGCAAGACCGACCATTGAAAGAATGCTCGGAACGTTGCGTCTCATCTCTCTTGAAGGGACCTCAATAATACGCTGCGCAAAGGCAACATTTTCATATACGTTTCTGTCTTTAAGAAGTCTGAAATCCTGGAATACAACTCCGAGATTTCTTCTGAACTTGGGAATCTGTGAATGGCGAAGTTTTCTGGTATTCTGACCCATTACGAATACGTCGCCGCTTGTGGGAAGTATCTCTCTTAAGAGAAGTTTGATAAGGGTTGATTTACCCGAACCGCTGTCTCCTACGATGAATACGAATTCACCCTTATCAATTCTGAGGGTGACATTCTTGACTGCGGGATTACCTTTCTCGGGGTAATTCATGCTTACATTATCAAGAAAAATGATCCCGTTCTCTTCGATAAATTGGTCGCGAGCGGCCTTTCTTTTTTCTTTATTGGTCATTTGTCCTTACCTTAAAATTCATTCTTTTTCATATACTTCATGTACTTAACGACCATGAGTGCAATCTTGAAAGTGATCGCATCGTCAAATACTCTCAAGTCAAGACCCGTAGTCTTCTGGATCTTATCGAGTCTGTAGACAAGAGTATTTCTGTGTATGAAAAGCTGTCTGGATGTCTCCGATACATTCAGTGAATTCTCGAAGAACTTATCGATGGTAGGAAGAATCTCGTCATCGAAATCATCAATATCCTTACCGTCGAAAATCTCTTTAATGAAAAGTCTGCAAAGAGGAATGGGAAGCTGATAGATAAGTCTTCCGATTCCGAGACCGCTGTAAGAAACAACTTCTCTTTCCTCGAAGAAGATTCTTCCTACATCGGCTGCCATTCTTGCTTCCTTGTAGGAACGGCTGACTTCCTTGATCTCGGACGCAATGCTACCGTATGCGATCTTGATTCCTACTGCTCCGGCATCTGCAAGTGCATCTCTGAGTCCTGCAGTCATCTCTTCGATCTCGGTCTCCTGCATGTCGAGTCTGGACATGGGCTGCTCAAGCTCCATTACAACTACAACATCGGTCTCATCAACCGCAGTGACAAAATCTCTGGGTCTTGCCTGACAATAATTTCTTACAGTCTCAAGGATATTGATATCCTTGGTATTTGCAGCTTCGGTGAGAATAACCACTCTGGGTGTATCGTTGGCAATATGGAGTTTCTTGGCTCTGCTGTAAATATCGACAAGAAGCAGGTTATCAAGAAGGAGATTCTTAAAGAAATTATCCTTATCGAATCTTTCCCTGTAAGCAACGGACAGACTCTGAACCTGGAATGCGGCCATCTTGCCGAGGGTATAAACGTCCTCTCCCGCACCTGCTACCGCAAGAACATATTCAAGGGACTGATCGTCATAGATCTTAAAATACTGGTTTCCCTTAATCTCCTGTGAATCTGCACCGGATGAAGCGAATTCGCCCGCGTCTCTGAGAAGGCCGGGGATCTCTCCGGTAGAAACTACTGTTCTGCCTTCGGGATCGGTTACCGCAAGATCAACCCTTGCTATTGCTTTCAGTCCGTCTAAAGTTGCCTGAAGTATCTGATTAGATATCATAAAGCGCCCCTAAAAAAATATAATTGCCAATTGTTACAGATATATTAAACTCCACCTCATAATATACCCAAAAATGTACAAAAAAACAAGATTTTTATGGTAAAAATTGGCAAAAAATTACACCCCGACGTAATCGGGGTGTAGAAAACTGTTCAAAAACCTTTATACAGATATGTCAATATTTCCACCTACTGCAGGATTAACACTTCTTTCAAGTGCCGCAGAATCAAGCATCTCGACCATTCCCTGTCCGAGATCCCTGTTGGTGTCGAGTGCTTTGGCCAAAACAGCGGTACTAATGTCGTTCATGGTCATTGCGCTTTTGAAATTGACTGCCATTGAAACGAGACCCATATCCATATGCGCTCCTCGGGAGATACTCATTCCCTGTTTATGTAAACTGATGATACCACGCTGACATGCTCAATACAATAAAAGAATTATTAATTTCTAAGAGAGATTGTGCCCTCTCCGATATCGATCTTATCCTCTTTGAGGAGTTTGCCCACCGCACGCTTGAACTCGTTCTTGCTCATTCCGGTCCTCTCCCTGATAAGTTCGGGTTCGCTCTTATCATAGAAATCGAGTTTGCCGCCAGCTACCTTAAGCATCTCGAATATCTTATCGGCGTCTTCATTTCTCTGCATATATCCCTTGTCACGTACGGCAAGCTCAAGTCTTCCGTCATCCATGACCCTTGCAACCCTGGCGGTTACCTTCATTCCGGGAACAAGCTTTTCCGCCGCTCCGAACATTTCCTTCTTAGGGATAAGCGCGGAATACTTATCATCAACCGCAACAAATGCTCCGAAGTTATTGCTGATCAGATAAAGAGTTCCGACAACCGTGTCATCTTTCTTGTAATCAGATCTGTCCTCGAGGCTCTTGTAAACGTCCATCTTGGCACAGAGTCTGTCTGATTTATCCGCATACATGGTAACAAGGATCTCATCGCCCTGCTCAACCTTGTATGTCTGCTGCGCGTAGGGAAGGAAAAGATCCTTCTCAAGTCCCCATTCGAGGAATGCACCAATCTTGGTAACCTGCAATACCTTAAGTCTTGCAAGTCCTCCGATCATCAGCTTGGGCTCCTGAAGAGTTGCTATCTGTCTGTCTTCGGAATCACGGTATATGAATGCATCAAGCTTATCCCCGACCTTAGTGCCCTCGGGAACGCGTGATGCGGGAAGGAGTACTCTTTCTTTATCCGAATCGGGCGCACCCTCTTCCGCAAGATATACTCCGAAGTCGACTTTTTTAACGACCGTCAGTTGTTGTTTATATCCGGTTTTAATCATTTGAATTCCATTACGGCGTATGGTTTGCCGTCCTTATCTTCAAGGGAGACTATATGTCCCTCCTGAGTTTCTACAAGTCTGGGATATATCACATCTCCGAGAAATGCCTGGGAGAGATATCCGACTCTTATTTCTCTTATCTTAACATCTTCCGGAAGAAATGATGCACCCATTGCAACATATTTTCCGTTATTGACATGATGATTTGCATCCAGATGCACATTCTGAATGGTGATGGGAAGCTGCTTTTCACCGCCTTCGGGAACAGCTATCTTACGGTTAAAGGGCTTCATTTCAAGTGGCTCTTCCAGTACGTATTTTTCATGCATAAGTTGATTTGTTCTGACGGGAAGATAGGTCTCGGTACTAAGAAGTGACCAGACAGATGCGGCTCTTACGATGACCTTACCATCCATCTTGATACCGAAGCATCTCTTGCCCACGAATCCTTTGAACTCATAAGGAAAAGTAAATACCGTAATGTGGTCGCAAAGCTTAGGAAGGGCATCTATCTCAACCTGCCAGTTATTGATAACCCAGAAGAAATTATTCTCCCTGCAGTAATCAATGCCTATTCCCAGATCCTCCGACTGGAAAGTAGAACAATCCTGAAACAAATCTATAAGTGCGGGGATGCTGAGTGTTTTATTTTCATCCACCTGATGATATCCGACGCGGATGTCATATTCGTACATTCTAAGCTCCTTAACCAAAGGTTGACATCAGTATCTCGAAAAGTCCGGAAAGAAGGAACAGGATCATACCCACATTTACTATAACAGTGGAGAATTTCTTGCCGGAAGGTATCTGAATTCTGCCGGGCTCAAACTTGGCATGTCCTCTGGCAAGTGTAACTATCAGGATAATAATTCCGGTGATCATAAGCCCGAGTACCAGGAATATGTATCCGCCGTATAGCAAGAACGCCTCGGCATTTTCGGAAATAAACTCTCCCAGTACGTTTACATCACCGGTTTCAAGCATTTCTTCGAAGCCATCCACATCCGCGGAGTTAAGGACAAGAAGAGGCAATACGCTTCCCATGAAATTAGCCGTGATGTGATATCCGATAGTGATGAAGATATTTCCCGTTCTCAGATATACGTATGCAAGGAACGCACCGAACATGAATGCATATATTCCCTGCGTAAGGTTTCCGTGGAATACTCCGAACATCATACCGGTAACAAGAATGGTTACCCAGTCACCGTAGGGCTTGAGTCTGTCGCAAAGGAGCTTTCTGAATAAGAGTTCCTCGACAACGGGTCCTACCATTACCATTATGATAATGTTTACCCACATCTCACCCGTAAGAACAAGTTCCTGAACGGAGTTGGTTGATGCCTGTGCATCGGGGAAATAAGACTCGATTATGGCACCGATGTAGGAACCGGCGATACTTCCGACGTACATGAGGCTGTATCCTACGATGTAGCCTCCGATTATCTGTCCTGCGGTCCACTTGTTACGTGCAGGAGCTTCCGCCGGTACTCTTTTCATAAGGATCCAGCAAAGGGGTGCTCCGATCAGATACATGGGAAGGATGGATGAGAGTATCCTTACCAGATAGATATCCGTTGCATCGGGGCAAAACAGCTGCATGAAAAATGCAACCGCGATTGTGGCTACGAGTGCGGCAACCCAGAATAAGAAGTAGCTCAGTCCGATGTTGCTGAATGCTCTTTTTGCACTCTTTTGGTCAAAATAAGGCGCCTGAGGCATTCCGTAACCATACCGGGGATATCCGGGCCGGACATAACCGTTCTGAGGAAATCCGGGCTGAGGGTAACCGTTTTGGGCATAGCCGTTCTGCTGATAGCCGTACTGAGGATATACAGGCTGCTGGTAATTAGGCTGCTGATATCCCTGCTGTCCATAGCCGGGCTGCTGGTAGTTAGGTTGCTGGTAACTCTGCTGTTGGTAGCCGTATTGGGTATATTCATTCTGCGGCTGGTTCTGTGGCTGCTGATTGAATTGATTATTGTTTCCGTCCAATATCGTTACTCCTATAAATGGTTAAAAAAATGCCGAGGACGGTGTCCTCGGCTTTTAGCAGGGCTACAAGGACTCGAACCTTGAAAATGACGGAATCAGAATCCGCTGCCTTACCATTTGGCTATAGCCCTATTTGCATTACGAAAACACATTATATATAAAAGCTCTAAAATATGCAAGAACTTTTTTTAAGAATTATTTTTCGGGGTCGGAAAGCAGATGGGATATGAATTGTCCGGCCGTTCTTCCCGATACTCCGCCGTGACTCATCTCCCACTGATCACTGAGCAGGAAGAGCTTTTCGTCCTCCATTGTTATGCCGTTTCTGTCGGCAAGAGCCCTTACGATGGAATGATAAAGAGTGCGATCGGGCTTGTAATATCCGATGGTTACGCCGAAACGGTTAGCAAGGGAAAGTTTCTCTTCCATGGTATCCGATCTGTGGATATCACCGTTTTGCTCAACATCATCCCTGTCGGCCCACATCTCACGGATGAGATGGCGCCTGTTTGAAGTCGCATATATAAGAATATTCGAAGGCTTGGTCTCAAGACCGCCCTCTATGACAGCCTTAAGGAACTTATATTCGGACTCATCCTCCTCAAAAGAAAGATCGTCCATATATATAATGAATTTGTAATTGCGGTTCTTAACCTGGCTTATAAGCTGGCTAAGGTTTCTGAACTGATACTTGTAGATCTCGATCATTCTGAGACCGCGATCGTAGTACTCATTAACTATTGCCTTAATGCTCGTTGATTTACCGGTTCCGCTGTCACCGAAAAGCAGAACGTTATTGGCCTTTCTTCCTTCGACAAAAGCCTCGGTGTTACGGATGAGTTTCTCTTTCTGAAGCTCATATCCGTGAAGATCCGAGAGAACCACGTGCTCCATGTTTGCAACGGGCTTAAATATGACAGTCCCGTCAGGTGCTTCCGCAATTCTGAATGCCTTGTTAAGGCCGAACATTCCCACGCCGTAATCCCTGTAAAAACCGGTGATGATCGCAAAGAATTCATCGGGATCTTTGGCTGCGGCAAGTCTGTCACTGAGAGCTCTTACCTTCTCACTGACATTGCCGTTATACATAAGAGCGGGCTTTTCAATCGCTCTGTAATTGGTGATGGTTCTGAATACATCCGTCTCAAGGATATCCTCGAGCCAGGTAAAATCATAATGGAACAGTTCGATAAATGCGGCGAAATCATTCTTGGCGAAATGATTGACGCTTCCCTCGCTTCCACCGGTTTTCTCGGCAGTCAAGGTGAAGGGATTTTCAGCAGTTACAAGCAGATATGTAAGGTAATTCTGCCAAAGGTTGTGATCAAAGGCAAAATCCGTTGATATCTCAAGGATCCTCTTAATCTGGGCATAGACAATACCGGTCTCGGTTCCGAGATCGTATCTTCCGCTCCTTACTTTCCTGCAGACCTGAGAAAGCTGCATAAGTATGGAATCCTCAGGGAGCGATCCGTATATCAATAATCTGGATGTAATGCGATCCATTTTTATACCTCAAACATAAGATCTTCGTAGGTAGGTACGGGCCACATTCTCTTATCAACAAGAGTCTCGAGCTTATCTACGGGAGTTCTGAGAGCTGCCATTGCGGGAACTACATTGTCTCTGTAGGAAGCTGCCTGATCCTTGCCGTATTTCATGGACTTGGCATTGGATGTAACTCTCTCAAGAACCTCTACTGCCTTAAGAACAAGCTTAAGTTCTGCGGAAATATCAGAGAGGATCTCGGTCTCTGCAGTCGCATCAAGTCCTGCTCCCTTGAGCTGGTTAATGGTATCTGCAAGAAGCTTCTCATACTTAACAACAGCAGGGATATAGAGCTTACGAGCCATGCCGATCATAGCATTTGCCTCGATATTGATGCTCTTTGAATAGGTCTCGTATACGATCTCTTCACGGGATTCAAGCTCTACCTTGGTGTAGATTCCGAATCTTTCGAAGAGCTTTACGCTTCTTTCTGTTGTAAGTGCGGATGCCGCATCAACCATGGTACGGATATTGGGAAGTCCACGCTTTGCAGCTTCCTCAACCCATGCGTCTGAATATCCGTCGCCTGAGAAAATAATTCTTACGTGCTCGCTTAAGTTCTTCTTGATAAGGTCGTGAACGGCAAGCTCGAAGTTCTCGGCCTTTTCAAGCTCATCTGCAGCATCACAAAATGCCTCTGCTACGATGGTATTGATAGCGGTATTTGCATCCGCAATGGAGTCGGAGCTTCCGACCATACGGAATTCGAATTTGTTTCCGGTAAAAGCAAAAGGTGAAGTACGGTTTCTGTCGGTAGCATCCTTCTCGATATCGGAAAGAGTTGACACACCTGTCATAAGCTTTCCGCCGTGGATGGAGTGATCTGCAGCGCCTGTTTCAACAAGCTGTTTTACGACATCCTCAAGCTGCTCTCCGAGGAATACGGAGATGATTGCGGGAGGTGCTTCGTCGGCACCGAGTCTGTGCTCATTTCCTACATTGGCTGCACTCTGTCTGAGGAGATCTGCATGATCGTCAACAGCTTTAAGTATGCAGGAAAGAACCAGAAGGAATCTTACGTTTGCTTCGGGAGCCTCGCCGGGGTCAAGGAGATTGACACCCGTGTCGGTAGTAAGGGACCAGTTATTGTGTTTACCTGATCCGTTTACACCTTCATAGGGCTTTTCATTTAACAGGCAGTGAAGTCCTCTGCGCTCCGCAACCTTCTTCATGGTCTCCATGATGATCTGGTTATGGTCAACCGCGATATTGGCGGTCTCATAGATGGGGGCAAGCTCATGCTGAGCGGGAGCTGCCTCATTGTGCTGGGTCTTAGCGGTAACACCGAGTTTCCAGAGCTCGAGATTTAAGTCTCTCATGAATGCTCCGATTCTTTCTCTGATGGCACCGAAATAGTGATCGTCCATCTCCTGGCCCTTGGGAGCGGGTGCTCCGAAAAGAGTTCTTCCCGCAAAGACCATATCGGGACGTCTTAAATACTTATCTCTGTCTACAAGGAAATATTCCTGCTCGGGACCAACGGAAGGGGTAACCTTCTTAGCGGTTGTGTCTCCGAATAATCTTACGATTCTGAGAGCCTGATCGGAAACCACCTCCATGGAACGAAGGAGAGGGGTCTTCTTATCAAGTGCTTCTCCGGTATATGAACAGAATGCTGTGGGAATGCAGAGGATTACGCCGGTGGCGTCTTCTTTGAGGAATGCGGGAGAGGTGATATCCCAAACCGTATATCCTCTTGCCTCAAATGTAGCCCTGAGTCCGCCCGAAGGGAAAGATGATGCATCGGGCTCACCTTTGATGAGCTCTTTTCCCGAGAAATCCATGATCATCCTGCCGTTTGAATCGGGATGAGAGATGAAAGCATCATGCTTTTCTGCGGTGATTCCGGTAAGGGGCTGGAACCAGTGAGTATAGTGGGTCGCTCCGTTTTCGATTGCCCAGTCTTTCATGGCACCTGCAACTACGTCTGCGGACTTTCTGGAAAGCTCTCCGCCGTGCTGCATTACAGATCTGACCTCCTTAAATACGGCTTCGGGAAGCCTTTCTCTCATCTTACCGAGAGTGAAGACCTTCGATCCGAAGATCTCTTCTACATTTACATTCTCGTACATATAAAAATCTCCTTGTTTACGGGCTATAAAGCCCTCTTTAGGGCATATACATAACTGATTTTATACATAAGCGGCGTATTTTTCAATGAAAAATACGCCGCCTGCTTTTTCTTTATGATTCTTCCGTTTCCTCGCCTACCGGTTTCTCGGGTTTAACGTAAAGATTCTGATACAGATAGTTTTCATTTGCCTCAAAATCAACACCCAAAACAGCCATTCCGTCCACATTCTGGTCATACCATGTGCCTTCGAGAGGAATGCTTCCGCTCACTCTGTCGTATCCGAATATGAAAGGCAGTCTGAGAACCAGTCCGTAGCACTCGTTGAATGTAAGATTGGTGGTCAGGTTAGGGCAAAGGCCTTCCATAAGTCCGGAGGAATTGGTGAGAACAGCCATGGGAAGCTTCTTGATAAGTTCCTCCATAACCTTTCTCTGACGCTCGGTACGTCCGAAATCCGTTCCGATATATCTGATTCTCGAATAAGCAAGAGCCTGTGCTCCGTTTAAGTGCTTAACTCCGGGCTCGAGGTCCATGATGTAATCATATCCGAACTCCATGCCTCTGAGCTCGTTGTACTCGTTCAGATATGCATTGACCCAGATGGTCTCATCCGTGCTCAGGTCAAGGTCGACACCTCCTACGGCATCAACGACATTGGCAAAAGCTTCGAAGTTTACGAGGATGTATCTGTTAACGGGAATATCGAAATTCTTCTCGATAGTCTCCATGAGAAGCTCTGCTCCGCCCCATGAATAAGCCGCATTGAGTCTGTTATGACCGTATCCCGGAATCTCAACATACATATCCCTGAGAAAAGAAGTCATAAGGATCTTGCCGCTGGTCTTGGAGATGGACACAAGGATCATGGCATCGCTTCGTCCGTCCTCACCGCCCAGTCTCGAGTCATTACCGATGAGAAGAATATTCGTAACTCCGTCTTCCGTAAGTGCCTCTTTATCCGCATCACCCACGGTCTCATATTTCATAAGATTGTAGGCCTTAAGGGTCATTACATAGGACAATCCCAAGGCAATCGCGCAGAGAATAATCGCAATTACAAAGAGTGTCTTGATAAAACTTACAAAAGGATTCTTCTTTTTCTTACGACGCTCTTTCTTACCGCCTGAAGAGCGACCCATGTTCTGAGGTGCGTACCGGGGGCTGTCATATCTGGGATCACGGCCTCTGCCCGAATCCCTGTAGCGTCTGTCATCACGGCGGGGAGCTGCCTCTCTGCGAGGTCTCTCAGCCTGACGGGCTCTGCTTCTTTGAACATCCCTCGGATCATACTGAGGTCTGTTGTTTTCGTATCCGCGAACTTCACTTCTGTATTCGGGGCCGGGTCCTGGACGCCTGCTGCCGCTTCTGGGCGCAGGTCTGCTCTGTCTTCCGGGCGCATCGTAGTTCGTATATCCGTCGTAATCTCTTTCGTTAAAAGTTACAGGCCTTTCCGGCATGCGGTCATAACCTGAACCGTTCCTTCTATCATTACTCATAAAACAAGTCTCATTACATCTCCCGCTTCGGGACGTGTCTCCTTTCCGCATTCCAATACCGCTTTGATCATCTCGCTGGCATGGGGACAATTCTCCATCTCGGTACCGTCAGGCCCGAACATCTTAACAGCTTTCGCCTTCAGATTCGTTCCATCCGGTTTCATAACCTGGATCTCATCTCCGACGGAGAACTTATTCTTCTGCATAAATGTGACAACCGTGTCGTTTCCTTGGGCCTCGGCAGTTTCTATGCTTCCCAGATAGACCGCCTTACTCTTATATGTCGTGCCGTCGTATATCTGGCCATCACTTCCCGGGTTCCCGTAAAAGAAACCGGTCCCGTAAGGTCTGAACGTAGTCATTGATATCTGATCGGCGTAGATTTCCTTTTTCGATTCATACAGCTCGGGCGATTCGAAAAAATCATCTATCGCGCATCTGTATGTTCTTGCAACCGATGCAACATAAAGAGGATTCTTCATTCTGCCTTCGACCTTAAGAGAATCGATACCGGCATTTATCATATCCGGCAGATGATCTATCATGCACAGATCTCTTGAGCTGAATATGAATGTTCCTCTCTCGCTTTCTTCAACCGGCATGTATTCGCCCGGTCTGCTTTCCTCACAGACATAGTACTTCCATCTGCAGGGATGAGTGCATGCTCCGCGATTTGAGTCCCTTCCCGTCATATATGACGAAAGTAGGCACCTTCCCGAATAGGATATGCACATTGCACCGTGCACGAATGCTTCAATCTCCATATCCGCAGGAATATTTGCCCTAAGCTCTGCAATCTCTTTAAGAGAAAGCTCTCTTCCTACGACTATTCTGCGCGCTCCCTGTCTGTACCAGAAATTACAGGTTGCGTAATTGGTGTTGTTGGCCTGGGTGGAGATATGGATCACGCTCTCGGGCCAGTTTTCTTTACAAAGATCAAACATTCCCGGGTCCGCTATAAGCACGGCATCGGGAGTTTCGGGCATTGAGGACAGTTCCTTAAAATACTGTCCGGCATCCTTAAGGTCGTGATTATGGGCGAAAATATTGGCCGTGATATAGACCTTTACTCCCCGCTTATGAGCTTTAACAATGGCATCCGACATCTCTTCGAGGCCGAAGTTTTGTGCCTTTGCGCGAAGCGAAAAGAATTCGCCGCCCATATATACGGCATCCGCACCGTATCTTAATGCTGTTTCAAATGTATCGGGACCTCCCGCGGGAAGCAGGAGCTCGGGCTTTTTAATATTGTTCATTTTCATTCTCCTGCTTTATAGCTGATGGTCACTCCGTCAGCCATAGGTAGTATCGCAGACTTAAGCTGCGGGTTTGATGCTACTTCACTTAAATACATTCTCATCCTGTCGTGGATGGTCCTGTCCCTTCTCCTTACCGCATATCTGGATTCGATAACATCCCCATCCTGAAGGCAGTTGTCCGAAACAAGCATTCCTCCCGGAGTAAGAAGCCTTATGAGTTCGGGCAGGAATGTGATGTACTGGGCCTTTGCGGAATCAAGGAAGATAAAATCATATTCACCGCTTTTAAGTGTGGGAAGTATCTTCTCCGCATCTCCCTCAAGAAGAGTTATTCCGGGCTTATCATCCCCTGCATATTTACTGAAATTCTCTCTTGCCTTGATAAGTCTGGGCTCATAGTTTTCAATCGTTGTTATCTGAGCTTCGGGAGCATATTCATGCATGAGAAGCGCTGAAAATCCCACAGCCGTTCCAACCTCCAGGATCTTAACGGGCTTTACATATCCCATTAGGAATCTGAGCAGTCCGCAAACGGAAGGTCTGATGATGGGAATTCCTCCCTCAAGCGCCTCGTTTTTAACAGCTTCAAGGTCATACGTCAGCGGCAGCGAGGTCAACTCTATGTATTTTTCGGTGCGATCTATGTGCATAATGTACTATTTTTCCCGAAAAAGGGCGTCCCTAAGGACGCCCCCAAATTTATCAGTTTTCACCTGTTTCCTCGATACCCTCTGCCCCCTCAAGCAGTTCGCCTTCAACCGGGATCTCTTCGGGATCCGCGATATTGTCGGCATTGGGTTCGATCGGTTCGCCATCGATTGTAGACTGCGCAGCTTCCTCGGCTTCGGTAATGGCCGAAATCTGTGCAAACATCTCCTCAGCAGTCTGATCGGTTCTGAAAGTGTAAGTGCCTCCCTTTACGCCTTCACGATATTCGGATGCGTAATACTGAAGGGCAAAGAGAAGTGAATCTCTTGTAAGTCCTTTTTCCTCGAAAAGTTCGCCAAGCTGCTTGGCACTGAAATCTACGGGAACATCAACAGTTACTTCCGTTCCGTATCCAACAGGCGCAACCGGCTCTTCGGTAAACACCCTGTATCCGAGGTCATAGCACCTGGTGGCACCCTTGACTACGAAATATATAATTACTACCCACATCACGACTCTGAAGACCATGTCCAGAACCGAGAGGGACAAGAACATTGCTTTCTTTTTATTCATCTCTTTAACCGCGTATCAAACGCTTACTCAAAATCAAGTGCTTCGGTGATACGATACGTCGTATCCTGCATCATCTTGCATAGTGCAAGCTCCGCTTCAAAGAACTGATCCGCTACCGGATTCTCTGCTCTGAAACCGAGCATCTCCGTCCTGAAGGAATCATATTCGCCCAGGTCGATGTCATCGGACTGCTGAAAATTATAATTCCTCAGCCTGAAATCATCAACCCTGCGCTTTAAATCGGGATCTTTCTTAAGTTCATCAAGGGCTCTTCTGTACTCCTGATAAACTTCGGATCCTTTCAGTGCGGCTATATAGGTCTGTAATGCAGCTTCGATGTACTCCAAAACTTTCTCCTATACTTCCTCGATTATGGGAAGGATCATGGGCTTACGCTTAAGATTCTTCCATACAAAATCTCCGATGGAATCCTTAACGGAGGTCTTGATCGTATTCCAGTCTGCTCCGGAATCGATGCATTTCTCCACAGTCATGAGAGCAACCTCGGATGCCTGTGAAAGAAGATCCTCGGATTCCTTGATATATACAAAGCCTCTGGATACTATGTCGGGACCTGCAATAAGCTGGCCTTCCGATGTAATACTCATGCAGACGATTATAATTCCGTCCGCAGCAAGTCTCTGTCTGTCTCTTAAAACGACATTTCCTACATCACCAACGCCGGATCCGTCTACGAGGATATCGCCTACGGAAACCTTACCGGTAATATCAGCGGTGTCAGGTCCAAGCTCAAGTACGTCTCCGCTTGAAAGAATCTTGATACGGTCCTTAGAAAAACCGAGATCCTGTGCAATCGCAGCCTGCGCCATAAGATGCTTGTACTCTCCGTGAACGGGTACGGAGAACTTGGGCTGTACGAGACTGTAGATAAGCTTTATCTCTTCCTGGCAGGCATGGCCGGATACATGAACATCCTGGTAAGCTACGCGTACTCCTTTTTGAAGGAGCTGGTTAATGATCTTGGTTACGGGCTTCTCATTTCCCGGAATGGGATGGGATGAGAAAATAACCGTATCGCCGGCACCGATAGTGATCTTCCTGTGGGTTCCGTCAGCCATTCTCGAAAGAGCTGCCATACTCTCGCCCTGGCTTCCCGTTGTGATGATAACCTGCTTATCTGCGGGTATCTCCTTCATCTCATCGAGAGTTACGAGAGTGTTCTCGGGAATCTCAATGCGCTCAAGGCGCTGTGCGGTGTCTATGATATTGACCATGCTTCGGCCCTCGACGGCAACTTTTCTGCCGAATTTATAGGCCGTGTTTATGATCTGACGAACTCTGTCTACGTTCGATGCAAAGGTGGCAACGAATATTCTGGAGTTCTTGTTCTGCTCAAACAGATTATCGAAGATCGGTGCCAATGTCTTCTCGGAAGGTGTAAATCCGGGACGCTCTGCATTTGTGGAGTCGCACATAAGTGCAAGAACTCCCTTTTTACCGATCTCTGCAAATCTCTGAAGGTCGATGGAGTCTCCGTATACGGGAGTGTAGTCCACCTTGAAATCTCCGGTATGAACAACGCATCCTACGGGTGAATAGATTGCAAGCGCTGCAGCATCTACGATACTGTGATTTGTACGGATAAATTCAACCCTGAATGCTCCGAGATTAATGGACTGTCCAAAAGTTACGACCTTACGTCTGATGCTCTCGGTTAAGTTAACGCCCTGTGCGGAATGATCCTTGTCATACTCCGCAAGCTTATGCTCGATAAGACCCATGGTAAGTCTCGTAGCATATACAGGTGCGCTGACCCTGGCGAGGATATAGGCAATCGCGCCGATATGGTCCTCGTGTCCATGGGTAATGACAAAGCCTTTAAGCTTGTCATAGTTTTCCTCGATATACGATACATCGGGAATTACGAGGTCAATTCCCAACATGTCATCCTGCGGAAATGCGAGACCGCAATCCACAACGATAATACTGTCTTCGTATTCGAAGGCAGTGATGTTCATTCCGATCTGTTCAAGCCCACCCAAAGGGATGATCTTAAGCTTGGACGTCGGAACCTCTTTGTTATTATTACTCAATATTTTTTTCCTTTCTCCTACGGAAAAAGAAAACCTTCGCCGTCAATCTTCTTCGTCACGCTCTAAAGCGATATCATCAAGAAGGTCCTCGAAGACCGGTGCCAGGGCGTCGAGCTCGTCGTCTTCAGATACGATCACGTATCTGCTCTCCTCTTCGCCTTCTTCTGACAGATCCTTAAGGATAAGAGCCTCTCCGTCGCCTTCTTCAAAATCGGTAACCAGGATATAGTTATGCCCACCAAGCCTGGTCTGCTCCAGTACGAAGAACTCAACGGGGTCTGCTCCCTCGGGTTTAAAGATTATCTTTTCCAGTTTCTTTTCGTTTTCTTCAATCATGTTTATAGGTTTCCCTGTTCATGTAGCTCTGCAGGATAAGCTGCGCGGCTATCATATCAACATATTTTTTGTGCTCGTTCTTCGGAACGCCGGCTTCATCCATGATCTCGTCGGCTTCCACGGTCGTAAGTCTCTCATCTTCCATGATGACTTCAAGTCCCGTTCTGCGTCTTAAACTGTCCGCGAATTCACTCGTCAGGCGGACTCTTTCTCCTTCATCTCCCGAAAGCATCAGGGGATTTCCGAGTATTATTTTCCCCACATTATATTCGAGGATGAGTGCCTCGATACGTGCCAGGGTCTTGCGAAGTTTGTTCGGATGATCTCGTCTTATTATCTCAACAGGCGAAGCTGCAAGAAAAAGCGGGTCGCTGACCGCTACACCCACTGTCTTCGACCCGAAATCCAAACCCATTAATCTTTTTCCGTTTGCTTCCATCAGGCGATACCGAAATCAGTTCCAGCCCTTGCTTGCAATATATTCCAAGAGAAGCTCTTCAACCAGTTCGTCTCTCTCTACCTTCATGATGAGAGATCTTGCACCTTTATGGCTGGTGATATAGGTGGGGTCTCCGCTCATGATATATCCGACGATCTGATTGACGGGATTGTATCCTTTTTCCTGAAGGGCTTCATATACCTCTTCAAGAACCGATGCCGCACCGGAATCATCCGTAGGCACCTCGAAATACTGAGTATGTGAATTGTCCCTGGGCATCAGATCACCTCCCGTTCCCTCGTTAGTTCATACATAAGAGATTTTACCCCATAAACCTTGCAATTTCAAGTTTTGAGACACTCCGCAGGCCCGAATCTCTTCAAATTAATGCGTCTTTTGGTTGCGGTTAAAGGTCTAAACTGATAAAATGTGTCACGCACAAGGATTAATGAGGCTTTATACCATGAATAAAGAGATATTCAATACATTTTTGATCAAATATGCCGAGATCGGCATCAAAGGAAATAACAGGTATCTTTTCGAAGATGCTCTCTGCGCACATATCGGTGCCGCTATGAAGACCATCCCCGGAAGATACATTACCCGCAAAACTCCCGGAAGAATCTTCCTGGAGTGCTATAACGATGAGAAAAAAGGCAATTTCGACTTTGATCTTGCTGTCGAAAAGCTTAAGCATATCTTCGGTATCGTATACATCTGCCCCGTTATCGTAACAGGCGACGACGGTGAGGAAAGCCTCAGGGTTAAGTGTACCGATTACTGGAGAAGCATGTACGGGGATGACGCAGCCGGAACTTTCAAGGTTGTCTGCAGAAGAGGAAGAAAGAATTACCCCTTAAACTCCATGGAAGTTGCCGCAGATATCGGAGAAGCCATGATCGATGCTTTCCCCAATATCAAGGTTGATGTCAGAAAGCCCGATAAATTCCTCAATGTGGAGATCAGGGACAAGATCTACATCTACAGCGAGAGCATTGACGGCCCCGGCGGCATGCCCGTCGGAACCAACGGAAAGGGAATGCTCCTTTTATCCGGCGGAATCGATTCTCCCGTTGCGGGATACATGATTTCCAAAAGAGGCGTATCTCTGGATGCGGTTTATTTCAACGCTCCTCCCTATACTTCGGAAAGAGCCAAGCAGAAGGTTATCGACCTTGCGAAGATCATCTCCGCATACACCGGTCCCATCAACCTTCACATCATCAACTTTACCGATATCCAGCTGGCAATTTACGAGAAATGCCCCCATGACGAACTTACGATCATCATGCGCAGATATATGATGAGAATTGCCGAGCATCTCGCTTACGAGAACGGCTGCCACGGTCTTATCACCGGAGAAAGCGTCGGTCAGGTTGCATCTCAGACCTTCGCATCGCTGGTATGTACCAACGAGGTTTGCACCCTTCCCGTACTCAGACCCCTCATCGCATTCGATAAACAGGATATCGTGGAGATCTCCGAAAAGATCGGAACCTACGAGACTTCCATCCTTCCTTACGAGGATTGCTGTACTATTTTCGTAGCGAAGCACCCCGTAACGAACCCCAGCAGACCTGTTATCCAGAAGCACGAGCACAAGCTTGACGACGTTATCGAAGAGCTTCTGGCCAAGGCATACGAAACCGACGAGATCGTTGAAATAGGTAAATAAGCAAAAAATAAGACCGAAAGCATCTGCCTTCGGTCTTATATCTTAATTCGGATATATTATACCTGATACTGCTTAAGAACCTCGAGAACATCATCAGCGCCGCCTTCGGTGTGGATGTTGAGGTCGATAGGCTTGGAAAGATCGAGGCTGAAGATACCCATGATGGACTTAGCGTCGATTACGTATCTGCCGGAAACAAGATCGAAGTCATATTCGAACTTGGTAATGTCATTTACGAAGCTCTTTACCTTGTCGATTGAATTAAGAGAAATCTTTACTGTTTTCATTATGAAAGTACCTCCTTATTTCTCCGAAAATAGCGATTTTTCTAGGTGCTACGATGTCATCATATCCATTTAAAAATATATTGTCAAGGCAGTAAAAAAGCTAAATCTTGAGGCAATTAAACTTGAAAACTATAGCATTCCACAACTTAGGATGTAAGGTAAACGCATACGAGACGGAAATAATGATACAAAACGCACAAGATGCGGGTTATGAAATTGTGCAATTTTCACAATTTTCCGACATTTATGTGATTAACACCTGCACCGTAACAAATATAGCTGACAGAAAAAGCAGGCAAATGCTTCATAAAGTCAGGAAGCTCAATCCCGATGCTGTCGTAGTTGCAGTGGGTTGTTACGTACAGACCGGCAAGGATGCTCTTCTCAAAGATCCCCTTGTCGATATCTGTATCGGAAACAATCATAAGGGCGAGCTTATTAAGATCCTTGATGATTTCTTCGTAAATCAGCGTAAGAAAACCGCCATCATCGACGATCTGGGCATACCTTCCGATTACGAGAGGATGACCCTGGAGACAATAACCGACAGAGTCAGGACCTTCGTTAAGATCCAGGACGGCTGTAACCAGTTCTGCACATACTGCGCTATTCCCCTTGCAAGAGGCAGGGTAAGGAGCCGCGATAAGGGCGAGATAATCTCCGAGATAAAAACCCTCGTAGAAAAAGGATGTAAGGAAATAGTCCTAACCGGTATCCATGTAGGTTCATACGGAATCGATATGGATGGAAACGGAAAACAGTCCGGTGACTACGGCGGATACAGCAAGCTCATCGACCTGGTTGAAGAAATCTCCAAGATCGAAGGACTGGGCAGAATCAGATTAAGTTCCGTAGAGCCCAGAATCATCACCGATGAAAATGCAAAGCGCCTTGCCGCTCTTCCCAATCTCTGTCCCCACTTCCACCTATCACTTCAGAGCGGATGTGATGCGACACTTAAGAGAATGAATAGGCACTATTCAACTGATGATTATTACGAAAGCGTTCTGGCACTGAGGAAATACTTCGACGATCCCGCAATCACCACGGATGTCATCGCAGGCTTCCCGGGTGAGACCGATGAAGAATTTGAAACCACAGTCGAATTCGTAAAGAAGGTCGCCTTCTCCGACATGCACATATTCAAATTCTCTCCGAGAAAAAATACCCGTGCGGCGGTTATGGACGGTCAGCTCACCGAAGACATTAAGAACAAGCGAAGCGACATACTTCTCGACCTTGCACTGGAAGGTGCGGGCAGATATATGAAGAGCCATATAGGCAGAACCGAAGAAGTTCTTCTCGAAGAAGAGAAAACAATCCTCGGAAAAAAATACATGATAGGACACACACCCGATTACATCCCCGTAGCGGTCCCTTCCGAAGGGCAGGCCCCCGGAGATATCGTGAGCATAACGCTTTCAGGAATGCTCACCGATGAAATAATGAAATAGTATTGTGACAATGGGGTCGGACCCTCTGACACACTGCTATCAGTGTGTCAGAGGGTCCGACCCCTTGTCACAAATTATTTATTCAAGTGTAAATTTCTGAGTATTGTCTCCTGAAGTAGCTTCGTACTCGCCCTTAAATCCGGTGACTTCCGCGAAGCCTTCGCTGTCTGTGTGAACAGTGTACTCGGTACTCCAGTCCTCTTTGATCATCTTCTTAAGTTCAGTGTATGCGGGTTTTATGGTTCCGTCTTTTCTCACAAGTCCACTGGGAGCTCCGAGCCATGCGCCGTCCGAGAAGTCCCATCCGGTAACAGCTTCTACGAGAGGATGTGCAAAGAGAATCTCCATCATCTCCTTCCACTCCTTGCGCTGTCTTTCTTCTCCCTCGGGAGTGGTGGGCCATTCATCGGGCTGATAATCATTTAAGTCCACGATCTCGGGAGGCATAAGTTCACCGGAGATC
The DNA here is from genome assembly GCA_902794095.1 of uncultured Lachnospiraceae bacterium. Lineage (GTDB taxonomy): Bacteria > Bacillota > Clostridia > Lachnospirales > Lachnospiraceae > AC2028. Next base: position 57,755 of record CADBFZ010000007.1, on the reverse strand, counting down.
AGCGTGTTCTCGGTAAAATGAAGAGGAAGTCCGAAGAAAGAAAATCTGTCCAGAATATCTTCAAGCTTTTCTTTTCCGATGTATCCCTGGTGCTGATGTGTCTGAATTCCGATTGCGGAGATGGGAACTCCGGCATTAAGAAGTCCGTCTATAAGGATCCTGTAGCTCTCGGAGAGATTGAAATCATTGATAAGAAGTGTTGCATCGGGATTTGCTGCCTTAGCAGCTTCGAACACTTCTTTAACAAGTCTTACTCTTCCAAGATCTTTGCATATTCTTGTGACAGCATTGTCATATCTGTCATATACCTGCATGATAACAACTTCGTTTATTACATCCCATACATCGATAACGCCCTTGAAAGCACTGACGTCACGATTGATACGATCAAGCTGCTTGCTGAGGATCGTTGCATTGTCATACTTCATGAGCCAGTCCGCACATACGGTGTGCCAGCAAAGAGGATGACCTTTGAGCTTAACGCCCTTTCCGGCATAGTACTTTGCGCTTCTCATCATGGGCTCAAAGTTGGTCTTGCCTTCTTCGTGCTCATATCCGCCCCAGTAAAAATGCATGGTTCCGTAATTAACAAGATCGAGCCAGTCATTAATCTTCTTCAGATAAACGGCACCTTCCGCATCGGGTGCTTTCTCTCCGTTTAATATCTCATCGGGAGGAAGAAAATCGTAAGCTCCTACACCGAATAAGAATTTGTGATTCTTAAGCTTTACCTTAACATCCGCATCGGCAAGCGGCGCTCCGGAATTATCCGTGAATTTGATCCTTGCTGTTGCTTTTCTGTGTGCGTATTTATCTGACATATGTACCTCCAAAAACCGTTGTTTTCCCCGTTACCGGTTTTGTATCATGGTGAAATTATAGCATAGCGTTTTCCTCAAACTTACCGATTAATTGCTGACTTTTTCCCCTTTTTTGTTGAAAAAAGGACGGGCAGTTTTTTGCCCGTCCTTTTCTAAAGGTTTTTGTATAAAGATCAGATACTGAAGAATTCAAGGTCTTCATTAAGCTCATCTGAAAGTCTCTTGAGTTCCTGAGCGGTATTTGCAAGAGATACCGTCGCATCGTTGAGATCACTCATAGCCTGATTGGTAGTCTCTGCGGATGCTGCGTTCTCTTCCGAAATCGCGGAGAGATTTGTCATCAGATCTACAAGCTGCTCTCCTGCTGCACCCGAAGATTTAGCCTGAGCAAGAACTGTTCTGACCTCATTTTCGGTATATTTGATACCTTCGCTTACATCGCTGAACTTAGCTCTGGTCTCATCGACTCTGGACTTCTGTCCCTCGATCATCTCAGTTACGGAATTAATGGTCTCAACCGTCTGCTTGGATTCTTCCGAAAGGTTGTGAATGATACCTTCGATGATTCCCGCAGATTCATTGGTCTGTTCTGCGAGTTTAGAAATCTCGGTAGCAACAACCGCGAATCCTCTTCCCGCTTCACCTGCTCTTGCAGCCTCAATGGAAGCGTTGAGTGAGAGGAGATTGGTCTGTGTTGCAATGGATGCGATAAGGCTTACGGCCTCTGCAATCTTCTCAACAGATTCATCGGTCTTACGAACCTGAGATACTATTCCGGAGAATGCTGCCGTGGTCTTATCGCTGGACTCTGTAAGTGAATCCATGATTTCTGCAGCTTCGCGCTCTTTCTCACTCATGTTTACGGATGTTTCGGAAAGAGTGTTTACGCTTTCAACAATATCACCGAGGTTACCGCGCATATCGACGATCTTCTGTGAGGAGTTCTCGATATCCTTGGCCTGGTCTCCGGCGCCCTTTGCAATCTCGCTTACCGTTGCATTTACATTGCCTGCGATATCTCTGGTATGGTTTGCACTTTCCTCAAGCGCTATTCCGGATTCTGCAAGAACCTTGGAAAGGTCTTTAAGTTTTACAACCGTAGGTTCCAGATTATCCATGAATCCGTTAAGGCTGGATGAGAACTCTGCAAATTCATCGTTACCGCTGCTGTCGGCACGCTCGGATACATTACCTGTGGCAATCTTTTCAAGTGCACCCTTGAAGGATTTAACGCTCTTAGTGATGCTCTTACTTACAAGAACTACAATTGCAGCAAGGATTACTACGGAGAGAATAAGTACGATAACGATTACCGCAGATACACTCTTCTTAACAGCCTCCATGTTAGCATCTGCTGCGCTCTTAACCTTTGCGCATGTCTCGGAAAGTTCTGCATTGATCTCGCTGTTTTCAGCTTTGATTTCAAGAGTTCTGATATCGGATTCTTTTAACTGATCGAAAAGCGCCCTCTTGATAGCAAGCTTTTCCAGTGAAATCTCGGCCAGTGCGGGATCGGTTGTGTACTTGGGAATATAGCTCTCGATTTCATCAAAGAGTGCTTCGATCTCAGCGATATTTGATGAAACATCCTTACCTTCTACAACAAGCTTGCTGTACTCCGCAACAAGGCTGTCGAGGTTAGATAAATTATCTGCAAAAGAATACACTCCGGAAATAAATCCGCCGTACTTATACTCATAATCTCCGTCAGTTTTCTCAAAATAAATCTCATACTGAAGAGTGGGATATTTCTCAAGATCATAATCAATAATATTGACGCCGGTAGAAACCTCTTCCCATCCTCCGTTATCAGCATTAAACTTACCGGTTACTTTAATTGCGGGAGCTCCGTTAAACTCGGCGATCTCTGCAAATGCAAGTCCGTCACCTGACTGTGAAAGCTGATCCACCCGGGACAGATCAATAGGCATCACTTCGGATCCGTTTACAAGAGCGATATTGGTAACGTAATAAACTCTGTCAAAAGTAAGAGTTCCGCCGACACGGAATCCAAGGCTGTTTCTCTTACCTACAACAGGAAGATCTTTGTTATAAACAACTTTGTAATAATCGACTCCGTCTATGGTAACATCTTCGCCGTTATTCCACATGGAAGTGTCGGTCCACTTTATCTCAACCCAGTCGTTATTGTTGACAAGATTTGTAAAGCTGTCCCTAAGATCCGCACTTGATGCTATGAACTGGCTGTAGATGCCGGAATTAGGATCATAGCCTCTGCTGTTCTGAATGCTAAGGATTTCCTCATAGTTAGCACTGTCGCGGCCGACAAGTTCCAGTATGGTATCAATGGAAGATCCGTATGATCCGTCGGCTATTGCCTTAAGCTCCGTAGCCTTTGCATTCATGCTGTTTAAGTTGTCGAGTGTCGAATCAATGTAACTTGAATCAACGTAGTACTGATACAGAGCATCATTTGCAAGATTCTCTGTCTGCATTACGCTGATATCGTTTACAAGAGATACGACCTCACTGTTTGATGAATTTTTGGAGATTGATCCGATGCCGACAAGACCTATGATAAGTGCGGCAGCGACTCCGAGAATACCGGTCAAAAGGAATTTTGCCCTGACCGAACCGAAGATAGACTTACTCATAATTACCCCTTTCCATAATCCTCGCTAAATCTTCTCTATGTCAAAAAAGCGTCAAAAACTGTAAAAGGCAATATATAAGACACTTTAAATATGCAAACAACGGCTTGCATTTGTCAAGAAAAGAATATAACGATTACTATCAAACTTTCTACTGAAGTCAGATTATAGAACAGGGTTACTATTTATCCTACTTAGAATTTGTTATTATTTTTCCTATTTTTTGTTCTTAATGGATTAAGACTTATTTTCTGGTGAATCTCTTCAACCTGGGAATTATCTCAGAAAGAGCCTTTATTGCTTCATCAATCTCCTCCATTGTTGTCATGGAAGACATGGAGATTCTTACGGTTGATTCAAGCAAAGGCTTATCCAGAGATATAGATGTAAGCGTAGCTGAAGGAGTTCTTTTATGAGTTGAGCACGCACTTCCTGCAGATACATAAACGCCGTAATCTTCAAGTGCATGGAGAAGTACCTCAGCCCTTACTCCGCTTACAGACACAGATATAATATGAGGAGCGGTGGATTTAAGATCATCAAGGCCGCCCTCGGTCAGTCCGTTTATGCTTACGCCTTCTATCTCAAGAGCTTTTTCAATAAAATACTTTTTCAGCTCATAGAGTCTTTCTATATCGGAATCAAATTCCTTATAAAGCATCTGTGCGGCCATGGCCATACCTGCGATGCCGGGTACATTCTCCGTGCCGGATCTTAAACCTTTCTGCTGGCCGCCGCCGTATGTAATGGGGACAATCCTTACGCCGTCACCTATGTATAAAACTCCGACTCCCTTGGGACCATGGATCTTATGGGAGCTTATGCTCATCAGATCTATTCCAACCTTTGAAGGATTGATTTTAGCCTTTCCGAATCCCTGAACCGCATCCACATGGAAAAGACACTCGGGGCATTTTGATTTGATCAGCTTGGCAGCTTCGATGATGGGCTGAACGGATCCGATCTCGTTATTGGTATGCATCATGGATACGAGAATGGTTCCTTCCGTCAATGCGGCATCCAGTTCATCGATGGATATTCTTCCGCTCTTATCGGTTCCGAGATAGGTTACTTCAAATCCGTTATCTTCCAGATATTTAAATGCATTGAGTACTGCCGGGTGCTCAATCTTGGTTGTAATGACATGCTTTCCCCTTCTCTCGAGAGCCCTTGCAGCACCGATGATGGCAGTGTTGTCGGATTCGGTTCCGCCTGATGTATAGAGAATATTCTTCTCATTACATCCGAGGATCCCTGCGAAGATCTGCGAAGCATTACGGATATGGTCTTCCGCAACAACACCTTTATGATGCATGCTGGAAGGGTTGCCGTAATCCTCCGTCATTATTTTGGTCATAAGAGAAGCCACTTCAGGGAAGACCCGTGTAGTGGCAGAATTGTCGAGATATATTTCTTTCATATTCTTTTACCGTTTAATTATTTACGCCTTATCATCAAACTCAAATACGATCCAGCTCATTACAGTCATTGCAGCTGTTTCGGTTCTGAGTATTCTTCGTCCCAGAGTGATGGGTACAAATCCGTTTTCGGAAGCCCTTGCAACTTCTTTCTCATCAAAGCCGCCCTCGGGACCGATAAACACCCCTACCGACGATCCGGACTTGATCTGTGAAAAGATTTCCCTGGTCGCAGCCATATTCTCCGCAAGCTCATAGGGCATGAGTCTCATATCAAGAAGAACCGCATCTTTCATGGCTTCATCAAAATCCATTACGGGACCGACCGTGGGGATAATACCTCTCTGGCTTTGCTTTGCCGCAGCTTCCGCTATCTGCTGCCATCTTGCGCACTTGCTCTCAGCCTTTTTATCATCGAGTTTAACAACACATCTGGATGTTCTTACGGGCACGATCCTGACAGCTCCGAGTTCAATACATTTCTGTATGACGGTCTCAAGCTTATCTCCCTTGGGAAGAGCCTGATAGATCGTGACTTTAACCGGAAGCTCCGTATCATCTTCTTTGATGAATCTTATCTCACAGATAACTTCGGAATCTGTATATTCCTTAACCGAGCAGCGATACTCCCTGGGTTCGCCCTGGACTCTTACGCTGAACTCTTCACCGGTTTTCATCCTAAGCACGTTCTTAATGTGATTGTAATCATCACCGTCTATTACAATCCTGTGCTCATCGGTATTTACTTTTGAAGCATCTGCAAAAAACTGTGTCATGGTTTGATTTATTTACGAGCTACTATCGAGCTCCACTCTCCCTGTCTCGAAACATCAAGAACGGTGAGTCCTGCTTTCTCCATCGCTTCGATCACGATGTTTTCTTTTTCATTAAGGATACCGGAAGTGATATATACGCCGCCGTCCTTAAGCATAAGGGGAACAACGGGAGTAATGGCGGTAAGAACCTCAGCAAGGATATTTGCTACAACAATGTCATAGCTTCCGACGCCTGCCCGGTTCTGAATATCTTCGTTGTTAACGATATTTCCGATGACAAGTTCGAACTTATCGGAAGGGATGTCGTTGTTTTTGAGATTCTCTTCAACGGCAGCTTCAGCACAGATATCAAGGTCCGTTCCGAATGCTTTCTCTGCGCCAAACATAAGTCCGAGGATTCCAAGGATTCCGCTTCCTGTTCCGATATCAAGAATCCTGCTTCCTTCTGTAACATGCTTTCTGATGTTACGGATGCAAAGCTGGGTGGTGTCATGCATGCCGGTTCCGAATGCGGTACCGGGATCGATGTGAAGAACATACTTATGTGTATCTCCCTCGGGAACTTTCTCCCATGAAGGAATTACAAGAATATCATCCACTTCGAATGAATGGAAATAGTTCTTCCAATTGTTGAGCCAGTCCATGTCAGCAGTTTCGGTTACCTCAACGGTTCCGTCGCCGATCTCCATGTAGCTCTTAATGTCTTCAAGAACCTCCTCAATCTGAGAAAGAACTTCTTCCTTGGTAACTTTTCTGATATCGCCTGCGGTATTAGCCGCACCGATGGTCATGGTTCCGGGCTCGGGCTCACCGCCGAGAAGAAGGAGTCCGTCATCACCTGTCTCTACGAAGAAGTTAAGGTATGCGGTTCCGTCATCGATACCTGTTTCGGGAAGGATATCTACAAACATCTGCTCCTTCTCAAGAGGAGAAAGAGGAACATTATCCTCGATCTGAGCTCCTTCAAGTCCGATATCGTAAAGGTCACTGATGATGATATCTTCAGCTTCCGTATTTGTTTTAATCCTGAATCTTGTCCATCTCATGTTCAAAGCCTTCCGTAATCCGATATGGAATCATCCTTATTATCTCATGCTCTGTCGCGGAAGCTTACCCTTGCTTCCGGTTCCACGGATGAGGTGATGAATGTATTTGAACCGATTATCGCATCATGTCCGATAACGGTCTCTCCGCCGAGAATGGAAGCTCCGGCGTATATGGTAACTCTGTCTTCGATAGTGGGATGACGCTTTACTCCCTTTAGAGACTGTCCGCCTCTGGTAGAAAGTGCACCGATGGTAACACCCTGATATATCTTTACGTAATCACCTATTATGGTGGTCTCACCCACTACAATACCGGTTCCGTGATCGATAAAGAAATACTTTCCGATGGTAGCTCCTGGATGAATATCGATTCCGGTACGTGAGTGTGCATGCTCTGTCATCATTCTGGGAATAAGCGGAACTCCGAGTACAAAAAGTTCATGTGCGATCCTTGCGGTTACTATCGCACGAAGTCCGGGATAGCACAGGATGATCTCGCTGTGATTGTAAGCTGCGGGGTCTCCTTCAAAGAATGCCTGTACATCAGTGTCGACATACTCTCTGATATGAGGGATCCTGAGCATGAACTTTCCGGTCAGATCCTCGGCAACCTTTGCTCTCTCTTCATAGGAGGTTCCGGCGTACTCCGGCTTCTGGTTAAGGGATATGGCAATCTGTTTTTTCAGATTGTAGATAATGTCCTCTGTCAGAACCGTAAGTCTGCTGTTAAGGTTATAGAATTTGTAATTCTTCTCGCGAATATATCCGGGGAAGATCATCTTAAATATCTTCGACAAAATATCATTAACCGCATCCTTATCGGGCTGATCCGAAATATCAGTCTTATTAATGATCCTGTCTTCTTTATAATCTGCCAATATGGTAGATACTATCTTCTCAAGCTCAATATTCTTATTCTCGTTTGCCATAATATACTCTCCTGTTAATAAGGAACTATATCATAATATCCCAAATCCCCTACATTTGCCACTTTTAAAACACCTTGACCAGCAGAAGCCTGCCTTCTTCCACGGTTACACACGCTTTGCCACCGGGCAATACTTCATTGCTGATACCGTACTGGTAATCGCAGGTTATCTCACCGTCTTCAAGAGGATACTTAGCTCCTTCGATCTTAATTCCCTTTGCACATCCCGTCATGTTCAGAAGCGAGAAGTATGAATATCCATCCTCGACATATACGGGCTTATCCGACACAACTTCCATCTCGGAATAATCATCGATGATAGTTCCCTTTTTACCCAGTGAATCGAGATACAAAAGGATGGAGATATTTCCCATGGTATGGTCAAATCTGTTTCCTACTACGCCTGTAAGCAGAAATTCTTCAAAGCCTCTCTTTACAGCTTCCTTAACCGCATAGAAAGTATCGGTGTCATCTTTTTCGCAGGGAAGGGTAATTGTCTCCACATCCATATGAGGATTTGAAGCGGAATCAAAATCCCCTACTATGAGACTCGGTTTAACACCAAGCTTATCCATATGCTTAAGTCCGCCGTCGCAGAAAATAAAAAAGTCATCGGACTTTAAAGCGTCTTTTACACATTCGTATTCTTTTATATCGGCGTTACCGACAATAACACATCTTCTCATGTGGAAAACCTTCTTCCGAGTAATAATTACAAGCTTTGTAAATTGTATCATGTTTTGCTCAGTTTAACCCAACGTCTTTACAAAAACATCCCGCAAGAATACGATATTTATATGCTTACAGAAGACGAAAAATACATGAAGGAAGCCATCAAATTGGCTAAGAAAGCATCTGCTGCAGGCGAGGTTCCGATCGGCTGTGTCATCGTACGTGACGGTAAGATCATCGGACGCGGATACAACAGGAGAAACACCGACCGCTCAACCCTTTCCCACGCAGAGATGAATGCAATTAAGAAGGCCAGCTCATATCTCCATGACTGGCGTCTTGAAGATTGCACCATGTATGTTACTCTCGAGCCCTGTCAGATGTGTGCGGGGGCATGCATCCAGGCACGTATTCCGAGAGTCGTCATCGGCTGTCTTTCTCCCAAATCGGGAAGCTGCGGTACCGTGGCAACAATCCTTGGAAATGAAGCGTTCATGCATACCTGCGAGATTGAAACAGGGGTACTCGCGGATGAATGCAGTGCGGTTCTCAAGGAATTTTTCATCCGCATGAGGGCGGAAAAGAAAGCGCTGGATCAGGCATACAAATAAGGGTATCCAAAACCACAAATGTATAAGGAGGCAGTTTTTATGTCCGTAATGACAAGACCTGAAGTAAAGACTATTCCGGGAGGCAAATACTGGGAGCATACCTATGACAACTTCCATCTCAAGACATATGTCCCCGATAACAATATCGAAGGTCAGGTAAATAACTATACTTTCAGAGCCCCTCTTTTACTTGTATTCGAAGAAAAAAAAACAGGCATTGAAGAGGCGGTTTCTTTTGCGGAGAAGACCGGTCTTGCAAAAATAGCTGCAGCGGTTGACGCATCTGTTCTTTTCATCTACCCCACTTGCGAAGGCGGCTGGGACAATGCCACAGTAGAACTTTACAAGGAACTTATCTCACAGACCAAAATGCATCCCGAATATGAAGACGGCATTGCAGAAATCCATGATTTCTTTACACAGGAATTCAAGGGATACTTCATCAGAGGTGCGATCTTCAGAGCGGATATCTACAGCTACGGAAAGTCTGCAGATTATGTAGCAAGAACACTTCTTAAGAAGATCGACGGAGAATATCTCTGGGGTCCCGGTGAGATCACTCCCGCTATGTGCTCCATGGAAAGACTCAGCATCGTACCTACAGTTGAGAGAAAAGACATTCCCGTTCTTTCCGTTGGAAACAGTGATGAGATTAATGCCGCATTTAAAGACTGTGAGTATCTTCTTGTTAAAGACAGCGCGGATTACGAAGCTGACTTCAAAGCATTCGTAAGGAAGTACAAGAGATGGTGCGGAGAGATTCAGATCGAGCCTAATTTCGATGAACTCGGCATGACTGAAGAGCCCGGCATCACTGAAGTTAAAACATCACCCGACAACAAGTGGAAGTACAAAGACAAGCCTTCGCACAAGGTCGGATATTTCGCATATTACAACAACGGAATAATGGATAAAGGTCCCGTGCCTCTCGTAATGGGATTCCACGGTGGCGGAGATACTTCAATGTATCTGACATTTGTAGCAGGCTGGTGGGAGATCTGCCACAAGTACGGATTCCTCTTCGTATCCGTTGACGATCATCTCTCCGTAACCGCCACCGAAGTTATGGATGTCATCGCAGACCTTAAGACCAAGTACAACATCGATGAGAAGAGAATCTACGCAACGGGATTTTCAATGGGAAGCGGTAAGACCTGGGATCTGTATCAGGAATATCCCGAAAGCTTCGCAGGCTTCATGCCCTGCAGCGCACTCTTCCCCATCAAGGACAATCCTTGGGGATTATCACTGGGTGATGAAAGACTTAACATGACCGTGGCAAAGCCTGTCTTCTATTCAGGCGGCGAGGATTCACCTCTTCCCGAACTTCCCAATCAGGCTGAAACCTGTCTCGACAGAGTTCAGTATGTTGCAGGTGTTAATAAGCTCACAACAAAGTTTGATGTGGATTTTGCAAATAAGGATTCCTGGGAAGATAAGTTCTACGGCAGTTCCGCAGACAAGGTTGAGAAGATTCCCGATGAATCAAGAGGAAGCGTACTCACTGCAAGATATTACAATTCCGAAGACGGAGTTTGCAGAACAGTCTTTGCAAGCGTAAGCGGCCAGCAGCATGAGTGCAGACAGCACAGCTGCGAAAACGCATGGAAGTTTGTATCACAGTTTTCACTCTAAACAGTTAATGAGACGGGGACTAAAGTCCCCGTCTCATTTTATCCAGATGTCTCTCTTATCATCAAATCTCTCAGACCTGGTAAATCCCAGTTTCCTAAGCAGATTCACTGACGCGATATTTTCCGGCTCGGTGATACTCATCACTTCATCAATATCATTCTCCGAAGCCCACTTAAGAATTCCCCTGCAGACTTCCTCTGCAAATCCTTTTCGCTGCCATTTGGTTCCTATTACAAACCCAAGCTCCGGTCTGTCGTATCCTGCTCTCTCATCCAGTCCCGCACGGCCGATTATCTCTCCGGTTTCTTTTAACACGACGGTCCATATTCCGTGTCCATAGATCTCATAGATAAGGTCACGGTAATTCTCCGTGTACTTCTCTTCTTCACTTCTCTCCATCAGATCTTCCATATACATAGTGATGGAAGGATCTGAGTAGATCTCATAGAAAGAATCAAGATCGGGTATCCATGTCTCGCGGAGCATGCACCTCTCCGTTTCAAGAATATCCAAGGGGATCTTATTTAATCTTCTGTATATGCTCTCGAAGTATTCTTCATCAAATTCATCCGGGTCGAATTCCCCTTCGCCCTCAAGAACATACTTCACACCTTCGCAATATGAATTCCCTTCACCTGCTTTGGTCGAATCAATGTAATACACGAAAGGAATTCCTGCTTCCGATGCACCGCCTATATCAGAGGAATCTGTTACAACATAGAGTATTCCCTCATCTGCAGTACTCATGCCTGCTTTATATCTTTGTATTTTTTTCAGGTACCTGTTTGAATTCATGATATAATGATTGAAAATATTTTTTATACGAAAGGAAAACTCATGGCAGATAAAAATCCCATTGTAACAATAACCATGGAGGACGGATCCATCATCAAAGCTGAGCTTTATCCCGATATCGCTCCTCAATCAGTTTACAATTTCATCAGTCTTATATCAAAGGGTTTCTATAACGGACTCACCTTCCACCGCATCATTGCAGGATTCATGATCCAGGGCGGAGATCCCGACGGAAACGGAACCGGCGGTCCCGGATACAGCATCAAGGGCGAGTTTAACAGCAATGGTTTTGAGAATAATCTCAAGCACACCGCCGGCGTTCTCTCAATGGCTCGTTCCATGTTCCCTGATTCTGCAGGAAGCCAGTTCTTCCTTATGCACAAGGATGCACCTCATCTCGACGGCGATTATGCTGCATTCGGTAAGGTTATCGAAGGCATGGATATAGTTGATAAGATCGCAGAAACACCTACCAACTTCTTCACCGATGCACCCGAAAAGCCTCAGGTTATGAAGACCGTAACCGTAGAGACCTTCGGAGTAGATTATCCCGAGCCCGAGAAACTCCCCGGAAAGTAAGGATTCATGCGGGTTTCAGACCATACTAAAAGAGGCTTTTCCCATGGAATGTGGGAAAAGCCTTTGTTTATGCGTTCATAATTTGTTTACAGATTATTTTCCGATTGTTAAATCCACACTCACGTTTTATACAACTTTACATAATATAGTATACTCATAACAAAGCACATAAGACTTAACTCGATAGTTAATCTTTTTCATAATATTGCCGGGTATCTGCAGATACCCGGCATCCTCCCTTTTTAGGGGCTTTTTTTATTTTGCGACTCTTATATCAATGGCCTTGTTTACATTGATTATCTCAACGGATGTGTGCTTTCCGCCGTTCTCTCCGTCCAGTGTCCATGCGACTTTCTTCTCGGATTCGATCTTAATATGTCCGGATCTGAATGAGACGATGTTCTCAGAGAATTCATACTTACCGATTGCAAGTGCGCTCAGAAGCTGCTGGAATTCCAATGGATTCTTAAGTTCCCTGATAAGATTTACTTCGAAGATTCCGTCTGCAAGATCCACATTCTCTCCGGTGATTCCCTTTATTCCGCCTACACTTACGGAATTGGTTATCATTCCGTAAATGAAATTATCTTCGATGACTTCTCCGTCATGTTCTATTTTCATATGCTGGGGCTTGATCTTAGCGAAGCTCTTCATTCCCTCCAGGATATATGCGGAATGACCGATGGCATTCTTCATATCCTGATCTGTTGAGTAGCTGACTTCGGTGAATGCGCCAAACGCCGCAACATAGACAAATGCTTCATTGTTGAACAATCCGACATCCACTGCTTTATCGGTTCCGTCTACAATAATGTGTGCGGACTTAAGCATATCCTTTGGAAGTGCAAGGGATCCTCCGAAATCATTGGTAGATCCCGCAGGTATATAACCAAGGGGTTTACGGCATTCGTTCTTCATCATTCCGCGTACGGTCTCATCAAGAGTTCCGTCGCCACCCGAACAAACAACAATATCAAAATCAGCTTCTCTTTCGGCTGCCATTTTCTCCGCATCACCGTTCTTACGTGTGGGAGCTATGGTTATTTCATATCCGCCCGTTGCGAATATATCGAGAATATCGGCAAGCTCCGTTTTGATACGGCCTCTTCCCGCTCTCGGATTGTAAATAAACAACATCTTTTTCATAACAAAAACCTCTTACAATCTCGATGATATCATACTTAACATCGCTTGCAACTAAAAGAAAAATAAAAAAGATGCAAGACCTTTCGGCCTTGCATCCTCGATAAAACTTACAACTTCAATTACGCATCAACACCGGTAAGGAACTTCTCAACGGTATCGATTGCTCCTGCCTCGTCTGCGCCGTCACACTTGATAAGAAGCTCATCGCCTTCATCAAGAGTAATGCTCATCATTCCCATGATGGACTTAGCATTGACTTTTCTCTCTCCGGACTCGATATAGATAATGCTGTCGAACTTGCTGGCCTTCTGAACCAAAAGTGCAACAGGGCTAGCGGAGAGATTCTTAGAAAACTTAACATTTACGGTTCTGGTAATCATAATAATGCTCCTCAGCCTCATCTTCCCCAAGAATCGGCAAAACTGTTACGCAAAGTTAGTTCTCCCCAATACAAAGCAGTGCCCCATCTGCTTTTACTATCTCTTTTGCCGTGCTATATCACTGAGCCTTAAAAGCCTGTGATTGATTCCGGACTTACCTACCGGCGGATCCATAAGTACTCCGAGTTCCGCAAGTGTCGCATCCGGATGTTCGAGTCTTCCGTACGCCGCTTCTCTTAACGGTTCGGGAAGGTCGTCCAGAAATCCGTGTTCCTCGAGGAATCTTATATCATCGAGCTGCCTTGATGCGGCAGTCACGGTCTTCCTGATATTGGATGTCTCACAGTTAACCCTGCGGTTTACCGTATTGCTGACATCCTTATATATGCGACGGTTCTCAAAATCCATATATGAATTCTGAGCACCCATAACGCTCAAAAGTTCTCCGATCATCTCACCTTCTTTGACATAGACGATTGTCTCGTCACGTCTCAAGGTCTTACGTGCATTAATTTCGAAATCTCCGCACATCCTTACTATCTGATCGGCTTTGGAACCGTCTTCACAGACAAATTCCAGATGATATCCCTTATCGGGATCACTCACCGACCCCGATGCCAGAAACGCTCCCCTCAGAAAAGCACGCTTACAGCATGTATTCTTTAGGATAAGTTCATCAACGGGTTCGTTAAGGTCGCCCAGGCATCCGACCAGGGATGTAAACTCCGAATCGGAACTTTTCAGCGACTTCCCTATATTAAATGTTATTTCAAGTAAAGTAAAGCCTTTTTTTATCAGAGACTCTCCGAAGGCGTTAAATCCTATGGTCACATCACCTTCCGATACGCCTATCTGGCCTGCAAGATGCATGATGGCGGAGAGCTCGGCAATTCTGCAATGTCTCGCCTGAGGGATGACCCCGGCAAGCTCTTCCTTCACGTCTGACGAAAAGGACATATCAGCCTCGCATTTCTATGTGGTTTAAGTCAGATTAACATCTCTGTGAGTCAGTTTAAAACCGATATCCTTGCGGTCCTTCATCCTGTCATAGAGTCCGGATGCAAGTGTAACGGATCTGTGTTTTCCGCCGGTACAACCGATTGCTATTACGAGGTTGTACTTACCCTCTTTGACGTAATTCGGTATAAGAAAAGAAACCATATCCTCAAGTTTATCAAGGAACTGTTCTGTCTCTTTAAATCCGTTAACATAGTCCCTTACCTCTTTATCAAGTCCGGTCTTGGCCTTAAGGTCCTCGATATAGAAGGGGTTGGGAAGAAATCTTACGTCAAATACCAGGTCCGCATCAGCGGGGATACCGTATTTAAATCCGAAGGATACTATACTGACATTAAGATTGCTATATTTCTCATTCTTACGGAATATCGAATCAAGCTCTGCCTTGAACTCTCTGGTCAGAAGGTTTGATGTATCGATTACATATGTAGCCTGCTTCTTGATGGGTGCAAGCTCGGTACGCTCCTTCTTGATACCCTCTTCCAGTGTTCCGTCACCTGCAAGGGGATGGATTCTTCTGGATTCTTTGTATCTTCTGATAAGAGTCTTATCCGATGCCTCGAGGAATAAAACCTCAGTCTCATGTCCGCCGGATTTCAGGTTCTTAATGACCTGAGCCAGATTCTTCATGGAACCTGCGGTTCTGATATCTATTCCGAGAGCTACTTTTCCGTATTCGTTTCCGGGCTGGGCAAGCAGTTCGACAAATTTGTCCACCAGTGATGCGGGCAGATTGTCGATAGCATAGAAGCCGATATCCTCCAGCATCTTCATGCCGGTTCTCTTACCGCTTCCGCTCATTCCAGTTATGATTACTATTCGCATCTGTATCAATACCTGCCGGGTCTGCCGAGAACACAAAGTTCGGGCTCAAGGCGTACACCATTAAAGTTATAAACTTCTCTTCTGACGTTTTCGATAAGTCTGGTGATATCGGTAGCCGAAGCTTTGCCGGTATTTACGATAAAGTTGCAGTGCTTCTTGGATACCATTGCACCGCCTACATAAGATCCGCCGAGTCCTGCTTCATCGATCATCTGAGCTGCAGAACCCTCTCTGGGATTCTTGAAGATGCAGCCTGCGCTGGGAAGATCCAGAGGCTGTTTGTCTCTGCGCTCCTTGGCATACTGCTCGATCTTGGCGTTGATCTCGTTCTTGTCACCCTTCTGAAGCTCGAATACCGCTTCGAGGACAACGTATTTTTTTTCACAGAATAGAGAACTGCGATATTTAAAGTGCATCTCCGCAGGGCGAAGAACAATTTCCTCTCCTGCTGTAGTAAGAGCTCTTACTCTCTTAACAATGTTGGATATATCGGATCCGAAAGCGCCGGCATTCATCTTAACGGCACCGCCAATGGTTCCGGGGATTCCGCATGCCCACTCCATTCCGGTGAGCCACATATCCGCTGCCATTCTTCCTGCCGCTGCAAGTGAAGCTCCGCCACCGCAGGTTACTTCATATCCGGTTACATCAATCTTCTTGAACTCACCGTCTAAGATTACCGCTACGCCCGAATATCCCTCGTCTTCAACAAGGGTATTGGTTCCGTTTCCGAGAATAGTATAGGGAAGGAACTTCTTTCTGACACAGGTAAGAACTCTTCTGAGTTCCTCAAGGTCGTGGACCTCTACAACGCAAAGTGCGTTTCCGCCCGTACGGAACGAAGTATATTCAGCCATGGGCTGATCCGGATGAATGAATCTCTCATCGATGTGCTCGGATATTATTCGAGCAACCTCCTGTCCTGTCATACAATTCTCCTCTCTGCACCCGAAAGGTGCACCCTCGCTTTATTTTCTAAAATAATACCACAATCGTTTTTACGATAAAACCATGCCTGCACAGCCGTAAATACCGGCATCGTTTCCGAGAGTCGCAAGTGCGAACTTCGAACCGCTGCAGGGAGGGAATGCGGTGTTCTTAAACTCGGGTTCTACAAATGAAAGAAGGATATCTCCTGCCTTTGAAACACCACCGCCGATAACGAAGATCTCAGGGTTAACGACATCCGCAATAACTGCAAGTCCTTTTCCGAGGTATCTTCCGAACTCCTTGGCAACTTCGATGGCAACTTCATCGCCTGCCTTAACTGCATCAAATACTGCCTTTGCATCAAGAAGCTCAGCGCTTCTGAGAACTGAAGGCTTATCGTCTGCTGCAAGTCTCTTTCTTGCAAGTCTTGCAATACCGGTTGCGGATGCAAACTGCTCAAGGCATCCGGTATGTCCACAGTTACACTTCTCGGTCTCTACATCATCAACCTTGATATGTCCGATCTCTCCGGCTGCTCCGGTAGATCCGGTGATAAGCTTTCCGCCGATGATAACACCGCCGCCTACGCCGGTTCCGAGAGTAACGGCAACAACGTTCTTATATCCCTTGCCGCCACCTTTAACCATCTCACCGAAAGCTGCAACGTTAGCATCATTACCTGCTACGACTTTGATTCCGCCGAGTTTAGCTTCCATTGCCTCTCTGAGATTAAATACGGGCCAGCCGAGGTTAACGGCTCCGCCTGTCATTACACCGTCCTCATTAACGGCACCGGGAGCGCCTACGCCTACTCCGATAACATCGGATGCGGTAATGCTCTTCTCAGCCATCTTATCCTGAATGGATTTGCAAACATCTCCTACGATGTTAGCTCCGTGATCGGTCTTATCGGTAGGGATCTCCCACTTGTCGAGGAGTTCGCCATTCTCATCGAAAAATCCGAGTTTAACTGTAGTTCCGCCTATGTCAGCTCCAAAAACGTATTTCATTATTCTTCCTCTTCTTCATCTTCTTCGGAATGTTTCTTGGCAAGATTTGCCTGAACTCTCTTGTAGAGTTCCTGTACTGCATTGTATCCCATCTGCTTCTGACGGTAGTTAACCGCTGCAGTCTCGCAGATGACAGCCAGGTTTCGTCCGGGTCTTACGGGGATGTTGTGACATACGACTCTTACGCCGAGGTATTCGGTATAACTCTCTTCAACTCCCAGTCTGTCGTAATCTTTATCCTTATCCCAGTCTTCCAATCTGATGACCAGGTCAACCTGCTGTGAATCTTTAACGCTGGATGCACCGAACAATGCCTTTACATCTACGATTCCGATACCACGAAGCTCGATGAAGTGCTTGGTTATATCGGGTGCCGTTCCGACAAGAAGCGTATCGGAAAGCTTTCTGAGCTCAACCGCATCGTCCGTTACAAGTCGGTGTCCTCTCTTAATAAGCTCGAGCGCAGCCTCGGATTTACCGATACCGCTCTCACCCGTGATGAGAACGCCTTCACCGTAACAGTCTACGAGAACGCCGTGTACCGATATCATCGGAGCAAGCTGCTCGTTGAGCCATCTGATAAGCTCAGCGGTGAAGCCTGATGTTGCTTCGTTGGTCAGAAGAACGGGGATTCCGTACTTCTTGGCAAGTTCCATGAATATCTCGTTGGGCTTGAGTCCTCTGCAGAAGATAATTGCAGGCATGGGATGCTCAAGGAACTTATCATATGCTTCATATTTCTGTTCATCATCCAGTGCGTTTTCCATGTAGGAATACTCAACGTAGCCGATGATCTGGATTCGCGAAGGATCGAAGTATTCGAAATATCCTGCGATCTGGAGTGCGGGTCTGTTGATATCGGGCTGGGTGATTCTGATCTTTTCAACAGGAACCTCGGGAGTGAGGTTCATAAGATCCATTCTCTCGATAACTTTTGTCAGTTTGACGCTTGCCATCAGATGTTCTCCTTGATCCACTGTTCAAAATCTGCGGGTGAAGTTGCACCGAGCTTGCTGGCTACGGGCTGTCCGTCCTTGAACAATATAAAATTGGGAATGCTCATGATATTGTATTTCTCTGCAACGGCTCCGCTATCGTCGACATTGCACTTAACAACCTTAAGAGTGGAAGCAAGCTTCTCGGCGAGTGTATCAACTACGGGAGACATCATCTTGCAGGGTCCGCACCAGTCTGCGTAGAAATCAACAAGAACGGGAGTGGTTGATTCAAGTACTTCTTTTTCAAAATCGTTGGTGGTAACAAGCTGTGCCATAATTAGCTCCTTTCACTTGCGGGTTAATATGTACTTACAGATAGGATTTCCTTTTTCGGAAAATTTCTCTTCGTATTCTGTCATGACATTATCAACCATCAATTCTTCCTGAGAATGAAGATCGAATGTCACAAGATCCGCTTTCCATGCGGATTCGGGAAGTTCCTCCAGGGCCCAGTCGAATAAAACCCTGTTATCCGTCTTAAACTCAATTCGTCCGCCCTGCTTTAATATCTTATCATATCTTGCCAGGAATTCGCGAGACGGAAGTCTTCTTTTTGCATGTCTGTCTTTGGGCCAGGGATCCGAGAAATTCAGGTATATTCTCCCCACCTCTCCGGCGTCGAAAACCTCAGCGATCTCCTCAGCATCCATCCTGATAAACATCAGGTTTTCCCTGGGTTCTTCCTCCATCTTCTGGACCGCTCTTAAAAGCACCGCAGAGTATTTCTCTATTCCGATGTAGTTGATATCAGGGTTTCTTAAAGCCATTTCATACATAAAACGGCCCTTACCCATTCCAATCTCGATGTGGATCTCGCCTTCATTGCCAAAGAGCTCGTGCCAGTGTCCCTTGCACTCTTTAAGCTTGTCTTCGGGAACTACAAATTCGCTCTCCGCGATTCTCTCCCTGCATCCGGGAACATTCTTAAGTCTCATTTGATCTTCTTTTTACCCCACTTCGAGAAAACAGAACGATGTCTTTCCTTCCTGTACTGTCTCCTCCAATTGGGATGTACCTTTCTGTATCTTTTATACCATCTAAGCAACGCCATAAGCAGGAGTATTCCCGCAGCTATCACGGCACTCACCGCGGCAACCTTCGCGATATTGATATATACGAAAGTCCTGCCCTGCTTTTCCTCCGGTTCAGGTTCTTCCTCAGGTTTTATTCCGAAGTCGTAAGCATCCGAAGGTTCTCCGAAGAGTATCGAGCATTTACCGAGGTAGGTTCCGTGGTATGAATAAACTATTCTCGCAGCTTCATTACCCGTAACTCCGTCGTAAGTAATCTCGCTGTCAAGATCCGCGAATTCAACCGTAAGAGGAAGAAGTATGCGGTCATTTTTGTCCAGTGAAAACATGGGGCTGGAGTCACCCATGATGTCTATGGTTCCGTATGATGCAACGCTGGATCCCGCATCATAGGACTTTTCATTTTCGGATGCGTTTACGAGAGTGAAATTGGAAAAACCATACTCAAAAAGTGAAATGGCATCGATATATCTCTCATCGCTTCCGTCATCCATGATAACGGCTATAAGACGTACTCCGTCCTTCTCCGCACCTGCTATCAGGCAATATCCGGCTTCTTCCGTATATCCGGTTCTTGCACCAATCAGGTACTCATACTCATACACTCCGCCGATGGTCATCTTCGATGCGTTATGCTCGATAATCTCATCTTTCTGTCCTGCCGAAGGGTACAGATGAAGTGTTTTTTGAAGCGAGTATTTGCACAGAAGTTCGTTATCAAAAAAGTCCCTTCCGATAAGTGCCATGTCATAAGCTGTTGTGTAATGCTCATCAGAATGAAGTCCTACGGGATTGGTGAAGTTTGTCTCCGTACATCCCAGGGACGCCGCTCTTGAATTCATAAGAGCTACAAATGAATCCCTGGATCCGCCACCGCAATGCTCCGCAAGTGCAAATCCGCACTCCGCAGCGCCTCTTATAAGTATCGCCTGGAGGCATTCACCCACGCTTAAGGATTCGCCCGGGTCGATGGCTATATTAACAACCCCCGAAGGAACATCCCTTACCGCCTGGGTTGAGAATTCAACCTTATCGTCCAGGTCGCACATCTCTGCACCGAGCATGCTGGTTACTATGGCAGTCATTGCCGCCGGGTAACATCTTTCGTGGATATTCTTGGCATAAAGAATCGCACCCGTGGAATTCTCCATTAGGATTACCGACCTGCCGGATGTTTCGGGACCTTTCGGCCAGTTTACTATCTCATTTGTCTCTATTTCGGAGGTCTCTTCAGACGACTCCGGAAGGCCCGCTGCAAAAGAATTCAGTGAAAAAGACATCACCATAAATATCACAAGAGGCAGAGTAAAAACTCTGCCCTTGTAGTTAACACGGTGCTTTTTTTCACGTATAAACTTTCGCATATTACATGATCGTGTGGTTGGAAAAAATACCTGTGTCGCCTTGAGGAGCTTCAGGTGCTTCAACCTTCTTCTCAGGCTCTTCGGAATTCTCTTCCTTCTCTTCTTCGGGAGTTTTCTCCGCAAGAGTTTCTTCCGAAGGTTTTTCCTCGGATGCATCCTTGCTCTCTTCAGATCTTTCGGTACCGGTTACATCCTTTTCTTCCTCTTCGGGCTCGGGGATTCCCTTTTCTGCCCTGAAGATCTTCATGAATTCCTTACCGGTAATGGTCTCTTTTTCAATGAGATATCCGGCAAGCTTGTCCATAACTTCTCTGTTCTCGGAAAGGAGTTCCTTGGCCTGCTCATAAGCTTTCTTGAGCATGCTGACGATTTCTTCGTCGATTGCGGCCGCGGTCTGATCGGAACAGTTCATTGCGGTTCTTCCCTCGAGATACTGGCTCTCTACGGTTGCAAATCCGGCAAGTCCGAATCTGTCGCTCATACCGAAACGAGTGATCATATTCTTGGCGATGGATGTTGCCTTCTCAATATCGTTGGCAGCTCCGGTGGTTACATTTCCGAATACAACTTCCTCAGCAGCACGTCCGCCGAGAAGCGATACGATCATATTCTCAAGTTCTTCCTTGGAGTTAAGGTACTTCTCCTCTTCGGGAACCTGCATTACATATCCGAGAGCACCCATGGTTCTGGGCACGATGGTAATCTTCTGAACGGGCTCGGAATTTTTCTGGAGCGCGGTGATGAGTGCGTGTCCGACTTCGTGATAGGAGACGATCTTTCTCTCCTCGGCACTCATGATGCGGTCCTTCTTTTCCTTACCTACAAGAACCTGCTCAACCGCATTGAAGAGGTCCTTCTGGCAGACATACTCTCTGCCTTCCTTAACTGCATTGATTGCAGCTTCGTTGATCATATTAGCAAGATCTGAACCTACGGCACCACTGGTTGCAAGTGCGATAGCATCAAGATCAACGCTCTCATCCATCTTAACGTCCTTGGCATGAACCTTGAGGATCTCGACACGGCCCTTAAGATCGGGCTTATCAACGATGATTCGTCTGTCGAAACGTCCGGGACGAAGAAGTGCTTTATCGAGGATCTCGGGGCGGTTGGTTGCTCCGAGGATCAAAATACCCTTTGAAGAATCGAATCCGTCCATCTCGGAAAGGAGCTGATTCAGAGTCTGTTCTCTCTCTTCATTTCCTCCGCCGTACTTGGAGTCACGGCTTCTTCCGATTGCATCTATCTCGTCGATAAAAATAATACAGGGTGCATTCTTGGTTGCTTCCTTGAAGAGGTCTCTTACTCTGGAAGCACCGACACCGACGTAAAGTTCAATAAAGTCAGAACCGGTAAGTGAGAAGAAAGGTACATGGGCTTCGCCGGCAACTGCCTTTGCAAGAAGGGTCTTACCTGTTCCGGGAGGGCCTACCAAAAGTGCGCCCTTGGGAAGTCTTGCACCGATTCCCGAATACTTTCCGGGATTGTGAAGGAAGTCTACAACCTCAACAAGAGATTCCTTAGCTTCGTCTTCACCGGCAACATCCTTGAATGTAACTCCGGTCTCTTTCTGGACATAAACCTTGGCATTGCTCTTTCCTACGTTTAAAGGTCCGCCGCTTCCACCCATCTTCCTCATGAGGAATGAAGCAAGAAGCCAGATGATAAGTACGGGAAGAACCACACCTACGAATATCTCGGTAAGGATTCCGGATGATGCGCTTACTACTCTGGTTCCCTCAACACCGTGCTTTTCGAGCTGCTCGGTAAGGGTGTCCATGGATTCCATGACTCTTGTGGTATATACCTGATCGTTCTTAATCTGAACGAAGTAAGCGTACTGTTCAAACGCGTTTGCATTCTCACCGGGTGAGTCTGCCTCGGACTGTGACTCCACATATTCCTGCTTGAGAGTTACGGTCAACTCCGCATTTTCGGCATCGAGTTCAACTGATTCAATACGATCGTTCTGGAGATCTTCGAGGAACTCGGTGTAGGGTTTACTTTGGGTAGCACCCTTTCCTCCGAAAAGCATGTTGTAGAAAAGGAAAACGACCACAACCATGCAGATTATTGCAAGGATCATCATCCAGGAGTTGTTACGTCCCACGGGATGTTTGTTATTTTGATTCTGTGAATTATTATCCAATCTTAACCACCATTTAAAAAGTCGCGATCACGAACAACAGTTAGTTTACACTATTTGTTTACTATATCACAGCGCACCGGGCAAGTGAAAAAACGCAAAACTTCATTAACAAAGGGTTAAAGGAAATTAAACGAAATCTTTCCCTGTTTCGTACTCGGGAGTGCATGTAAGTCTGAGGCCGAGTTTCCTGTAAACATTCTCGTCTACTCTTGAGAGAATAACGCTTGAATGAGCCTCTGCTCCTCTGAGTCCGGACAACTGATCCAGTGCGGACTTTGCAAGAGGATTTGAAGATGCCGAGCTTGAAAGTGCAATGAGCATCTCATCTGTATGAAGTCTGGGGTTGTGAGCTCCCATGTACTGAGTCTTAAGATTCTGAATGGGAAGCAGGGTCTCTTCGCTCATGAGCTTTACTTCATGAGGGATTCCTGCAAGCTGCTTGATAGCGTTGAGGAGACATGAAGCTGCAGCTCCCAGAAGAGGATTGGTACGACCGGTAACGATAGATCCGTCGGGAAGCTGGATTGCAGCTGCGGGAGTTTCGCTTTCGGTCTGTCTCTCCATAGCGGCAACGGCTACCTTTCTGTCCTCGGGAACAATGCCTGCCTGCTTGAGAAGAAGCTCCTGCTTGTAGAGCTCTTCCTTAGGTGCATCACCCTTCTTAACGGATACTGCGGTTGCGTAATATCTTCTGAGAATCTCCTGGCATGATGCTTCCTTACATGCTTCGTCATCGGTGATGGCATATCCTGCCATGTTTACACCCATGTCGGTAGGACTCTTGTAAGGGCACTCTCCGCTGATTGCTTCGAAAAGAGCACTCAGAACGGGGAAGATCTCAACGTCTCTGTTATAGTTAACGGTCGTCTGACCGTATGCTTCAAGGTGGAAAGGATCGATCATGTTAACATCATCAAGGTCTGCGGTTGCAGCTTCGTAAGCGATGTTAACGGGATGGCGAAGAGGAAGGTTCCAGATGGGGAATGTCTCGAACTTGGCATAACCCGCATTGATACCTCTCTTATGCTCATGATAAAGCTGTGAAAGACATGTTGCCATCTTTCCGCTTCCGGGTCCGGGTGCGGTAATGACTACAAGAGGTCTTGTGGTTTCTACATAATCGTTCTTGCCGTAGCCGTCATCGGATACGATAAGAGGAATGTTTGAAGGATATCCGTCGATGGGATAGTGAAGATAGCTCTTAAGACCGTGAGCATCAAGAAGCTGACGGAAACGGTCTGCAGCGGGCTGTCCGGAATACTTGGTGATAACGATGCTTGATACGAGGAATCCGAGCTCGCGGAATACCTTAACAAGACGAAGAACGTCCTGATCGTAAGTAATTCCGAGGTCGCCTCTTACCTTGTTCTGCTCGATGGCATCGGCACCGATTACGATAACGATCTCAGCCTGATCCTTGAGCTGCTCAAGCATTAGAAGCTTATTGTTGGGGGCAAAACCGGGCAATACTCTCGATGCATGATAATCATCATAAAGTTTTCCGCCGAATTCCAGATACAACTTACCGAATCTGGATATTCTCTCCCTGATGTGAGCGGATTGAAGTTCAAGATATTTTGCGGAATCAAAGCCTATGTTACCCATTTTTTCTCCTTAAAAGGCCCGAGATTTCCTTATTTCGGGCTTTAATACAAACAATTAACTACGATATCATACCACATTTGGCCGGTTTAGGTATGGTTTTTCTTGCGGAATTCCTCGAAATAAGCGATTATTCCGTCCGCTACCTTCTCGGGAATCTCCGGCAGTTCCATAAGATCTTCCTTACCTGCTGAAGCTATCTCCGAGATGGTCTGGAACTTCTTCATAAGCGCTTTCTTACGCGAAGGACCGACGCCCGGGATCTCATCCAGAAGTGACTTGGTCTGATTCTTGGAACGAAGGGATTTGTGATACTCTATGGCGAATCTGTGGGCCTCATCCTGAATCCTGGTTATCAGCTTAAAGCCTTCCGAGTGAGTATCGATCGGAAGCTCAAGATTGTTAAAATACAGGCCTCTTGTCCTATGGTGGTCATCCTTGACCATGCCGCAAACGGGTATATCAAGCCCCAGTAAGTCCAGAACCTCAAGTGCGATATTAACCTGACCTCGTCCACCGTCCATAAGAAGCAGATCCGGCAAATGGGAAAAGCTTACAACCTCGGAGCCTTCACCTTTTTCCCTGATGCGTCCCGCCTCTTCCATCCCGTGGGTAAAGCGCCTTGTAAGCGCCTCTTTCATACAGGCATAGTCATTGGGCCCGTCCACGGATTTGATCTTAAACTTCCTGTAATCGCTTCTTTTAGGTCTTCCGTTTTCAAATACCACCATGGATGCGACGTTTTCGAATCCGTTGGTATTGGATATATCGAATGCTTCCATTCTGACAAGCCCGTCAGTTTTGAGGATGTTTTCTATTTCTTTAACCGCTCCGAGGGTTCTTGCCTCTTCGCGTTTTATTTTCTCGCCGTCGTTATTCAGGATTATACGGGCGTTTTCTTCGGACATTTCAAGGAGTTTTTCCTTGGTTCCGATCTTGGGGATTACAAGAGATACTTTGTGTCCGCTCTTTTCGCTGAGCCATCCGTTTATGACATCTATGTCATCGGGTGAATATCTGATCATTATCTCCGAAGGGATAAAAGGGGTTCCGGAATAGAACTGCTTGATGAAATCTCCCAGAACTTCAGCATCGGGCTCCATGAGGGAATCTGTCATGTGGTAATGCTCCCTGCCCATGAGCCTTCCGTCCCTGACAAAGAAGATCTGAATGACAATGTCCTCGCCGGATCTGAACATTCCGATGATGTCCCTGTCCGTTCCAACATTGCCGGTGATCTTCTGTTTCTGGGCAACGCTCTTAACGGAATTTACAAGATCTCTGTATCTGGCCGCTTCCTCGAACTTCATATCCTCGGATGCCGCTTCCATCTTGGCTTCCAGATCCTTGATTATGGGTCCGTAATTGCCGCTTAAGAATTCGAGAGCACCTTCTACGCCCTTGTTATACTCTTCCTTCGTCACATACCCCTGGCAAGGTCCCATGCACTGCCCGATGTGATAATTCAGGCACGCCCTCTCAAGCCCGATGTCTTCAGGCAATTTCCTGTTACAGGTTCTGAGTTTAAAGATCCTGTTTAAGAGCTCGATTGTGTCCTTGACCGCCTGGGCCGAACTGTAAGGTCCGAAATATCTGGAGCGGTCTCTTTTCATGGTTCTGGAAAAGATGATCCTGGGATATTCTTCGCCCACGGTCACCTTGATATAGGGATAGGTCTTGTCGTCTTTTAAGAGAGTATTGTACTTGGGAGAATGTTCCTTGATGAGGTTATTTTCGAGAACCAGTGCCTCGAGCTCGGAGTCGGTTACTATATACTCGAACCTTTCGATCCTGGCAACCATGTTGTCGATGGCAGGACCTCGTCCGATGTTTTTCCTGAAATAGGACCTGACTCTGTTATGAAGGTTAACCGCTTTTCCGACGTAGAGAATAACATCATCCGCATCACGCATGATGTAAACTCCGGGCTTAGCCGGCAGTTTCTTGAGTTCTTCGGAAAAATCCTTCATGGCACTTGTCTATATTAAATCTGTGTTATAGAATGTACTGGCTAATTATAAAATTATGAGATCAAAAGAAGACCTTGAAAATGAAATAAGAAATGTCGGAGGGGATATTCTGGATTCCGAAATGTTTCTCCGCGGATTTTGCCAGTCCCACCATTTCAGATCCAATGTGAGCGATCACGAACTCCATGTGACCAAGATATCCTTAAGAATCGCAGGACTGTTTGCGTCTGCCGACAGAGAAGCTCTCATCAGAGCCTGTCTTTGCCACGACATGGGCCTGATCGGTCAGCGTAAAGTTGTTTATACCACGGGACGTATGTGCATCACACAGCATCCCCTTGATTCGGCTACCCGTGCTGAGTATATTCTCGGAAGTATCTCCGATAAAGAAAGAGACATCATAGAGCATCACATGTTCCCGCTTGTACTTAACAGCCCCGATTCCAAAGAGGCTGTCATCATCTGCATCGCGGATAAATTATGTGCTCTCTTCGAGCCCTTCACCGTAAGAAGCATGTCAGTCAAGCTTCACTCACGTCTCAGAATTCCGGTTCATGCAATGGCTTAATATCAATCTTCACCTTTATCCTCGGGAATCGGTCCCGAGGTATTTTTTCCCGGTTTTTTAAATCTCACACCTGTGGTGTTATGTTTTCTGTATTCGCGGACCTTGTTGAACTTCTTCTCAACAACCGCGGCTTCTTTTTCACTAACGCATCTTAAGATCTTAACAAGATAAAGTCCCTTTCCGTCCTTATCGGGATAAGTAATTATCTTGCCTTTGATCAGTCCGTGCTCTTCGCATTCGCACAGGCAGTAGTAATGCCTGTCTCCCATGGAAAACCATTTAATCTTACGCTTAGCCTTCTTGCCGCATACATAGCAGACGGTGGAAAGGGTTTCCTTTTCCCTGAATGCCTTCTCGCGGTTTTCGAAGATGCGGGAAATATACTTCTGATAAGTCGGGAACACGATCTTGATCTCGTGCTCTTTGTCTGCGGGAGGATAAGTGGTGTCATATGACACGAACTTGGTCACTTCCGGATTGATAGCGCAGACTCTCTTATAGACCTCGGCAGCGTAATAAGCATCGCTGAATGCTCTGTGGAAGGGGATATCCTTGGATATCTCGAAATGATCCACTGCATATTCGAGGGATCTTCTCTTCTTCTCACCTGCTTCGCAAGCAAGCATAAAGAGCTTCTGCACATCCACAAAAGCAACCGGACCGTCGTTTATAAGAGGAAGTCCGAAGAACTTGAGGTTCTGCTGGAATACTCCGACATCCCCCGGGCCCCAAGTTGCAAATACGGGGTCGGGGCCGCACCATTTGAAAAATCTGTCGGCTACAACCTCGAACGAATCACCTTTTTCAAGCTCCTCCATCTGCAGATGAACGAGCTTGCTGGTGTAATTATGCATTTTTCTGTAGACCCTGGGTTTGATCAGTTCACTGAATTCGGAGATCAGCACTCCGCCCTCACCGTATTTTACGGCGCCTATCTCGATGATCTCGAAAGGGATCTCGGATACTTCGGGCTCTGTTCCGGTGGAACTCTGGTTCCACTCAAGGTCGATCACAATAAGATTCATTCTAAGGTCACTGTCTGTCTATTAATATGCTCTGCCCCAATAAACCATCTTCTGAGCAGGCTTTCCGCAGCATACGCATACGTCGGAAACCTTCTCCTGTTCAAAGGGGATACATCTTGAAGTAACTGAGAGATCTGCTTTGATCTGGTCTTCGCATTCTCTGCATCCGCACCACATAGCTTTTACGAATCCGGATTTCTCGTTAAAGATCTTCTTAAACTCGTCATAGTCGTGAGCTACGTAGGTGTGTGCTTCTCTGTGAGCTCTTGCTCTTTCAAGCATTTCCTTCTGCATGGTCTCGAGGATCTCGGGAACCTTTGCAGCTACTTCATCAAGAGTAACTTCGATCTTCTCTCTGGTATCTCTGCGGACGATTACACACTTGCCTGCCTCGATATCCTTGGGTCCGATCTCAAGTCTGATGGGATATCCTCTCATCTCTGCCTCGGAGAACTTCCATCCGGGAGTCTTGTCGGTATCATCTACCTTTACTCTTACAGTGTCCTTAAGGAGATCTCTGAGCTCGTAAGCCTTATCGAGAACGCCTTCCTTCTTCTGCTGGATGGGAATGATGCAGAGCTGGATGGGAGCAACTTTGGGAGGAAGAACAAGTCCCTCATTGTCTCCGTGAACCATGATGATCGCACCGATAAGTCTGGTGGTTACACCCCATGAAGTCTGATATACATGCTTTAAGGTGTTGTCCTTATCCGCAAACTGAATGTCGAATGCCTTAGCAAATCCGTTACCGAAGTTGTGGCTGGTTCCGGACTGGAGAGCTTTACCGTCATGCATGAGAGCCTCAACAGTGTAGGTAGCCTCAGCTCCCGCAAACTTCTCCTTCTCGGTCTTCTGTCCCTTGATTACGGGGATTGCAAGGAAATCCTCGAGGAAATCAGCATAGACGTTGAGCATCTGAACCGTACGCTCCTCAGCTTCCTCAGCGGTTGCATGAGCAGTGTGGCCTTCCTGCCAAAGGAATTCTCTGGAACGAAGGAAAGGTCTGGTTTCTTTTTCCCATCTGACAACAGAGCACCACTGGTTGTAAACCTTGGGAAGATCTCTGTATGAATGAACGTCGTTCTTATAGAAATCGCAGAAAAGAGTCTCGGAAGTGGGGCGGACGCACATTCTCTCGGCGAGGGGTTCAAGTCCTCCATGAGTAACCCAAGCTACTTCGGGAGCAAATCCTTCCACGTGGTCCTTCTCCTTCTCAAGAAGAGACTCGGGAATGAACATGGGCATGTATACGTTACGAACGCCCGTAGCCTTGAATCTCTTATCGAGTTCGGCCTGGATGTTCTCCCATATTGCATATCCGTCGGGCTTGATAGCCATGCAGCCCTTTACGGATGTGTATTCGATGAGCTCTGCCTTACGAACGATGTCCGTATACCACTGGGCAAAATCCTCGTCCATCGAAGTGATCTCTTCAACCATTTTCTTATCTGCCATTATTCTTACCTCTGTATTAATATCTTGATCGGTTTATTAACCCTTTATCACATCATATACTTCATCCGGAGTATCGCAAATGTTTTTTGCACCGTGCTCCGTGAGAAATTCTCTTCCGCGGAATCCCCATGATACAAGAATCTCATCAAGTCCCGCATTTCTCGCCGTCATAATATCGGTATCGGAATCACCGATGTAGACTGCATTTTCAGGTCCCATGCCCAGCTCTTTAAATACCTTAAGGCACATATCCGGTGCGGGTTTTACTGCCTGTCCTTCCATATCTCCGACAGCCGCATCAAACAGTCCGTCGTAATATGTCTTAACAAGCTCCCTGACCGCTACGTCCGGCTTATTGGAAACAACCGCGGTCTTTACGCCTGCTGCCCTGAGCTTTTGTAAAAGATCGTTTATCCCGGGGTAAGGTCCTGTTTTATCCGCGCTGTGGATCTTGTAATAATCCATGAACTCGGCTCTTACCCTGGCCCTGTCCTCTTCGGAAGTTCCCTCGGGGGTTGCCCTTTCGATGAGCTTGGCTATTCCGTTTCCTACAAAAAATCTTACTTCTTCAATCGAATGCTCCGGATATCCGAAAGTCCTTAGTGCGTGATTGGTAGCATCCGTTAAATCATCAAGTGTGTTTAATATGGTTCCGTCCATATCAAAAACTGCAAGTTCGTATTTCATCAGAATCTGTGGCCTCCGCCTCCGCCGTGGTGACCGCCTCCGCCACCTCCGCCTCCGCGGTGTCCGCCACCACCTCCGCCTCCGCCGCTGCTGCCGGAGGACTGGGGTGAATATGTCTTGGTTTCTCCTGTCTTAATAACCGCAAGAGGAGTATATCTGAGTGACTTGTTTGCGCCCGATAGCATCTCTGCACCCGAAGTACTTTGTATCTTAGATGCTCTGCTAACTACCCAGAAGTTAATAAGGAAGGATAAAAGGAGTGCAAACAGTGCGTTTGAGATATATCTCATGGGACGTGCAATCCTTTGACCGCCTAAAAGCTTGGTTATCTGCTCGAATACCTTGGATGCACAGGAATAGTAATCCCCATTTGTCGCAAATTTGTAAGCATTGTCGGTGATATCATCCGAATAGGATCTGGTTACAACCTTTAAAATATCTCCGTCCGCCTGAATCCAGAGGTATCTGTTTTTCATATCGATGACAAACATTACTCCGTTGTCATATCCGAACAGTTCATCATAGATTTCCTCGGAATAATACTGAACATCGTTGTATTTGTTTTCATCCGTAGTGATCAGACAGGCATGTCCGTAATTGGTGATACCGGCCATTTCCTCGGCAAGCTGCTTCATCTCGGAACTTGATAACAGATCTGCACCGTCATAAATAAGCAGTTGATATCCGGTATCGGGATTAACCTTATCAATATCGGGATCGTCAAGGTTATATAAGGGATCATAAGCTTTGGCTGTACCTGCAGGGAGCATAACAAGCAGGAATACAGAAGCTGCAAAAGCAAGTAAAGTTAAAGAGCGTCTTATTATATTCTTCATGACTCGTCACCTCCTCTTTTATCAAACTGAGGAAGTTTTCTGGTAGCCAATTCATTATGTCCCTTGATCAGGTCTCTGATTGAAACGAGCAAGGTAATTATGCAGGAAAATGATGCGAAGTAATAATACTCATCCGCAACCGGTGCGATGATCCATACCAAAAGCGCCACCACAACTCCGATCAAAGGCTTCAGACAAAGCAGGAATTTCTCTTTGCCGGGTGCTTTAGCCGTAACCTTGGGTTTGGTATCGACTATCTTCTTGCTCTTGTCTGCAGCAAGTGCAATTATGACAGGAGTCACAATAAGTAATGCAACAGCAGCTCCGAGAGGGCCTACAAACAATCCGAGAATAACTGATACAACACCGATAATGACTCCGCCCGACCTGGATCCGTCATTACTCTTATCCCTTGTATTCTTAGGCTGGACAATGGGCTCGGTATAGGCGGCAGCAGCTGCATTTCCTTCTGTTTTTTTCTGTCTTGCCATCAGGCCTTTATCGTCAAGACTGTTTTCCCTGATGTAGATATGATTTCTCTGAACGCAGAGTATTACCATTCCGATGACTGACAAAATGATTGAAATTATCAGTAGGTATACGGGCTTAAGTATCGGAATAAAGCTGAGAAGTACAAATATCGGAACCGCCCATGCAAGTGACCATAAGATATACTTCTTGTAATCAATGGGCACATCGGTTGCAACCTCTCCGGTCTGACCGTTTACAACAGCATAGCTTATACGGTCAT
Organism: uncultured Lachnospiraceae bacterium; assembly: GCA_902794095.1. GTDB lineage: Bacteria > Bacillota > Clostridia > Lachnospirales > Lachnospiraceae > AC2028. Next base: position 26,118 of record CADBFZ010000007.1, on the reverse strand, counting down.
TATGTCTTACAGACAAAAACCATACAGGGAAATATCCGAATCTGGTCTCGGTCTTCTCGGGGGTGAGGTTTGTATAAGTAGACTTCTTAACCTCAATGCCTCTGACCGCGGGGTCCTTACAAACCTGATTGTAAATCTCCTGAGTAACGATATTACGGCACTGATTCTCGTAAAGACGTGAATCCGTATCCGCAGCATCGGCATAGAAGCCGCTCATGTATGTGGTGTTGAAGGGAACCGCCTCTTTGAAATCAAAAGGAGCTATGGCTTCGCTGAGGGTATCGGAAAACTGAGATGACGCGTCATATGAAAGTCCGTTATACTCCGCATCGATGTTGGTTGAGATATCGTAATGGGAGTGGATTATATAATCCCCTCTTCTCGAATCCTTCTGGCCGCGAAGAGTTGCGGGACGGTTCTCTTTGAAATCATAGATCCAATAGGGCATGTAAATGCCGCGGAGCTTTTCAATGGTTGTATCCTCTTTCATGTACTGAGGAGCAAAAAGCGCCTTTTTAAGAGCGTTCTTGTAAAGTTCCGCACTCTGATCCTTTGTGATCTTAAAGGGAATGATATATTCGGGAGCTCTCTCTTTGCCTACACGGCTACCGAGAATGGTTGAAGCTCCGCAATAGCTGCAGAAAGTAGCAACGGTATTGTCATGAGTAAGAATCTCACCTCCGCACTCTCTACAGGTATAGATAGTGGTTGTGTACTCTTCGTAACCTGTTTCGGACGTATCACTTGCCTGAGATTCGGTATAGGTATTCTCTTCAGCATCGTCCTTTTGGATTGCGTCGTTCGGTGAAAAGTCCGATCCGCAATAATCGCAGTGGAGTAACTGTTTGCCGGGGTCAAATATTACATTGGCTCCGCAATGGGGACATACGAACATTACTCTCCTCCTTTAAACAAACATAAAGCGGCCCCCGATAGAAATTGGGAGCCGCCTGGGATTTTAAGATCACTTACGGAATCTGTTTACGGCCTTGTCGGAGATAATAGCCTCTCCGTGTTCCCTGAGCACCTCTTCGCATCCTTCACCTGCGCTGTAGAGCTGTGAGAACTCAAGAGCCTGAACACAGCATCTGCTGAAGCGGTCGTAAGAAGCCTTGCCTCTGGAGATGTAGAGGAAGTATTCCTCGCCCATCTTGTAAAGTGAAGAATTTATTCTGATACCCTTGGGAAGGCCCTGGGCATATTCGATAAAGTCTGACAGGTAAGTGAACATGAATACGGCGTCGTTCACGTTGGCGGCAGGATTCTCTGCCTTGGCGGGTGCATCGCCTGCCTTAACGGGCGCTGCAGGTGCGGGAAGGGATAATCCTCCCTGTCCGAGTCCGGGAAGTGCTCCCAGAGCTGCGGTAGTTCCGCCGGACTCCTCTTTAACATGCTCGAGGAGCTGCTTTAAAGTATCGATAAATCCGCTGATCTTATCGGCATCCACACCGATAGCGGGATCCTTCTCGGAAAAAGTAAGGACCATTCCCTGCTCGGGAACCATCATTATCTGCATCTCAAAAGCAATCTTCGGAGGATGATATCCGACCTCGGATTTAGCCTGTTCTATAATCTCGCGAAGGAGCCTCTGTGCATTCTCGCTCCTGGAAATAAAGTCGCTGTAATCGACCTTATAGTAAGCAAGTTCGTCCTTCGACAGATAGCATTTAATTGTTTTGTCGTCTACTCTCTCTATTTTCATATCCAGTACCCCCGTTTAGACCCCCGGTACCGTAAGAAAAATCACATTAATTTATGTAATGATTTTAGCATGTTTCGCTTATTTTGTACAGTCTGTGGGCGTTTCGCCAGGTTGCATCAAGCACCTCTTCGGGGCTGATTTTCTTGATCTCGGCAATCCTTTGGGCCACCAGAGGAAGGTATCCCGAGAAATTCCTGTCTCCCCTGTGCGGAGTCGGTGCCAGGTACGGGCAATCCGTCTCCAGGACTATATTCGAAAGCGGTATGTACTCGACGGCCTCTGTGAGCTTTTTGGCATTTTTGAAGGTAACAACCCCGCCTATCCCGAAAAAGAAACCCATATTCAGAAATTCCCTTGCGGATTCAGCGGAATATGAATAACAGTGCAGGACTCCGCCGATATCTCCGGCATGATGTCCCTTCATAATATCTATCGTATCTTTGGCGGCATCTCTTGAGTGGATGACTATAGGTTTACCCAGCTTTCTTGCAAGATCCATCTGGTTTACGAACCACTCTGCCTGAACGTCGTGAGGGTCATCGTCCCAGTGATGATCGAGTCCGATCTCTCCTATAGCTACGCACTTTTCCTCTTTTTCGGCAGCTTCGCACAGCCATTTCCAGGTTTCTTCATTTATCTCGCTGCACTGTCCGGGAATGACTCCCAGGGCACAGTACATCCAGGGCGTCTTCTTAGCCAGCTCAAGTGCAGTCTTGGAGCTTGCAATTCCGGCACCGATATCAGTCACCTTCTCGACGCCGTATTCTCTAAGGGAAGCCAAAACTTCACTTCTGTCTTCTGCGAATGCATCGTCATCATAATGAACATGTGTATCAAATATAGGTGCCATAAGTTCCTCTTTCGGATATAAAAAGAAAAGGCCACAAACCCGCTTCTAAGCAAGCCTGCGACCTCGCATGGACCGCCAGGGGCTCGAACCCTGGACACCCTGATTAAGAGTCAGGTGCTCTACCAACTGAGCTAGCGGTCCTTTCATTAGTGCAACGATGAGATATTACCATCTTATAATTTAAAATGCAACAAAAATTTTTATTTTTTTGAAAATTTTTTCAAAGACTACTTTCTACGGCCCGGTTTGGACATTTTCTGCTCGTACATTCTGGCATCACTGATCTTGAAATATTCCTCGACCCTGCCAAAAGAATCTGCCTCAGTCAAATAGGTTCCGATGCTGAAATCCAGCTTATAATCCATCTTATTGGAGGCATTATACTCCGCTACACATTCATTCATGCGCTCGACAAACCGGTTAACACGTGCCTCGGAGTAATCCGACGCAAATACATAGAATTCGTCTCCGCCCGATCTGCCTGCAATCTCGCCGAAATCGCAACACTTTTTAATCGAATCTGCAAGCGCTCTGATGGCACGGTCTCCCTCAAAGTGACCGAAATTATCGTTAATGCGCTTTAAGCCGTCCATGTCGATTACCATGGTACATACAGTCTTTGACTCTTTAAATCCGGCAACGATAATACGGGCTCTGTCTTCAAAGCCGCGTCTGTTTAAAAGCCCCGTCAATTCGTCGGTGACACTCAGTCCTTCGAGCCTTTTGATCAGCTTTTCGATATGGTCATTCTTTTTGAGCGTATCAAGCGAAAGCCCCATGGTATGAAGCCATACATTGTAAAACTCATTGAATATATCCCTTCCGGTAAGTTCCAGAACGGCGTACCCGTAGATCTTTTCCGCATAATGAACCGCCATGACATAGTAGACATGGGGTCTGTCGGAATTTGATTCCGGGATAATATTTGCACTGCTCAGACTGCGAGGGCTTCCGGTATATTCACCCTTTTTATCTATCCACATCACGGGAACAAACTTTCCGCAAGGATTGGTAAACTCACTGTCATAGGACGGTCTTCCGGCAGAATCCTTATGAACCATCATGAAAAACGATGAATAATCGCCGAAATTGACCGAATCCTCGGCAAAGATGTTCTCCATTGCACGCACGCTCTCGGCCTTATTGAGCTTGACCATGGCTGATTCCGACTCAAAAAGACCCTCGTTGTATTTCCTCATCTCATCCTGAACGCGGTCAAAGGTCTCAAAAACATGCTGATACTCAAGCGGCTCGCATCCGCAGGACTGGCTGAAAAACGCTTTGGGTCTTACCTTAAGATCCATATCCTTCGCATCACCGTTATCTGACAGATGACAAAGGAACTTCAGGGATTTACGTGCTATCTCAAGCTGCTCTCTGGTAACGGTCGACAAATGAGGAAGGAAATCCTTACCCTCGGGGGTTCCGTCATATCCCGAGACGGCAATATCCTGGGGAACCCTTATTCCAGACTTTCTGAGAGAATCGCAGAGCGATATGGCCATATAGTCATTGGCACAGACAATGGCTTCGGGACGTTCGGGAAGAGACATGAAATATCTTGCTGCCTCCGCTCCCTTGTTATACCAGAAATCACCTTCAAACACTCCGACTCCGTCTTCGGGAAGTCCACGTTCTCTCATAACCGAGCGAAACTCTTCAAGTCTCTTAATTGCATCGGGATGAGTCAGATATCCCGACATAAAACCTATCTTTGTAAAGTGGTGGTGATCGATAAAATGCTCGACCATCTGTCTGAGACCACCCTCGTCATCGAATTCTATATTATAGAATCCGTCGACATGGCTGCTGATTGAAATAACAGGGATATTTGACGCACGAAGTTTTCGCTCGACCTTATCGTTCAAGCCGTTAACCAGATAGCCTTCACCATCGAAAACAGCTCCATCGAACTGATCGAAATCCACATAATCAAAGAGTCCGGATTCATTGTCCGCAGCTAAAGTTTTCTCGTTGCGAAGTTTTCCATACGCATTGAACATAACCAGATCTATGTCCAGTTCGTCTGCCGCAATGGAAAAAGCCCTGCTCAGTATTCGTCTGTATCTGCTCGAAAGGCTGCTTCCGAACAGCGCCATTCTTTTTCTTTTCTTCATCTCGTTTAGATTTCGGGATTATTGTTGTTTACGGTCTTGCGGGGATATGCTCCTTCGATGTCAACGGGTGCGGCAAGAACAATGTTCTCCGCATCCTTGGCGATCTGAATCTCATATTCACCGGTATAGTGAACGTAAGCCTTGGCCTCTTCGTTCCAATGTGCGAAATCTCTGGAAGTAAGTTCAAATGTTACGGTCTCGCTCTCGCCGGGCTTAAGGATTCCGGTTTTGGCAAATCCCTTAAGTTCCCTAACAGGTCTCTTAAGAGCACACTTGTTAACTCCGACATAGAGCTGAACAACTTCTCTTCCGGCCTTCCTGCCGGTATTGGTTACCTTAACGGAAACGGTTATTCCGCCCGCCTTCTCGTCTCCGATAAACCCCTTTGCATCGATCTTGAGATCCGAATAATCGAACTTGGTATATGAAAGTCCGTATCCGAACGGGAAGAGAACAGGCATCATCTTGGTGGTGTAATATCTGTATCCGATGAACTCACCTTCACTGTATTTAACTACATCATCACATCCGAAATAGAACAGATATGAAGGGTTGTCTTCGAGGATGAAGGGGAAGGTCTCGGGAAGTCTTCCGGAAGGATTAACATCTCCGAAAAGAATATCTCTTACAACTTCGCCGCTTGCTTCTCCGCCGAGATATGTCTCAAGGATACCCTTTACATCATCGATCCAGGGCATCTCTACGGGCGCACCGTTCTGAAGAACAACTACGACATTCTTGTTGACCTTCGCAACCTCTTCGATAAGAGCGTTGTGCGAATCGGGCATTCTCATGTCGATACGGTCTGCACCTTCGGACTCGAGTGCCTCGGGAAGCCCTGCGAAGATAACGACTACATCAGCCTTCTTTGCTTCTTTTACTGCTTCAGCAATGAGCTTCTTGTCGGGCTTGTAATCTGAAGGAGTGATGCGGGTGGTCCAAAACTCAGGATCGGTAAGGGTCGGAGCCTTGGGGCCGGGTCCGTATCCCTTCTTATATGACACATTGGGCATATCCTTGGTTGCATCTACAACATTGGTTGCCCTGCAGGTTGATACATGTGAACTTCCGCCGCCCTGGTATCTGGGATTCTTCGCGAAATCGCCGAGAAGGAGGACGTTTTTCTTTTTACTGATGGGAAGGACATTTCCGTCATTCTTGAGAAGAACTACGGAGCTTTCGAAGAGCTTTCTTGCCACATCGTGGTTCTGATCAAGATTAACTTTGGCGTTACTCTTATGCTTTTCGAGAGTCTTGAATACGTGCTTAAGAATGTTTACGCAAGCCTCATCGAGCTTGGCTTCATCAAGCTTTCCGTTCTTAACGGCCTTGACGATATCCTTATCGGTCTCGTGCTGCTGCCACATGGTAAGGTCGCATCCTGCTTCGATGGCGCCGACTCTGTTATGGGTTGCTCCCCAGTCACTTACTACCATTCCGTCGAATCCCCATTCTTTTCTGAGGATGTCGGTTAAGTACTTCTTATTCTCGGTCATGTATGTGCCGTTTACCTTGTTATATGCGGCCATGATGGACTGAGGGCGAGCCTTCTTAACAACTGTTTCAAATGCGGGAAGATAGATCTGACGCTCGGTTGTCTCATCCATTTCACTTGATGAGGTAAAGCGATCGGTCTCCTGTGAGTTTGCGAGGAAATGCTTAAGGCATGCGGATACTCCGGTGCTCTGAAGACCGTTTACATATGCTGCGCCCAGTTCTCCTGCAAGATAAGGATCTTCTGACATGTATTCGAAGTTACGTCCGCAAAGAGGGCTTCTCTTCATGTTAACGCCGGGTCCGAGTACCATCTGAACATCATTAGCCTGAGCTTCATTACCGATAGCCTTAGCAGCTTCGTAAATAAGCTCTCTGTCCCAGCTTGCAGCTATAGCGCACTCTGCAGGGAAGCTTACTGCATCGATGGAATCATTGATGCTTGCATGTACATCATTAACCTGCTTTCTGAGTCCGTGAGGGCCGTCGCACATCCACTCCTTGGGAACACCTTTCTTAGGAAACGCTGCAGTCTCCCAACTTCCTACACCGGTTGTAAGATAAGCTTTCTCTTTAAGAGTGAGTTTTGAAACTATCTCTCTGATCTCTTTAACGGTCATGTGTTTTACTTTTTTAGCTGCCATAAGCAACCTCCCTGTGATTGACACTTATTTTTAAAAAGTGTATGATTCTAAAGTCGTTTTGGAAACAACGGTTATGCTTTATTTTCCCATTAAAACGGCATAACTTCAACACAAATTATTGTAAAAAAAATAATTTTACGGCGCGTGGCTCAGCTTGGTAGAGCGCCACGTTCGGGACGTGGAGGTCGCAAGTTCAAATCTTGTCGCGCCGAGTCAAAAAAGAGGACTTCGAGAATTTCGAAGCCTTCTTTTTTTGACTCAGTGCAACATACGCTCATACCTAAACTAATTTTCCGTCTTTCCACTCAATGTCATAGACCTTACCGGATCTTGATCTTAGTCCCGTGACCTTTCCGTTTGGCCATGCCTTGGGAAGTGCGGGGAGCAGCTTATCCTCTCCTTCGTGGCTTTGAAGAAGCATCTCCGCAATGCCCGACACCAGTCCGAAATTACCGTCTATCTGGAAGGGAGGATGGTTATCGAAGAGATTGGGAAGCATTGACTTTTGAAGCAAAGCTACGATGTTTTCATAGCACTTATCACCGTCGCAAAGTCTTGCCCACATGTTAATGATCCATGCTCTGGACCATCCCGTATGACCGCCGCCTCCTGAAAGTCTTCTTTCGATGGTGGCACGTGCAGCTTTCAGAACGTCTTCTTTTTCGGGAACTTCAAAAAACTGCTTGCCGGGATAAAGTGCAAAACAGTGTGATATGTGTCTGTGTCCTACTTCAGTTTCTTCGTAAGGAAGTGCCCACTCCTGAAGAGTTCCGTTTTCTTCTATCTTAGGCTTGGGAAGTTTATCCAGGATTTTCTTATATCTGTCCTTCTCATCATCCGAGATCATTCCGGTCTCAATCAGTCCGCTGAAAAGTTCATACAGGATCTGAGCATCCATGAATGCGCCTTCGCACATGGTTCCCTTTTCACCACTCGGAAGTTTGTAGATATTCTCAGGTGAAACACTTGGAGATACAACAAGCTCTCCGTTTTCATTTTCTATAAGCGTATCCTCGAAAAAGAGAGCGGCCTCCTTAACGACGGGAAGATACTCTTCCATGAATGCGCGGTCTTTGGTATAGCGGTAGTGCTCAAGGATGTGCAGGCAAAGCCATGCTCCGCCCATCTGCCAGTAGGAAGCTGCGGGCCAAGTATCCTGAGGTGCACAGTCTCCCCAGATGTCTGTATTGTGATGAGCCATCCAGCCCCTTGCCCCGTACATTTCAGAAGCTGCTTTTCTTCCGTTCGGAACCATCTTCCTGATCAGGTCGAATAGCGGTGCATGAAGCTCGGACAGTCCCGTCACTTCAGCAGGCCAGTAATTCATCTGGGCATTTATATTGATAGTATATTTGCTGTCCCACATGGGTGAGAAGCTGTCGTTCCATATGCCCTGAAGATTTGCGGGAAGGCTTCCCGGGCGGCTTGATGAAACAAGCAGATATCTTCCGTATGCAAATGACAGATTGATCAGTCCGTTATCAGCTTCACCGTCCTGAACCTTTTTAAGTCTTACATCTGTGGGAATGTTATCTTTATCTTCACATTCGATTTCAAGTTTGCAGCGGTTCATGAGTTCGGATACGTCGCTAATATGTCTTTCCTTTAATGCTTCGTATCCAAGCTTTTCGGTAGCATCCAAAGTCTTAACCGCATCCTCGACATAGTCTTTGCAATAGTAATCAGTCTGTGAAGCCACCAGGATCTCTGTATCTCCGTCCGTGTGAAGAGTTCTTCCTTTGATGAAGGGATTGCCTTTTACGACGCGGATGACCATGCAAAAAGAAGTCCCTCCCGCGCCGGTCATTCCTTCCATGCAGAGAGTATTATCAGAAAGCTTATATACTTTCTCACACTGATCCGCACGTTCGGAGAAAATTCTGAGGGGCGTGCCCTGACATTTGATTATCATTACTTTGTCCGGATACGATATAAAACTCTCACGTACAAACTTCACACCTTCCTTAGTGTAACTGACGGTGTGAATCCCCGTGTCTATATTCAGTTCTCTTTTATAGTCGGAGAGTTCTTCGATACGGTTAAGCTGTCCGCTCCAGTGTTCCCTGATACCGAGTATCTGAATCCTCTCACTGCCTTCAGGAATGATAAACAGATCTCCGAGAGGTTCATAGTGACTTTGATATTCGGGTATGCCGGCAAGCGTTTCATTGGCCATATCCTCCGCTTCCGTTATCCTGCCTTCACGGATAAGCTTTCTGATAACTGGAATGCTTTCTTTTGCATCGGGATTAATGCGGTCACGCGGGCCACTCCACCAGATGCTGTCATTATTCAACTGGAACCTGTCAATAAGCGTACCCCCGAAGCACATGGCTCCCATAAAGCCGTTACCAAGTGGAAGTGCACTGTTCCAATCGCTTGTTGCTTTGTCATACCACAATCTGTTCATATATTTTTACCCTTTTGAGCAACTACTGACGTTTATATTGTATTGCATTTTATATTATAATAACGACTATAAAAATGTTTTGTTATCCAAGGAGATAATATGAAGAAACGTTTGTTAAATATATTACTTGCCCTCGGCTGTTCATTCTGCATAGGTCTTTCGGGATGCGCAGGTAATGTTGCAGATCAAAATGTGCATCAGGAAGAAGATGAAGCTGATGAGGATGAAGACGAATCGGAAGATGAAGATAACGAAGATGAACCTACGGAGATTTCCATAACAGAGCTTGATTACTCCGACCCCGATTCTATCCTTGCATTTGCCGCAGGCGAATGGACTTTTGTCGATCTTGAAACAGGTAATGAATATGCACAGATTAATATAAGCAATGACGGTGAGTGCGAATTTTCCAGCCCGAGCACCGATCAAAAATGTAGCGGAACGATCCTCTTTGATGAATATCTTGATGATAATTTTCCCGGAGTACACAGGTATGAGATCACATTAGGTGATCTGATCGATTCCTTCGGTTGCTGGACGGATACGGATACATCCGCCGGAAGATTTATGATCGCACAAAGCGCGGGATATGATTATATGTATCTTGAGGAAGTAGGAAACGGCGGATCAAACATCTCTTATCAGGTTTTCCGTTCACCGGATTCCGATTACGACTACTTAATGAAGTGGTTATTGATCCGTGAAAATAATGTAACGCATGATGAAGGGCTTCAGAAAAATGCAAAGTTTTATGCTCAGATAATTGCGAATACGAATGAAGGATTCCTTGTCCAGAGACTTGATGATATAACCTTCGAAGCGCTTCATGAATACACCGATTTCAGATTTCTAGCCGCGTATATGGATGAGAGTAATTATCAGCAGGCTTCCCTTTGCACCATAAATGATGATGCTGATATGAGCGGCGTACTTGATACATCCGTCCTTGAGCACAAATACCCATCGACCGTGTATCAGGTCTATACGGATTCAGAAGGCAATATAGAAGAAATACATGATGTGGATGATGCTGCTTACGGCAGATATGAGATCCATCCCCTCGAGCAGGATGTTTCCTTCGAATTCGTCACATTTACCATAAACGGATGGGAACATACTCTCGATGAGTACGGGATCGAAGGCAATGCCATAATGGACATAGAAGTGGTCGGAGACGAACTGATCATAGATACTCACATCAATCCCCACATGAGTGAATACACCATTTTCAATATGAGAAGTGCCTGGCCCGAGCACAAGTTTTACGGTGCTAATTTCATACACGGTGATAAGGTCTGGGATTCATTCTACTCATACATGGATACCGTATATGATTATGAAGATCATCCGATTTATACCGTGGACGGTACAGAGATCTGCGGTCTTACTTTCTCGGAAGACGGAACTCAGATAACGATCGAATACTGGAAAGACGATTACATAGAAATATACGAAGAAACCATCGACAGACCGGAGTGTGTAAATGCACCTCATTATGCATATGCGGATTATGCTCGCCACCGCACGGCAGAAAATTGGAACGAATTTATGAGTTACGCCCCGGATGATGCGCTCTTTATGGTCATGGTAAATCCCCACAGTGATGACGCTTGGGATTTCAACCTGCCGATGAATGTAGGCGAAGGATCCGATAACGTTTATATCATATCCCTTCAAAACAGTACCGAGTTCACCATCGGAGATACCAAACCCGAGATACGTGACCGGGGAGAGATTGTCTCTTACTGGGTTGCCGTCCCGGAAGGAGCCCCGATATACACACTGCACGCCGAGACACCGGACGGACGATCTGCCGAATGGGATGTTACCTGGATCAGCGGCAAAGACGACACACGCTGGATATTTAAGTAAGAAAAATGCAATCAGCCCTTCACCTTGAACCTGTCAAAGTGAAGGGCTGCTTTTATCTGTTCTTTATTTCGATCCTGTCCAGGATACCCTGTACTCCGACATTTTGATGTGTCAGATACATCCTGAGTACGTCCTGAATAAATTCGTTATCCGCACCTGTCTTTTTGGCAATCCTGTTAACATCACAGCCTTTATCCGTCATCTTCATGATCCTGGAAACAAGATCATACATATCTTTATCCGAGAAAGGCTTTTCCGTTACAGTATTTATCTCCGCAGTCTTTGCATGTCCGTAATATATCTTACGGGGATTACGCGCAAGCAGCTTATTCCAGCTTTCTTCTATCTGCGTACCCTTATGCAGTTCCAGTTCATATAAGGGATTCAGATCACCTACAAACAGAGAGCCGTCATCCAGCATAAGAGATATACTGTCTTCACTATGTCCGGGAGTATGGAAAACTTCTCCGGTTATCCCCATCTCTTTTAAAATATCCCTGCTCTTATCCACAGAGAACAGTCTGATCTTCTCATCATCTATGGGTATAAAACGATACTTGTTTTCTCTTGCAAATATTTCGTCGGAATTGTGAATGAATTCTTTTTGAACATCCGCAACAAGGATAGTCGCACCTTCATTTGAAATCTCCTGTGCTATACCCATATGGTCGGGATGAAAGTGTGAGATCATGATGCAGCCGATATCCTTTACTGCGATACCGGTCTCTTTAAGCGATCTGCAAAAGTCGGCAAACGATCCCGCCCATCCCGTATCAAACAGAAGTACACCCGCATCTCCTTTTATCAGATATGTATTTGTCTTCGAATAATGAAGCTCGTATATCTTCAAAAGAAATTCCTCAAACAGTTATAACCGGTTTCAGGTGAATCACTTTCTGCACGTAATGAATTCTTCAGATTCATAAATGCTTCTTTGATACGTTCAAGATCCTCATCACTATTATAAGGCGTGAGCATCATAACAACATAACCTTCATCGCAGCATTCGGGTTCGCATTTGCAAGTACGAAGAGATGCGGCCATATCATTGCCGGTGTACTTTGCATCATTCCTTACCACTATCCTGAGAGGGTCGGATTCGGATACATTAAATCCAAGATCTGAAATATCTTTTTTGAGAATGATTACTTTGTCACAAAAAGAATCAAGCGCCTCTTTAAATGCTTCCGCCTCTGCATTGAACGCATCCAAACTTGCCATGATAAGGTAGGAGGGGCTGGAAGAGCCGAACATATCCAGCGCATATTTAGCATCGGGTATCACATCGGAAAAAGATTCGTTTATGTGTAGATAAGCCGCGCCTGTAAGCGTCGGCAAAGTTTTATGAGCGGATGTACATGACATATCTGCAAAGAGATCAACAGGATGAAGATACTCCGAATATTTCTCCGCATCCAGGAATTTAAAATATGCGGAGTGTGCACCGTCCACCAAAAGAGGAATGTTAAGAGGAAGCAGTTCTCTTTTTAACGCAGCAAGATCAGATACGCGTCCGAAATAATCCGGATAAGTTACATATACTCCGATAGGATTAACTTCTTCCACGAAATTATCGTACATCTTATTGATAATCTCATTTGCGGATAAGTCATCCTCTTCTATTTTAACAAGACTGACATTAAGAAGTTCTGCGGCATGAAGTAATGCCTTGTGGAACTTACCGATAACGAAGAGATAGGGCTGATACTCGGGACAAATCTCTCCCTCTGCCGGGGCAGGATAGGATTTTTCCCAATATCTCTTTGCAAGCCATATCATTGCTTTGATTGCCTGACTGGATCCTTCGGTAACATAGAATGTGTCAGTTCCGAAAATGCCTGATGCATTCTTTTCGCTTTCTTCTATAATACCTGCCGGCCGGTAGAGATCATCAGCATCTTTAATCTCGGTGATGTCGTACGCATACACATCCGACAGCCATCCGGGTATGGTTTTAAATGCATTGCTCCTGCCTTTGTGTCCCGGCATATGAAGTCTACCCGTTCCGGAATTCTTATATTGTTCAAGGAAGTCTACAATGGGAGTATTCATATTACTCTTCTGCATTCTCGCTTACGCGCATCATAAGTGCACATTCAATTCTCTTCTTAAACAGTTCGCATCCGGGTTCATAAATACCTCTTATGGAGCCCGAAGCGTGAAAAGCATTTGCAGCGCATCCTCCCGAACAATAAAGCTTCGCCCAGCAGTCCTTGCATTCTTTTCTCGCATATGCATTGCAGCTTCTGAATTCCTCACGGAGAGGATCATTGGTGACACCGTTAAATACATCACCGAGTTTGTAAGATTCTTCTCCTACGAACTGATGACAGGGATACAGATCTCCCCAGGGAGTGACAGCCATATATTCGGTGCCCGAACCGCAGCCCGAAATTCTCTTATAAATGCAGGGGCCTTCCGTCAGGTCGAGCATATAGTGATAGAAGGTTATCGGCTTTCCTTCCTTTTCACGTCTCAGCATATCCTTTGCCAGGATCTCGTACTGCTCCTTAACGATCTCGATATCTTCGGGCGTAAGTGTGGTCTCATCCTCAGGCTTTCCGACAACCGGTTCCATGCTGAGCTCCGTGAATCCGAGATCCGCCATATGAAATACGTCGTTGGTAAAATCAGGATTGAAATGAGTGAATGTTCCGCGGATGTAATAGCCTTTTCCGCCTCTGGCATCCACAAGCTTTTTGAACTTGGGAATGATGGTCTCATAACTTCCGTTCCCTGCGTAGTCCACCCTGAAACGATCATGAACTTCTTTACGTCCGTCCAGTGACAGGACAACATTACTCATTTCTTTATTCGCAAATTCTATTACATCGTCGTCTATCAAAACTCCGTTTGTCGTAAGCGTAAAACGAAAATTTTTATTCTTTTCTTTTTCGATGCTTCTTGCATACTTAACAAGTTCTTTAACGACATCGAAATTCATCAAAGGCTCACCGCCAAAAAAGTCCACTTCAAGATTGGTACGGCTTCCGGAATTCTCTACGAGAAAATCAAGCGCACGCTTACCGACTTCGAAGCTCATAAGTGCCCTGTCACCATGATATTTTCCCTGACTTGCAAAACAGTACGAACAGTTCAGGTTACAGGTATGTGCAACATGGAGGCAAAGAGCTTTGACAACATTTCCGCTGCGCTCCTTAAAAGTCCCTGCCATATCTTCAAATGTATCTTCGGTAAAAAGTTTTCCGGCCTCTTTGAGTGAAACGATGTCTTCGTAGCAATCAAGGAGGTCTTCCTTTGTAACATCATCACGGTCCGCATATTTAGCGGATAGCTTTTCTATGATCTCATCCCTGGAAGTATCCGGGAACATTTCGATCATGTCGTAAGCGACTTCATCCACATCATGAACAGAGCCCGAACATGAATCCAGAACTATGTTATATCCGTTAAGTTTGTACTGATGAACCATTATTACTCCTAAATATTTTTATTGGGAAAATTTGCTAAATAAAAGCCCCTTTTGTCAGCTGAGCCGGCAAAAGGGGTTTACTTCATTGTCCGAGAAAAACTACTTATTTAGCTTTATTTTCGCACTTCTGGTTAGCAACACCACAGCTGGTCTTGCAAGCAGACTGACATGAAGTCTGGCACTCGCCGCATCCGCCCTTCTTAGCGCTTTCGCAAAGATTACGGGTTTCAAGAGTTTTGATTCTTTTCATTTCAATCCCTCATTATTTTTATTATTTTGAAATTAATATTTCTGAAAAATAATACCATCATCGCACGATTATAGCAACAAAAAACGGGGACTTTCCGTAAAAAGTCCCCGTAATAAGGCATTTTCAGTATATACAATATTATTCGTTAGCGCCAAGCATTACCAAAAGATTGCAGAACTCCAATCTGTAGTTATCATCCTTGATTCCGCTGTTTGCAAGTATATATGCGCTGTCCAATGTAGCGGTTCCTACATACTCGCTGCCCCTCATGATCATTGATGCTTCAATGATACCTGCCACAAAATTGAAGTCTTCGGAATGAACGGCATCGATATCCTCATTATTTTCAACAACGTAGGTGAGCTTTGTGCTTTCATCTGCGTCGGGCTCCTTATATCTTACAGCTACGGTGCAAATCTCGTTTTCAAATCCTTCCACTATCTCGGTATCCTGATACTTAAGATCGATACCGCCTTCCTGAGAACCAACAAGTTCGATCTCGTATGCAATGGTTACCTGCTGTCCGGCACCGACTTCTCCACCGTCCTTTTTATCGTCGTTGAAATCAGATGCAGACATTACTCTGTTCTCATATCCGATCTGTCTGTATGAGTAAACAACTGCGGGATTAAACTCTGCCTGGAACTTAACGTCCTTGGCTACGGTAACCGTGGTCTGCTTAAGCTTATCTACAAGAACTCTCTTTGCTTCATTAATGGTATCGATGTAGTAGTAATTTCCGTTTCCCGCATCAGCTATGGATTCCATATTTGCATCGCTGTAATTGCCGCTTCCGAATCCGAGAACGGTAAGGAATACACCGGATTCTTTTTCCTCGGTGATAAGATCGGTAAGTCCGCCGGTGCTGGTGATTCCGAGATTCATATCTCCGTCGGATGCGATGATGACGCGGTTGTTACCGCCTTCGATAAAGTTCTCATTGGCACAATCATAAGCTGCTCTGATTCCACCTGATCCGTTTGTTCCGCCGCCTGCGCTGATCTGATCCAGAGCCTTGCAGATTTCATCATAATCATTTGATCCTTCAAGGAGCAGTCTGCTGTCACCGGAATATGTTACGATGGATACTCTGTCGTTCTCACCGAGAGATTCCGCAAGAAGTTTGAAGCTTTTAACCGCAAGCTCGAGCTTATCTGCACTGCTCATGGATCCCGATGAATCTACGAGAAATACAAAGTTATTTCCTTTGTTGGTTATTGTCTCTTCCGTATTTGCCTGGAAAGTCATGATAAGGAGCTTATGATCTTCATTCCAGGGGCAATTTCCTACTTCATACTGCAAACCGAATACATCCGAATCATCATTTACTTCATAATCAAAGTAATTAATGATCTCTTCGGTTCTGATGGAACCCGATATTTCATCGAGATCATAACGGGAGCTGATATATCTTCTGAGATTACAATATGATCCGGTATCTACGTCTGCAGAAAATGTTGAAAGTGGATTATCCGCTACCAGCACAAAGCCTGACTCTTTAATGCTAAGGTATTCTTCTGTGTTGAAGTTTTCATCATACTCACCGCCTTCGGCAATAAAACCATTCATCTCATACGCATAATCATAAGCGTCATAAGAGGTTGCATCATAGCAAACAGAAGGCTCATAACAAATGCTTGACGATCCGCCTTCGTTCGCTGCAGCTGTATCGGCAGAATTTCCACATGCGGTAAGACTTGTGACTGTCATAATTGTAAGCAGAAAGGCTACAAAACGTTTTTTCATAATTTTTCCTCCTTGTTTTGGAAACAGTGAAAACATCTCTGTAATGTCCCCTCGCTTATATAGACGATTATAAAATATAATTAGTCACAAATAAGTCACATTTTGTTCATAAAAAATATAAAAATCCTCTTTTGATGGATTTTTTCACCAAAAGAGGATTTAAAAGATGTGCAATTTGCTCAAATCATTCTTCCAACAGGCCTATGGGAATCGTAATCTGCCAGCCGCCTTCGATAGGGCCTTCGTTGCAGGTCCAGTATTCTCCACAGATCTTATATCCTTCGAAACCTCCCTCGGGAATAAGAATGAATTCTTCGTCAAAACTGTCCCTTCTCTCAGAATCAAACCAGCTGACGCCAAAATCATACAGTACTTTTTCACCTGAAGGATCTATCAGATATGTATACCCGTGATTATCTGTTTTAAAGATATCCGTGTATCTGGTCTGAACATGTAGCATTCCGTCGGAAATTCCGTATCCGGTTAATGTTATGCCTTCCGCCAACATCACCTCATTTGAAGGATCAGTGACCATCACAGGCAATAGTGCACCTTCGGGAATGGGCACCCTTCCTCCTCCCATGCCCCTTACTTCATAGTCATACGTAACCTCAACGTCTTCCGGAAGATTACACAGGTCAATCATATCCAGCGGCATTTCAAAATGATCTTTCCGGGGAAGTATCGACCTTACGGAAAAGACGACCTTATCCCCTTCTTTGATCGGCACACCCATCTGATCAATCTGAATAAGGAAATACGCAGTACAGGTCTCCTCATCAAAGTCCACCATCCCGCAACCTGCACACTGTGCGCTACTTGTATGAATACTGTAGCTGTCAAACAGATCACAGGATTCTGAAAGCCTGTTTCCTTCCGTATCATGCATCGATACAAGAATTTGTGCTTTATCATTATCCAGTTCTACGCCCACGACCTCCATCACGATTCCTTCTTTTTCACAGGAGATACATACGGGCTTCAGGCGCTGTGCAAGGGACGGAACAAGTGAATACATTATCTGATAAGCCGTTTCGTTGTTGCATGCTGCCATGACCGGGATGGATCCGCATATCAGAAAAAGAATACAAGCAGCAGCGGCCAGGATCTTAAACGGAGTGTAGTCTTTTTCAAATTTATAATTCTGTGCTTCCTCCAAAACATCCGGAGATATTTCGGATATTACATCATACATATCTTCAGCATTCATAGTTCATAGCCTCCCTTTTGAACGAAAGCTTTCAGTTTTCTTCGCAGTTTCAAAAGTCTCTGTGTCATTTGGTTTTCCGAACATCTGCATTCCCCGGCAAGTCCTTTGACAGATTCACCGAAATAATATCTTCTGACGAAGAGCACCCTGTCTTCTCTCCCGAGGTCGTCGAGATAATCATTTACAAGTCCTATCAGTTCTCTTCGCTCAGCCTGATCTTCAATATTTATTCCGGACGGAATACATTCTTCCAATTCATCCAGCATCACGGTCATGGCACTGTAACGTTTCTGTGCATGATTTTCTCTGTATCTGCTGAGGGATATGTCTCTGACTACTTTTCCTAAAAATGCTTTTAATGACACGGGCACGAGGGGAGGAATCTTATTCCATGCCATTATCAGGGTATCGTTAACACACTCCTTGGAATCTTCGACATCTTCAAGGATATTGCCGGCTATCTTAAGACAGTACTTTCCGTATTTTTCCTGGGTCTCGGAAAGTGCCGCCTCGTCCCTTTTAAAAAACAATTCAATTATCTGTTTGTCGTCCATGAGATATCTCCGAAAAATGCCCCTATATCAATATAGCCGCAAACCGTAGAAAAATCTTATCGTAGAATACTGAATTTTTCGAAAAAGAAAACGTGGGACCATTGAGGTCCCACGTGTGAATTACCTGAGTACAAATATATATGCCAGTATAAGTAAGTGAAGCGGATAGAAAATGTAGAAGAACCATTTGTGGAAAGGATGCTTGCTTCCGGATTCTCCGTTGTAGAAATACTGAAACATGATCGGAACCATAAACGCACCGAGCTGCATGAGTGCATAAGGTGATCCGCTCAATGCTGTTGGAATTATAAGCAATCCGCATTCAACACAGATGATGATATTAAATGAAAGCCACTTTTTCTTCTTATCATCACGATATATGAAGAGGAACAATGGCCATAGAACATCGAATATCGGCCAATCTCCGAAAATCGAAATGATGCACAGAAGAACTACTATTACTATCTTAGCCCATTTGGGAAGATTGGTTCTGTCCCAGACGCATATAGCCATAAGCCCCAGGAACAGTGTATAGATTACTCCAAACTGATACGTAATAGTCCCTGTTTCATACAAAGAGAACGGAATCCAGGATATAAGTGCGAAGAGCCCTAGGCGAAGTGCATACTTTTTAACATTGCGGGTATGAATATAACCCTCAGCTACCATAACGGCCATAGTAGGACCGGTGAGCCTTCCGATAAAATGCATTATCTGTCCGACAAGGGATGCTGTATCAAACATTTTCCAAGCAAGGTGATCAATTAACATCGCAAGGATTGCAAGATACTTGATCTGATTTCTGTTTAACTTCATTTTATAACTCCAAGTCCTGTCCTTTGCTGAACGTAAGGCAAGAAGGTATTGGTCTCAGCACCCAGACATCTGATGGGAATGATCATCCCCTGCATAGGTCCATGCATAAGATAATAGTGTTCATCATCAGCGATTATACTCTTGATCTCACTCCACTCTCTTCTGGTTGTGGATTTGGGAGTATATTCCATTATCATCTCATCAGTAAAATCGATAGTTGCCTCGGGATCATAAAGCAGGGTTCCTTCCTGTCTGTACTTCTCAACTCTCTTACGAATCTTTTTCCTGACTCTGGATTTAATTGCTACAAGGAAATATATACAATAGACAGTGATAAAAATCGGAACAATATAATCCGATAAGTGAAGTTTTCCGTTAAGCATGCCGTTCAAAAGATCCGTAAGAATAATAAGCACGCTCATCCCCAGCATAATGCTGAACAAAACCATGTACAGTGTGAATCTTTTTCTGCCTTCTTCACTTTTAAACTGATAGGCATTGTTAAACGCAATATAATCTTCGTCGTTTATCTGAGTTACTATTCTCATACCGTCTCCTACTTTTTCGCCCTAAGCTTGTTGATCAGGTTATTCAGGAATCTGAGAAGACATGCGATTCCGAAATCCATCAAAACAACAAATGCAAAGATTGCGATTCCGACGGGAAATCCCCAATTCAAAAATCCGTACCAGTCGTTTGTTTCCGGCCACTCTCCGATTCCGTTTATCAGGATATTAACCAAATAGTATGTTCCGTACGCCAAGGCCAGCGCAGCTGAATACAATGTATATTTGAACGGAATCTTTTCACGTGTCCCTATGATCAAAAACTCAGCCATTGCAAAGAGAGGAACTATCAGATGAAAATACAGATTGCCTCTCTCATAAAGATTCAGATCGGGATAAAGGGGCTGAAGGAATGCTGCGATTATCAGAAAAGTAAGACCGGTTGCTGATGCCGCCATAAGTTTCGGAAGTATGGAAAACTCCTTGGACAGTGCATAGAACACCAACCTGACAAGTGCAACTATACCGCAAAATAAATTCGACAAAACTGTAAAATATTTGAGATTGGCAAATCCCGATGACATAAGTCCCGCATCGGAATCACTGTTTGTCCACATCAAATATGTCCCGATGCCTGTAAAGAAAACAATACAGGCATTCAGAACTATTTCTGTCATTTCAGTTTTATTCTTCGCGGTTTTATCCATTCATTTCCTCAATATCAATCAAACATGTAAGCAGCAACAAGTGCATATGTATCTCTGATTGCATCTATATGTGTTCTCTCGTATCCGTGAGTTGCTCTGGTGCCGGGGCCGATTGCCGCATGACGGATATCATATCCTGCTACAAGAGAAGTGTCCGCATCGGTTCCGTAATGAGGAGTGAAGATATCGGGAACAAAGTCGATCTTTGCTTTCTTGGCCTTCTTCTCAAGATCCCTTGTCATGTCGTAATTGTAGGGAGCTCTTGAATCCTTGAAGAAGATCGATACCTTTCTCTCATCGGAAGTCTGCTCGGGTCCGATACATGCAATATCAACCGCAAGGAATTCGTCAATATTATCCGGAAGCCATGATCCGCCAAGGCCAATCTCTTCATGAAAAGGAATAAGGAAGTATGTCTTCTTGGCAGGAGTCTTCTTTTCCTTCTTCATATCCCTGAGTATTTCGAGAAGAATTGCAACTTGCGCCTTATCATCGATAAAACGTGATTTGATATATCCGTTCTCATACTTAAATCTGGGATCGAGATTAACGAAATCTCCTATTTCGATTCCGAGCTTTCTTACATCATCTGCATTCTTAACATCAGCATCAACTACCGCTACGATGTTTTCGTCAAAACTGGGAAGAGCCTCCCATGCTTTATCGGGTGTTACGTGTACGGAAGAAAGTTTTCTCTGAAGTGCACCGGTTACTATCTTGCCGCTTCTTGTGTGAATACGGATATTCTCGCTGTCCGAATTATGTGCATGAAGTCCGCCTACGGGGCAAACCTTAATGGTTCCGTCCGAATTAATATGGCGAACCATAAGTCCTATGGTATCGGCATGTGCGCTGATTACTCTTCCTGCTCCCTTACCGCCAAGGTCGATAAGTACTCCGCCCTTCTTAAGAGTCTTTGTCTTAAAGCCAAGACCCTCTGCTTCTCTAACAAGATAATCCTGAAGCTCATGATACTGTCCGGTTATGGAATCAATATCAAGAAGCTCCTTCAGTTTCTTAATAAAAAACTTCTCATCAAATTTCATTTTCTAAACCTTCTATCCGTTTATTTTATTCTGGAATGCTACCAGATCATTCGTAAGGCTCTCGGCTTTCCTGGAATCAAGTACCCAGGAAATAATGTTTACCAATGCAGTAATACAAATGACACTTAACACTATACCACAACTTACGATAATAAGTTCCCCGGTCAACTCCTTGCCCGCAAACATTGCAGCAAGAAGTATCGCGCTTATAAGTATTACTCCGACGATCTCCCTGAATATGGACTGCTTTACAGTCGGTTCTTTCTTTTCAACCATCAGAAGATTGGGGATGCTTGTGATTGCACCGTATATGAGCGGATATAAAAACACATCATATCCGAACTGCTGGTCCGGCTGAAATATAGTCCCCAATATAAACATTGCGAGATTAATTCCCGTTACGATTATGAAATAATTTCTGAGACATTCTTTTAAATGATCTTTTAACTGTTCATTCATATTCATCATCCCTTAAGCTTATCCTTAAGCGCAGATACGTACTTTCTGGATATGATAACTTCCTCGCCGTTTTTCAACTTACAGGAAAATCTTCCGTTGAGCGCGGGCTTGATGGAATCAACTTTCATCAGATTTACTACGACCGATTTCGAAATCCTTATGAAATGGAATGGATCCGTAACCTTCTCAAGTTCATACAAGCGCTTTTTGGATTCATAGGTCTCTTTTTCCAGGTAAAGAAATGTTCTGTCATCAACGGCTTCGATATAGTATACATCCGCTATGGGAATGTTATACATATCGCCTTCGGTATATCCTTCAAGACTGCCCTGTCTGGATTTGATGAATCTGGTGATCTCATCTATCCTTTCGTCAACCTTGTGACAACCTATCTTCACATATTCTGTTTCTTCGGGATGGATGAGTTTTACTTCAACATCCATCGGGGTATCAATATTTTTCATTAACCTCAAAATCTCCGATTCCCTTTAAGTAATGATCAAAAAACTTAAGGGTTATGGAATTGATCTGATCTATGCACTCTGCAGGATCTCGGTCGCCCATTCCGAGATTCTTAGCAAGGAAGGGTGAGAAGAGAGGAAGGTCAGTGAAGTTCATATGTGCCGTTCCCTCAAAATAAACCGAGTATCCTTCCGCAGCATTATCCATTATCACATTATTGGAGTAGGTATATCCTATTTCCTCTGCCAGCACTCTGTCGGCATGATGGGATTCCGAATCAAAGCAAAGTATCGGTGTATCGTAAGGCTCGGGATTAACGATTATGTTACCGTTTTCAAACCCCGTCTCTTCACCAAGCATCGTTCCGTCAAAATCGATCACCGCAGATACATCGCTTCTTCTTCCGACAGTTACGGCAGTAGCACCACCCAGTGAATGGCCCATAAGTCCGATCTTGTCCGTATCTATACCTGCAAGAATCTTAGTAATATCATCTGCGCCCGCATCTGTCAAATACCACTCGCTTCCAAGCGCTCCACTGTTTGCAGAACCTATAAGAGTATCAAGTGCAAAATTCATATCGTCTTCGCGAAGCTTAACCCATACGGATGTCATCTCGTAAACCTCCGACTCGCTTTTTGTACCTGCCTGCATGGCGCCGTTAAAAAACTCGGGATTTACGGTAATGGTTTTCCCATCTGTATCCGTGGTAAAAAGAGAGTGATAAGGATGCTCGATACTTACAACTACGTAACCGTTTGATGCAAGTTCAAGATATGTTGATGCATTGCTTTCATAATATCCGAAAGCTCCGTGACTGAAGATAACAAGAGGAAGTGATCCGGGCTCAAGTTCATCTATGCATTCGGGATAAAAGAAATATACGGGAACTTCTCTGAATGATCCGTCGGTTTCAAATTCTTCAATTCTGTTTTCGTCAACAAGGATAGCATTGCTTCTTGCAACGGTGTAAGGTCCGGTAACAGGTCTTCCCGCATAATCGGTGAAAATAAATGCTGGCATCATACCGATCGCGATCAGAATTATCTGGAAGACTGTTCCGATTATTATCGCAACTGTTTTCTTGCACTTATCATTTTTCCTGCTTGCAATAAATACAATTCCCGAAAGGATCAGTCTGATTATAAGAAGCAAAAACAGGCATTTAAATCTGAAGGAAAAATCTATTCCGGGCAATACCATCATCAGCAGATAGACAATGATCTCACCGGCATTTACAAGGCCTCTTCCTTCAGACCATTTCTTCTTCGTTACATGAGATGTGATCGCACGAATCGCAAATACGATCTCTGTAATCACTAAAACAACAAATAATAATTTTTCCATATATCCGCCTCCTTGGCTCTTTGATGAAGCGAATATATCATCTTTAAATTCTCATTTGTTTAAAATTGCCGTGAAATGCATTTTACGGCTGTAAGATGCATCCGTTTAATTCTGCCATCAGATCATCTGCGTACTTCATCAAGTAATCTTTATTCGAATTTCTTGGAACTGTAAGTGCCTGCAAAAGGAGAGTATACATTTCCTTGGCATTATCTCTCTGACCTGTTTTGCAATATACTTCCAAAAATCTCAGATATGCCATGGGATTCTTCGCAGCATCGGGCATCTTTGCTTCCATGATCTTAACAGCATGGGCAAATTCATTTTCATAATCACTCTTAACTGCGTAGTATGCGCAGTACATATCATCGATTGAAAGAGCATTCAGCCCTCCGGCTTTATAATATTTCTCCACATAGTTCTTAGCATCCGCAAGTACGTTCTCCGCTCTCTGAACATCACCCATTCCCTGGCAGATGCCCATCTGCGTATTAAAATACAGCGCCAGGGTTTCTCCATGATCCAGAAATTCCTGTCCCTTTGATCTGATCGCGGTCGTATCAACAGAGTTGATGTATTGTAAAGCTTTGCCGTATTCTTTTTTCAGACAGTATGCGGCAGCACCATAGAGCATAAAGCTGACGTAATAATTCGAGTCGTGGTCTCCCTTTTCCGCACACAGTGCAGCACCTTCATCCACTATTTCATGGAAACGATGGGAGTAGCCGTTTTTCTGAACCTCCTGAAGCATCTCGGAATATTTGCTTCCGATGGGGCTGGTTTTCTCACGTTTCAATAAGATCTTCATGAGTACAAATCCCAGGATCAAAGAAACCGGGATACTTACAAGTATCGGTTTTCCCAAACTTGTTCCGGGGGAAAACTTGTATATCACAAAACATACCGCGTACAAAATTACAAATACGATTAAGCAGCACAGTCCGTATAGCTTAAGATGAATCGCAGTGTTTTTATTCATCATCGTCCTCCCTTTGCATCAATATCCGATATTGTTTACTATTCCGACAGATACGTAATAATCAAGTAATGCTTTGAAATCAGTTCCTTCTTCGGCAGCAGGAGTTTTGATGCCTTCTATCATGTATCTGACTCCGCCGTTTTCCAGCTTTTCTATTTCGTTATATCTGTCCTTGAAAAACATTCCCCTTGAAACCTTTCTGTCGTAGAGAATGCCCTTGCACTCGGACAAACTGCACTCGGGAAAATTTACATTATGGATATGTCCGGGCGGAACAGGTTCATACATTATCTTATCCAGTATCTCGGGAAGATAATGATCGGTTACTTCGTGAGGTCCGTCAAAGGCCTCAGATATCGCAATTGCATGGAACTCCTGAAATGCTCCTTCAAACGCCGCCCCCGCGGTTGCCGAGTACTGAAGATCCGACGCCATGTTGAATCCGTTATTGATGCCGGATAATACTACATCCGGCTTTTCAGTCATTACACTTAAGGCACCGACTCTTATGCAATCCGCAGGCATCCCCGAGCAGGAGTAAGCCTTTACTCCCTTAACCGGATAATCATCAATCGGATAAACATCAAGCGGA
This sequence comes from uncultured Lachnospiraceae bacterium, assembly GCA_902794095.1. Classification (GTDB taxonomy): domain Bacteria; phylum Bacillota; class Clostridia; order Lachnospirales; family Lachnospiraceae; genus AC2028. Next base: position 922 of record CADBFZ010000007.1, on the reverse strand, counting down.
TGTCTCAGAGTAACGCTGTGGCTCGCCGCACTCCGCTCACTTGCAGGTGCTACGATCCACACTTCACCGTATTTGAGAGCCGCTCTTGCAAGTCTCTCCAATCCGTGAGCATATATTCCGTCATCATTGGTAAGTAAGATTCTCATATTTATACCCATAAAACAAAAATGTCCCGGCGCCCACAGAGGCGTCGGGACTTTTCATGATCATGCTTCGATCAGTTCGTCTATATTGGATGCATCAGCAACAGATGCTCTGCAGGAAATCGTCTCGCCCGGGAAAGGTGTGCCCGCCGCGATGTGATTGTACATAAGGACGATAGGATCGTGTCCCTGTCCGAACGAATCCTGACTGATGATGGATCCGACGGCACCGTTCTTGATGTAAGGGAAAAGTGCGGGGTTGAGGTCAAATCCGACAACCTTAGTCTTACCCTTTCTTCCGGCATCAACTACAGCCTTTGCAGCATCTTCGGGGAATCCGTTTGTAAGGAACAGGATCTGTACTTCGGGATGCTTACTAAGGAATTCCTTGGTCTTCTTATATACATCATCGCCGTCATCTTTAACCGAGATCTCTCCGGCAAGCTTGATCGATTTGTATTTACCAAGTGCATTGATGAATCCTTTTCTTCTCTCTACGTTACCGATAATGGTATCGCTTCCCATAAGGATTCCGACGCTTCCGCTCCTTCCGATAAGTTCTGCAGCAGACTTGGCAGCAAGTTCACCCTGTGCAATGGAGTCGGACTTAAGGCATGCCATTCTGAGTTTCGTATTTGCACAATCACAGTTGAATGTCATGAGCTTAACGCCTTTAGATCTGGCCTGATCAAGCACAGTCTCTACACCGCCTAAGAAGCCGGGATAGATGATCGCATCATATCTCTGATTGATAAGATCTTTGATATAGCCTCTGACCT
>CADBFZ010000006.1 GCA_902794095.1 uncultured Lachnospiraceae bacterium | reverse complement strand
ACACCGGTACTATTTTTGAAATAGCAATTCCCGAGTTTGGCGGAAGCTGCGGCGGTGGCGGAAGATACGACGAGATGGTCGGCAAGTTTACCGGACAGAGCGTTCCCGCATGCGGATTCTCCATCGGATTTGAGAGAATCGTTCTCTTGCTCACCGAGAAGGGATTCAAAGTTCCCGGAAGCGGAGACGGCAAGGCATATCTCATCGAAAAGGGAATCAGCGGCGAGCGTCTCAGCGAGATTCTTGCAAAGGCAGCTGAAGAGAGAAAATCCGGTAAGAAGATTCTTACCGTCAGAATGAATAAAAACAAGAAGTTCCAGAAAGAGCAGCTTACCAAGGCGGGCTACACGGAATTCGAGGACTTCTACAGGGAGGCACTGAAATGATACAGTCAAGAACACATAATTGCGGAGAACTCAGAAGCTCCGATGAGGGCAAGGAAGTAACTCTTTGCGGATGGGTTGAGAACGTAAGAGAGGTAGGAGGAAATCTTTCTTTTATCATCTTAAGAGATTTCTACGGAATCACCCAGCTCGTTGCAGAGACCGAAGATATGGTTTCCGCATTTAAGAATATCACCAAGGAATCAACCGTACAGATCACCGGTAAAGTAAGGATCAGAAGTAACAAGAACGATAAGATTCCTACCGGAGACATCGAAGTTGTTCCCGATTCAGTAAAGGTTCTCGGCAAGAACCAAAATGCAGAGCTTCCTTTCGAAATCAACAGATCCAAGGATGCTGATGAAGCAACCAGACTTAAGTACAGATATCTCGATCTCAGAAATCCTGAGGTTAAGAAGAACATAGTTCTCAGATGTAATGTTGTTGCCCAGCTCAGAAAGGCTATGACCGAAGAGGGATTCCTCGAGATCACAACTCCCATTCTTACCGCATCATCACCCGAAGGCGCAAGAGACTATCTTGTTCCCGCAAGAAAGCATCCCGGCAAGTTCTATGCGCTTCCTCAGGCACCTCAGCAGTTTAAGCAGCTCCTTATGACTTCCGGATTCGATCGTTATTTCCAGATCGCACCCTGCTTCAGAGATGAGGATGCTCGTGGAGATCGTACTCCCGGTGAGTTCTATCAGATGGATATGGAGATGGCTTTCGCATCTCAGGATGATGTTCTCGGAGTACTAGAGAAAGTTCTTGTTCCAGTATTTGAGAAGTACGGAATTTACGATCGTATTACTCCCGCTCCTTTTAAGAGAATTCCTTTCTGGGAAGCAATGGAGAAGTACGGTTCGGATAAGCCCGACCTTCGTATCGACCTTGAGCTCAAGGATGTAACCGATGTCCTCGGCGGAATCGATTTCGAGCCTTTCAAGGGTCAGTGCATCGAAGCAGTTGTAGTTACCGGTTTCAACGCTACGAGAAAACAGATCGATCAGCTCGTTGCAGATGTTGAAGTTCAGACATCAAGAAAGACCTGCTGGTTCAGAGTAGATGAGAACGGCGAGATCGTAGGCGGTATCGCTAAGTTCTTACAGCCCATCAAGGACGAGGTTATCTCTAAGCTCGGACTTGAGAACGGATGCTTCGTAGGACTTGCTGCAGGACCCAAGGCAGCAGCACTTAAGACCGCAGGTGTTCTTCGTACCAAGCTCGGCGTTCTTTGCCCCGAGCACATGGATAAAGAGCAGTATCAGTTCTGCTGGATCGTTGATTTCCCTATGTACGAGATCGGCGAGGAATCAGGCGAGCTTGAGTTCTGCCACAATCCTTTCTCAATGCCCGTAGGCGGACTTGAGACTCTCGAGAAAGCAGAAAGAGGAGAGATGGATCCTCTTGATATAATGGCTAACCAGTACGACCTTGTTATCAACGGATACGAGTCCGCATCAGGTGCGGTAAGAAACCACGATCCCGAGATCATGGTCAAGGCATTCGAACTTGTACGTCTCGGAGAAGCTGAAGTTAAGGCTAAGTTTCCCGCTATGTACAACGCATTTACTTACGGAGCACCCCCTCACGCAGGAGCTGCACCCGGAGTAGACCGTATGATAATGCTTCTCACCGGCGAAGAGTCCATCAGAGAAGTTATTACATTCCCCATGAACAAGAATGCACAGGACGTAATGATGGATGCACCTTCAGCTGTATCACAGCATCAGCTTGATGAGCTCCACCTTGCATGCATCCCCGTAGAAGAATAATACATGAGAATATATCTTCTTGATGTAAGTACATTACAGGATGAGACAGCGGGCGCAGATCTTCGAGATACATCCCGCAGCCTTATCGATGATTACAGACGCACTAAGGCGGACCAGTGCAAGAGTATTCCCGCACGCGGTCTTGCTCTTGGCGTCGGTATGCTGCTTCAGCTTGCGGCAAGAGGATATGTAGAGGATGTATCAAGAGCGGCATCAGGTATTCCCATTCAGTTGACCGCAGAGGAAGCCATAAGGATTCTTGAGAGAAATGGAGAAGTTATAAAACTTGCCTACTCAATTGAAAACAGCGGCAAGCCTTATCTCGAACCCGATATCCAGATACCTGCCGGCGAGAGAGGTATTCCTTTTATAAGCATTTCCCATTCGGGAAAATATGTCGCACTTGCGCTTTCGTATTATGAGGTCGGAATCGACATTCAGATCCGCAAAGAGATGAACACCGAGAAAATCTCCACCAGATATTTCACGGAAAAAGAAACCTCTTTGATCCACAAAGATCCTAATCTTTTCTTTACCATCTGGTCGAGAAAAGAAGCCTGGGGAAAGTGCGAAGGATGCGGTATCGCATCAGCTCTTCAGAGAGATTTTTCGGATGTTAGCAAAGGTCTTTCAAGGTTCTATATGTGGAGTGAAAACAATGCTCCCTCAGGTTATGCAATGTGCGTTTGTGAGAAAGTGTCCTGATCCCGAGAGGAATTTACCTTAGATGAAAAAAGTTCTTTCACTTTTAAAATACTATAAAAAAGAGGCGTTCTTTGCCCCTTTTTTTAAGTTTGTCGAAGCGGTGTTTGAACTTTTTGTTCCCCTTGTAATGGCCGATATCATCGACGTCGGCATCCCCAATTCCGATACTTCATACATCGTTAGAAAAGGACTTATACTTGTCCTTCTGGCTGCTGCAGGTCTTACCGTTTCGATTACAGCACAGTTTTTTGCTGCAAAAGCTGCAGTGGGTGTTTCCGGTACACTTCGTAAGAAGCTCTTTGATCACATCATGGGTCTTGAAGCTTCCGATGTTGATAAAGCAGGTACATCAACTCTTATCACCCGCATGACATCCGATGTTAATCAGGTTCAGACCGGCGTTAACATGTCCCTCAGACTTCTCCTCAGAAGTCCCATCATCGTCTTTGGTGCCATGATCATGGCATTTACCATCGATGTTCCCTCGGCACTTATTTTCTGTATTGCCGTTCCAATCTTAGCAATTATCGTCATCGGCATCACACGTTTCAGCATTCCCATGTTTGCCGGTGTCCAGAAACTTCTCGATAAAGTAATGCTCTCATCCAGAGAAAACCTTACCGGTGTGAGAGTAATCCGTGCGTTTAATCTTCAGGACGACGAGAAGAATTCTTTTTATGAGAAAAACAACGCATTAAAAAGAAAACAGATCACAGCATCTGACTTTACCGCACTTACCAATCCGATCACTTTCATCATCGTAAACGTAGCGGTGATGTTCCTCATATACAAAGGTGCACTCAGAGTAAACATCGGTGCCATCACTCAGGGTCAGGCTGTTGCGATACTTAACTACATGAGCCAGATCCTTGTTGAGCTTCTCAAGCTCACAAACCTTATCGTAACTATTACCAAGTCCATCGCATCTGCAGATCGTGTAAGCGATGTTTTGGATCTTGGAAATCAGGCCGATGAAGCAGTCATTTCTTCAGAGGCGGGCAAATCCTCTGAGTTCATTTCATTCGATCACGTCTCACTTAAATACACCGCAGGTTCCGATGAAGCGCTATCCGATATATCCTTTACCGTCAAGCCCGGAATGACTGTGGGTGTTATCGGCGGAACGGGTTCGGGTAAATCATCACTTATAAATCTCATCCCCGGAATGTATGAAGCAACTTCAGGAACCGTCACAGTTCTCGGTGAGGACGTTAAAACCTGCGATCGGATAAAGCTTCGTGAACGCATTGGAGTAGTTCCTCAGAAAGCCGTTCTTTTTAAGGGAACCGTAAGAACCAATATGCAGATTGGCGGAGAGAACGCCACCGATGAAGAGATGATCGAATGCCTTAAGAAAGCACAGGCTTATGACTTCGTCTCCGAAAAAGGCGGACTTGATGCGGAGGTTCTTCAAAACGGTAAGAACTTCTCAGGCGGTCAGAGACAGAGACTTACCATCGCAAGAGCACTTGTTAGAAAGCCTGAGATCCTTATCCTTGATGATTCCACATCCGCTCTTGATTTCCTTACGGAAAAGCACATAAGAGAAGAGATAGCTAAGCTCGAAGATATGACGGTATTTATCGTATCCCAGAGAGCATCCTCTGTTATGACCGCGGACATGATCATAGTTCTTGATGACGGAAAAGCAGTGGGAATCGGAACTCATGATGAGCTTCTTAAGACCTGCGAAGTATACGAAGAAATCTACTACTCACAGTTTGAGAGAAAGTAGTAATGAAGTAGTTTTATATCCCCCATGCGGGTTATAATAAATAAGCTGTTTAGGGATTACAGAGTCCCATAAAAGTGTAGGAGGAAGAAACAGATATGAAGGAGTTAATGCTTGGAAATAAAGCATTTGCACGCGGACTTTATGAAGCGGGCTGTAGTTTTGTTTCCAGTTATCCCGGAACTCCCAGTACCGAGGTAACTGAAGAAGCCGTCAAGTATGACGAGATTTATTGTGAGTGGGCACCCAATGAGAAGGTTGCTATGGAAGCAGCTTTTGGTGCATCCCTTGCAGGTGTAAGAAGCTATTGCGGTATGAAACACGTCGGGTTAAACGTTGCCGCAGACCCTCTTTATACCATGTCATACACAGGTGTTAACGGAGGCGTTGTTATCTGCGTTGCCGATGATGCGGGAATGCACTCATCCCAGAATGAGCAGGACTCAAGACATCATGCAATCGCATCCAAGGTTCCCATGCTTGAGCCTTCAGATTCCGCAGAGACTCTTTCTTTTGTAAAGCTTGCATATGATCTTTCTGAAAAATACGACACTCCCGTGATCGTAAAGATGTGTACCAGAGTTGCACATTCCCAGTCTGTTGTTGAGACTTCCGAAAGAGCACAGATTGCAAGAAAGCCTTACGAGAAGAATATTCCCAAGAATGTTATGATGCCCGGCAATGCCATCAAGCGTCATCCTTTTGTAGAGGAAAGAACCGAGAAGCTTCGCGAGCTTGCAGAGACCGCTGATTTCAACAGAGTAGAGATGAGAGATGCATCCGCAACAGGTAAGCACATCGGTATCATCACCTGCTCCACCACATATCAGTATGTAAGAGAAGCATTCGGAGATACCGTATCCGTTCTTAAACTCGGAATGGTAAATCCTCTTCCCAAGAAGCTCATCCTTGATTTCGCATCAAAGGTTGATACCGTGATCGTAGCTGAAGAGCTAGATCCCATTATCGAAAATCACTGCCGTGCACTTGGCATCGAGGTATTCGGTAAGGACGTACTTCCCATCTGCGGAGAGTTCTCACAGAATCTTCTTAAGAAGTATCTTTGCCCCATCGTTTGTGGAGAAGAGTACAAGGGAGAAGACGTATCTGCAGTTACGGATGCAATCCCCAACAGACCTCCCGTAATGTGTGCAGGATGCCCTCATAGAGGACTTTTCTATACACTCAGCAAGAATAAGTGCACCGTACTCGGTGACATCGGATGCTACACTCTCGGAGCCGTAGCACCTCTTTCCGCAATGGATATGACTCTTTGCATGGGTGCTTCCGTAAGCGCAATCCACGGATTCAATAAGGCAGGTAACGGAGAAAACGAAGGCAAGACCGTAGCAGTAATCGGTGACTCAACCTTCATGCATTCCGGAATGACCGGCCTTGCAAATATCGCATACAACCAGTCCGATTCAACAGTTATCATTCTCGATAACTCCATCACCGGTATGACCGGACATCAGCAGAATCCTACAACCGGACTTAACATCAAGGGTGATCCCGCAGGTAAGATCGACCTTGAAGCTCTTTGCCGTTCAATGGGATTCGAAAGAGTACGCGTAGTAGATCCTTACGATCTTAAGGCATGCGATGAAGCTATTAAAGAAGAACTTGCAGTAAAGGCTCCTTCAGTCATTATCTCCAGAAGACCTTGTGCACTTCTTAAGAACGTTAAGCACAATCCTCCTCTTCGTGTAAACAGAGACAAGTGCGTCGGATGTAAGTCCTGCATGAAGATCGGATGTCCCGCAATATCAATGAAAGACGGCAAGGCACACATCGACAACACCCTTTGCGTAGGTTGCGGTATCTGTGAGCAGCTTTGCCCGGTAGGAGCATTTGAGTCCTGCCAGAAGGAGGGTTGATATGAGTACAAAGAATGTAATGATCGTAGGTGTAGGCGGACAGGGTTCACTCCTTGCAAGTAAGCTTCTCGGACGTCTCCTCCTTGATGAAGGATATGATGTTAAGGTTTCCGAAGTTCACGGAATGAGCCAGAGAGGCGGAAGTGTTGTTACTTATGTAAGATACGGCGAGCATGTATATTCTCCCGTGATCGATAAGGGCGAGGCTGATGTAATCGTTTCATTCGAACTTCTCGAAGCTGCAAGATGGCTTCCTTTCCTAAAAAAGGACGGAACCGTTGTTACCAATATTCAGCAGATCGATCCCATGCCCGTTATCACCGGTGCCATGGAATATCCTGCAGAGCTTGTTGAGAAGATGAAGGCTACCGGTGCCAAGGTTGATGCCCTTGATTGCCTAGGGCTTGCAGAGGAAGCAGGTTCCTCAAAGGCTGTTAACATCGTTCTCATGGGAAGACTTTCTCACTATTTTGATATGCCCGAAGAGGCATGGATGAAGGCTATGGAAGCAATCGTTCCCGCCAAGTTCCTTGAGATGAATAAGAAAGCATTTGAACTCGGTAAGAATGCTTAACAGATTTTGAAACTAAAGTCCGAATTTACTGCATAAGGGGTAAGAAAGTGGAGAAGTATTTTCAGAAAGAGATCGAGTGTGCTTCGAGAGAAGAGATCACCAAGATCCAGAACGAGAAACTGACAGAGCAGGTAAAGCATGTTTGGAACAATGTTCCTTACTATCGTAAGAAGATGGAGAAAGCAGGGGTAACTCCCGATGATATCAAAACCATCGATGATCTTCACAAGCTTCCCTTTATGTCAAAATCAGACTTAAGAGACACATATCCCGACGGACTTCTTGCAGTCCCCAGAGAAGAAGTTGTCAGGATCCATTCCACATCCGGAACTACCGGTAAGAGAGTAATCGCATTCTATACCCAGGGCGATATGGATCTTTGGGAAGAGTGCTGCGCAAGAGCACTTGTTGCAGCCGGAGCTTCCAGAGAGGATGTTGTCCAGGTTTCTTACGGATACGGTCTTTTCACCGGAGGTCTCGGAGTTGACGGAGGAAGCCGTAAGGTAGGATGTATGACCGTGCCCATGTCTTCGGGTAATACCGAAAGACAGATCATGTTCATTCAGGATCTGAAGGCATCCATCATCTGCTGTACTCCTTCTTATGCCGCATATCTCGGAGAGTCCATGAAAGAGATGGGACTTACCGCTAAGGATATCCCTCTTAAGGCAGGAATCTTCGGTGCCGAGGCATGGAGCGAAGAGATGAGAAAAAATATCGAGGAGACACTCGGTATCAAGGCTTTCGATATCTACGGACTTACCGAACTTTCCGGTCCCGGTGTTGCATTCGAGTGCAGCGAGCAGAAGGGTATGCACATCAATGAAGATCACTTCATTGCAGAGATCATCGATCCCAAGACTCTTGAAGTACTTCCTCACGGAACTCAGGGCGAACTTGTTTTTACCGCTATCGATAAGAAGGGCTTCCCCATGATGAGATACCGCACCAGAGATATCTGCGTGCTTTCTGAGGAAAAGTGCAGCTGCGGAAGAAGCTTTATCCGTATGGCCAAGCCCATGGGAAGAAGCGATGACATGCTCATCATCCGCGGAGTTAATGTATTCCCTTCACAGATCGAAACCGTACTTCTCGAGCACGGCTATCAGGCAAATTACCAGATTATCATCGATCGTGTAAACAACACAGATACATTTGATATTCATGTAGAGATGACACCTGAGATGTTCACCGATAATGTGGCTGAGATCTCAAAGGCTCAGAACGAGCTGATGCAGGGACTTGTAAATATGCTGGGCATCAAAGCAAAAGTTACACTTGTTGCACCCAAGAGCATTACCAGAAGCGAAGGAAAAGCCGTTCGCGTCATCGATAACAGAAAGATCTGATAGGAGGTACCTTTATGAGCGTTAAACAGATTTCAATTTTCCTTGAAAATAAACCCGGAAAAATGTGTGAGGTATCCGAAGTTCTTGCAGAGCGTGGAATCAATATGAGAGGTATCTCTCTTGCGGAGACCGAAGGTTTCGGTATCGTAAGAATCATTGTTGACGATGTATATGAAGCTACAACCGTTCTTAAAGACAATGACTTTTTAAACAAACTTACAAGTGTTGTAGTTGCAGAGATTCCCGATATTCCCGGTGGCTTAAGCCAGATCCTTAAAGTATTTGCGGATGAGAATATCAATCTGGCATATATGTATGCACTTTCTGCGGAAGGTCCTACAAACAAAGCATACATGGTCTTTAAAGTTGATGATCACAAGACTGCTCAGGCAGCTCTCACCAGAGCAGGAATAAGAGTTGTATCACAGGAAGAAATTTCATCACTGTAATTTATTATGGAAAAAGCAACCAATAATAATCGAATGAAACGCCTCCTGGCATATACCCGCAAGTATATGCCTGCCGAGGTGTGCGTTTTAATCTTCGCACTTTTATCGGTTGCTTTTTCGCTTTACATTCCCGTACTTACGGGCAGGGCGGTAGATCTGCTCAAACCCGGTGTGGGTGCAATCGATATGGATGCAGTTATTCTTGCCGCATCCAAAGTCGGTATTGCAGCACTTATCTCTGCTTTCTTCCAGTATCTGATGAGTAGAGTTGGTAATTACATTACTTATAATGTTGTACGTGATATCAGAAATGATGCGATGAACAAGATCCAGCAGTTATCCGTATCATATCTTGATTCACACAGAACGGGAGACATACTCAGCAGAATGATCGCTGATGCGGATACTTTTGCAGACGGTCTTCTCATGGGATTTACCCAGCTTTTTACCGGTGTGATGACAATACTGGGAACGCTAATCTTCATGCTGAGGCTCAATCCTTTTATCACACTTCTCGTTGTGCTTATTACTCCCATGTCGCTTCTCGTTGCAAGATTCATCGCAACAAGATCTCATTCTCTTTTCCTTGCACAGTCCAAAGCAAGAGGAGCTCTTACTGAACTTACCGAAGAGATGATCGCATCTCAGAAGACAGTCAGACTCTTTTCATACGAAGATGATGCACGAAAGAATTTCAATGAAGCGGACGATGCACTTTGCAGCGCTTCTCTTAAAGCAATCTTTATTTCAAGTCTTACCAATCCTTCAACAAGATTCGTTAATTCATGTGTCTATGCACTTGTAGGTATAGGCGGCGCAATCTATGCCCTGGGTGGAGGAATTACCATCGGTGGACTTACTGCATTCTTAGGATATGCAAGCCAGTATACCAAACCCTTTAACGAAATCTCAGGAGTTATCACTGAGTTCCAGAATGCTCTTGTATGTGCAGGAAGAATCTTTGAACTTATTGATGAGGACAGCGTTATTGCCGAGGCAGTTGAGCCTGTTGCCAAGGATGAGATCACAGGCGATGTAAAGATTGATAATGTTGATTTCTCATATTCCAAGGACAAGCCTCTTATCACAGATCTTAACGTAGATGTTAAGAGCGGACAGAGAATTGCTATAGTCGGTCCCACGGGCTGCGGTAAGACCACCATCATTAATCTCCTTATGAGATTCTATGAACCTGATGACGGTAAGATCACCGTTGACGGAAGGGACATTCGCGAGATTTCACGTAAGGACCTGAGAAACTGCTACGGCATGGTTCTTCAGGAAACCTGGCTTAAATCAGGCACCATTGCAGACAATATCCGTATGGGTAAACCCGATGCCACCGATGAAGAAGTTATCGCAGCGGCTAAGGCTTCTCATGCACACGGATTTATCAAGAGACTTGAAAACGGATATAACACCATAATCGGAGAAGAAGGAGAGGGCCTTTCACAGGGCCAGAAGCAGCTTCTTTGCATCTCAAGAGTTATGCTTGCCCTTCCTCCCATGCTTATTCTCGACGAAGCTACCAGTTCCATCGATACCAGAACGGAACTTAAGATACAGAGCGCCTTTGCCAAGCTTATGGAAGGACGCACCAGCTTTATCGTAGCTCACAGACTTTCCACCATCAAAGAAGCCGACATGATACTTGTCATGAAAGACGGGCACGTTATCGAGCAGGGAACCCATTCGGAGCTTTTGGCTTCCGGCGGTTTTTACCACGAGCTTTATACCGCACAGTATTCTTAAGAGACTAAGATTTATCAATACAAATGAACCGATAAAAAGAGGATACACATATGTGTATCCTCTATTATTTATTCCGTAAAATCTATATCTATGGATCCGCTTGTGGTTGAGATTGTCAGCTTCTTATTACCGTCGCTTGAATCGCTCAGATTACTTGATCCGGATGATGTGTTTACACTGATATTGAAATCATCTTTATTTCCGACGATGGTTCCTCTGACATCCCCGCTTGATGCTGATATCTTGATGCTGTTTCCCGTCTCAACTCTGTCCAGAGTAACAGAGCCGGAAGTGGTAGAGGAAGAAAAAGAATTTAAGACAGTTACATCCACAGCTTTCAATGATCCTGAACTTCCGTCACACTCCAGATACTGGGCACTTACATCCTCCAAATATCTCGTTCCTGATGAGGTTGAGAGTCTTGCTCCTTCTTTTACGGAGACAGATTTGATGCTTATATCACCGCTGCTGCATTTGGTATCAAGCAGTTCATAAATATCTGAGTTTTCAATGCTTATTCCGCCCGAAGTATTTGAAGCTGTCAGGTTTTTACATACCAGAGAATCAACATTTATGGAGCCTGATGTACTGGACAGTTTAACATCGGTAGCGGTATCAACATCGTTAATTCTTATACCGCCGGAGGTGTTTTTAAGATCAAGAGAGCTTACATTTATTGATTCTGCTATGATGCTTCCACTGCTTGAAGATATGTTTACTTTTCCGGAAAATGATTCGGGAACCGTTATGATGACGGGCTTATCTTCAAAATCCAGGTCTATGGTCAACACTTCGATCGGATGCAGGTCAACATATCTGATACCAAGAGAATCTCCGGATTCCGTTATCTCATATTCATTATATCCGGGTCTGTCATAGTAGGAAACGGAGATGTATTCCACATCACCGGTCCTGATCTCAAGATTATCCGATGTGATATCTGCGTCAATTTTTATTATATCCGTGCTGCATTCATATTCTTTTTGTACTGCCTGAACATTACGTGTTGATAATTCAGCCAGATTTCCCCTTGCTGCGATAAATGCAACTATCATTAAGAGTAAACCGGCGAGAGAACATCCTCCCGCAATCAGTGATTTTTTCTTCATCATGTTTCCTTTCTTAAGCAATTCCTTTTTTTATCTTTCTGAATATTGAAGGTATCATGAGGGCTACCGCCTTGCACAGTGACCATATTGGATGCCACAGAAGAACGGTCAGACCACCCAAAAACAGTGCCGCCCCCAGTGCAAAGATACCCAGAGGTATGGGAACGAAGCCGGTAAACATCATTATAAAGGCAAAAAGGCTTGCGACAGCAGCAAATCCGATTGCCACAAGCACACTGAATATCGCTATTACTATGCTCCATAAAACTATGTAAAGAGTAAGCAGAAGAGCAAAGATCACGATAAGTATCGGAAGCCAGATGGGGAACCCTATGATCGCAAGTACGATCCACAAGGTGCCTTTTCCCTTACCCTTTGCTTCTTCATGACTTTTTTGGACTTTATCCATGATGAGCCTGGTGACCGGTTTTTCCAGTTTGTAATTATTGATTATGGATTCTACGGATTCCATTTGAGCGACAGCGCTTTCTTCATTCATGCCCGATTCGATACGGTCGCTTATCATCTCGTCGTAGAAATCAATGCATTCATCTATATCTTCAATGCTTGCAGCTTCCAGACCTGCACGAAGCTGTGACAGGAATTCTTGTTTAAGCATTTTTTTCTCCCCTTTCCTCAGCTATATATCTGTAGACTTTTATGATCTCTTCCCATTCGCCCAGCAGTTCATCAATGCGGGCTCTGCCTGAGTCTGTAATGGAATAGTATTTGCGAAGTCTTCCGTTATATTCGGCTTTTCTGACCGTCAGCATGTTCTGTGCTTCGAGACGTTTTAAGATTGGGTAGAGTGTTGATTCCGTTATTTCTATAAAGGTTGATATATCAGAGACCAGCTTGTACCCGTATGACTCTCCCCGCTCAAGAACTGCCAGAACGCATGCATCCAATATGCCACGTCTAAGTTGAGCATCCATATGTGTTACCTCCTTACGCATAATACTATATGACACATAGTATAATGCGTCAAGCAGTATTTATAAAATATATACAGCCCGCACTTGCACAGTGACTGAATCTATAAGAAATGTTATACTTATTATGTTTTTTGCATATAAGGAGCAAAGTATGATCAAAGAAGCAATCGTTAAGATCGTAAGCAAAGAAGACCTTACTTATTCTGAAGCGTATGACGTTATGAATGAGATCATGAGCGGCGAGACAACGCCCACCCAGAACGCAGCATTTCTTGCCGCACTCTCAACCAAGAGCGCCAAGGCGGAGACCACCGATGAGATAGCGGGATGTGCTGCCGCAATGAGAGACCATGCGACTAAGGTTGAAACCGGTATGGATGTGTTTGAGATCGTAGGTACCGGCGGAGACAATGCGGGAAGCTTTAATATTTCCACCATCTCAGCGATCGTTGCGGCATCCGGCGGTGTAAAAGTCGCAAAACACGGAAACCGTGCAGCATCATCTCTTTGCGGGACCGCCGATTGTCTGGAAGCTCTCGGAGTAAATATCGATCAGTCCCCCGAGATGTGCGTAAAGCTTCTCAATGAAGTCGGAATGTGCTTTTTCTTTGCTCAGAAATATCATTCATCAATGAAGTATGTCGGTTCCATCAGAAAAGAGCTCGGCTTTAGAACTGTTTTCAACATTCTCGGACCGCTGACCAATCCTGCATCACCTACCGAACAGCTCCTTGGCGTTTATGACGAATACCTTGTCGAGCCCCTCGCACAGGTTCTTGTAAATCTCGGAGTAAAGCGCGGAATGGTCGTATACGGCACCGATAAACTTGATGAGATATCACTTTCTGCACCTACCAAGATCTGCGAGATCAAGGACGGATGGTACAAAACCCGAATCATCACACCGGAGGATTTCGGATTTGAAACCTGTTCCAAAGAAGATCTTAAGGGCGGAACACCTGCGGAGAACGCTCAGATTGCAAGGGATATTCTGTCCGGTGCTAAGGGGCATAAGAGAAATGCCGTACTTCTCAATGCGGGTGCGGCACTTTATATAGACGGTAAGGCTGAGACCATGGAAGAGGGAATAAAGCTTGCCGGAGAACTTATAGACTCCGGTAAGGCTATGGAAACTCTTGAGAAATTTATAGTGGTAAGTAATTCATGATCCGAAAAATATTAAAAAAATGTAATAACGGTTTATCTCTCAGGGCCATACATATATGGCTTGTGATCACCATGGTCATATGGTCCGGCACTGTGGTTATTGCCTCTTACAGACTTACGAATACATTCTATCGTCTCTCCGATGCGGAGAGGCAGCATTCGGAACTTATAGAAGCGGCACATCAGCTGATGGATGCTTCGGATTATCTTACCGAACGTGTTCAGAGATTTACCATAAGCGGTGACTTACGATTCCTTGATGAGTATTTTACCGAGGCCTTTGAGTCTAACAGACGGGAAGAAGCTATATCAAGAATGGAAGTGGTCGCCGGTGCGGGATCTGCCGTGGAGCAGCTCAAAGATGCCATGGCTCATTCAGTAAGCCTTATGGATCAGGAATACTATGCCATGAGGCTGGTGATAGAAGCAAAAGGATATACGGATTATCCCGATCCCCTGAAGGATGTGGCCTTATCAGAAGAGGATATGGCACTTTCTCCCGACGAAAAGATCAGAAAAGCTACAGAACTTGTGCTGAACGATGATTATTATGATCAGAAGGACAGTATCAGGGAGGGCATGCATGAGAGTTTAAATGAGATTGATGAACTAATGAAGAATGTCATGGACAAAGAGCTTGACGTGCTTCATCGGGAGCTCAATTTCGTACGTATTGTCATAGTTATTCAGGCTGTTTCGATCCTGATCATGGTAAGGCTTACTTCAGTGCTCGGGATCAGGCCGGTCTTACAGGCTGTGGATAATATCAAGGCTGACAGTCCTATCCCCGAATGCGGAGCCAATGAGTTCAAATATCTGGCTCAGGCCTATAACAGAATGTATCATAAGTACAGATCCAGCCTTGAGCGGCTGAATTATAAAGCATCCCATGATGAACTGACCGGGGCATATAACCGCGCCGGATATGATCTTCTGCTGGAAAGTCTTGATCTTGATTCAACGGTTATGCTTATGCTCGATGTTGATAATTTCAAGAGTATTAACGACACTTACGGTCATGAGATCGGAGATGAGGCTCTCAAAAAGCTTGTGCGTGTCCTTAACGGAATATTCCGTGATGATGATCATATCTGCAGGATAGGCGGAGATGAGTTTGTGGTTTTCATGGTTCATTCCGGCGGTATTAAGAAAAATCTCATTACAACAAAGCTTGAACAGATCAATAAAGAACTGGATAAATCAGAGGACGGACTGCCTCCGATATCAATAAGCGTCGGAATAGTAAACGGACGTGACGCCAAGGACAAAGAAGATCTCTTTGAAAAAACGGACGCCGCCATGTATAAATCCAAAAAAAGCGGAAAGCACACTTATACTTTTAACGAGTGATCTTGTCCGGTTATGTATTTGATCTGAGGTTATTTATATGTTTTCTTACATTACTTTTCCCGAAGGAAGGTCCAAGGTTCTTACGATGAGCTACGACGACGGCCGTGTTCAGGATAAGAGACTTGTGGAGATCTTCAATAAATACGGCATTAAGGGAACCTTTCATCTGAATTCCGGATGGATGGATGAAGACCTGGTTCAGATGCGCTCTGAGGCAGTTAAGCTGTATGAAGGCCATGAGATTGCTACGCATTCTCTTACTCATCCCACACTTACAAGACTTTCCGACACAGCACTTGTTACGGAAATCCTTGAAGACAGGAAAAATCTTGAGAAACTTACAGGCAGGATCGTGAGAGGACATTCATATCCAAACGGTGCTTACAATCAGAATGTAAAGCAGATCCTTAAAAGTCTTGGGATAGTCTATGCCAGGGCGGTTTCTCCAACCAATGATTTTGAACTTCCGGAAGACTTCCTTGAGTGGCATCCAACTTGTCATCACAGTGCTCCTGATCTGATGGAAAAAGCCAAGTGGTTTGTTGAATTTAATAAAACCCAGTATCTGAAACTTTTCTATATCTGGGGTCACAGCTATGAATTCGACAGAGACGATAACTGGGATGTTATTGAAGAATTTTGCAAATACATGTCCGGTCATGATGATATATGGTATGCGACTAATATCGAGATCGCAGATTATATGACTGCGGCTAAGGGACTCATATGGTCGGCTGATGGCAGTCATGTTTACAATCCTTTTGCAGCGGATGTCTGGATCAGAAAAGTTTCGAACGAAGGTCCCGAAATGGGAGATATCGTCAAGGTTCCCGGCGGAAAAGAAATCACTTTGGAGTGATAAATGCAGGAAAATGCAGAGATAAAACCTATATCGATGCGGTGTAAGATCTGCGGCGGCACGCTGGTCAATGACTGGCTTGGCGGAGCATGCATATGCGAAAATTGCGGCAATAAATGGGATTTGTCCGATATGATTCCTAATTTGTCCGATTATTCCAGAGTTATCGAGAAGATAAAAAGAGCGCAGGAACTGCTTAATGACATCGATTCTTCAGCGTCCGCAGGACAGGCTCTTGTAATGTTTAAATCTGCAGAGTCCGATTGTAAGAAATTTAATGACGCTGCGGGCTCCGAGCTTTCTGCGATTTGTCAAAAGGGTAAGGAACAGGCCGTAATAATAGGTCATTATGCTTCCGCAAAGTCCTATTTTGAAAAAGAAAACTATATCAAAGCCAATGACGAGTTTAAGAAAACCGCCGGCTTTAAAGATACAGAAGAGTATCTGCTTAAGTGCGAAGACGGAATTAAGATTCAGCGTAAAAAGAGGATGCCTTATGCGGTGATAATAGGCCTCGTTCTTCCTGCGGTTCTGACTATCGTCTTGCATTTAAAAACAGGCATCGATTTTTGGCCTTGCGTTGCAATCTTCCTGATTGTGGCTGCCGGTGCCGCGTATGCCGTATACCTTGAGGGAGTATTGTCGATCATAATCGAGATTCTTTCTTTTATAGTTGCAGTGCCTTTGCTGTTATTTCTCCTATTGTCTTACGGTTTTGGCATGAATATAACAACAGCATCAAGGATTTCCATAGGAGTACCTTTACTAATAGTTGCAGTTATTGCTGTTTTAGCGGAAAGGAAGCAATGATATGGAATTGATCAGTGTAATTAAGTACGAAGGAAGCGGAGATGTCATCGCACACAAAGCTCAGAAAGAGGACTTTAATTTCGGTTCTCAGCTTATCGTTCATGAGACTCAGGAAGCTCTCTTTTTAAAGGACGGAAAAGCACTTAATATTTTTCCTGCGGGAAGACATACTCTTGAAACTCTTAACTTTCCTTTCCTGAAAGATCTTATTGCCAAGGGTACCGGTGGAGAGAATATCTTCCATGCGGAAGTATATTTCATCAATAAAGCAACCCAGATGGGACTTAAATGGGGAACCGATACAAAGGTTCGCCTCTTTGATCCCGCATCCGGAATGAATATCGAGATAGGAGCAAGCGGAGATTTTAACCTTCGCGTTGTTGATTCCTATACCCTTATCACCAAGCTCGTAGGAACCACCGACGGACTGGTTGCAGGGGAAGTAGCTGGTGACGGTATTTCCTATGGAAACGGCAAGTTCAAGGCTCTTGTTTCCAATAAGGTTAAATCAAACCTTGCACGCGTAATTAAGGATCAGAACATTAATATTCTGGAGATTGATTCTTATCTGGATCAGATTTCGGAAGTGTTCCGTAATGAGATCAACGTAAGCTTAGAAGAATACGGACTTACAATGCCCGAATTCTATGTTACCAGTATTTCAACTCCCGATGATGATCCCAACTTCATCAAGCTCAGACAGCAGTATGCAGACAAGACTCTCAAAGTTCGTGAAGAGGAAGTTAAAAAAGCGGAAGCTGAGGCCGCAATGGGCAGAAAACTGGTTGAGGCTCAGACTGAAGCTCAGATGAAGATGGTAAGCGCTCAGGGAGAAGCAGAAGCGCTTAAGATCAAGGCACAGGCTGAAGCGGATGCATATAAGATGCAGGCTGCGGCTGAAGCAGAAGAAATGAAGATGAAGGGCTACACCTATCAGCAGGAGACTGCAAGGGAAGTCGGCTTAGAGGCTATGAAAAACGGCATTACAGGTGGCGGAACTGCAGGCGGCGGAACCGGTATCGGCGATATCGCAGGCCTTGGAGTTACACTCGGAGCCATGGGCGGAGTAATCAACATGACCAAGGATGCACTCAATCCCATGATGGGTTCCGCATCTCAGGTCGGTGAGGGCTTCGGTCAGGTTATCGGAGGAGCTGCTCCCGAAGGCTCATGGAATTGTCCCGATTGCGGCAAAACAGGAATCACATCCCGTTTCTGCCCCGATTGCGGAAAACAGAGAGTATAAATAAGGGGCCACGGGGACGTTTCAATTTGGCCCATGTGAGGGGGAGATATAAATGTTTTGTAAGGTATGCGGACAGGCACAGAGAAATCCTCAGGATGTGTTTTGCTGGAATTGCGGAAACAGATACTTTGAAGAAAATGGGATTGCTGCTTCTCAGGGAGAAATCGCCCCGGTGGATTATACTCCTAAGGAAATAGAAGGATATTCCTGGATAGATCCCGAAAAATATACCGGACAGGAGAGGGAGTTTACTTTCCTCGGCAAGCCTTTTCATGTCCCGGCCGACGTGGATGCTTTTATTCATTGGAGAAAAGTCTATCGAAACAATGCTTTTATCCAGCATGCATATTTTAAAAGAGATTATTATGCGAATGTGCATAATCTTTATCAGTATCTCGATATAGCTCCCCAGGTCTACCTTCGTTTTCTGGAACCTTTGGTCTCGGATGCGTATAAGATCCTTATGAGCAACGGCTTATATGAGATAACTCTTGAAGAATTCAGACAGACCCATCTTAATGATTTCTGTACTTTCGACGATACCTATAAGGTCATGACCGATTCGGTGGAACTGACCCTTCAGGCAAACGAAAGAAGTATCATAAATTCATATAACAATATTCCGAATATAGGATTTATCGGCGGTTTATTTACCGTTGCGGCGGTAGAAGCCGCTAATTACGCAATCAGAAATTCCTACGAAAACAGACTTAATAATCTGAATATCACCCCTCCTCAGGAATTTGAACTTTTCAATAGAATCAGGCATGACAATGTATGCTTCCAGGCATTCGGTGACTATTGGGATGTATATAAATCACTTGCTTACAGGCTTCATGAGGCCGGTCTCGGAGTGTGGTTCCCCACTCAGGAGAAAAATAAAAAGGCCGAAGCTTTGTTTTCCAATCTTTCTAAACAGGCGATACCAGAAGCAGATGTTGAGTCCGTTATTATCCAGATAATTGAGGCCAGACCCGATTTTGCGGCTATTTACGGCTGGATAAAACAGAACCGGAATCATAATCCTGAGGAAAACGAGGAAGTTTTCAATTATTTCGGTTTTTAAGAGTCGGGCAAAGGCACTCATTTGACAAAGTTTCCGCGTTTCTGTAGTATTATTTACTAAATGCAGGCTCTGGCCTGTAAATCTGTTACCGGTAATAGGAGGAATTTTTTTTAACTTATATGGACAGTTCCGGCCCCATACAAATTTCAGTATTAATAATTCTAATATTCTTATCAGGTTTTTTCTCTTCGGCGGAGACGGCTTTTGTTTCGTGCAACAAAGCACGTATCAGAAGTCTTGCAGATGACGGCAATAAAAAGGCTGCCAGGGTTCTTCGCATACTCGAAAAAGGCTCCAAACTGCTCAGCACAGTGCTGATTGGCAATAACATAGTTAATCTGTCGGCATCGGCTATTTCAACCATGCTTGCGACAGAGTATTTTGGCATACCCGTAGGCGTAATGACAGGTATTCTTACCTTTATCATTCTTATAATCGGTGAAGTCGTTCCCAAGACCTGGGCAACCGTATCAGCCGATAAGATGGCACTTAACTATGCAAGGATAATCCAGGTCCTTATGGTGGTATTTACGCCCATTATTTTCATAGTTAACGGTGTTGCCAAGGCTATTCTTTTCGTAATGCGAATAGATGCTGACGGTAAGACCGATGCCATAACCGAGGATGCCATCAAGACATATGTCGACGTTAGCCACGAGGATGGCGAGATCGAGCCCGAAGAGCGTGATATTATCTATAATCTGTTTGATTTTACCGACCATGTTGCTAAGGATATCATGATTCCCAAGGTCCGCATGGTCAGCGTTGACGTAAATTTCACCTATGATGAGGTACTTGCTGTATTCAAGGAGTGCATGTACACCCGCCTTCCCGTTTATGAGGATGAAAAAGAAAACATCATAGGCGTCATCAATATGAAGGACTTTATCGCTCTCGAAGATCCCGAGCATTTCAAGGTCAGGGACATTATGAGAGAAGCCCTTTATACTCACGAGTTTAAGAAAACTCAGGATCTCCTGGCTCAGATGCGTAAGGAGACCTCTAATATCGTATTTGTCCTTAATGAGTACGGTACCATCGAAGGTATGATCACCCTGGAAGACCTCCTTGAGGAGATCGTAGGTGAGATCAGGGACGAGTACGATGAGGATGAAAAAGAGCTCATTCGTAAGATCGACGACCGTGTATATGTCGTAGAAGGCGCTTTAAGCCTCGATGACTTCAACGAAGCCGTAGGAACCAACCTCGAAAGTGAGGAATATGATTCCGTGGGCGGTATCGTGATCGAGCATCTCGATCACCTTCCCAAGGACGGCGAAGAGGTAGTTCTGGAGGACGGAACCATACTTAAAGTCCTGGGAATGGACCAGAAGCGTATCGAAGAGGTTGAAATTACCCTTCCCGAGCCTGTTGAAGAGGAAGTTCAGGCTGAGGAAAGCGAAGAATCAGCCGAAAAAGCCGAATAATTGCTTATTTTACAGGGGACGGTTCCTTTCTTATGGCAGAGGAACCGTCCCCTTTTGTTGATTTTTCATTAAATAGGTAGTAATATTCTAATGTTTGGTATTTAGTACTTATATTTGAAAGGAAAAAACAGATCATGAAGAAAAGTAAGGCAGCTCTTGTCATTCTTATAGTTCTTCTCCTGACACTGGGAATTGGCTATATGGATATTTGGGGCTACGACGGAAACGGCGCAGGAAATGCATCCGATATTAAGCTCGGACTCGATCTTGCGGGCGGTGTCAGTATCACTTATCAGGTTGTAGGAGATGAGAATCCTTCCGAGACCGATATGGCAGATACCATTTATAAGCTCCAGCAGAGAGTTGAAAGCTATTCAACCGAAGCACAGGTTTATCAGGAAGGTTCTAACAGAATCACCATTGAGATTCCCGGTGTTACCGATGCAGAGTATATTCTTTCTCAGCTCGGCCGTCCCGGCTCTCTCTATTTTATCAGCCAGACTGATTCTGCAGGCAATCAGAACTATCAGTCTCAGTATGTAATGAACGAAGATGGCAGCTCAGGTGAGAAGACCGTTCTTACCAAGACCATTGACGAGCTCATTGCAGACGGCTCCGTTATTATAACCGGTACCGATGTTGCAGTTGCAAGAGCAGCTTCAATTCAGAACCAGATGCAGAATCAGGAGTATGTTGTAGAACTCAACTTCACTCCCGAAGGAAGCGCTAAGTTCGCAGAAGCTACCGCAAGAGCAGTTGCCAACGGATATGAGACCATCGGTATTTACTATGACGGTGAGTTCATCAGCACTCCCCAGGTTAAGCAGGTTATCGATGAAGGTCAGTGTACCATCAGCGGATCTACTTATAACCCCTTTACTTATGAAGAGGTTTCAGAGCTTGCTACCCAGATCCGTATCGGTGGACTTTCACTTGAGCTTGAAGAGCTTCATTCCAAGGTTGTAGGAGCTCAGCTTGGTGTTGACGCTATTGAGACTTCACTTAAAGCAGGTGCGATCGGACTTGCAATCGTAGCTGCATTCATGATCATTGTATATTTCATCCCCGGTCTTGCATCAGCAATTGCACTTTGCTTCTATGTTGCATTGATCGTACTTCTTCTTATCGGATTTAACGATGTACTTACACTTACCCTTCCCGGTATTGCAGGTATCATCCTTTCAATCGGTATGGCGGTTGACGCAAACGTTGTCGTATTCGCACGTATCAGAGAAGAGCTCGGTAAGGGCGAGAGCGTAGAGAGCGCTATCAACACAGGTTATGCTAAGGCACTTTCCGCAATTATCGACGGAAACGTAACCACCCTCATCGCAGCAATCGTGCTTTTGATCCTCGGACCTTCCAATGTAAAGGGATTCGCACAGACTCTTGCACTTGGTATCGTGGTATCAATGTTCACCGCACTCTTTGTTACCAAGTGGCTCATGCAGGCACTTTATGCACTCGGCCTTAAGAATGTTGCATTCTATGGCAAGGGTCGTGAAAAGAAATCCATCGACTTCCTTTCCAAGAAAGCAATCTTTATCGTTATCTCAGTTGTAGTTATCCTTGCAGGCTTCGTATTCATGGGAATGAACAAGGCATCAGGCAAGGGAGCTCTCAACTATTCACTTGATTTCGTAGGCGGTACCGCTACCACCGTAGACTTCAACCAGAGCTACACCCTTCAGGAACTCACCGATACCGTAGTTCCCAAGGTTGAGCAGATCACCGGAAGCTCCGTACAGGTTCAGACCGTACAGAACTCCAACGAAGTAATCTTCAAGACCTCTACTCTTGAGTCAGCTACCAGAAGCGCTCTCGAGAGCATGTTCGTAAATGATTTTGGCGTAACTCAGCAGAGTATCCAGACCGAGACCATTTCCTCCACCATCTCCGATGAGATGAAGAGAGACACCATCATTGCGGTTGTAGTTGCAATCCTCTGCATGCTCGTTTACATCAGAGTAAGATTTAAGGATATCCGCTTCGGTTTCTCATCAGTATTTGCTCTCGTACATGACGTACTCGTTGTTCTTGCATTCTATGCAGCAGCAAGAGTATCAGTAAGTAACACATTCGTAGCTTGTATGCTTACCATCGTCGGTTACTCCATCAACGCTACCATCGTTATCTTCGACCGTGTACGTGAGAACATGGCAAATGCAGGAAAGGCTGATATCGTAGAAGTAGTTAACAAGAGCGTTACTCAGACCCTTTCAAGAAGTATCTTCACTTCACTGACCACCTTCGTAATGGTTGCGCTTCTGTACTTCCTCGGCGTATCCAGCATCAAGGACTTCGCACTTCCTCTTATGGTCGGTATCGGATGCGGATGCTACTCATCAGTTTGCCTCGCCGGTGCTTTCTGGATCATTCTTTCCAAGAAGTTCCCCGCTAAGAAAAAGGCATAAATCTAACGCAATACATTCAACAGGGACGATTCATTCGTCCCTGTTTTTTTATTCAGTAATACATGTGGCGGTTCCTTATATTTCCGGGTCCTGCCGCGAAATATAAGGAACCGTCTCAAAACATACCATGAAAAATTTGGGACATGCCGGGTGATATAAGTTAAAATATAACTTAGTAAGAAAAGGCAGGACGAAATATCTACATGGAAAAATGGATTGAGATAAGAAAAAGCGGTAATTTTGCTGAGTGGGGACGTGAACTCGGCATTGATCCGCTGTGCGCAAGAGTCATCAGAAACAGAGGCGCGGAAACCATAGATGAAGCCAGGGATTATCTGGAGGGGGATTTAAGCCTCCTTCATGATCCTTTTTTGTTGCCTGACATGGATAAAGCTGTAGAAGGCTTGCTTACCGCTATAGATACCGGCGAGAAGATCCGCGTTGTGGGAGACTATGACGTTGATGGCGTAACCTCTACCTACATCCTCGTAAAAGGTCTTACTGCCTGTGGCGGAGACGTAAGCTACGCCATTCCCCACAGACTTAAGGACGGATACGGCATTAATGATGACATTGTCCGTGATGCGGCTGAAGCAGGAACCGGGCTTATAATCACTTGCGATAACGGAATAGCCGCTGCATCCCAGATAGGACTTGCCTACGAACTCGGCATGAAGGTTATCGTAACCGACCACCATCAGGTTCCTTTTACGGAAGAATCAGGCACCAAGACAGAAATACTTCCTCAGTGCATTGCAGTTGTTGACCCACACAGGGAAGGAAGCACATACCCCTACAGAGGCATCTGCGGCGCAATGGTTGCATTTAAAGTTATCATGGCCCTTCAGAGCAAAAGACCTTCCGAGGCACTTCAGAAGGCTATTGATGAGGCTGTTCAATTCGCTGCACTGGGTACCGCATGCGATGTCATGGACCTTTGCGATGAAAACCGAATTATCGTAAAAGAAGGCCTTCGCAGAATGGCCCATACCGAAAATAAAGGTCTCAAATCTCTTATGACAGCAAACAGTCTGGCAGGAACAAAGCTTTCTGCTTACTCCCTTTCTTTTGTAATAGGTCCTTGTATCAACTCGACAGGCAGGCTCGAGAGCGCAGCTGAATCCGTAGGGCTACTGTTATCCGATGATTACGATGAATGCCTTAAGGAAGCACTGGAGATCAGGCAGCTCAACGACCTTCGTAAGAATATGACCACAACAGGAGTCAAGAAGGCTCTTGAGATAATCGATAGTGAAAATAAATTAGAAGAGAAGATCCTTGTGATCTACCTGCCCGATGCACATGAGAGTATCGCGGGACTTGTTGCGGGCAAGCTTAAAGAGCGTTTCAATCGCCCCGTGTTTGTCGTTACAAAGGGAGAAGAGGGGCTTAAGGGGTCTGCAAGATCAATACCTGCCTATAATATGTTTGAGAAGATGAATGAGGTGAAGGACCTCTTTACCAAGTTCGGCGGACATGCAATGGCTGCAGGTTTCTCACTGGAAGAACATAACCTGGCAAATCTCGAAGAGCAGCTCAACGCCAAGTCAGCCCTCACGGATGATGACCTGATCAAAGAGGTTAGGTTTGATGCAGCAGTTCCTCTTGATTATATTTCTACAGGCCTTATCAGAGATCTTGAGAAGATTGAACCCATAGGCAGTGCAAATCCCGGTGCACTCTTTGCATGGAAGGATGTTGAGATCAAGTCCGCATCCAGAATGGGCAAGGAAGGCCAGTACGGAAGACTTAATGCATATTGTAACGGAAAGAACCTAAAGCTTATTAACTTCGGAGATATGCAGGCCTTTGATTCATATATTGACTCTAAATACGGCCCCGGAACCGCAGAAAAGCTCTATGCAGGAACACAATCCGTGAAGCTTGACATCTGCTATGAGCCGGGAATTAGTGAGTTTAAAGGCAACGAATACGTGGATTTCAAGCTAAAATATTATAAATAACCCGTAAACTTGTGGAAATTGCCCCTCAAAAACGCCTTTTAACCACGATATATACGGGAAACTATAAAATTATTAATAGTTTCTTAATTCTTTTTATTTTTATTTAGGGATTCGGACACATTTTCGACACATTTATACTTTAATATCTATATCAAGATAACTAATAAGAGTTAGTTATTCTCCCCCCTCATAAGAAACGAAAAAGAGCTGCGGTGATCCCGGAGCTCTTTTTCGTTGTTTAAAAGTGTGACATGGGGTCCGACCCCGTGTCACAAAATATGTTATAATATCTCTCACGGAGATAGAAAATTGGCTCAAGGTTCAATATATGCTGACGTTATCATAGATATCAGCATTGACAAACTCGACAGACCTTTTACTTACCGGATACCTCAGAGGCTATCCGGTATTATTTGCGTGGGAAGCAGGGTAAGGATTCCCTTCGGTAAGGGTGACTCCGAGAAGAAGGGATATGTCACGGCTCTGAAAGACCATGCTGACCTTGAAGACTCTAAAATAAAGGACATCTTAGGCCTCGTAGACGGCAGTATCAGCGCAGAGGAGAGAAGCTTTGAGATTGCCGCATATATCAGGGAGACCTATGGCGGTACATTCTCCCAGGCTCTCAAGGCCGTTATTCCCGTTAAAGCGAAAGTAAAACCGGTAGAGCATAAGACTCTTGTCAGGAAGATGGATACCGAGGAACTCAAAGCACTTGCTGATGAAGCCTATAGGCTTAAGAGAACCGCCAAGGAGCGTCTTCTCAGAGCTCTTATCGAGGACGACAGGATTCCGGTTTCTTTTGTCACAAGACAACTGAATGTCTCCGGATCTACCGTAAATTCCATTATTAAAGCTGGTGCGGCTATATTAGAGAGCGATACTCATTACAGAAAGCCCACCGTTTCAGAGATTAAAAACAGCAAGACCGTAAGCCTTAATACGGAGCAGCAGACCATAGTTGATGCCATAAGTGCGGATATTGACGCAGGCACTCCCGGAAAATACCTGATCCATGGGGTTACCGGAAGTGGAAAAACAGAAGTATATTTAAGACTTGCGGAGAAAACTGTGCTTAATGGAAAACAGGTGATATTTTTAATTCCTGAAATTGCACTCACCTACCAGACACTTGCAAGATTTTATTCAAAATTCGGCGACAGAGTCAGTGTTTTGAACTCATCCATGTCCCCGGGAGAGAAATTTGACCAGTGTGAGAGGGCAAAAGCAGGGGATATCGACATCATCATCGGACCCAGGTCCGCACTCTTTACTCCCTTTAACGATATCGGGCTCATAATCATGGACGAAGAGCATGAACCCAGCTATAAATCTGAGAATACGCCGAAATACCATGCCCGCGAAGTGGCAGGAAAAATCTGCGAATTATCCGGTGCCGCCCTCGTAATGGGCTCTGCTACGCCATCTCTAGAGTCCTACTCCCGCGCTTTGCAAGGAAACATGCAACTTTTCGAGCTTAATGAGCGTGCAACAGGCGGAAAACTGCCTCAGACAGAGATCATTGACTTAAGAGCCGAGCTATCAAGCGGAAACCGGTCCATGTTTTCGAGGCGTCTTAAGGCACTTATGGACGACGCAATTTCCTCCGGTGACCAGATAATGCTCTTTTTAAACAGAAGAGGATTTTCAGGCCAGTTATCCTGCAGGGAATGCGGTAAGGTTGTTAAATGTACCCACTGCGACGTTCCCATGTCGGTTCATACGGGAAATAAGCTGATCTGCCATTACTGCGGTGATACAGCGCCCAAGCCTTCTGTATGTCCTTTCTGCGGCTCCAAGTACTTAGCTGCCATAAAAGCAGGCACGGAAGCGGTTGAAGAGCGCATTAATAAGATGTATCCGGGAGTTAAAACTCTCAGAATGGATAAGGACACCACCTCTGCTAAGGGGTCATATGACAAGATCCTGTCTTCTTTTGCCGAAGGCGAGGCACAGATTCTTATAGGAACCCAGATGATCGTAAAGGGTCATGATTTCCCCGGAGTTACCCTGGTTGGAATCCTTGCTGCGGATCTTTCACTGGGAGTTCCGGATTACAGGGCTTCCGAGAGAACTTTCCAGCTTTTGACCCAGGCCTGCGGAAGAGCGGGAAGGGGAGAAAAGCCCGGATATTCCATAATACAGACCTATCAGCCCGAGCATTATGCCATAACAACCTCGGCTCAGCAGGACTATAAGAAGTTCTATGAAGAGGAGATGGCTTACAGGGATATGGCAGGGTATCCTCCCGCCGTTCATATGCTGGCCGTTCAGCTCTTCGGAACAGACGAGAAGAAGACTTCAAATCTTGCCCTTGAGCTTGCAGATGTGATAAAGTCTAAAGGACGCGAAAGAATTCTTGGCCCCGCTCCGGGTAACATCGGAAAGGTTCAGGATTTCTACAGATTCGTGATTTATATCAAAAATGCGGATGCGAATGAACTGATGCAGATAAGAAATGTTTGTGAGGAATTTCTAACAAACAAAATTATGACTCAGATGTATGTTCAGTTCGACCTCGACCCGCTAAACCTTATATAGAAAGAAGGAAATATCATGGCACTCAGAAACATCAGAGAGTTCGGAGACCCCGTTCTCAACAAGGTTTGCCTTCCCGTCAAGGAGATGACAGACCGCAACAAGGAACTTATCAGCGATATGTTCGAAACCATGTACGAAGCTAACGGTGTCGGACTTGCAGCTCCCCAGGTAGGAGTACTTAAGAGAATCTTCGTAATCGATACCACCGGTGAAGATCCCCTTGTTTTCATCAATCCCGAGATTACCGAGGCTTCCGGATCCCAGACCGGATACGAAGGATGCCTCTCT
This sequence comes from uncultured Lachnospiraceae bacterium, assembly GCA_902794095.1. Taxonomy (GTDB): domain Bacteria; phylum Bacillota; class Clostridia; order Lachnospirales; family Lachnospiraceae; genus AC2028. The sequence continues at coordinate 126,319 of CADBFZ010000006.1, read as the reverse complement.
CTTCCCGGAAAGACCGGAACTGTTACCAGACCAGAGAAGGTTAAGGCTAAGGCTTTTGATATCGATATGAAACCCTTTGAAATCGAGGCTGAGGGCCTTCTTGCAAGAGCAATCTGCCACGAGTACGACCATCTCGAGGGACATCTCTACACCGAAAAGCTCGAGGGTGAGCTTCTTGATAACGAAGCACTCGTAGACGAAGAGATCGGTGATGAGGGAGAAGAGGAAGAATAATTCATGAAGATACTTTTTATGGGTACTCCGGATTTTGCAGCCGGCAGCCTTAAGAGTCTTATAGATGCAGGTTATGAAATAACAGCTGTTGTCACTCAGCCCGACAGACCCAAAGGGCGCAGCGGACAGCCGGTTTTCTCACCTGTTAAGGAAGTTGCCGTTGCAGCAGGAATTCCCGTTCTTCAGCCCGTAAGGATAAAGAATCCCGAGGAGACTGCAAAGCTCCTTGAATACCCTGCGGATATCTATGTCATCGCAGCTTTCGGACAGATCCTTTCAAAAGAGATCCTTGATCAGCCCCGTCTCGGCTGTATCAACGTTCATGCATCTCTTTTGCCCAAGTACAGAGGCGCATCCCCAATCCAGAGAGTTATCCTCGACGGGGAAAAAGAAACCGGCATCACCATCATGCAGATGAATGAGGGACTGGATACCGGAGATATTCTTTATAAGAAGAGCCTTGAGCTTGCTCCCGATGAGACCTTTGAAACCCTTCACGACAGACTCATGGAACTGGGCGGAAAGACCCTCATCGAAGCACTTCCCCTTATCGAGTCAGGCAGCATAACTCCTGTTATTCAAGATGATTCTTTGAGTAACTATGCCCCTCTTATTAAAAAAGAAGACGGCAAGATAGACTGGAAGAAGACATCAACTCAGCTCTATGCCCAGGTAAGAGCATTCAATCCATGGCCCGGAGCTTTCACCCGCCTCGACGGTAAAGTTCTCAAGATCTGGGGAGCCGAACCTGCTGAGGCTAAGGGTAATCCCGGTGAAGTTATCGCGGTAGATAAAAAGTCCTTCACCGTATCCTGCGGAGAAGGTACACTTAAGATCACAAGCCTTCAACCCGAGGGAAAGAAGAAGATGGATACCGCATCCTTCCTTCTCGGCAATAAGATTGAAATCGGAACCAAGTTAGGCTGATATGGAAAATATAAGAGGTATTGCCCTTGATGCTCTGCTTGAAGCAGAAAGCTTAGGCAGAGCATCATCCGGCATCATTACCGACATACTAAATAAATACGACTATCTGGACCAGCGCGATAAAGCGTTCATCAAGCTCCTCTTTGAAGGAGTCACCGAGCGCCGCATAACGCTGGACTTTATTTTGGATAAAAGGTCCTCGGTGAAGACCCGCAAGATGAAACCTGTCATCAGAAATATTCTGAGAATGGGGGTTTATCAGATGCTCTATACCGATGCTCCTTCCTATGCCATTTGCAAGGAGTCCGTTAACCTGGCAGGCAAGAGAGGCTTCAAAGGTCTGGGCGGTTTCGTCAACGGAGTCCTGAGGAATCTCGCAAGAGAGATCGAGCCTCTGGCAAAAGAGAACAAAGACATAACAAATGTTCTTTTACCCAAGAAAAACGAAACGGATATCAAGCGATATCTGAGCATACGTTATTCGATACCCGAGGTTATCATATCAATCATTATGAAGGACTATGGTGAGAGAACGGAGAGTATTTTATCCGCCATGTCCGAAACCAAACCGGTATCCATCAGGTTCAGATCCTACATGTCGGATGGAGAGATAACAAAAGTTATTAAATCCATGGAAGAATCAGGTGTAATCCTAAAGCAGGATGCCGATGTGAGATTTGTTTACAGAGCATCCCATACCGGTGACGTCAGAAAACTTCCCGGATATGATGAGGGACTTTTCTATATTCAGGATGTCAGTTCAATAAAAGCTGTTATTTCATTGGATATCCAAAAGGGTGAGAAGATCCTGGATTGCTGTGCTGCCCCGGGAGGAAAATCAATCCTTGCTTCCGAGTTTACCGGAGATGAAGGATCCGTAACTTCATGTGATGTTTCTGAAGACAAAGCAGACCTTATCAGAGATAACTTCGAAAGACTGGGCTGTAAAAATACAAACGTTATTGTAAAAGATGCTTCCATAAACGATTCTTCATTTAACGAAGCATATGATACCGTAATTCTGGATGTACCTTGCAGTGGCCTCGGTATCATGGGTAAGAAAAGAGATATCAAATATAATCTTACCGAAGAAGGTTTGGCATCTCTGGAAGAACTCCAGAAGAAGATAATCGATTCATGTGTTCCCTATGTCAAAAAGGGTGGAAAGCTTTTGTACTCCACCTGTACTTTAAGACATGCGGAGAATGAAGAACGTGTGTTATACATAACTGAGAAACATGGCTTTGAAATAGTAAAAGGTCCCGTAACACTTCTTCCCGATGAGGCAGAACAGGACGGATTTTTCTATTGTATCCTTAAGAAGAAATGAAAGATATCAAATCACTTACCTTAACTGAATTAAAAGAAGAACTGTCTCGCCTGGGTGAAAAACCTTTCAGGGCGGGGCAGATTTATAAATGGCTTCACGTGAGATTCGTGAGCTCTTTTGATGAGATGAGCGATCTTTCGAAAGCTCTCAGAGAAAAGCTTGCGGGAGAGTATTACATCACTTCTCTTAAGAAGTTGGAGGTTCAGGTCTCCAAAGACGACGGAACCAGAAAGTACCTTTTCGAGCTTCCGGATGGAAATACAGTCGAAAGTGTTCTTATGAGATACCATCACGGCAACTCCGTCTGCGTCTCTTCACAGGTGGGCTGCAAGATGGGTTGCACATTCTGTGCTTCCACAATCGGGGGCTGTATCAGAAGCCTTGAACCCTCCGAAATCCTTGATCAGATTTATAAGATAACTGACGATATTAATGAGAGAGTATCCAATGTTGTCGTAATGGGAATGGGAGAGCCCATGGATAATTTCGACAATGTTGTAAAATTTCTCACCATGATCTCGGACGAAAATGGACTGAATATCTCCCAGAGAAATCTTACTGTTTCAACCTGCGGACTTGTTCCGGAGATTAAGAAATTTGCGGATCTTCACCTTTCGGTAACACTTGCTATTTCACTTCATGCAGGAACCGATGAGAAGAGACAGCGTCTTATGCCCATTGCCAAGAGGTATTCCATTAATGAACTTATGGACGCCTGCTCGTACTTTTTTAAGGAGACGGGAAGACGACTTACATTTGAGTATGCTCTGATCGCAGGGGTAAATGACACTCCTCAGGATGCCGATGAGATTGCAGGGCTGGCTAAGAGGGTTTCGGCCCATGTTAACCTGATCCCCGTAAATCCTGTAACCGAGACAGGATACAGACCCACTTCGGGTAAGGAGACCAATGCATTTAAGAAGGCTCTGGAGGACAGAGGGGTAACCGCCACCGTAAGACGTGAAATGGGACGTGATATTGACGGTGCCTGCGGTCAGCTTCGTAAAAGAAGGATGGACGGATAACGCTCATTTTCGTCTGATTGATTTATAATCCGAATAATGATAAAATCATCCCGCTATGGGCAAATTTGCCCATAAGCTTTTTAAGGAAGAAAAAAAGGTGCTGAAAGTTTTTTCTAAGACCGACATGGGTCTAATGAGAAAATCGAATCAGGATTTTGTCTATACTTCGGACGCTCCCATGGGAGATCTTCTGAATATATTCATTGTAGCCGACGGAATGGGCGGACATGCTGCAGGTGAACTTGCTTCCCGTGTTGCGGTAAACACCATGCTCGACTGCATCCGGACTTCTTCCGAGAAGAATCCTGCCGTATCTATTAAGAAGGCGGTGCGTGCCGCAAACAGTGCGGTATTTGCCAGGTCCCTGGAGGATATCTCCAGAGAGGGCATGGGAACCACCATCGTAGCCTGTACATTCATCGACAATGTGGTTCAGGTGGTAAACGTAGGCGACAGCAGGATGTACGTAATATCGCCGCGAAGCATTAAACAGATAACGGTGGATCATTCATTGGTTGAAGAGATGATCCGAAGGGGCGGCCTTACGAGGGAAAAAGCAAGGTCCCATCCCGACAAGAACGTTATCACCAGGGCCGTGGGAATAAAGCCCGATGTGGATGCGGATATCTTTTCCTGCATACTTGAGCCGGGAGACACCGTTCTCCTTTGCACCGACGGTCTTACAAACATGGTGACCGACGAGAGGATCAAGCAGATAGTCACGGGATCAAGTGATGTGGCTACGGCAGCTGATAAACTTATTAACGAAGCTAACGAGAACGGCGGACTCGATAATATCTCCGTTGTACTCATAAAATATGAGGAAGACCTTTAATGATAAAGATCGGTATGACAATTGCAGACCGCTATGAGATCCTTGAGAAAATAGGTACCGGCGGAATGGCGGATGTTTATAAAGCCGTTGATAATAAGCTTTCCAGAAATGTTGCGGTTAAAGTACTCAAGCAGGAATTTTCTGAGAACGAGAACTTCGTATCCAAATTCCGTGTTGAGGCGCAGGCTGCTGCAGGACTCATGCATCCCAATGTAGTAAATGTCTATGACGTAGGCGAAGAGCAGGGCATCTACTATATAGTAATGGAGCTTGTTGAGGGTATCACTCTCAAGAAGTATATCGAGAAGAAAGCTCGCCTTTCCTATGAAGAGGCTGTAAGTATCGCCATCCAGGTAGGAATGGGTATTGAGGCGGCTCATGAGAAGCACATCATTCACAGAGACATCAAGCCTCAGAACATTATCATTTCCCTTGCAGGCAAGGTTAAGGTAACGGACTTCGGTATCGCAAAGGCTGCAACCAGCAATACCATTACTTCCAATGTTATGGGTTCCGTTCACTACACCTCACCTGAGCAGGCAAGAGGCGGATATTCGGATGAAAAGAGTGATATCTATTCACTCGGTATTACTATGTTCGAAATGCTTACCGGAAGGGTTCCTTTTAACGGAGAGACCACGGTAGCAATTGCAATAAAGCATATCCAGGAGGAGATGCCTTCTCCCAGAGAGTTTGTTCCCGAGATTCCTTATTCTCTTGAGGATATTATCCTTAAGTGCTGCGAGAAGTCTCCCGACAGACGCTATCAGAATATGCAGGAACTTGTCGATGACTTAAAGCAGTGCCTTATGACTCCCGATGCGGACTTCGTTGTAAGAAGCGGAATTGAGGAAGCAGGCACCAGAAGCGTCACCGATGAGGAGATGGAAGAGATCAGAAGCCATACTTCCGACTATGACGATTATTATCCCGAGGATGATCATAAAGAAAACACTATGAGACTCGCGGAGACCGAATACTACGATGACGAAGATCTGGATGAGGATGACGGATATCCCAGAAGAGGACGTCACCACGATTACGACGGGCCTTCGAAGATGGAGAAGATCACTACGGTTCTTTCTATTTTCGCAGGAATCATAATCGTACTTATCATTATCTTCCTTGCGGTTAAGATAATCGGAAACAAGCTTCAGTCAAGCGAACAGCCCGAAAGTGGAAGCTCCGTAGTCGTTAATGACACTACACAAAATACCAATACTCAGCCCGTAGAGGTTGAGATGCCTTCCGTAGTAGGAACCGATTTTGAAAGTGCAAGAACAGCACTTGTGGCACTTGGATTAAACGTACTTGTTGATTTCCAGGAATCAGACACCATCGCATCAGGAACCGTAATCAGCTGCGATGTAGAGCCCGGAACCAAGATTCTCTCAGGATCAAACGTTAATCTCTTAGTAAGCTCAGGAACCGATTCCGTTGAGATGCCTTCCGTTGTAGGAAAGCCCATCAGCGAAGCTAAGCTCACTCTTGAACTTGCGGGATTTACCGTTAATACCGAGGAAGCAAGCTCCGATGAAGTTCCTCAGGGATATGTAATTTCCCAGACTCCCGATCCCGGCGTCATGGCTGCAAAGGGAGTATCGGTTACCATCACCGTAAGCGTCGGCGCTACCGATGTTAAGGTCAAGGTACCGCAGATTGTAGGACTTGAAGAAGCCGATGCAACGGTTACCTGTATCGAGAATGATCTCAGCATTGGACACATCACATATGTACCTTCGGATGCTTATCCCGAGGGAACCGTTTGTTCACAGTCTGTAGCGGAGGGCACTTTCGTAAGTGAAGGAACTCTTATCGACTTCGAAGTAAGTACAGGTTCCGAGAAGCATACCTACAGATGTAACCTGAACATTACCGCACCTACCGCATCCGAGGCTCCCGATTATATCCCCGGTACCGAAGTAAGACTCAGACTGGTAGGTTCCGACGGCAAAGTACTTTTGGACCAGACTACTAAAGAGTTCCCCTATATATCTAATTTCTATGGCATCGGATGTCCCTCAGGTGTACTTACCATTACGTATACCGCCAACACAGAGACAACCAATGAGAACGGTGAAACAGTACACAGTACCGTTGAGAAATCCTTCACCAGAGAAATTATTTTTACACAGGAAGATACTTAATGGATTCTCTGAAAGGTAAGATAATCAGAGGCGTCGGAGGCTTCTATTATGTAGCATCCGGTGCGGATATTTATGAATGCAGAGCGAAAGGGGCTTTCCGAAAGGAAGGCCTCAAGCCGCTTGTTGGGGATGATTGCGTAATCGATATAATCGATGAAAATGCGAAGACAGGCAACGTTTCCGAAATACTTCCCAGACGTAATTCTTTGTTCAGACCCGAGGTCGCAAATGTTGACCTTATTCTGATTGTATTTGCGGTGAAAAATCCTGACCCTTCTCTTAATCTTCTTGATAGGTTCCTCATTAATCTCGAACTTGAAAAACTGCCCTGTATCATTGCTTTTAACAAAGAGGATATAGATGCTGATTCAGATGGTGAGAGATACATTTCCGTTTATAAAAATGCGGGATATGATGCAAGACTTATCAGTGCACTGACAGGGGAAGGCTTTGATGAATTATTTGATTCATTAAAAGGAAAAACCGCAGCCCTTGCAGGTCCCAGCGGCGCAGGCAAGTCATCTACCATAAACCGCCTCTTCGGAAAAGAAATCTCTCAGACAGGTGAGCTTTCAGCCAAGATTAGCAGAGGTAAGAACACTACGAGACATTCGGAACTGTTCATTATCGGTGAGGATACCTACATATGCGATACACCGGGATTTACCAGTTTTGAAAACAGAGGCATTGAAAAAGAAGACCTCTGGAAGTACTACCCTGAATATGTATCACATGAAAAGAATTGTCGTTTCGCAGGCTGTTCCCATATCTCCGAACCCGATTGCGGTATCAAGACCGCGGTGGAAGAGGGTAAGATCTCCAAGGTCAGATACGAGAACTACTGCATGATATATAACGAATTAAGCAGCAGAAAGAAATATTAGGATCCGTATGGGTGAAACCTTATCCAAAGGAATTAAAGTCAAAACAAACATATTTAAGATATGTTTGTTTGTTTTTACCTTAGGGGTCTGTATTAAAAGAATATTTGCTGATTTTGATTATGATTCCGGATATGCTGCGGCTATCGGATACAGAATCTTAAAGGGTGACCGCATGTTTTACGAGATGTGGGAGCCCCATCAGACTTCCGCATTTTTATGTGCGATTCTTGAATTCATCTATCTTAAGATTGCCGGAACAACAACCGGTATAATCCTTTATCTAGGTGTTTGCGGATGCATCATAAAGGCAGGAGTGGCGCTTACTTTTAACAAAGCGTTGAAGAAGGTGTTTAATGCAAATACTGCATTTATTACATCATGTATCTTCATGATTCTTTCGCCCAAACTCCTTATTATCCCTGAATATTCAAATATGCAGGTCTGGGCTGGCGTACTCTTTTTCAGCTTCATGATACTGTTTATCAAGGAGAAGAAAATAGGATTCCTTGCGCTTTCATCGGTATCACTTTTCCTTGCAGTGCTTTCATATCCTTCCTGTTTGATCATATGGATCGCTGCTGTGATCATACTTTTTAAATACACTGATAAGGGATTTAAGAATTCGATTATCCTGACACTTATATGCCTTGCACTTGGAATTATCTACATGTCCTATTTTGCACTGACGCTGGGATTTGATGTTTTCTTAAACGGAATCGCACATATCGCAACTTCCGATCCTTCCCATTCTGCAAGTGCTTTGGATAAGCTCGTCGGATACGGTAAGGACCTTGCGGTACTTGCATTTGCTTATTTTTTCATAGCTGCATTTTCGGCGTTTATCATACTTATCAAAAACAAAGTGACTAAGTCCGATAAGAAGATAGCACGTGAAGAGATGCTTTTTGTATTCCTGATCCTCTGCGGAATATGGCAGGTTTCTGATGCACTTACAATGTACACGGAATTTTGTTTTCTGGAGTTCCAGATCGGGCTGATGATTGCCGGTTTTCTTTTGGCCGAAGGCCGTAAGGATGAGAAGAAGGATGTGCTTTGGATTGCGCTTATAATAAGCGTTTTCCAAATGATCGCAACTGCGAGTTTATCAAATCTTTCGTTGCATTCTTCACTCGGATATATGATACTCGGAGTATGCCTTTCTTTTTCATATCTGTATGAATATGAATCGGAAAAGATGGCAGGATTTATCAGGATTTTCCCGGTAATTCCCATTGTTTTCATAAACCTGTTTATCGTGAGGTCCATGTCTTTTTGCTACATCAATCTCACAGATATCGCAGGCGTATCGAAGATGGGACCTATGATCGGGATTTTCTCTGAGTATATGGGACCTTACATTCTGGACAGAACTTATGAAGAATGGCAGGAGATCATTCCCGAAGGAAGTACCGTTTTGATATCGGGAAATTGCGGAATGATGGACGGTGCAAGTTCGCTGGAGTATCTGTTTAAGGATGTTGAGATAGCAGTCAAAGATACGCAAACTTCTTGCGTGATCGATGAAAGTCAGGGGCTGTACTGGGAAGAGCATCCGGAGAAAAAACCGGATGTTGTTGAGATCGTTTGCTGGTACGGCGAATCCAAAGAACCTGAAGATTCATGGCTTATGAACTGGCTTTTTGAAAACTACGGTGAGGAAGTAATTGGGGAGGCGTATTTCGACGGATCTTACCGAAGGTATTTCATTAACAAATAACGGGGAACGCAAAATGCAAGGAGGTACATTATGAAAATCTATGTTAATGCATCTGCGACCAGAGGCGGCAACGGAAGTAAGGAATCACCTTTCAAGGCGATTCAGGATGCCGCAAACATCGCAATGCCCGGTGACGAAATAATCGTTGCCCCCGGAATCTACAGGGAGTATGTCAATCCCAAACACGCAGGAAAAGAAGACGCGAGAATAACCTACACATCGGAGAAGCCCCTGGCTGCCGTTATCACCGGCGCAGAGGTTGTTACCGATTGGAAGAAATATAAGGGTTCAACTTACGTAACCAGGATAAGCAATTCCGTATTCGGTGCGTACAATCCTTACATCCAGGAAGTTGAAGGCGACTGGTATTTTGCGGACAACCACATGCATACCGGTAACGTATACCTCAATGACCGCATGATGTATGAGACCGAATCCCTCAAAGAGTGCCTTGACGGCAAGGTATATGAGAGAAGCTGGGAACCCGAGATGTCAGTTTACAAGTGGTTCTGCGAGCAGGACGAGAAGACTGATGAGACCGTTATCTATGCTAACTTTAAGGACAAGGATCCTTCCAAGGAGAAGGTAGAAGTAACCGTTCGTCGTAACTGTTTCATGCCTTCCGAGAAGTACATCGGATACATCACCCTTTCGGGATTTACCGTATGTAAGGCCGCAACCACATGGGCTCCTCCCGCAGCTTATCAGGACGGAATGATCGGTGCACACTGGTCAAAGGGCTGGATCATCGAAGACTGTGATGTATACGGATCTAAGTGTTGCGGCATTTCCTTCGGTAACTATTCTCAGGAAAACAACGACAACTACTTCTTCCATGAGCATCTTAAGAGCCCCACTCAGATGGAGAGAGATGCGGTATGCCGCGCGCAGTATGATGGCTGGACCAAGGAGACCGTAGGTGGTCACATCGTAAGAAGATGTAACATCCATCACTGCGAGCAGACAGGTATCGTTGGAAGAATGGGATGCGTATTCTCAATCATCGAGGACAACCACATCCATCACATCAATAACATGCAGCAGCTTGGCGGTGCTGAGATCGCAGGTATCAAGTTCCACGCGGCAATCGATGTAACCTTCCGCAGAAATCACATCCATCATTGCTGGATGGGTATCTGGTGCGACTGGGAAGCACAGGGAACAAGAATCACCCGCAATTTCCTGCACGACAACTGCATCCCCGATTTCCTGGAAAAGAGACCGGACCGCTTCGATCAGGATCTCTTCGTAGAAGTCGGCCACGGACCTACTCTTATCGATAACAACATACTTCTGTCACCCTGCTCATTACGTATCCCCACCGAGGGCGTTGCAATGGTACATAACCTTGTATGCGGATCTTTCGTAATGGTAGGAAGCGGTGTTGATTCGGTTATCAACGGACAGCGTGAGCCCCGTTACACTCCTTATCACATCCCTCACCGCACCGAAGTTCTCGGTTTCATGACCATACTTCACGGTGATGACAGATTCTATAACAACATATTTATCCAGAATACTCCCGTTCCCAAGAATTATCTCAAGGGATGGGATCCCAAGCGTGAGCCCACAAACCTCGAAGTAGGAACACACGTATGGGATGAGTATCCTGTTTACGAAGATTGGATAGAGCTCTTTGATATCGGCAAGCGTCGTCCCGACATGGGAAAACTCGCAACCGGTCACTTCGGACACCTTCCCGTTTGGATCCACGGTAATGCTTATCTGAACGGCGCTAAGGCGTTTAAGAAAGAGAAGGACAATCTCGTTGATAAGAAGACCAAGGCGTATGTAACTCTTCAGGAAAAGAAGGGCGTATATACACTTAAGACCAATGTCTTTGACATCGTTAAAGACTTCAAGGTGAAGATGATCGATACCGAAACCCTCGGCAAGGCGTTCGAGCCTCAGCAGTGCTATGAGAATCCCGACGGAACTCCCATTACTTTCAACGAGGACTATTTTGGTAACAAGAGAAGTTTGAAAATTATTCCCGGACCCTTTGCAACTGCTGATTTAAAGGGTGAGAAAATCTGGGACTGATTAATACGCGATATTAACGGAGGATAAAATGGCGCATATCGTAGTTAATACCAAAAAGAGCAAGGGGACTATCAACAAGAATATTTACGGACAGTTCTCCGAGCACTTGGGAAGATGCATCTATGAGGGAATCTTCGTCAAAGAAGAAGATGGCATCCCCAATGTAAACGGCATGAGAAAGGACGTTGTTGAAGCACTTAAGGCAATTAACGTACCCGTACTCAGATGGCCCGGCGGATGCTTCGGTGATACTTATCACTGGATGGACGGTATCGGTGCAAAAGAAAACAGAAAGAAGATCGTTAACACCAACTGGGGCGGAGTTACCGAAGATAATTCATTCGGAACTCACGAGTTCCTTGAGTTTTGTAAGCAGGTAGGTTGCGAGCCTTACATCTCAGGTAACGTCGGAAGCGGAACCGTTCAGGAACTTTCAGACTGGATCGAGTACTGCAACATGGGTGGAGTTTCACCCATGGCTGATCTTAGACGTAAGAACGGTCAGGAAGAGCCTTGGAATGTTAAGTTCTGGGGTATCGGAAATGAGAACTGGGGCTGCGGCGGAAACATGAGTCCCGATTTCTATGCAAGTGTTGCACGTCAGTTCAGCACCTTCATGAGAAATTATGACAATGAGCATCCCATCTACAAGATCGCTTGCGGTGCAAACGCAGATGATTTCGAGTGGGTAAGAGTAGTAGCAGAAAGAATAGGCAACATGGCTGATGCACTTTCACTTCACTACTACACCGTAACCGGACCCGAGTGGAACAAGAAGAATAAGGCAACCGTATTTACCGTTGATGATTACTATGAGACTCTTTCCAAGACTCTCTATCTCGGACAGATCATGGATGTTAATATCCAGATCCTTAAGCAGGCTGCCAAGAAGAATAACCATGAGCTTAAGCTCATCGTTGATGAGTGGGGTAACTGGTTCGAAGTTGAGCCCGGAACCAATCCCGGATTCTTATACCAGCAGAACACCATCCGTGACGCTGTTGTTGCAGCTCTTAACCTTAACATGTTCAACGACAGATGCGACTATGTCGTAATGGCTAACATCGCACAGATGATCAACGTTCTTCAGTCCATGATCCTTACCGACGGACCTAAGATGATCCTTACTCCCACCTATCATGTATATGATCTTTATCAGGGACATATGGATGCACGTCAGGTTGAGAGCTATGCAGAGGCAGAAGATCTTAAGAAGGGTGATTATTCATTCCCTTCACTCAGCGTATCCGCATCCGAGAAGGATGGAAAGCTTCTTATCACCGTTGTTAACGCAGATCCCGAGAACGATGCAGAAACCGAGATCATCATCGGCGGAAACAAGGTAAGCTCTGCAAGTGCAAGAAGCGTATTCGGAAACATCCAGGATCACAACACCTTCGAAAATCCCGAGAATGTTGTTATCAAGGATCTTGCTGCAGAAGTTGTTAACGGTGGCACCGCCATCAAGATTAAACTTCCCAAGGCAAGCGTAACTGCAATCACCGCAACCGAGGTATAAGCACAACGGCATTAAAGTATTGGAAGTTTTGATAACAGCAATATGGCGGAACGGTTAATCGTTCCGCCATTTTTGTTTTAATGCGGTTTTAGAGGTATAATGGAGCCATGTATAGTGAATATGCGATTCTTTATGCAGAAATAAATCTGATATCGCTGATTCTTATTGCTGTCATATTATGGAAGACCATGGGGCTTTCCCGGATGATGGCCCAGAGAAATTTCGCCATTTCAATCATTGCTGAGATGGTCTTTTTTGCGTCCGATACTTTTTTTGTTCTGATAAATGAGGGAATTATACGGTTGGGAATATTTGCCCCTGCCGCCAAGCTTTTGTGTAAGGAATTGTATTTCTATTCCACCGGGCTTATGTGCTTTTTCTGGTTTTTGTATTTTGAGCATCTGCGTGAGTCAAAGCTGGTTGAGAGTAAGAGAAAAGTGCGCATTGCCTGTATTCCGATGGTCGTTTTTATCGGATTTCTCATTACCAATCTGTTCGCCGGATTTTTATTCTATGTGGACAAAAACGGCGTGTATCACAGGGGTCCTCTTTTTGTATTAACCTATGTTTTTGCATATATGTATGTTTTTGTATCCTGTTCACATATTATCTTCGGGATTGTCAGAAAAAGCAGCAGCGCGAACAAAAAGACTTTAGTATTTTTGGCCCTCTTTCCTATAGCTCCCGGAGGGGCGGGACTGCTTCAGTTTTTCTATCCGAGGCTCCCGGTTGCATGCGGAGTGCTTGCGCTGTCCACGCTTTTACTGTATCTGAACTGGATAGACCAGCTGATTTCGGTTGATCCTCTCACCGGACTAAATAACAGGAAAATGCTGGTGCATTTCTATGATCAGTGGACAAAAGGCCATTCGGAAGGAAATATTTTGTATCTTCTCATGATCGATGCCAATAAGTTTAAATCGATCAATGATACCTATGGACACGTTGAAGGAGACCAGGCTCTTAAAAATATTGCGGAAGCACTGCGTCTTGCCTGTAAAGAGCTTCCCAGAAGAGCAAATATTGCCCGTTACGGCGGAGATGAATTCTCTGTTTTGGTAGAAGCTTCGGGACTTGAGGAGTGTGAAAATCTTAAAACACGTATCAAGGATAAGCTTAAGGAAATCAATGATAAGACAGGCGTTCCCTTTGATCTTACCGTCAGCATAGGAATATCCTACACATCCGGATCCCTTACTCTCAAACAGCTCATTGACGATGCCGATGAGAATATGTACGACGAAAAAGTGAAGAGCAGGTAATGCAGGTTGATTCCGGGTTATGCCAAGTGATTCCGTGTGATATCCGGTAATGCAAAGTGATATCAAGAGTGGATTTATGAGTGAATGTAAGTTGTGCCTTATCCGCGATATGGCGGAAAAGGCTGATATATATGAATATGTCAAGAAAACCAGAGCTATGCTCCATGCCTCGGAGAAAGCATCCGATGAGCTCTATGAAGAGCGTTTAAAACATTGCACAGGCTGTGACAGCCTTCTTTCAGGCACCTGTCTTAAATGCGGGTGTTATGTCGAGATAAGAGCCGCTTCAAAAGCGGCACATTGCCCCATTTCCAAGTGGTGAACGGGGGGTTTTCCTCCTCAGAAGCCCCAATCCACTGTCGCGGGCTAAAATTTCCTGCAAAAATGCCAAATTATTAGCTTTTCTGCTCTCTGATAAGGCCCAATCCACTTCCATGGGCTAAAATTTCCTGCAAAAATGCCAAATTATTAGCTTTTCTACTTCCTCTGAAGCCCAAATCCACCGAAAAGTACGGCTTTTTCATGGAATAAACCGTCCAAAAGTGGTAGAATATTACAGATTATGGACATTACTGTAGACGGACTTAAAATCGCATATAAATTCACCGGAGAAGGTGAAGAAACCGCGGTTATTTTGCAGGGATGGGGAACATCCTATCCTCTTTATGATGTTGTCGCAAATGCCATCTCCGACAGGTTCAGGGTGCTTCAGTTTGATCTTCCCGGATTCGGTGCAAGTGACGAACCGCCCGAGAGCTGGGATGTGGGACAGTTCACAGAGTTTTTTATTAAGCTCATGAAAGCCCTGGACATCAAAAAGGCGGTCCTTATCGGACATTCCTACGGCGGCAGGATGATAATAAGGATGGCTGCAAGGGATGATCTGCCTTTCGAGATTGAGAAGATCGTACTTATAGATTCTGCCGGTGTAAGACCTAAGAGAAGTTTTAAACAGAATGTCAGGGTATTCAGATATAAGATCCTTAAAAAGATCCTGTTTTTCAAGCCCGTATATATGATGTTCTCCGAACTCATCGAGCTGTGGAGATCCACTCAGGGCTCCGAGGATTACCGCAATGCGACTCCCATCATGAAGGGATGTCTTGTCAAAGCGGTCAATGAAGATCTGACACATCTTTTTGAAAAGAATAAATATGACACGCTGCTGATATGGGGTGACAAGGACGAAGCCACTCCTTTAAGTGACGGCAAACTGATGGAAAAATTGATGCCTTCAGCAGGACTTGCGGTAATTCCCGGCACCGGCCATTTTTCGTTTGCGGAGAATGTCCCTGTGTTTACCGGGATAATAAGAGCTGATTTTGATTTAAACTGATATGCCTGGAATGAATCTGTTCAACAACATAGAATTTTTCGGTTACCTGTTTCTGGTGCTTGTTTTTGCATTGCTGGCCGCATGGGCTTATTACGTGACCTTAAGATTTAATCTTCATATGCTTCAGTTAAACGGCTATGACAACGAGGAACACGGAACCTGGCATAAAAATAACCGAGGAAAACAAAGACAGCTCATCTTCATGCTCATCTGCGGAGTGATGATGGCGGTTTATTCCGCACCTGTCACCGCTGTCATAAGCATTCTTTTTCTTATAATCGATATCAGGATCTATCTGTTTTTAAAATCCGTATTTACTAAAAAGAAACTGGTGATGACCACAAGAGCAAAGAGACTTGTTTTCACATCATGCATACTCCTTGCGGTATTGGTCGCTTTGGGCGAAGTGTGTGAGAACATCTTTCATCATGTTGGCGGTATGGCCGCTGCTCTTATCGGAATTTTCCTTACTCCATACATCCTTATGCTTGCCAATATCATCAACCGCCCTGCGGAAAAAGCGGTCAGACAGTGGTACATAAATGATGCTAAAAAGATTCTTGCTGAGAACGATCACATTCGCGTTATCGGTATCACCGGAAGCTACGGTAAGACTTCGCTTAAGTTTTATCTGAACACATTACTCAGCGTAAAATATAACGTTCTCGTAACTCCCGAAAGCTACAACACTCCCATGGGTGTTGTTAAAACCATAAGAGAAAAGATGAAGAGCACTCATGAGATATTCGTTTGTGAAATGGGTGCAAGAAAAGTCGGTGAGATCAAAGAGATTTGTGATATCGTTCATCCCCGCGACGGACTTATCACTTCCATCGGACCTCAGCATCTCGAGACCTTCTTTAACATGGACAATATCGTTAAGACTAAGTTTGAACTTGGTGATGCACTTCCTGAAGGCGGACTTCTTTTCCTGAACGGAGATAATGAATACATCTCCGGAAATGCGGGAAATTATAAGAACACCGTAATGTACGGAGAAGGCAGTTCGAACGGATACCGTACCGAGAATGTATCCGTATCCGATATGGGAACCACATTCACCGTCATCGCTCCAAACGGTGAGAAGGAAAAGTTCACTACAAGATTGATCGGCGCTCACAATGTTATTAACGTACTCGGTGCCATAGCGGTTGCCCACACATACGGAATCGCACTTTCAGATCTTAAGATTCCCGTAAGACGCTTGCAGCCTGCTGAGCACAGACTTCAGCTCCTTGACAGAGGAACCGTAACGGTAATAGATGATACCTTCAATTCCAATCCCATCGGTTCCAAAGCAGCTGTTGAGATGCTCCATCTTTTTAACGGAGAGCACATCCTCATCACTCCCGGAATGGTAGAGCTGGGTGAGGACGAAAGAGATTATAACTTCAAGTTCGGAACTTACGCTGCTGCAAATTGCGATTATATTTACCTTGTCGGTAAAAAGAGAACAGAACCCATATACGAAGGCGTAATTTCGACAGGATTTGATAAGACAAAAGTCGAGGCATTTGATAATCTTCAGGATGCAATGAACCGTGCGATGAATATCAAGACGGATAAGAAAAAATACATACTTCTTGAAAATGATCTTCCGGATAATT
Organism: uncultured Lachnospiraceae bacterium; assembly: GCA_902794095.1. Lineage (GTDB taxonomy): Bacteria > Bacillota > Clostridia > Lachnospirales > Lachnospiraceae > AC2028. Next base: position 109,453 of record CADBFZ010000006.1, on the reverse strand, counting down.
ATTGATATGACGAAAAAATACAACGCAATTGCAAATGTTGCCTTGATACTCGCTGCAGTTTATGCCTTGATATCTATTCCTGCCGCGATCATAGGTCTATACCGTGGTTTTAACGGAATAAATCTGTCTGCGTTTGCTTATCAGTATGCGGGAAATGCAGCCCTTGGCATATTCATTTTTATATTCCGCATCATTCTTACTATTGCAGGGAGCGTGCTCTGGCTGATATGGATTTGGAATATTATCAAAGATAAAGAATCCATCCGTTTTCCTGTCATAGCAACATTTTCATATTATGCTGCGGAACTGATTTATTATGCGATAAACAATATCATAGGTCACGAAACCGTGATCGAACTGATCAAAGAAAGGTATTTGACCTTTTTTATCATGGCAGCATGGCTGGTGCTTATTATCAAAACAGATGAAACACACAGAAAAGTGTTCGCCGTGATCAGATCACTGATCCTTGTATTAAGTTTTATTTTCACTTTCATCCATTATGTCAGTGTGATAATTAACAGGATCGAATTCGGAACGGCTTTAATGGCATCCGATTACATCGGCATAGCTGATGCATGCTTCAGGTTTTTTATCGTTGCTTTGCTTATTATCCGGATATTTAATCCGAAAGTATTTTACAGAATATCCCACGAGGAGGAAATATAAATGAAAACAAGAATTGCTCTGATGTTCGGGGGCAGAAGCGTAGAACATGAGGTATCCGTAATATCGGGTATTCAGGCATACATGGCCATAGACAAGGAAAAATATGACGTCACTCCCGTATATCTCACCAAGAACAATGAGATGTATGTTGGAGAGGATATCGGTAAGATCGAAAGCTATCGCAATATCCCCGCACTGCTTGGCAAATCCACACGTGTCATCATGATAAATGAAGGCGACGGTGTGCACATGGTATCTCACAAAGCAGGACTCTTCGGAAAAAAGACCGATATTGCCGTAGACCTTGCATTCCCCGTTGTGCACGGAACAAACGTTGAGGACGGTGCACTTCAGGGATATTTCAAGACCCTCGGTCTTCCTTTTGTAGGATGCGATGTTACCGCCTCGGCAGTGGGAATGGACAAGTATGTTCAGAAAGCTGTTCTTAAAGACAACGGAATTCCTGTTCTCGACAGCTTCATCTACACCATGGCCGATTATGAGAACATGGAAAAACTTATGAATGATATCGAGGAGAAGATCGGATATCCCGTTATCGTAAAGCCTTTCAACGCAGGCTCCAGTGTCGGAATAACTGTTGCCAAAAACAGATCTGAACTTTCCAAGGCTATCGATGAAGGCTATTCCTATGCAAGGAAGATAATTGCAGAGCATGCTATAACAAAGCTTCGTGAGATCAACTGTGCTGTACTCGGTGATGAGAATGTTGCGGAGGCTTCAGAGATTGAAGAGCCCCTTCACAGTAAGGATATCCTCAGCTATGAAGATAAGTATTGTTCCGGCGGCGGCAAAAAGACCGGAGCATCACAGGGAATGGCAGGAGTTTCGAGAAAGATTCCCGCAGAAGTTTCACCTGAGATGAGAGAAGAAATCCGTACAATGGCTGTTAAGTCCTTCCAGAAGCTTGGATGTAACGGTGTTGCAAGAATTGACTTCATGATCGATGAAGAAACCGGTAAGTTCTACTATAACGAGATCAATACTATTCCCGGATCACTTGCTTTCTATCTCTGGGAAGCGCTGGGAATGAAATATAAAGAGCAGCTGGACAGAATGATTGAACTTGCATTAAAGCGTGTACGTGAAGAGGCTGCAGTTACATACTCCTTCGACACTAACATCTTAAGTGGTGCAACCCTCGGAGGAAGCAAAACCGGTAAACTCGGATAAAAAAATATGACAGAAATCACTTCTTGGGAAAAAGTTCATATATGCGGACGTACGATAGATAAGCCCGGTCAGCTTAATCTGGTGTGGACCGGAAGCGGCGTTGAATTTGAGATGAACGCATCTGAACTGGGTATAGTTCTTGAAACAGGATTGCATCTGTATATGCCTTGGATTAGCCTTGTTTTGGACGGAGAGTGGCTTGCACACATTCCTGTTCAGGAGGGTGAGAATAAATACATGCTCTTTAAAGGCATGGACCCTAACGTAAAACACAAGGTCAGGATTGTAAAAGATTTTCAGGCATCTGTAGATGATCCGACATCTTTTCTGTATCTGAAAAAGATCCTGGTAAACGGTGAGATAAGTAAGCCTGCTCCGAAAAAATACAACATCGAATTTATCGGTGACAGTATAACCAGCGGAGAAGGTGCTCTGGGCGCCCATGAGGAGATGGACTGGATCACTCCTTATTTCAGCTCTGTAAGGAATTATGCTTACATGATCGCACAGGATATGGATGCGGATTACAGGTCGATATCACAGAGCGGATGGGGAATAGTAAACGGCTGGGACAATAACATATATACTACGCTTCCAAGTATTTATCACAGCGCGGAAGCGAAGAGAAATGTCAGGGATTATGATCACTCTTCATGGAAAGCCGATGCGGTTGTCATAAACCTCGGAACCAATGATGATTTCTCTTTCCAAAATCCCGCATTCACGGATCCTGCAACAGGTAAGGTTTATCACAATGAGAACTTGCCAAACGGCGAACATGATCCCGAAGCACTTAAGAGGATTGAAAAAGGAATCATAGAATTCCTGAAGGATGTAAGAAAGTCCAACCCGCAGGCACATATCCTATGGGTATACGGAATGCTTGGATTCGGACTTGGTGTGACGATTGAAAAGGCTTTGTCGTCATATATATCGGAAAGTGGAGATAAAAACGCAGCATTTTTAAAACTTCCGGACACCGCAGATGATGCATTCGGATCAAGAGGCCATCCGGGAGAAAAGAGTCACAGAGCTACCGCAGATGTAATAGTAAATCATCTTAAGAGTGTTTTGTGAGAGGGAGGAAATATGAGTTATTCGGAACTTCAGAACGGAAGCGATATAAGAGGTATCGCTCTGGAAAATGAAACCGGAGAGAAAGTAAATCTTACAAACAAAGCAGCATGCGATATCGCAGCAGCATTTACAAGAATTCTTTCCGAGAAAACAGGTAAGAAGAATCTCAAGATTGCAATAGGTCGTGATTCCAGACTTACAGGTGAAGCACTTCTTAATGCCTCTGCAAAGGGAATTTTCACCGAAGGCGCAACTGCTTACGACCTGGGCATTGCATCAACACCCGCCATGTTCATGGCAACCGTCCTTGGCGATGAGCCTTACGACGGAAGCATCATGATCACCGCAAGCCACCTTCCCTGGTACAGAAACGGAATGAAATTTTTCATCTCCAGAGGCGGACTTGAGAAGAGCGAGATCAAAGAGATCGCAGCACTTGCTGATAAGCTTGCCGCTGAGAATAAAGATCAGGCGGATACTCCCGTTCCGGAAAAGAAAACCTTCATGGATACTTACACCGGATACCTTCGCGACAAGATCGTAAATGGCGCAGGCAAAGGCGATAAGCCCCTTGAAGGACTTCACATCGTAGTTGATGCCGGTAACGGAGCAGGCGGTTTCTTTGTAACAGACGTACTTGAAAAACTCGGTGCTGATACATCCGGAAGCCAGTTCCTTGATCCCGACGGACACTTCCCCAATCACATTCCAAATCCCGAGAATAAGGATGCGGCGGAAGCAATCAAGAATGCAACGGTAAATGCTAAGGCTGACCTCGGTATTATTTTCGATACTGACGTAGACAGAGCAGGTGCAGTTCTTCCCGACGGAAAGACACTTACAAGAAACGACCTCATTGCAGCACTTGCTGTTATTGCTCTTAACTCCAACCCCGGAACTACCATCGTAACAGACTCAGTAACTTCCGACGGACTTGCAGCTTTCATCAAGGCTAAGGGCGGAGTTCATAAGAGATTTAAGAGAGGTTACCGTAACGTTATCGATGAAGCGATAAGACTTAACGAATCCGGAATCGATTCACAGCTTGCCATCGAAACCAGCGGACATGGTGCTTTCAAAGAGAATTACTTCCTTGATGACGGAGCATACCTCATGGTTAAACTTCTCATCGAGATGGGAAAGGGCAACAACGTTGCAGCACTTATCGACGGACTTGCACAGCCCGTAGAGAGTGCGGAACTCAGATTCCATGTAGGCGATGTTCCCGACCTTCAGGCAAACGGAGACAGGATACTTAAGTATCTTGAAGACAATGCCGGAAGCGTTCCCGGATGGAGTCTTGAAAAAGAAAACTACGAAGGAGTTAGAGTCAATTGTGACGCAGAACACGGAAACGGATGGCTGCTCCTTAGAAAATCACTTCACGAGCCCATCATGCCTCTTAACATCGAGAGTGATTCCGAAGGCGGAGCACTTAAGATTGCAAAGGCGCTTTACGAACTTATTAAAAACGAGCAGACGCTCGATCTCAAACCAATAAAAGAATTTATAGGAGAATGATTCATGTTTTGTACAAGATGCGGATCACAAATGGAGGACGGAACCAAATACTGTATGGTTTGCGGAGCTCCACTTGAACAGCCTCAGATGCAGCCTGCATCTCAGGTGAATGCACAGCCCCAGGCACCCGTGCAGCCCCAGGCACCTGTACAGCCCCAGCCCACACCTGTAGCACCTCAGGTTCAGGCCCAGTCACCTGTACAGCCTCAGCCTACACCTCAGCCTGCACCCCAGGCTCAGTCACCTTTCCAGCCTCAGGGACAGCCTTCACCCCAGGGTCAGCCTATTTTCCAGGCTCAGCCTCAGGGACAGCCCTCACCTCAGGGCCAGCCTATTTTCCAGGTTCCCACTCAGCAGGGAGTATATATGAATACTCCTCTTGAGAGGCTCAATCAGGAACCTCCCAAGAAGAAAAAGAAGAAGGGCGGAGTTATTGCAATTGTTGCAATTCTTCTTATCGCACTTCTCGGTGGCGGCGGATTCTTCGGATATAAGCAGGGTTGGTTTGATTCCATTCTTAATCCCCAGCCTACTGTTGTAGATGAGCCCGAACCCGAGCCCGAACCCGAACCTATTGAAGAGGAAGTTCAGGCTAAGCAGACAATTATGCTTTATATCATCGGATCCAATCTCGAGAGTGAGAATGGACTTGCTACCGATGATCTTGAAGAGATTTCAAGAGCTAAGCTTACAGATGATACCAATATCATCATCCAGACCGGCGGATGCACAAATTGGAACAACAACTTCTGTAACGATAACGAAGTTCAGAGATTCTGCTATAAGGACGGTAAGTTCAATGAACTTGATAACCTCGGTACCGTATCAATGGCTAACATTGATGCACTTACCGATTTCATCACCTTTGCGGCAGAAGAGTATCCTGCAGATGAGTACGTTCTTATTCTCTGGGATCACGGCGGCGGAATTCCCATCGGATATGGTGTTGATGAGAACTTCCCTGATGATATGATCTATGACTATCAGCTTGGACACGGTATTGCAAAGACCGGAGTTCACTTCGACAGTATCGTATTTGACGCATGTAACATGTGTACTCTCGAAGTAGGAATGTCTCTCAAGGATGTTGCTGATTACATGATCGGTGCAGAAAGCTACGTTAACGGTAACGGACTTGCATATACCAACTGGCTTGACCTCCTTGCCGAGAAGCCTGTATCCGAGGGCGACTACAGAGAAATGATCGTATCCGATTACATGGATTTCTGTAAGTCCAAGGACATGGTTGCTTCTATGTCAGTAATCTCTCTCAGCCATGTCGAAGCAGTTTATGATGCTTATATCGATTACATCGGTGCAATGAAGAGCGATCTTGAAGCCAGAAAGTTCTATGAGATCGTTACCGCAAGAGAAAACTGCGGAGCATTCATGGGAAGTGACTCCGTTGACCTTGTAACTCTTGCAAATAAGTATGAGATTTCAGCTTCTACCGCACTGATCAACTCTGTTGTTAATGCAGTAGATTACACCGAAAGTGATTTCGCATTCGGTCACGGAATTACAGCATATTATCCTTACGACTATACGAATTATTACGGTGACGGTCGTAAGACATTCTCTGCACTTGAATACGACAGCACCATCGTTGATTTCTTTGATGAGTATGTATCACTTACATATGCTTACTACTATGGTGTCAGCGATGCCGAGAACTATGCGGGAAGCTGGTTTAACAGCGACATCATTCACACCTACAACACCGGTGGATTTACCGTTGCAGAGGCAGGAGAGTATCACCTTGATGCTACTTCAGCTACCTATGCTGACGGACTTGAGCATTACTACATGCCTACCAGTGAGATCGATTGGCTCACCGCTATGGCTCAGATGTATTTGAAGGATGACGAAGGAAACACCTATTTCCTCGGACAGGATCAGTACGGACTCTTCGATGATGATGGAGATCTTGTTGCAGATACTCCAAGCAAGTGGACATGGCTCTCCGACAGAGTTGCATGTTATATCGTTTATGACTGCTATACCGATGAGGATACAGGTAAGTGGAACCAGTCAGGTGTAATCCCCGTTAAGATCAACGGTGAAGAGTGCTACCTCATGGTATTCTACGATCAGGATAACCCTAACGGTATGATCACCGGATATACCATCATGGACGATGAGACTGATTACTACTATACCCTTGAAGATGATGATGAGATTCAGATCATCTGGTATTGCTTTGATAAGGAAAAGTACGTTGAAGCATACGATCCTTTCTATGCATCCGAACTTGAACTTGACTATGACGATATCAATCTCACCAACGACAGTATCTTCATCGTATATGAGGTAACCGACGTTTACGGAAACACTTATACATCAGATGCATTCGTATATGAGAACGGTGAGCTTGTTTCTGTAGAAGAGTGGGATTAAATAATCGGAGGCTCATATGAGCGTTGTTGCGATAATTACTGCGCGCGGGGGTTCTAAGAGAATCCCCCGCAAAAATATAAAAGAGTTCTGCGGCAAGCCCATAATCGCTTATTCCATCGAAGCTGCACTTAACAGCGGAATATTTGATGAAGTTATGGTTTCAACAGATGACGAGGAGATTGCAAGAATCGCGGAAAGCTACGGAGCAGAGGTCCCTTTTCTCAGAAGCGCTGAGAAAGCTGATGACCATGCTCCTACAATAGAAGTTATCAAAGAAGTTCTCGGCGAGTATAAGAAGCTGGGAGAAGAATTTGATTACGCATGTTGCATCTATCCCACAGCGCCTTTTATCACTTCCGAGAAATTAAAGACTGCATTTGAACAGCTTCAGTCATCCGGTAAGGACGCACTTGTACCTGTTGTAAGATTCTCATTTCCTCCTCAAAGATGCTTTGTTATTGAGGATGAGAGCCTTAAGTACAAATGGCCTGAGAATGAATTTGCAAGATCCCAGGACCTTGAGCCGTTCTATCACGATGCCGGACAGTTTTATTTTCAAAAAACAAAGACGCTGATCGAGGGACATTCATTAGTTCCCGCCTCTACAGCGCCGTTTATCGTAGATGATATGGAAGTTCAGGACATCGATACTTTCGATGACTGGAACATTGCGGAGATTAAGTACCGCAAGATGGTTGGAATGTGACATGGGGTCGGACCCTCTGTCACATAGCTATAAATTCTTTAAATTGTTTAATCGTCATATTATAATCGATTTCTCTTCCGTTTAAGAGAGCTTTAAGGTCGGAGGTTCTGTGATAGGAACCTTCGCCTTTTTGTTCTGTGGGAACAATGTTTCCGCCCAGAATATCCTCAAGATTTGAGACGAGAAGATCGACGATGGTTTCCTGAAGCTTGTTATATGTCGAAGCAAGGGTCTCTGTTTCTTCATCGAAAGTTACTTCTTCCTGAAGGAGAAGTCTTCCGGTATCAAGTCCCTTTTCAAGTACATGGATCGTAACGCCCTTGGGAGTATCATCGATAAAGCTCCAGATATTGGGAGAAGCTCCCTTATTCCAGGGTAAAAGAGAACAGTGCATGTTGATGATCTTATCACCAAGAAGGTCTATTACGTCCTCTTTAACGATATGGGAATAATTGTAGCTGATTACAATCTCGGGATTAAGTTCCTTGATGTATTCGGGTGTTACCTTATCGTGGTAAAGGACAACCTCGTAGTCTTTATCAAGTTTGTCCTTGAGAAGTTTTACATTGTCATTATTGCTGAGAAGTAGAATCATAAATCTTCCTCGGTGATGGGTTCGCCTCGTTTGATATCGCGCTTTGCAGCGGTTCCTACGAGGTCTTTTTTATACTTGGGAAGAATGCCGTAACCCGGTCTTATGATGCCCAGGTTTTCTTCGGTAAACTTCTCGCCTGCTTTGACATCCTGAATTGCAAAAAGACTTCTTCTGAAGATCATCGAACTCTTTTCACCGTTAGTAAGTTCATAGCAGGGACCCTTGCGGATGAGAGTAGCGTTTCTTACGTCCTTAACCATCTGAGCAAACTCCTCGATGGTCATGCTGAACTTAGAGTCCGCACTTTCAACGCCGTCGATCTTGATATGCTTTTCGATTACGCACGCACCAAGTGATGTTCCGACAACAGCACCCAGGCTGCCTGCTGAGTGGTCGGAGAGTCCGATGGGAACACCCAGCTTTTCTCTCATGTCGGGAATGTTTCCAAGGTGCATATCTTCCCAGGGAGCGGGATATTCGCTGCAGCATTTAAGCATTACGATCTGATCATTTCCTGAACGCTTACAAGCATCGATTGCATCCTTCATTTCTTCAATAGAAGACATTCCGGTTGAGATGATCATGGGTTTTCCCTTGGATGCCGCATACTCTATAAGAGGCAGATCAACCATCTCAAAACTGGCAATCTTGTAGCACTCTATGCCCAGATCTTCAAGGAAATCAACGGCTTCTTTATCAAAAGGAGTTGATAGGAAGTCGATTCCTACCTTGTCACATTCGTCCTTAATGGCCTTGTGCCATTCATAGGGTGTGAGAGCATCGTTATACAGGTCGTGAAGTTTATATCCGTCCCAGAGACCGCCTTTTATCTTGAAATACTCATTATCGCAATCAATTGTAAGACTGTCTGCGGTATAAGTCTGGATCTTAAGACAATCCGCACCGGCATTCTTGGATTCCCTTACGATCTTAAGGGCATTCTCTAAAGATCCGCCGTGGTTTGCGGACATTTCTGCGATTATATAAACCTGACCTTTATCAAGGCATTCTTTTAAATGAAACATCACAAATCTCCAATATAATCATTTCTTATGATTATACCATAATCACATCGCTGCTCTGTATATAGCCAGCATATCTTCCTCTTTAAGGAACTTGGCAGAACCTTTTCCTCCGCCTACGCCGACGGCACACTTACGAGCCATTGTTACAAGGTCTTCATCGGTTGCGGTGATTCCCAGTTCACGAAGGTTGGTGGGCATGTTGATGCTTCTGTAGAAATCCTCCATTGCCTCGATTCCCGCAAGGGCAATCTCTTCGTCAGTTCCCTTATTCTCAACTTCCATTACGTTAAGAGCATATCTCTTGAATCTGGGAAGGCAATCCTTATATACGTATCTTGCCCAGCTTCCCCAGATTGCGGCAAGGCCTGCACCATGAGCTACATCAAACAATCCGCCAAGCTCGTGCTCCAGCTTATGAGTCATCCAATCCCCGCCGTCATTACCGCATCCGGTAAGTCCGTTGTGAGAGAGGCTTCCTGCCCACATAACCTCGGCTCTTGCATCATAGTTCTTGGGATCGTCGCGAAGGATGATTGAATTCTTTTTAACTGTTCTGAGTAATGCTTCAGCCATGGAATCTGTGATCTCCATGTTTCCGCCGTTGGTAAAATATCTTTCCATGGTGTGCATCATGATGTCGGTGCATCCGCATGCGGTCTGATAATCGGGAAGAGTCATGGTAAGCTCTGGATTCATGATTGCAAACTTTGCACGTCCGAAATCGGAGCTGTAGCCTCTCTTAATGAGTCCTTCTTCTTTGGTGATAACGGAAGAGTCACTCATTTCGCTTCCTGTTGCGGCAAGGGTAAGGATTACGCCGAGAGGCATGCTGCCTTCAGCCTTACGCTTTCCGTCATAGAAATCCCATACATCCCCGCCGTTTGCCAGTCCGTATCCGATGGCCTTTGCTGAATCGATAGCGCTGCCTCCGCCTACAGCAAGGAGAAAATCGACGTTTTCTTTTTTACAAAGTTCGATTCCTTCGTAAACCAGCTGAAGATGGGGATTGGGTACCGCACCGCCCAGCATAACGTACTTGATTCCGGCTGCTTCAAGCTGCGCCTTAACCTTATCCATAAGGCCTGAGCGGATAACGGACCCGCCGCCGTAGTGGATGAGGACTTTGCTTCCGCCGAATTCTTTGATGAGCTCGGCTACTTTATCCTCTGTGTTTTTTCCGAAGAGGACTTTTGTGGGTGCGAAATATTTGAAATCAAACATAAGATTCTCCTTGATGTAATGTGGTATAGTTGAGTACGTAATTACAGATTATTAGACGAGCGGATAATAATCAAGGTATTATTTGCCGTAAATAATTCAGATATCGCGGGATTTATAATTGGTCACATTAAACGAGTATTTGAAAAAAGAATACGGATGCAAAGTCTACAAACTGTCTCTTCAGGCGGATGTCACATGCCCTGTAAGGGACGGCTCCATTGACACGAGAGGCTGCATCTTTTGCTCCGAGGGAGGCTCCGGCGATTTTGCGGCATGCCGCGGCAAATCCATTCTCGACCAGATAGAAGAAGCCAAAGCACGTGTGTCCGCCAAAACAGGACAGGATGCCAAATATATCGCATATTTCCAGAGTTTTACCAATACTTATGGGGATATAAAGTACTTAGAGAATGTTTACAGACAGGCCATGGAGCCTGATGATATAGTGGCTGTTTCAATCGGAACAAGACCTGATTCAATCTCCGATGAGATGTATGAACTTCTCGCTGAATTAAACAAGATTAAGCCTATTTGGATAGAACTTGGACTTCAGACAATTCATCCTAAATCAGCAGAGTACATTAGAAGAGGATATGAACTTAAGGTTTACGATGAATGCGTCAAACGACTTAGAGAAATCGGAATCGAGACCATAGTCCATGTGATCTTAGGACTTCCCGGCGAATCAACGGAAGACATGAAGGAGACCGTAAAGTACGTCTGTGCATCCGGAATTCAGGGAATTAAACTTCAGCTTTTACATGTCCTTAAAGGTACCGACCTCTATGAAGATTACAAGTTGGGAAAAGTTCCGGTGATGACCATGGAAGAGTATATGGACCTACTCAAGGAACTCATTCCGCTTATTCCTGATGATGTAATAGTTCACAGACTTACCGGTGACGGGCCGAAGAAGATCCTCGTCGCCCCCCTCTGGACCGGGGATAAGAAGTGCGTTCTAAATGAAATCAAAAAAATAATGTAAAACAAGAGGACGTCACAACTATCCCGGGTGACGCGAATGCATAAGCTGTCGAGACTTCGGTGGTCTGCGGCATGAGTCAGAACAATTATCGTTCTATGGCCGCTTGATCCCGAAAAGCGAGACAGTTATGCGTCGCGGCAGGACCCGAGGGATAGTTGGGGCGTCCTCGTGTTTCATTTGTTATGCGTTTTCTTTAATCTTTCTCTTCGCTGCTTCAAGCATGAGCTTGATTCTGTTCAGCTGGTTTACTTCCGATGCACCGGGATCGTAGTCGATTGCGACAATGTTTGATCCGGGATGTGCATGTCTGATGGCCTTGATTACGCCCTTACCTACAACGTGGTTGGGAAGACATGCGAAAGGCTGGCAGCATACGATATTTGGAACTCCGTCGTGGATCAGCTCAATCATTTCACCTGTCAGGAACCATCCTTCACCTGTCTGATTGCCGATTGATACGATGGGCTTTGCAAGCTCTGCGATCTCCTTGATGGGAGTGTGAGGAGTGAAGTGTTTAGACTTTCTAAACTCCTTCGTGCATATTCCGCGGAGATGTTTTTCGATTGCCCATATTCCGAGGTTACAATATCTCTTTGCTTTCTTACTCATTCCGAGCTCGTCTGCTTTATATACCTGGTTGTAGAAGCAGTAGAGCATGAAGTCCATAAGGTCGGGTGAAACAGCCTCGGCTCCTTCATTTTCGAGAAGTTCAACGAGGTGGTTATTTCCTGAAGGTGAATATTTAACCAGGATCTCACCTACGATACCTACTTTAGGCTTAACAAGGGTTTCATCGACAGGAATTGCATCGAATTCCCTGATCATCTGTACACACATCTTGCGGAATTTGAAGAAGTTCGGTTTCTTTTTCGTGGAAAGGAATTCCTGACAAACCTTAACCCACTTCTCGTGTACCGCATTTACGGAGCCCTTCTCAAGTTCGTAAGGACGCATGCGGTATACGCATCTCATGAAGATATCACCGAAGGTTGCACCAAGTGCAAGGCGATAGATCATATCCAGGTTGATCTTGAATCCGGGATTAACTTCGATTCCACCGAGATTAAGTGAGATAACAGGGATGTGCTCCAGTCCTGCTTTCTTAAGAGCTCGTCTTATGAATCCGATATAGTTGGTCGCTCTGCATCCGCCGCCTGTCTGGGTGATGATAAGAGCAGTCTTATTAACATCATATTTGCCGGACTCGATTGCCTGCATCAGCTGTCCTACTACAAGGAGTGAAGGATAGCATGCATCGTTATTTACATATTTGAGTCCGGTATCGATTGCGTTCTTGTCACTGTCTTCAAGTACCACAAGGTTATATCCTGCGGATCTGAATGCGGGCTCCAGAACATCGAAGTGGATGGGAGACATCTGAGGACAAATGATCGTATAGTTTTGTCTCATCTCCTCGGTAAAGATTACCTTCTCGATATTGGTAGGCCTGGTGACATGAGTCTTGCCCTGCTTTTCACGAACCTTGATTGCGGACAGAAGTGATCTGATACGGATTCTTGCAGCACCCAGGTTATTAACCTCATCGATTTTAAGACAGGTGTAGATCTTGTCTGAGCCTGAGAGGATATCGTTAACCTGATCGGTGGTAACCGCATCAAGTCCGCATCCGAATGAGAAGAGCTGTACAAGATCCAGGTTATCAACTGTTCTTACATAAGAAGCAGCTGCATAGAGTCTTGAGTGGTACATCCACTGGTCCATTACGATAAGAGGTCTGTCAACGCATCCCAGATGTGAGATGGAATCCTCGGTAAGAACCGCAATGTCATATGAAGTGATCAGGTCGGGGATACCGTGGTTGATCTCGGGATCGCAGTGATAAGGACGACCGGCAAGGACTATACCGTGCTTTCCTGTTTCTTTCAGATACTGAAGAGCCTTGTCGCCTTCATCGGAGACATCTTTTCTTGCCTTTGCAAGTTCATCCCATGCAGCGGAAACAGCAGCCTCGATCTCTGAAGGAGGAATGGTCTCGAATTCTTTTTTCAGAGCGTAGTTTATGGTCTCCTTTGACGAGAAGTTCATGAAAGGATTCTTAAATACTACGTCACCGTTGGTGATGGACTCTACGTTGTTCTTAATATTCTCGGAATAGGAAGTGACGATGGGGCAGTTATAGTGGTTTCCTGCTTCCTTAAACTCGTTTCTCTCGTAAAAGAGAGCGGGATAGAAGATGAAGTCCACATTCTGCTTAATGAGCCACTCGATATGTCCGTGTGAGATCTTAGCGGGATAACACTCTGACTCGGATGGAATGGATTCGATACCGAGTTCGTAAATTGCTCTCGTCGATGCAGGTGAAAGTACTACCCTGTATCCGAGCTTTGTAAAAAAGGTAAACCAGAAAGGATAATCCTCATACATGTTTAGGACTCTGGGAATACCAACGGTTCCTCTTGGAGCATCGTTAAGCTCGAGAGGCTGATATGAGAAGAGTCTCTTGATCTTATAATCGAAGAGATTGGGTACGCCGGTTTTATTTTTAACACCGCCGATACCGCGCTCGCATCTGTTACCGGAGATGAACTGTCTTCCGCCGGTGAAACGATTGATGGTAAGACGGCATGCGTTGGTACATCCCTTACACTTGGTCATGGATGTGGTGAACTCGAGATTAATGATCTCATCGAGGCTCAGCATTGTGGTGTTATATCCGTCTTCATAACGCTCCCTTGCGATGAGAGCAGCACCGAATGCACCCATGATACCTGCGATGTCGGGACGGACAGCTTTACAATTTGCGATATTTTCAAATGCTCTGAGGACTGCATCGTTATAGAAAGTACCGCCCTGTACTACTATATTTCTTCCGAGCTCTGTAGCATCGGATACTTTGATTACCTTAAAGAGTGCGTTCTTGATTACGGAATAAGCAAGACCTGCGGAGATGTCGGCAACGGTTGCGCCTTCCTTCTGAGCCTGCTTAACCTTGGAGTTCATGAATACGGTACATCTGGTTCCCAGGTCGATGGGGTGGGGAGCAAAGAGTGCTTCCTTAGCAAAATCGATTACGGAATAGTCAAGGGACTTAGCGAATGTCTCGATGAACGATCCGCATCCCGATGAACATGCTTCGTTTAAAAGAACGGAATCAACCGTATTGTTTTTGATCTTGATGCACTTCATATCCTGTCCGCCGATGTCCAGGATACAATCGACGCTGGGGTCGAAGAATGCAGCTGCGGTATAGTGAGCTACGGTTTCAACCTCGCCGTCATCAAGTAAGAATGCCGACTTAAGAAGAGCTTCGCCGTAACCGGTAGAACATGCTCTTGCGATTCTTGCACCTTCGGGAAGGTTTTCTTTGATCTCAGTTACGGATCTGATAGCGGTCTTTAAGGGACTTCCGTCGTTACCCGAATAGAATGAGTAAACCAGCTTTCCTTCGGAGTCTACCAGCGCAATCTTGGTGGTGGTGGAACCTGCATCGATTCCCATGAAAAGATTACCCTTGGCATCCTTAAGGTCGCCCTTTCCGACGCAGGTCTTATCATGGCGTGCTTTAAATTCCTTGTAATCCTCCTCGGTTGCAAAAAGAGGATCCATTCTCGCAACTTCAAACTCCATCTTAATGGGGGAAGCGAGCTTTTCTACCATCTCTTCGAGAGAATAGGAAACATCACCTTCGGTGCAAAGGGCTGATCCGATTGCAGCAAAAAGGTGTGAATTGTCGGTCTTCATTATATGCTCATCATCGAGCTTAAGAGTTCTGATGAAAGCTTTCTTGAGTTCGGGAAGGAAGTGAAGAGGACCTCCCAAGAATGCGACATGGCCACGGATGGGCTTACCGCACGCAAGACCTGAAATGGTCTGGTTAACAACTGCCTGGAAAATGGAAGCGGCAAGGTCTTCCTTGGTAGCTCCTTCATTAATAAGAGGCTGGATATCGGTCTTTGCAAATACGCCGCAACGAGCCGCGATGGTATAAAGGGACTGATAGCTCTCCGCATATTTATTGAGTCCCGATGCATCTGTCTGAAGAAGGGAAGCCATCTGATCGATGAATGAACCCGTTCCGCCTGCGCAGATACCGTTCATACGCTGCTCCGCATTACCGTTTTCGAAGTAGATGATCTTCGCATCCTCGCCACCCAGCTCGATGGCTACGTCGGTTCCGGGACAAAGAGTTCTGAGGGATGTGGATACAGCAATAACTTCCTGTGTAAAAGGAATACCCAGGTGCTTTGCAAGAGTAAGTCCGCCGGATCCGGTGATCATGGGGTGAATCTCTTTGTTACCCAGCTTTTTATATGCATCACTTAAGAGATCGCTGAGGGTCTCTCTGATCTTGGCAAAATGTCTTTTATAATCCGAAAAAAGAATACCGCCGTTTTCGTCGATGAAAGCAACCTTAACGGTGGTGGATCCTATATCGATTCCAAGTCTTACAACATTTGATTCCATTTCAAACCTCAAGTGTGAAAAAATCTTACCTATTACATGGTTTTCAAAACCACATCAAACAATTATATAGGGACAAAGGGGTAAAAAGCAACATTATAAACTCCGTATTAAGGTTTTATTAAGTGGGGACCCCAAACTTGTTATAACCTCACGAAAATGGTAAACTTTACAAGGTTTTAAATCCTTATTTCAGGAGTGATATTTTGAGCAATTTTAATAAGAAAATTCGTAAGTACGCCATCCCTAACCTGACGCTTTGGCTGATCATGGGTTATGCGGTGGGATATATAGTCCAGATGGTCTTCCCTTCACTTATGTATTATCTGGCCTTGGATCCATATCAGATCATCCACGGACAGATTTGGAGAATCTTTACCTGGGTCCTCATTCCGCCCAATTATTATGAAGGCGAGGGAATGCCGACCTTTTTAGGATTCCTTTTCATAATACTGATGATGTATTGCTGTTACTGGATCGGTAATATTCTCGAGAGAACCTGGGGAACTGTTAAATATAACCTCTTTATATTCGGCGGAATCCTTATGACCGTTTTCTTTTCATTCGTATGTTTCGGATACCTCTGCCTTCATTACGGCTACGATCTGATCGATACTTATGAACAATTCAAATACTTCCAGATTGCAAATAATACGATCAACGCCGGAATGTACAACGAGCTTTCGAATACCGGATACTTCTGGTATGCGTTCAGCACCTATTACATCAATATGTCCCTTTACCTTGTATATGCGCTGACATTCCCCGAAAGACTCATTTACATCTATTTTGTCATCCCCATCAAGATGAAATGGCTCGGAGTTGTAGACAGCGTATATCTGCTGTTTATGCTCCTCTTCGGCGGTCCTATTGTAAGATGCGCCGTTTTGGCTACGGCACTCAACGTTTTGATCTTCTATCTGAGTAATATCAAGGGCAAGGTCCTAAATCCTTACCAGATTCACAGACAAAACAGTTTCAGACGTAAATACAACAGCGGCAGGAGTACGGAAGCGCCTAAGACCGATAAAGCTCCTAAAATGCATGCCGGAACTATGTACAGGCACAAGTGCTCCATTTGCGGCAAGACCGACGTATCCGATCCCGATATGGAGTTCAGATATTGCTCGAAATGTGTGGGCTCACATGAGTATTGCTCCACACACCTGTTTAAACATTCCCACGTCAGAGGTTAATGATGGATAAAGAAGTAGCATTCGGTAAAACTCTCGAAGCGCTGAGACATAAAGCGGCGACTCAGGGAGGTTTCATAGATAAGCATGACATCGAGGAGATGCTTGCACCCCTTGAACTCGATGAGACCCAGACTCAGATGGTGTTTGATTACCTTAAGGGCCGCGGCATCAGATGGGAGATCAAGCTTTCCGGAGATGAATCCCTTCATGCCAAGGACATCGCAGGCACAGGCGGCATCACACCTTCGGAAAACGAAGCTGTTCTTTCCGAGTTTGCCCTTGATAAGATTGACACCGATTACCTTAATGAATACATCAAGGAACTGGACGAGCTCCCTGTTTATTCCGATGGTGAAAAGAAAGCCTTCGCCATGAGCGCTATGGCAGGAGACAGGGCCTCAATGGACATCCTCATCAATTGCTATCTTAAGGACATTGCGCAGCTTGCAAGGATCTACACCGGACAGGGCGTTCTCTTAGAAGACCTCATCGGTGAAGGCAACGCAGCTCTTTGCAAAGGAGTACTGATCCTTGATTCCCAGGAAAAGCCCGAGGACGTTGAAGGCTTCCTTATGAAGCTTGCAATGGATGCAATGGAAGAGCTTATCGGTGAAGCATCTGCAGAAGATGAGATTGCTGATAAGATCTTAGATAAGACCAACAAGGTTTACGACAAGGCTATGGAACTTGCCGAATCTCTTGAGAGAAAAGTAACCGTTAAGGAAGTTGCGGAGTATGCCAAGATGTCTGAGAAGGCAGTAAGGGATGCAATGGAGATTACCGGTTACAAGATTGAAGTAATTGAGGATACAAGAGAGCAGTGACAAAACAGATTTACGAAGATTATAAATATTTCATGCAGGATGCGGGAAGCTTCTTTGTAGGTTCTAAATATACCCTCAAAGAGATCACGCTTAATGATGATATATTGTTCAAGTTTCGCAAAGTAGTCGCAGAGAGCATTCTTCCTCATTACTCCGATGAAGACACTCTCGAGACTGTGCTTTATTATCTTACTTCCGATGACTTTGTATTTCAGATCTTCAAACAGATGAATACTGATGTAAGAGTCAGTATCAAGGTTAAGAAAAAACATCTCTTCGGTTCCGAAGAAGAGGTTTATAAAACAAAATATATTAAGATCAAAGAACTTGTTTCTATGAGTGAAGATGAGAAAAAAGAAGCAGGCCTTTTGATACAGGAATTGAAAGGTAGCAAACTCGCTTTACTTACTGTCTGATCTTCACATTCGAAAAGGATTGGTATGGATACAGAAAAGCTAAGAAACTACGACCTTATTGAGAAAAGAGAACTGAAGGACATTGCCTCCGTAGGATATCTCCTTTCACACAAAAAGACCGGAGCAAGAATTTCGGTCATTGAAAACGATGATTCCAACAAAGTATTTGCCATAGGATTCAGAACACCTCCCACCGATTCGACAGGTGTTGCACATATACTTGAGCATTCCGTATTATGCGGATCCAGGGAGTTCCCTCTTAAGGATCCCTTTGTAGAACTCGCTAAGGGCTCTCTTAATACATTCCTCAACGCATTTACTTTTCCCGATAAAACAGTTTATCCCATTGCATCCACGAATGATTCCGATTTTAGGAATCTCATGCATGTCTATTTGGATGCGGTCTTTTATCCCAACGTATATAAGAATGAAAGCATCTTCCGTCAGGAAGGATGGCACTATGAATATGATGAGGATGGAAAGCTCATCATAAACGGTGTTGTCTATAACGAGATGAAGGGAGCAAGGTCTTCCGCAGAAGATATCATTTCCTCCGAGTCCATGTTCTCTCTTTTCCCGGACAATGAATACGGAGTTGAATTCGGTGGAGATCCGGATTATATTCCTTCGCTCACTTACGAGCAGTTCCTTGATTTCCACAGAAGATATTATCATCCTTCAAACAGCTACATTTATCTCTACGGAAATTCTGATTTCCTTTCGGATCTGGAGTTCATTGACAGAAAGTATCTCTCAAGATTTAATCAGCTTGATATCGATTCATCCGTAGGAATCCAGAAGGCATTTTCACAGCCTGTTAAGGTAATGAAGCAGTGTCCTCTTTCACAAGGTGAGAATGCGGATGAGAATACATTCTTCTCAGTTAACTTTGCGCTGGAAGAAGCGCTTGATACCAAGACAAGACTTGCATTCGAGATGATCGACTATGCACTTGTTGCAAACCCCGGTGCGCCCCTTCGTAAGATATTGGTTGAGCAGGGCGTTGTTGGAGATGTATCAAGCCGTCTTGAGACTTCCGTAAGACAGCCTTTCTACAGCATCGTAGGTAAAGATGCTGCAATGAGCATGGAGACCAGGTTCGGTCAGCTTATTACTGAGACCATCGAGACAGTGGCCAAGAAGGGCTTTGATAAAAATGCTCTGAGAGCTGCCATCGATTCAAGTGAGTTTCGTTACAGAGAAGCAGACTTTGGAAGATATCCCAAGGGACTTATGTACGGCATCACCATGCTTGATTCATGGCTCTATGATGATTCCAAGCCCTTTGATTATATCGAGGCAGAAGATGCATATGATTTCCTCAGGGAAAATATAGAGACCGGCTATTTTGAAAAGCTCGTCAGAAAATATTTCATCGGAAATAAACATAAGTCATACGTATGCGTTCGTCCCACCGAGGGAGTTCAGGAGACCAAGGATAAAGAGCTTCGTAAGATGCTCGACAGGATTCAGGCAGAGTTTACTCCCGAAGATAAAAAGGCAGTCGATAAGATCATCGACGGACTTAATAAGTTCCGCGATACTCCCGATTCAGAAGCTGCAATCAATTCACTTCCCATGCTTACAAGAGCAGACCTTAAGCGTGGGATCGAGCCTTTGTGCAACGAGATCACGGATGAGGACGGAGTACCCTTTATTTTCCATGAGATAGATACCAGAAAGATCGGATATCTGCGCCTTGCTTATAAGATCGATAAGATTGGAACCCAGCACCTTCCCTATGTGGGACTTCTTCGTGACGTCCTCAGCATGGTTGATACAGGGCAGCACAGATATGAAGAATTAAATCCCATGATTGATCTTGTGATGGGCGGATTTAACGTATCAACAGAAGCTTACTCACGCTTCCACGAAAGAGAAAAGTTTGTACCTACCTTTGAGATAAAGGCTAAGTATTTTAATGAAAGATCTGCAGAGTCCTTCGATCTGATCAGAGAGATCCTTCTTGAATCCAAGTTCTCGGATCTTCGCAGAATCAAGGATATCCTTGTTGAGATCAAAAACTCCATGCAGTCAAGCTTCCTTGGAGCAGGTCACTCAATTGCCGCAGCAAGAGCAATGGCATCCGTTTCCAAGCAGTCAGCTTTTTCGGATCTCATCCAGGGAGTAACTTACTACAGATTTATCTGCGATCTGCTTAATAACTACGATGCAGTAGCAGGAGATATGACAGAGAACCTTAAATACGTTCTCGGACTTATCCTTCGCACCGAGAATATGATCGTTGATTTCACAGGTGACCGCACCGAAGCAGATCTGTTAAAAGAAAGAATTGCGGACTTTAGAGAAGAGCTCTTTACCGAAAAGCACAGACCCGTTTCACAGACTATCGAGCTTGTTCGCAATAACGAAGGACTTATCACTTCAGGACAGGTGGTATTTGTCTGCAGAGCGGGACGCTATGACAGACATGGACTTACCTTTACCGGAGCACTTAAAGTCCTCAAAGTATTCCTCGGATATGATTATCTGTGGATGAATGTAAGAGTTAAAGGCGGAGCATATGGCGTAATGAATGCATTTACTCCTGCCGGAACAGGATATTTTGTTTCATATCGTGACCCGAACCTGACTAAAACCGTCGATGTATATGAAGGGGCAGCAGAGGCTGTTGCAAACTTTGACGCAGACGAGAGAGGAATGACCAAGCTGATCATCGGTACCATCAGCGATATGGATCTTCCGCTTACGCCTTCGGCAAAGGGCTCAAGAAGCTTTAATGCGTACATGTCAGGTATCACCGAAGAAGACCTTCAGAAGATAAGGGATGAAGTTCTCGATTGTACCCCTGATGACATCAGGAAGACTTCCGAGTACATCAAAGAGATGATGTCGGATAACAAACTGGTTGTAGTCGGTAACGAGAAAATCATCCGCGACAATGAGAAGCTTTTCGGAAAACTGGAGAATCTGCTGTAAATATCTGTTTTATTTTGCAGGAGGAACATTATGAAAAGAATGAATCTGTTCGGAAAACTTGCGATTGTAACCGTACTCGGCGCATCCATGCTTGCAGGATGCGGAAACTCTTATTCGGCTGACAGCGCTGGGGGAAATTATGCCGTAGCGCCTTCGGCCGCAAACGGCGCCGAGTATGCAGCCGAAACTGCAGATTATTATGACTATGATTACGGATTTGAAGGATCCGAGGTGAAGATGGATGATTCCACCGGATCAAGTGTTTCGACTCCCACCACCGTTGATACCAGCAGAAAGCTTATTACCACTTCATATCTTGACGTTGAGACCAAGGAATTCGATCAACTCTATGCTGATGTAGAATCTTACGTTAATTCACACGGCGGATATCTTGAGTCCATCAATACCTACAACGGAAGCCGTTATTACGGAGAGGTTGTTGAAAGACATGCAGATCTTACCGTAAGAATCCCTGCCGAGAAGCTTGATGATTTTATTAAAGAGATCGGTAATGCGGGAAACATTACCAACAGAACTCAGAACGTAGAAGATATCACTCTTACTTACGTTGATCTTGAAGCTCATGAGAAGACCTTAAGGGATGAGGAAGCACGTCTTGAGGAGTTCTTAAGAGAAGCAGAGTCCATCGAAGACATGATCTACATCGAGGACAGACTTGCAAATGTCAGATATCAGATTGAGAGCATGGAAAGCCAGCTCCGTACCTATGACAACAAGGTTAACTATGCTACAGTATATTTAAACATCAGCGAAGTTGTTGAGTACACTCCCGTTGTTTATGAAGAGCCCACCACCTGGCAGAGAATGAAGGAAGGTTTCTCCGAGCAGCTTAAGGACATCGGAAACTTCTTCAAGAACTTTGCAGTATGGTTCGTAGGTCACTTCATTTACCTCATCTTCTGGGGACTCGTAATCTTCGCAATCGTTAAGTGGATCCTTTACATGGCTTCCGATAAGAGAGCAGCCAAGCTTGCAGCAAAGGCAGCTTCCAAGCAGAAGGCTCAGTACGATGCTTATCAGCAGACCATGAATAGTCTTACTAAAGCAGCACCTGTAACTAACAATCAGCCTTGTGACAAAGGGTCGGACCCCGTGTCACAAAATAACAAATAAACACTAATAAGCCGTATAATTTGTGACAGGGGGTCCGACCCCTTGTCACAAAAGAAAGTAATTATATGTCAGAAAAAAAATCCGGTTTTGTCGGCGTCATCGGTAAAGCCAACGTCGGCAAATCCACACTTGTAAACAGAATAATCGGCCAGAAGATCGCAATCACTTCACCCAAGCCTCAGACCACACGTAAGAAGGCAAGGGGCGTGTTTACCGATGAGAGAGGACAGATTGTATTCCTCGATACTCCCGGTATTCACAAGTCCAGAAGTAAACTCGGCGATTACATGGTATCAAGCGCATGGAGCACCTTTGCGGATGCGGATCTTATCCTGTGGCTTGTTGAGCCCGCGGACCGCTTCACTGAAACAGAGGAACTCATCTGCACCAAGCTTAATACCCTTGATGTTCCGATCATTCTGGTAATCAACAAGATCGATACCATAGCTAAAGATAAGCTCCTTGAGTTTATCGCTACCTACAGTGCACATATGGATTTCAAAGAAGTAATTCCCATCTCGGCACTTAAGGATAAGAACGTAGACGATCTTGTGGATACCGTCTTTAAATACCTTCCGGTAGGTGAGCCCTTCTATGATGAAGACACCATAACCGATCAGCCCGTTAAGCAGATCGCAGCCGAGATCATCAGAGAGAAAGCTCTCATGTGCCTCGGAGAAGAGATTCCCCACGGACTTGCGGTAGGAATCGATTCCATGAAGTACGAAGGAAACATGTATTACATCGATGCCACCATCTACTGCGAGAAGGATTCCCATAAGGGAATGATCATCGGAAAAGGCGGAAGCAAGTTAAAAGAAATCGGATCCAAAGCCCGTCCCGAGATTGAAGAGCTCTGCGAGAGCAAAGTATATTTGAAACTCTGGGTTAAGGTTAAGAAGGACTGGAGAGATTCGGATATTCTCCTTAAAAACTTCGGATTTGATAAATCGCAGTTATGAATGATATTTTTTCCTGCACCGGGATGGTGTTAAGATCCAGACCTGCCGGTGAAAATGACAGACTCATAACCCTTCTTACAGGTACTGAAGGTAAGCTGAATGTATTTGTAAGAGGCGCAAGAAAACCTTCCTCACGCTTTGCGGCATCTTC
The DNA here is from genome assembly GCA_902794095.1 of uncultured Lachnospiraceae bacterium. Lineage (GTDB taxonomy): Bacteria > Bacillota > Clostridia > Lachnospirales > Lachnospiraceae > AC2028. The sequence continues at coordinate 86,021 of CADBFZ010000006.1, read as the reverse complement.
GGAAAGTTTTGCATTCGGAGAGTTTAAGCTTAGTCACGGACAGAGCGCATACTATCTGAATGATGCGGATATATCCAATTATTTCGAGGAATTCAGAACTGATATCGAACTGGCCTCATATGCGTCTTATTTTGCGGAGATTGCAGATTATTATTGCGTTGAGGGAGAAGATTCCACGGCTATGCTGGGACTCCTTTATGCATCCCTGCTTGCACTGAACAACAGCAATTTTTCCTACAGACTTGTAAGGTGCATATTTGTGCTCAGGGCCATTGTGATAAACGGAGAATTTCCCGGACTTCCCGCAGGAAGAGTTTTTAACGAAGCTGTCATCGCAGCAGTTGATAGGATTGTAAATGCCGACCTGAGGCATCTGTATACTTTTAAACTTACGGATCCTGCCGAGGATGAGTTGTTTAAACTCACTACGGATTATGAGAAGCGTTTTATGGATAAGCATTTTAAGTCCCTTGAAGTGCTGTCTGCGCTTTGATCTTTTGTTTTACGGTTTTGGAGGTACTATGAAAAAGAAATTCGGATTATTAGCCCTTTGTCTTTCACTCATGCTTACCGCATGTACAGCGCCTTCCATAGGTTCTCAGCCTGACGAGCCCGAGGTACGTGAAGAAGAGGAAGAAGAGATCTCCATCGAGCTTTCCGATAAGAAAGTTGAATTGGAAGCGGGAGAAGAGTTTGAAGTTGAGATCGAAAACTTTGACGATCTGTCTAAAGTAAAGATTGAAGTAGAGGACGAAGATATCGCCGAGGCTGAGATCGACGATGAGATCATTACAATTACCGCACTTTCCGAAGGCAAGACCAAGATTACGGTAAGTGCCAAGGGGTGCGATGATGTTAAAATAACCGTCAAGGTTACCGCACCTCCCGCACCTGAAATAGATTTCCCTGCTTCTTCAAGTTACGTATACACATATGTCTTTACAGGAGATGTGTGGTTCCATATGTTTGACGGATATGAGGATTACGGGGAACTGTCTTATTTCCTGGGAGACCTTCAGGTCGGACTTGATTTCCACATCACTTTCACTGAAACCGGTGATAATGAAGGAACCGCAGTTTTGTCCTATGATCCTCAGCAATTCGGTGAGGAATTCCTTGAAAAGATCAGTGATGAAGAGAACTACCGTGAATTTGTCGCAATTTTAATGGAAGCGGAAGGCCTGGACTATAATGAAGAAACTGATTATGAGGATCTCCTTGATATGAAGGACGTCCTTATGTCCTCACTCAGTGAAATGATCGTAGAAGAACTTGAAAGTTCTCAGAATGAGTATGACTTAGGCTGGTTACTAGACGGAAATACTCTTATTTTCGACACGGGTATTGGAAGCTCCTCAAGCGAGATAAATGAATCGGACGGATCATTTACCATTTTTATTCCCGAATCATATTTCGAAGATGAGTATGTATTTGACGGAGATTTCACCATGATCTTCGTTCCCGAAAAATAATTATTTAAAACAGTTACAGTGGGGACGTACCTCTTTGCCTTATTTCCACGCAAAGATGGTATGTCCCCGCTGTTATATAGCCCTTGAAGCCCCCGCTTTACTGTGATAAAATTACAAAACGTATGTTGGCGATTTATGTTTTCACATCAAATTGACCTTGAAAGGAAGCATCATTATGGAAAAGACAATGGACAAAATCGTAACTCTTGCGAAAGGAAGAGGATTTATATATCCCGGATCCGAGATATACGGCGGACTGGCGAACACCTGGGATTACGGTAATCTCGGTGTAGAGCTTAAGAATAATGTTAAAAAGGCGTGGTGGCAGAAGTTTGTACAGGAAAATCCCTACAATGTAGGTGTTGACTGTGCGATCCTCATGAACCCTCAGACCTGGGTAGCATCCGGACATCTCGGCAGCTTCTCCGATCCTTTAATGGATTGTAAAGAGTGCCACGAGAGATTCCGTGCAGATAAGATTATTGAAGATTTTGCTTCCGAAAAAGGCATTGAGCTTAAGTCTTCAGTCGACGGCTGGACTCACGAGCAGATGATGGATTTCATCAGAGAGAATTCCGTTCCCTGCCCTTCATGCGGAAAGCATAACTTTACCGATATAAGAGAATTCAACCTTATGTTTAAGACCTTCCAGGGCGTTACCGAGGATGCAAAGAGCGTTGTATATCTTCGTCCCGAGACCGCTCAGGGTATCTTTGTAAACTTCAAGAACGTTCAGAGAACATCCCGCAAGAAGGTTCCTTTCGGAATCTGCCAGATCGGTAAGTCATTCCGTAACGAGATCACTCCCGGAAACTTCACTTTCCGTACCAGAGAGTTCGAGCAGATGGAGCTTGAGTTCTTCTGCAAGCCCGGAACCCAGACCGAGTGGTTTGAGTATTGGAGAAAGACCTGCTACGAGTGGCTTCTTTCACTCGGAATCAAGCAGGAGAACCTTCGTCTCCGTGACCATGATCCTGAGGAGCTTTCCTTCTACAGCGATCATACCACCGATATCGAATATGCTTTCCCGTTCACTGAGTGGGGTGAGCTTTGGGGAATCGCTTCAAGAACCGATTACGATCTTACCAGACACCAGGAGACTTCAGGACAGCCCATGGATTACTTCGATGATGAGCTTAACGAGAAGTACATCCCTTATGTTGTTGAGCCTTCACTTGGTGCAGACCGTGTTGTTCTCGCATTCCTTTGCGAAGCATATGACGAAGAGAATCTCGGAACCGAAGAGGCTCCCGATATCAGAACAGTTCTTCGTTTCCATCCCGCACTTGCTCCCGTTAAGATCGGTATCCTTCCTCTTTCCAAGAAGCTTAACGAGGGTGCTGAGAAGATCTATGCTCAGCTTTCCAAGAAATATAACTGCGAGTTCGATGACAGAGGAAACATCGGAAAGAGATATCGTCGTCAGGATGAGATCGGTACTCCTTTCTGCGTAACCTATGACTTCGATTCCGAGACCGATAACAAGGTAACCGTCCGTTTCCGTGACTCCATGGAGCAGGAGCGTGTTGCTATCGATGAACTCGACGCATTCTTTGCAGATAAGTTCACTTTCTGATTTTTAAATTTTTTGAGCCATGGGGAAGTATCTGCATGGCTCATTTTGGAGTGTAGAGATGAAAAAATTTACTTACAACGAATTAAGAAATGCTTGGCTTAACTTCTATAAGGAGCGCGGACACGTGGATATCGGTGCGGTTTCCCTGGTATCAGACGGATCTACCGGTGTTATGTTCAACGTTGCCGGAATGCAGCCCCTTATGCCTTATCTTCTCGGTGAGAAGCATCCCAAGGGAACCAGACTCTGCAATATTCAGGGCTGTGTAAGAACCAACGATATCGATTCCGTAGGTGATAAGAGCCATCTTACATTCTTCGAGATGATGGGAAGCTGGAGCCTCGGAGATTACTTTAAGGAAGACAGATGCAAGTGGAGCTTCGAACTTCTTACTCAGGTTTTCGGATTTGATGCCGACCACCTTGCGGCTACCGTATTCGAAGGCGATGAGAATGCACCCAGAGACGAAGAGGGAGCTAAGTTCCGCGAGATGAGCGGATTTAAAAAAGAGAACATTTTCTTCCTTCCTGCCGAGGACAACTGGTGGGGGCTTGAGTACGGCCCTTGCGGACCCGACTCCGAGATGTTCTTTATCGATGATACAAAGGCTCCCTGCGGACCTGATTGTAAGCCCGGATGCCACTGCGGAAGATATACCGAAGTAGGTAACGACGTGTTCATGCAGTATGAGAAGCATCACGACGGACATCTCACTCCTCTTAAGCAGAAGAACGTTGATACCGGTTGGGGACTTGAGAGAAACTTCGCATTCCTTAACGGTATCGATGATGTATATAAGACCGAGCTTTTCGCTTCGGTTATCGCTAAGATCGAAGAGCTTAGCGGATATAAATATGACGCAGAGGATAAAAATACCCGTTCCATGCGTATCGTAGCAGATCACCTTCGTACCGGTGTAATGCTCATCGGTGATGAGGCTAAGCTTCTTCCCGACAATACCGGTGCAGGTTATATCTTAAGAAGACTTATCCGCCGTGCTGTTCGTCACGGAAGAAGCCTTGGTCTTAACGCAGATCAGCTCCTTTCGGTAGCAAGCATCTACATCGATGACATCTACAGCGAAGGATATCCTCTTCTTGTTAAGAATAAGGACTACATTCTCGGTGAGCTTAAGAAAGAGATAAATCGTTTCGAAGCTACCATCGAGAACGGAATGGCTGAGTTTAAGAAGATCCTTGAGACCGCAAAGAGCGCAGGCTCTAAGCAGATTGCCGGTAAGGATGCTTTCTATCTCTATGATACTTTCGGATTCCCCGTAGAGCTTACTCAGGAGCTTGCAGAGGAAGCAGGTCTTCAGGTTGATGAAGCCGGCTTCAAGGCTGCAATGGAAGAGCAGAAGGCTAAGGCAAGAGAGAATGCCAACTTCTCAGCTAAGCTCACCAGCCCTGCTGTTTACGACAAGCTTGATGAGAATCTTAAGAGCGAGTTCATCGGATATGACTGCCTTGAGTCAGAAGATGCCATCGCAGCGATCGCAGGTGAGGAGTCACTTCTCGATTCACTTAAAGAGGGACAGGAAGGAACCATCATCACCGTCAAGACTCCTTTCTATGCAACCATGGGTGGTCAGAAGGGCGATACCGGTATCATCAAGACCGCATCTGCAGAGTTTGAGGTAGAAGAAGCGGTTAAGCTTCCCGGCGGAAGAATCGGACATATCGGTAAGGTTACCAAGGGAACCCTTAACAAGGGCGACAAGGTCAGCCTCATCGTTGATAAGAAAAACAGAAATGCAACCTGTAAGAACCACACCGCAACCCACCTTCTCCAGAAGGCACTTCAGGAAGTTCTCGGAGACGGTGCTCATCAGAAGGGTTCATATCAGGACAGCACCAGAACCAGATTCGACTTCAGCTACGGTCAGGCTATGACCGCAGAGCAGATCGCCAAGGTTGAGAAGATCGTTAATGAGAAGATCGCTGAAGACCTCGACGTCGTAACCAAGGTCATGGGCATTGAGGAAGCTAAGGCTACCGGTGCAATGGCACTCTTTGGTGAAAAGTACGGCGACGAAGTAAGAGTAGTTAACGTAGGCGACTGGTCCATCGAACTTTGCGGTGGTACTCATGTTTCAAAAACAGGACAGATCGCATCTTTCAAGATTCTGTCTGAAAGCGGCGTTGCTGCAGGTGTAAGACGTATCGAAGCAGTTACCGCAGCAAATGTCATCGCTTATTACGAAGAGCAGGCTGAGCTTCTTAAGGAGGCTTCAAAGGCTGCTAAGACTTCACCCGAGCAGCTGGCTAACCGTATCGCTCAGATGAATGACGAGATCAAGTCCCTTAATTCAGAGCTTGAGTCTCTTAAGAGCAAGGCTGCTAAGGATGCTCTCGGAGATGTATCGGATAAGGTTGTAGAGGTCAAGGGTATCAAGTTTGTATCCGCTGCACTTAAGGGCGTAGATATGAACGGACTCAGAGACCTGGGAGACCAGACCAAGGCTAAGATCGGAGAGGGCGTTGTCGTTCTCTTTTCCGACCAGGACGGAAAGGTCAATATCGTAGCAATGGCTACAGATTCTGCTGTTAAGGCAGGTGCTCATGCAGGAAATCTTATCAAAGCCGTAGCACCCATTGTCGGAGGCGGCGGTGGCGGAAGACCTAACATGGCTCAGGCCGGCGGTAAGGATCCTTCCGGAATAGATAAGGCAGTTGCAGAAGCTGCAAAGGTACTTGAGGGACAAATTAACTGATTTGATTAAGGAGGGTTTATGGCTGTAAATTCTTTTGCAAATATTGTTAATTCATATGGACTTAAGAGCAATGGCATGCAGGCTATCGACGTTGTAAGCGGCGTTCCTGTTCGAATTGTCAACAGTAACGGTGTTGCTTCGGTTTTTGTCTATGCAGGCGGCAAGGATAAGGCTGCTATGATTGCAGGCCCTATTATTTCCGCAGCTCAGAGCATGGGACTTGCTAAGCCCCGTGTACAGGGCGATTCAATTACTTTCGGTTTTAAGAAGCAGATGATGGCTGTTGATGATTATTCCAAGATTCGTGAGATCATCACCGCAAATGCAGGTGCTTTCAGTGCGGATCAGTGCCCTTACTGCTTCATGGGCGGATGCGATTCCGTCGGTATGTATAAGAGCGCTACCGCAACCAAAATGCACAGAGCGTGCTACATGAAAAACAGAAATACCGAGATGGAAAAGGTCGAGAATAACGACGGAAACTATGTAACAGGTATTCTCGGAGCAATCGGTGCTGCTATTTTAGCCGTTATCGTACTTGATCTTCTTGCACTTGGTGCAGACAGGATTTATTTCTATTTATACATTATGTTCCCTGTTTTTATAGCCGGCGGATTTAAGCTCGGTAAGGGACCTTACGGTGCCAAGGGAACATTCTGCCATATTTTGATAAGCTTCCTGGCAATGTTTGTTTATTTCTATATCCAGGGCTGTTATCTGGCTTCAATCTGGTATGAGATTACCATGGCACAGGCTGCTCCTTATTTCATGGATATTGTTCAGATACTTCTGCTTCCCGAGTTCATTAAGAATGCGGGAATTGAGCTGGTTTGCTTCTTTGTAGGTATCCTGATAGCCGTATTTGCCAATCCTACGTCCAAAAAGAATGGAAGAAAGCTTGTTCAGCAGAACGATATCTTCCTTATCCCTATTTCAACTGCCGATTACAGCGGATTTGAGACCACTACCGAGCAGTATCAGAACGCATACGACACAAGTTACAACACAGTATCCAATGATTATGTGGATGCGTACGGAAATAACAGCGGGAACAACAATAACGGCTTCGGGAATTAAAAAATCCTTGACTTTTTGATATTCCCCAATATATACTTTCAAAGTACGCGTCGTGCGTAAATAAATTATTAGAATAACCCTGCAGTACAAAGGGACTGAAGGGAGGTAAGAGAAAATGTCATCAGTACAGGTTAAAGAGAACGAATCACTTGACAGCGCTCTTCGCCGCTTCAAGAGAAGCTGCGCAAAGGCCGGCATTCAGCAGGAGATCCGTAAGCGCGAGCACTATGAGAAGCCCAGCGTAAAGCGTAAGAAGAAGTCTGAAGCTGCCAGAAAGCGCAAGTATAACTAAGTTCCGATGAGGCCCCTGAGAAATTGCGGGGGCCTTTTTTTATCTAAGACTGTAAGGAGAGACCTTGGATATCCTGATATGGCTACTGATCTCCATCATCATATTTTTTATCTGGGTCATCGTATTTGATACGAGCAGATTTACTGTCTCTTCATATGAATTTGAAAGTGACAAGGTTCGTAAGGATGTAAGAGTTGTGTTCTTATCCGATCTTCACTGTAAGATGTATGGAGAGGGCGGTACCTTTTTGCTTGAAAAGATCAGGGAATTATCACCTCAGCTGGTTCTTATCGGCGGAGATATGATAACGGCCCATCCCGGTAAAGGTACCGAGAAGGTCGAGAACTTCTTAAAAGAACTGAATAAATCCTTCCCTATGGTATATGCGTACGGAAACCATGAGCTCAGACTTAAGCTCTATCCGGAAACCTACGGAGATACCTGGGAGACATATACAAAGAGCTTATCGGATGCAGGGATCACAATCACGGAAAACGGTGTGTTTTCTTTGGAAGAGACCGGGATCAATGTGATCTCTTTTTCGGCGGACAGAAGCTACTATAAGAGAATGAAGGAGACCACCATGGATCCTTCATATATCGAAGAGACCGTTGGTAAACCGGATCCTTCTTCGTACAACATCCTGCTTGCTCATAACCCTGTTTACGCTGAAACCTATGCGGCTTACGGGGCTGATATGACACTTGCGGGACACCTTCACGGAGGACTTGTAAGAATTCCCGTTCCCGTATCAAAGGAAGCAAGAGAAAAGGGCGCTCATGTAATGCGCGGAGTCTTTTCTCCCAAGCTCTCTCTTTTCCCGAAGTATGATGCGGGGGATTTTGATATAAACGGTCGCAAAGTGATCATATCCAGAGGCTTAGGTTCACATTCAATCCCCATCAGGGTATTTAACCCCGGGGAATTAGTGGTAATTGATTTAAAACCCACAGGTGGAGTATAATCTGAAACTGTTATGGCTATACCTGTTAAGCTTCAGGTGTTCGAGGGGCCTCTTGACCTTCTCCTTCATCTGATCGAGAAAAATAAAATAGACATATACGATATCCCCATCGTTGAGATAACGGCTCAGTATCTTGAGTACATCAAACAGATGAAGGAAGAGAACATGGATATCTGCAGCGAGTTCCTTGTAATGGCTGCGACTCTTCTTGATATCAAGTGCAAGATGCTGCTTCCCGTGGAGGAGAATGAAGAGGGTGAACCCGAAGATCCCAGAGCGGAACTTGTTCAGCAGCTCCTCGAGTATAAGATGGCGCGTCAGCTTTCCATGGAACTTAAGGACAGACAGATGACCGCCGCACAGGTTCTTTTCAGAACCAAGAAGATCCTTCCTGATGAGGTCAAAGATTACGAAGCCCCCATCGACTACGATGAGCTTCGCGGAGATATGACTCTTCCCAAACTTCATGAGATATTCAAAGCAATGCTCATGAGACAGGAAGACAGGATCGACCCTATCAGAAGCCGTTACGGTAACATCGAAAGAGAAGAGATCGATATGGATCAGAAGACTCTCTTCGTTAAGGCTTTTGCTTCGGAGCACAAGACCTTCTCTTTCAGAAAACTTCTTGAGAAACAGCGCAGCCGCGCAGAGCTTATTGTTACGTTCCTTATCGTACTTGAGCTTATGAAGAGCGGAGATATCAGCGTATCTCAGGAAAACATTGACGACGATATTATGATAACCTCGAATCTGGCTGATAAAGAGCCGGAACCGGTTAGCGAAGGAATAGAAAACTGATGGAATTAACTGCGATTGAAAGTGCAATAGAAAGTATATTATTTGCCCTCGGTGATTCGGTTGACATCAAGAAACTCGCCGAAGTACTGGAAGTAACCGAAGGCGAGATTAACGACGCATTGGATGAGCTTACCGTTAAGTATGAGAATCCTGCATGCGGAGTACAGCTTGTTAAACTGGAAGATGCGGTTCAGCTTTGCACCAAACCCGACAATTACGATTACCTGATCAAGGTTACCAAGAGTAAGCCCAGATTTACTCTTTCCGATACGGTTCTCGAAACTCTTTCCATCATTGCTTACAAGCAGCCCGTTACCAGGATCGAGATTGAGAAGATCCGTGGCGTATCCTGTGAGCATGCGGTTAACAAGCTCCTTGAGTACGACCTGATCAAAGAGTTCGGAAGACTCGATGCCCCCGGAAAGCCCATCCTTTTTGGAACCACCGAAAACTTCCTCAGATGCTTCGGAGTAACTTCAATCAGCGACCTTCCCCAGATCACACCCGACCAGGTGGAAGAGTACAAGAAAGAAGCTGAAGCCGAGATTAGCGTAAAACTTGATATTTGAATTATTAAAGATGACAGGGGGACGGTTCTCCTGTCATCTTTTTTTGTGTCACGGGGTCGGACCCTCTGTCACAATCTGTATATTTTTGTACCGTAGGTTATAAAAAATGACACGATTTGACAGGTATTTCCGCTTTCAAAAAATACCTCCGTATGATATAGTGATTAAGATTGAAAAAATGGGGAAAAATCGGTTTTTCTCCTTTAAATCAAAATATATAAGAATTCGGAGGAAACAACATGAGTGGTACTTCAAAAGCGCTCGGGCGTATCGCATCGCTTCTTGACGATTCGAGCTTTGCCGAGATCGGAGCACTCGTAACCGCAAGATCAACGGATCTTAATGCAGATCCCAAGGCACTTGCGTCAGACGGATGCGTGACCGGATACGGCACAATCGGAGGAAGATGCGTATATGTCTACAGCCAGGATGCATCAGTCCTCGGAGGCAGCATCGGCGAAATGCATGCTCGCAAGATCGTTAATCTCTATGACATGGCTATCAGAACAGGATCGCCCGTCATCGGAATCATCGATTGCGCAGGTATGAGATTAGAGGAGGGTAGTGATGCACTTTACGCATTCGGCCGTATCTACGGCAAGATGACCAAGGCATCAGGTCTTATCCCTCAGATTACTGCCGTAGTAGGAAACTGCGGAGGCGGTGCCGGACTTTTCTCCGGACTTTCTGATTTTACATTCATCTCAGGTGACGGAAAGCTTTTCGTAAACGCTCCCGACACCATCACAGGCAACTATACTGCCAAGAACGACACAGCAAGCGGAAAATATCAGTCAGAGGTTACCGGTAATGCACAGCTTTGCGCTACCGAGGCAGATCTCTTTGCTGCTGTTAGACAGCTTGTTTCAGTACTTCCTTCGAATAATGAGACTTCAAACGATGATCTCGAAGGAACAAGCTCTGATGATCTTAACAGAGCACTTGCAGTTACCGACGCTGCTTCAGCAGCTGCTCTTATTGAGAACCTCGGTGATGCAGGATCTTTCATAGAGATCAGACCCGCTTACGAGCCTTCTGTTGTTACCGCATTTATCAAACTCGACGGTGTTCTTACCGGAGTTGTTGCTAACAACGGATTCAAGTTCGAAGGCGAGAAGGCAGTTAAGATCGACAACGTTCTTACTGCAGACGGATGCGACAAGGCAGCAGACTTCATCAGATTCTGCGATGCTTTCGATATCCAGGTTCTTACCCTTACCAATGTTAAGGGCTTCGAAGCTTCAGAAGCTAACGAGAAGAGAATCGCAAGAAGCGCAGCTGCACTTGCAGGCGTTCTTGCTTCTTCAACCGTACCCAAGGTTAACGTTATTACCGGAGACGCTATCGGTAATGCTGCAAACATCATGAACTCCAAGGCACTCGGCTGTGACATGACCATCAGCTGGAGCACCTCAAGAGTTGGTATCATGGATGGAAAGCTTGCAGCACAGATCACCGGCAAGAGCGCATCCGACATCGAGTCCGGACTTGCCGGAGCAGCTGATGCAGCCCGCCGCGGATATGTCGATCAGGTTATTAACGCTGCCGATACCCGTAAATATGTAATCGCAGCATTTGAGATGCTCTATTCCAAGAACGGAAGCGAAATCTATAAGAAACACACATCAATTTAAGAAAGGACGACAATATGAAAAAATTCAAATTGGTCCTTTTGAGTGTAGTGCTGGGACTTATGCTCTGCGCTTGCGGTGAGAAGGAGACCACGTCTTTCAGTGATCTCGAGGCTTCCGTGCTTATGCAGCAGTATGGAGCTGAAGATATCAACATCCAGACTTGGAGATCATACAGAGCGGCTACCATTGCAAACTCATATGTAGTTGAGACAATAGACGCCATCATTGATGATCCTTCGATCCTCGGTGCTCCTTTTGACACTTTCACTTATCCCGAAGTTGAGACCCATGTATATCAGGCTGCTGGCTTTTTGACCGACGGCTATGCTTTTGCAAATGCGGTTGATAACTTCCAAAAGGGTTATGTTGAGACAGGAAGAATCGTCACCAGAGAAGAGCCCATCGTTTTCGTGGACGGAGATGAGATTATTGTTGATATTGCATGCACTTGCGAGAATAGAAATGCAGATATCGAGATGATCTTCGTAAACGATCTTTCGGAAATGAAACTCACCAGTGCCGCATTCAATCCCAGATATACAACGGGCGAGAAGATGAATAAGGCCGGACTCAATACCGTTATCGGAATGGGCACCGTTTTCGTAATGCTCATTGCCATCGCCATTATCATCAATCTCCTTGGACCTGTAACCAGATTTATCGAGAAGGTTTCAAAGGCTGTTAAGGCCTTCTTCCACAACCTCTTCCATCCCGAAGATAAGGCTGAAGAAGGAATCAACAAAGCTGTTGAACAGATTGTTAAGAATGAAACGGCCGAAAGCTCCGATGCAGAACTTGTTGCGGTTATCGCCGCTGCAGTAGCTGCATATGAGGGAACCACAGATACGAGCGGTTTCGTAGTTCGTTCGATAAGAAAAATCAAGAGACAATAATTTCCGGAGGAAAATCAAATGAAAAATTATACCATTACCGTTAACGGAACCGCATATGCAGTAACCGTAGAAGAGAACGGCGCAGCACCTGCAGTAGCAGCTCCCGCTCGTCCCGCAGCAGCACCCGCTCCCGCTGCAGCACCCGCAGCAGCTCCCAAGGCTTCCGCAGGCGCAGGTTCAATCAAGGTTGAAGCCGGTGCAGCAGGAAAGGTTCTCAAGGCTGTTAAGAATGTAGGCGACGCTGTTAAGAAGGGCGATCCCGTTGTTGTTATCGAGTCCATGAAGATGGAGATCAACTGTGTAGCACCTCAGGACGGAACCGTAGCAAGCATCGATTGCAATGCAGGTGATTCCGTTGATGCAGGCGCAGTACTTGCAACCCTTAACTGATGAACAAAGGAGTAACTGATGAGTTATTTTTTAACCACGCTGGATAACCTCCTTCATCAGACAGCGTTTTTCAATCTCACAGTTGGAAACTATGTCATGATCGCGGTTGCCTGCTTTTTCCTTTATCTGGCTATTGCCCATGAGTACGAGCCGCTTCTCCTTGTGCCCATCGCATTCGGAATGCTCCTCGTAAACATTTATCCCGACATCATTCTCTCTGCAGAGAAGGCTCCCAACGGAGCAGGCGGACTCCTTTACTATTTCTATAAGCTGGATGAGCTTGCAATCCTTCCTTCACTCATCTTCATGGGTGTAGGAGCACAGACCGACTTCGGTCCCCTTATTGCAAACCCTAAGAGCTTCCTTCTCGGAGCTGCCGCACAGTTCGGTATTTTCATGGCTTACTTCGGCGCAATCTTTATGGGATTCAATGATAAAGCCGCAGCTGCTATTTCCATCATCGGTGGAGCGGACGGCCCTACATCGATCTTCCTTGCCGGTAAGCTCGGACAGACTGCACTGCTCGGACCTATTGCCGTAGCAGCATATTCCTACATGAGCCTCGTGCCCATTATTCAGCCCCCCATTATGAAAGCTTTCACCACCAAGAAGGAGAGAGCAATCAAGATGGGTCAGCTCAGACCCGTTTCCAAGACGGAGAAGATCCTCTTCCCCATCGTTATCACCATCGTTGTTTGTATGGTACTTCCCACCACCGCACCCCTTATCGGTATGCTGATGCTGGGTAACCTTTTCAAAGAGAGCGGAGTTGTTCGTCAGCTTACTGAGACCGCTTCAAACGCTATGATGTACATCGTTGTTATCTTCCTCGGAACGAGCGTAGGTGCAACCACTTCAGCTGAGGCTTTCCTCAACCTTGATACCATCAAGATAGTTGTTCTCGGTCTCGTAGCATTCGCATTCGGTACACTTGCCGGAGTATTGTTCGGTAAACTGATGTGCATACTTACCAAGGGTCAGGTTAATCCTCTTATCGGATCGGCCGGCGTTTCCGCTGTTCCCATGGCAGCCAGAGTTTCACAGAAGGTCGGTTCCGAAGAAGATCCTACCAACTTCCTTCTTATGCATGCAATGGGACCCAACGTTGCCGGAGTTATCGGTACTGCAGTTTGTGCAGGTACATTCATGGCAATGTTCGGTGTATTTTGATTAATGTGAAAGGAATAGAAAAATGGCTGAAATAACTAAAAAACCCGTTGGGATCATGGAGACAGTCTTAAGAGACGCTCACCAGTCCCTTATCGCCACCAGAATGCCTACTGAGATCATGCTTCCCATTGTTGAGAAGATGGATAAGGTCGGATACCACGCAGTAGAGTGCTGGGGCGGCGCTACATTTGATGCATCACTCAGATTCCTCAAGGAAGATCCCTGGGAAAGACTCAGAAAGCTTCGTGACGGATTCAAGAACACCAAGCTTCAGATGCTCTTCAGAGGACAGAACATCCTCGGATACAGACCTTATGCAGATGACGTTGTAGATGCTTTCGTTGAGAAGTCCATCGCAAACGGAATTGATATCATCAGAATTTTCGACTGCCTTAATGACCTGAGAAACCTTCAGGAAGCAGTTAATGCAACCAACGAGATTAAGAAGAGAGAGGGCAGAGGACATGCTCAGATTGCTCTTTCCTATACTCTCGGTGATGCTTATACTCTCGAGTATTGGGCAGACATGGCTAAGAAGATCGAAGAGATGGGTGCAGATTCCATCTGTATCAAGGATATGGCAGGACTTCTTCTTCCTTACAAGGCTGCAGAGCTTATCAAGGCTATGAAGGAGCAGACCAAGCTTCCTATCCAGCTTCACACTCACTACACCTCAGGTGTTGCGAGCATGACCTATCTCAAGGCAGTAGAAGCAGGTGTAGACGTTATCGACTGCGCTATTTCTCCTTTCGCACTCGGAACTTCACAGCCCGCTACCGAGGTTATGGTAGAGACCTTCAAGGGAACTCCCTATGACACCGGTTACGATCAGAATCTCCTTGCAGAGATCGCTGATTACTTCGCACCCTACAGAGATGAGTGCATTAAGAGCGGCCTCATGAACACCAAGGTTCTCGGTGTTAACATTAAGACCCTTCTTTATCAGGTTCCCGGCGGAATGCTTTCTAACATGGTTAGCCAGCTCAAAGAGCAGAAGGCTGAGAATCGTTACAGAGACGTACTTGAAGAGATCCCCAGAGTTCGTAAGGACTGCGGTGAGCCTCCTCTTGTTACACCTTCATCACAGATTGTCGGAACCCAGGCTATCTTCAATGTCCTTATGGGCGAGCGTTACAAGATGGCTACCGGTGAGTTCAAGGATCTCCTTCGTGGTAACTACGGCCAGACCGTTAAGCCTATGAATCAGGAAGTCATTGACAAGGTCATCCCCGGCGAGAAGCGTTCTACCGCAAGAAGTGCAGAGGCTACCGGACATACCGAGCCCGAACTTGCAACTATCGAGGCAGAGATGAAGGAATGGAAGAAGCAGGATGAGGACGTGCTTTCTTACGCACTGTTCCCTCAGGTTGCTACTGACTTCTTCAAATATCGTCAGGCTCAGGAAACCGGCGTAGATGTAAAAATCGCAGACAAGGATAACAAAGCTTACCCTGTTTAATCACCGGATTTAAACTAATCCCCGGGTCGCTTTTGGCCCGGGGTTTTCTTTTGTCACAATATGTTTGAAAAACATTGCGTGAAACCTTGACTTAGTAGCCTTTTATGGTAAAATAACAATCGTCACTTTTCTTGTGACGATCGGCTTCAAGATAATCTGTTAATCAAAGTTAGGAAAGAATCTACATGGCACGTAAAGAAAGTATAACCATCGACCGGATCCTCTCAGTAGCATTTGAAATGACCAGAGAGCTCGGTGCAGACTCAATCACCGCGCGTCACGTTGCAGAAAAGGCAGGATGCTCCACACAGCCCATCTTCAGGGTTTACAAGAATATGTCCGAGCTTCAGACTGCAGTATATGATAAGGCAGTACAGTTCTTCAGAGACTATTATGCAGCATTCGACCGCGTAGGTAAGATGCCCTTCACCAATCTTGGAATGGCTTATATCGCCTTTGCGAGAAAAGAAAAGAATCTTTTCCGACTTCTTTTTGTAGATGCTAAACCCGGCAGAATTTCCATGTATGAACTCCTTAACGGAGCTGAGGGAAATGTAGTTGCCGAGATAAACATGGCTAAAGAGCTCGGATGCAGCGATCCCGGAAGCATGTTCATGAAGATGTGGATCTTCATTCACGGCGCAGCATGCATGACTCTTTCAGGTGATTACGATCTTACCGATGAAGAGACTATGTCCCTTCTCGAGAAAGCATATAATTCATTCTTAGTTTAATAAGATTTGTGACACGGGTCGTTGTGTCAGAGGGTCAGGTCCCTTGACACAGCGACCCGTATCAAATTAAAGGAAATCATATATGGAATTAAAAGGTGATGTACTCATCAGGATCAAAGACATGATCCCCCGCATGAGTAAGAGCCAGAAGAAAATTGCATTCTATATACAGAACGAGTATGAGACTGCGGTATTCATGACCGCTGCAGAGCTTGGTAAAGAAACCGGCGTAAGTGAATCCACCATCGTTAGATTTGCATCCGCCCTCGGTTATGACGGATATCCCGAATTCCAGAAGGCACTCGTTGAGTGTGTTAAGAACAAGCTCTCATCCGTTCAGAAGATCGACGAGAAATACGGAAGATCATCCCAATCCGAGATCCTTACTTCAGTCCTTAATGCCGACATGGAGAAGATCAAGGATACCATCAAGACTCTTAATCCCAGTGCATTCGATCTTACCGTTGATATTCTTCTCAGAGCAAGAAACGTTTATATCATGGGTCTTCGTTCCAACGAACCCCTTGCAGCGTTTTTACATTTCTATCTGAACATGGTTCGTCCCGGATGCGTGCTCTTAAACACCACATCCGTAACCGAGACCTTTGAGCAGATGATAAGGATCAATGAAGAGGATGCATTTGTGGGAATCAGTTTCCCCAGATACTCCATGCGTACTCTTAAGGCAATGGAATTTGCCAATGACAGAAGAGCATCGGTTATCGCCATAACTGATTCGGCACATTCGCCCATGACCCTTTATTCCACCTGTAACCTCTATGCACGTTCCGACATGGTTTCGATCGTTGATTCGCTTGTTGCTCCTCTTTCCGTTATCAACGCGATTGTAGTGGCACTTTGTATCAAGGCTCCCGAGCAGATCAGAAAGAATCTCAAGATGCTCGAGTCCGTATGGAACGACTATCAGGTTTATCTCAATGACGAGATCGACTTTATCGATGATGATCCCATCCTGAACTATTCGCTTAGAAAACAGGGTGAGACCGGTGACTTAGATGAATAAGATAATAGTAATAGGCGGCGGCCCTGCAGGAATGCTGGCCGCTGTTTCGGCATCAGGGGATGATACGAAAGTTATTCTCCTGGAAAAAAATGAAAAACTTGGAAAGAAGCTCTTCATCACAGGCAAGGGCAGGTGTAACATCACCAATTCCGCAGACACTTCGGTCATCATGAAAAATATCATGACCAATCCGAAGTTCATGTACAGCGCACTTGAAGCCTACGACAACACCGACATCTGTCGCGATATCGAAAACGAAGGCTGCAAGGTTAAGGAAGAGCGCGGTGGAAGAATGTTCCCTGTTTCGGACCATTCATCGGATGTTATCAGAGCTCTCTCTAACATGCTTGATAAAGCGGGAGTTGAAGTAAGACTTCGCAGCGAAGTTAAGAAAGTGGAGAAGACTTCAAACGGTTTTGTAGTTCATTTATCTTCCGGTAAAAAAGAAAACGCTGATGCCGTAGTCGTAGCAACGGGCGGAGTATCATATGCCGCTACAGGCTCTACCGGAGACGGTTTTGAATTTGCAAAGAGCTTTGGTCATACCGTAACGGATCTTCATCCTTCACTTGTTCCTCTTGTTACATCGGACGGATGGTGTAAGGATCTTCAGGGCCTTTCCCTTAAGAATACAGGTCTTAAGATGTACAGCGCAGGAAAACTTATATACGAGGATTTCGGTGAGATGATGTTTACTCATTTCGGAATAACCGGTCCCATGATTCTTTCCGCAAGTTCCTATTACTATAAGAGAAAGTCCGATGATGTAATCATTCATCTTGACTTAAAACCCGCACTGACAGAAGATGTTCTCGATGAAAGAATCCTTCGTGAGATTTCCGACAATCACGAAAAGCACTTCATCAACATGCTTCCCGCACTTCTTCCTGCAAAACTCATTCCCGTTATTGCGAGAATGTCGGGAATCGAAGAGCATAAAAAGTGCGGTGATATTAAAAAAGAAGAACGTAAGAAACTTGTTCATTTACTCAAAGACCTGGAGATTCATGTAACCGGTACGAGAGGATTTGAAGAAGCAATCATCACCAAGGGCGGAATAAGTGTTAAGGAAGTATCGCCCAAGACCATGATGTCTAAGCTTGAAGGCGGTCTCTTTTTCGCAGGAGAGGCGCTTGACCTTGATGCACTGACCGGAGGCTTCAACCTCCAGATTGCATGGTCCACCGGATTTTTAGCCGGAAGATCTGCGAGAGAATATTTAAATGAAAACGGAGATTTATCATGAATGTAGCAATCGACGGACCTGCAGGTGCAGGTAAGAGTACAATAGCAAAACTTGTTGCTAAGAAGCTGGGACTTGTCTATGTTGATACCGGTGCTATGTACAGAGCTGTTGCGCTTTTCCTTCTTGAGAGCGGAATAGATGTTAATGACAAAGCTGCAGTTGCCGATAAGGTAAAGGGTGCCAATGTCGATATCAAATACGAAGACGGCATTCAGAATGTTTATTTAAATGGAGTTAACGTTACCGGAAGACTTCGCGAGGAAGCTGTAGGAAATACCGCATCCGTAACAAGTGCCGTTCCCGAAGTAAGAGCACAGATATTCTCGCTTCAAAGAGGTCTTGCAGAGCGCGGGGGCGTTATCATGGACGGCCGCGACATCGGTACGGTTGTTATGCCCGATGCGGATGTTAAGATCTACCTTACCGCTTCATCAGAGGTAAGAGCTAACCGTCGTGTTAAAGAACTTCAGGAAAAGGGCGTAGAGGCTAACTTCGAAGAGATCAAGAAAGACATCGAAGAAAGAGACCACAGAGATATGACCCGCGAGATATCACCTCTTAAGCAGGCTGATGATGCAATCCTTGTTGATACTTCGGATATGACCATCGAAGAAGTAGTAGAGAAGATTGGTTCACTTTGTAAATAATGGAAGTTAGATTAGCGGATCCCTGCGGTTTTTGCTTTGGTGTTAAAAGAGCCGTAGACGGAGTATATGAACAATTAAAGAGCGGAAGACCCATTTATACCTACGGACCCGTTGTGCATAACGAGACCGTGGTTTCCGACCTTGAGAGCAGGGGCGTTAAGGTAATCCCCGATAAGGAAACTCTCGAGACTATGACCCTTGAATCCGATGCATGTGTGGTTATCAGAGCGCACGGTATCGGTAGGGATGTCTACGATATTCTCAAGGCTAAAGGTTGCGAAACTGCCGATTTTACATGTCCTTTTGTACAGAGAATTCACGACATCGTTCTTAAGGAAAGCCGCGAGGGCAAGTACATCGTAATAGTCGGAAACCCCGCCCATCCTGAGATCATCGGCATATGCGGATGGTGTGACGGACCCTTCTCCGTGGTGAAAACAGAACAGGATGCGGAGGTGCTTGATATAAGCGGTGATATTACAGTTGTTGCTCAAACCACATTTCAATATAGAAAATTTTCACAAATTGTTGAAATAATAAACAAAAAAGGTTATAATGCTAACGTTGTGAACACTATATGTTCCGCAACGAAGGACAGGCAGGATGCAGCCGAAGTCCTTTCCAAAACGGCAGACGCGATGATAGTCATAGGGGGGAGCGAAAGTTCCAACACACGACGACTTTATGAAATAGCATCTGAAAACTGTCCGAATACGGTCTGTATACAGAAACCGGATGATCTTGTAAATTTTAAACTACCTGAATCTGTAAATCTGATCGGCATCACCGCGGGGGCTTCCACTCCGCAAAATATTATTGAGGAGGTTCAAAAATATGTCAGAGGAATTGACTTTTGAACAATTACTGGAAGAACAGGAATCAAAGAAGATCATATTACATACAGGAGAGGTAGTCGAAGGCACAGTGTTTGACGTTAAACCTGAAGAGATCATTCTCGATCTTGGTTGCAAGTCAGACGGTATCTTAAGCAAGTATGAATATACCAACGATAACAGCGTTGACCTCACACAGGCTGTTAAGCC
Source organism: uncultured Lachnospiraceae bacterium (assembly GCA_902794095.1). GTDB lineage: Bacteria > Bacillota > Clostridia > Lachnospirales > Lachnospiraceae > AC2028. The sequence goes on along the minus strand of CADBFZ010000006.1, from coordinate 66,317 downwards.
CGGTGACAAGCTTGAGGTAAAGGTTCTCAAGGTTGACGATCGTGAGGGTCAGGTTATCGTATCCTATAAGAGAGTTCAGCAGGAGAAGGCTAACCAGCGTATCGAAGAAGCTTTCAATAACCAGGAAGTTCTTACCGCTAAGGTTACCGCTATCCTCAAGGGTGGTATCACCGTTGAAGTTGACGGCACCAGAATCTTCATCCCTGCAAGCCTTGTTTCAGACAGCTACGAGAAAGATCTCAGCAAGTATCTTGGACAGGAAATCGACTTCGTTGTCGTTGAGTACAATCCTCACAAGAGAAGATGCATCGGTGATCGCAAGCAGCTTCTTGCAGCTAAGAAGGAAGAGATGCAGAAGGCACTCCTTGGCAAGATCAAGGTTGGCGATATCGTAGACGGCGTTGTTAAGAACGTTACCGACTTCGGTGCATTCGTAGATCTCGGCGGAGCAGACGGACTTCTTCACATCTCAGAGATGAGCTGGGGAAGAGTTGAGAATCCTAAGAAGAACTTCAAGATCGGCGACAGCCTCAAGGTTCTTGTTAAGGACATCAACGGAACCAAGATTGCTCTTTCACTTAAGTTTGACGATGAGAATCCTTGGAAGGATGCTAACGATAAGTTCGCTATCGGCAAGATCGTAACCGGTAAGGTTGCCCGTATGACCGATTTCGGCGCATTCGTAGAGATCGAGAATGGCGTTGACGCACTTCTCCATGTATCACAGATCTCTAAGGATCGTATAGAGAAGCCTTCAGACGTTCTTAAGGTTGGTGACGAGGTTACCGCTAAGATCGTTGATTTCAACGAGGCAGATCACAAGATCTCCCTTTCAGTAAAGGCTCTTACCGCTCCCGATGCTGACGAGAATGCAGATGAGGTTCCCGTTGATATCGAGGCAGCAAGAAGCGAAGAGCAGTAATCAGCAGAAAATATTGGGTGTATTTCCAAATGGAGATAGAAAGGCCGGGTAAGCATATGCTTACCCGGTTCTTTGTTGTATCGGTAATAAATTGCCAAATATGTAAAATTGTGTTTATATTTCGCTAAATTTCATTTTCCATGATATGATATTAAAGTGAATATAAATGAAAGGGGAAGCTTTTGCTTCTAGGGTAATGAAGTATGGCTGTCGATTACGAATATTTTAAAAAAGAAATACTGAAGATGACTTCCATTGATCTGAATTCCTATAAGGAAAAGCAGATGAAGAGAAGGATCGACAATCTCATCGCTAAGAATAAGATCGTAGGCTATGATAAATATGTCGAAGCTCTTAAATCTCAGAAGCCTCTCTTTGACGAGTTTATTAACTATATTACCATCAATGTATCTGAGTTCTATCGTAATCCCGATCAGTGGGAGTATATGGATAAGACTGTTATCCCTGCACTCGTTAAGAAGTTCGGAAATAAGCTTAAGATATGGAGTGCCGCATGTTCGACAGGAGATGAGCCTTATTCGCTCGTTATGGCCCTTTCAAGACATGTACCCCTCTCTAATATCATGATCACCGCAACCGACCTTGATAAGACCGTTATTGCGAAGGCTAAGGTAGGCTTGTATGATGCGAAATCCATCGCTAACGTTCCCGATGATTTCAAGAAGAAATACTTTACTCAGGTAGGACCTTCTTATAAGATTTCTGATGAGATCAAGGCTCACGTTAAATTTAGCGAGCATAACCTCCTCAAGGATAAGTATGATACAAACTACGATATGATCGTATGCAGAAACGTTCTTATCTATTTCACTGATGAAGCTAAGGACGAAGTCTTTAGAAAGTTCTTTACCTCCATCAAACCCGGCGGATTCCTCTTCATCGGCTCCACCGAGCAGATCGTCAACTACAAGGACATGGGCTACACCAGAGAGAACTCCTTCTACTACGGCAAACCCCAGTAATGAAATAATAAACAGGGGGACGGCTTATGCTGTTTCAGTAAAATAAAAAGGAGAAGCGAAAGCTTCTCCTTTATTATTTGATTAAATTAATATGTTGATGCCAGCATTGCTATGATATGTGCCGCATACTTGTTGAATGCATTGCGGTCACGCTTGAGGTCATCCGTTAATTCGAAGAACTGATCAGTGCTGTGATACTCTCTGCGGAAAAGGGGCTCGAAAAGCGTATCCCACTGAGGCAGGTAGCTGGAAGTCTTTCTTGTATAACAGGTAGCTGCTGTAGCCTGAGTTCTGTGATCCTTATCTACGAATGAAGCTACGGATTTATGAAGCGCCGTATCTTCTTCGGGGAGATAGTAGTAATCCTGATATCCCGCATAGAAATACTTCATTTCCTCGTTGTAAAGGGGAACCTTGATCTGAGCTTCTTCACCGTCAGCTTTGATGTAGCATCCGTGTGCAAATGATGCGATAGCTTTGGGAAGAGGAGACTCCAGCTTTACGCTCATTATGATCTCGCTCTGAGTCTGTCCGTTGTAATCCGTATATGTATCTGCGTGAACCTTGCTTACTCTGAGCTTTCCTGCCGCCATATCGCAATATGAAAGCATGGGAAGTATTCTGATCATTCCCTTCAGATCATCCTCATTGTGGAGGAGAAGAGAATTACATGCAAAGTCCGAAGGATTATTAACATAGTCGTGATAGATTCCTATCAGGTCCCCTCCGGAAAAGACATCGGCCCTGTCTATGCCTAAGAACTTCTCTATGGATTTCTGTTTAAGAGATGTAAGTCCGAGAAGGTGTTTTAGGGGGCTGATTCTCTTATAAAGATCGATTCCTTTGAAGTTATCGATTGAAAGGTTAAGCTCAAGTGCAGTGATCTTCTGGGTCAGATAGGGGAGATCAAACTGGTTTCCGTTGAAGTGGATGAATGTATCATATCCGCCCTCGGTAGCAAATTCGAAGAAGGTTTCGATGATATCTTTTTCCTCCTCGTATTTCTCTGCAAACCACTGCTTGGTACACCATTTATTATCGGATCTGTATGCACAGCCTATCAGATACAGGTAAGACGTACGCGCAGTAAATCCTGTAGTTTCAATATCTATAAAAAGAAGGGAATCGGGATCGGTTAACTTACCGATGTCATAATTAGACTGAAATTCTTCAAGAGTCTGAGTTGTTTCTTTCATGATCGCCTCTTAACAGAAAATGGTGATTACACTATCTCAAATCATACCAAAACTGCCACTTTTTATCAATTATATGGCACAAAAAATACCTTCCCCGATTTGCTCGGAGAAGGCATTTAACATAGTTACTATTAGGATTAGTTAGCAACACCTACCATAACGGTGGGGCAGTTGCTTGCAATGTAGCAAGGTCCGTACCAGGGGATATCCTTGGAGAAGATCTTAGCAGCATCTTCGGAAGTGATCGCAGAGGTGAAAACATAACCTTCATACTCGAAGGTGTAGAGAAGAGTTACACCGTCAGCCTGAGCGAGCTTCTCAATGATCTTCTCGTTGATTGCATAGTTGTAGTTGTACTCAACGGTCTTGGTCTCGTTAACGGTTCCGTCAGCGTTGTGTCCGTTGAAAGCCATATCAATCTCATTGACCTTTTCGTTGATTGCTCTTCCAAATGCCTGAACACCGTACAAATCTCTGGTGTCAACGAATTGAGATAAAGCTAAAGGGGATGCGGGATGAAAGTTAGTACCATAATTAGTTAATCCAATATTTCCATAATACGCAATACCCTCAAATGTGAAGCTGAATTCTACATTGCAAGTTGCTGAAGCGGGCAAATTACCATTAAATGCTGACATTGCGTCTATATCATATTGATTATAGGGATTCTGATGAAGATCAAAGTGGTTGAAAACATTTATAGCCGATCCGGTACCTTCGAAAGTGAAAACGGCATTTCCCGGAATTGTATATGCTGGCGCTGTGGGTGTGTGGACTTGGATTGCACAAGATGCCTGTTCAGCCTTAACCTTGCTAAAAGGTACAACACACATTATTCCCGCAACAACAAGAGCGGAAATACCAATAAGAATTTTTGATACTTTGAATTTCATTAAATTACCCTCCATAAGAAAAATTTTTTATTCAGCTACTCCAACCATAACGGTGGGGCAGTTGCTTGCGATGTAGCAGGGGCCATACCAGGGGATATCTTGTGAGAAGATCTTGGCAGCATCCTCAGAAGAGATAACTGAGGTGAATACATAACCTTCATACTCGAAAGTATAGAGAAGGGTTACACCCTCAGCCTGAGCAAGCTTAGCGATGATCTTTTCGCTGATGGCTCCGTTGTAGTTATACTCAACGGTCTTGGTCTCATTAACGGTTCCGTCAGGATTAAGTCCTTTGAAAGCCATGTCGATGTCGTTGACTTTAGCATTGATGGCTCTTGAAAATTCACTTCCGCCATTATCAAGGTCTGAGTAATAAACTGTAATATATCCTTCGAAATCATAATTACTAAGATTTATAAGAGAAATGGTGCCTGAATAATTTGTTCCTGCATATGCGAACGAATAACTTACAGAACAATTTCCTGTAACATTAATGGACTGATCAAATACAACCTGTGCAATAATTGCATATCCCACTCCGGATTCAATCATAATACCCATAACTTGAGAATCTGCGTCATCCAAATAATCAGTTTGAGGATTGACTCCGGGTATTGACCAATTGATAGTAGCGTTAGTGATGTTGGACTGATAATTGCCATCAACTACAACTTCAACTGTTGATGTTGTCGGCTGAAATGCATATGCAGCTGCCTTTGCTGTTTTACCGGGAACGAAACTGAGCAGTCCGGCTGCGAAAATCGCAGAAATGCCGATTAGAATTTTAGAAATAGTCTTATTCATTTTTTACCCTCCATAAGATATAAACATCATTATAAAATTTACACTGACAGGAGTTTAAATACAAGTTAAAAAATCTCTTTTTTCTATATCAAATTCCTCATCGTGCTATGGAAATATAGCCCCATATGGAGTATAGTAAATCTGTATATAAAAAACAGTTTTGCAGGGGATAGAAATGGCAAAATTTACTTTTAAGGGCGGAATTCACCCTTATGACGGCAAGGACCTCTCCAAGGACAAACCGATAGTCGATGCGGTACCCGGTGAGGAGATGGTATATCCTTTAAGCCAGCATATAGGAGCTCCCGCCAAACCTCTTGTTAAAAAAGGGGATCTTATCTTAAGGGGCCAGATGATCGCTGAAGCAGGCGGATTTGTTTCGGCACCCGTCTATTCATCCGTTTCAGGAATAGTCAAAAATATTGAAAAAAGAAGAGTGGCCACAGGCGACATGGTAGAGAGCATAATTATTGAAAATGATGGTCTCTTTAATGAAGTCGAGTATGATGCCGTTAACGACTGGACCGAGCTTTCCAGAGATGAGATCATCGCAAGGATTGCTAAGGCCGGAATCGTCGGAATGGGCGGTGCGGGCTTCCCTACAAGTGTTAAGCTCTCACCCAAAGAGCCCGATAAGATCGACTACATTATCGCCAACTGTGCAGAGTGTGAGCCTTACCTTACTTCCGATTATCGAAGGATCATCGAAGAAGGTGAGAAGGTTGTAGAGGGACTTCGTATTATGCTCTCTCTTTTCCCGGATGCGCACGGAATAATCGGTGTCGAGGACAATAAACCCGAGTGTATCGGCCATCTGACTAAGCTCACGAAGAAAGATACCATCATAAGTGTTAAGGAATTAAAGACCAAGTACCCTCAGGGTGCAGAGAGACAGCTTATCTTTGCAACGACGGGCAGAAAGGTTAATTCCAAGATGCTTCCCGCAGACGTAGGTTGCATTGTTAATAATGTAGATACAATCTGCGCGATTTATAATGCCGTAGTAAACGGTAAGCCTCTTATGGAGAGAATCGTAACCATAAGCGGTGATGCCGTAAGAAGCCCCGGCAATATGAGAGTTCCCTGCGGAATGTCTTATACCGAGCTCATCGATCAGAAGGGCGGATTCAAAGTAAAGCCCGGCAAGATCATCTGCGGCGGTCCCATGATGGGATTTGCAATGTTTACCACCGATGTTCCCGTAACCAAGACATCAACCGCACTTCTTGCTTTCAAAGAAGACCAGGTTGCGGAAAGTGAGACCACACCCTGCATCAATTGTTCGAGATGCGTCGAAGCCTGTCCCGCAGGTCTTATGCCCGGTAAGCTCTCCGACATGGTTGAAGCTCATGACAATGAGGCCTTTGTTGCTCACGGCGGTATGGAATGTTGCGAGTGCGGATGTTGCTCATATGCATGTCCCGCAAAACAGCCTCTTACCCAGAACATCAAATCCATGAGAAAAATGGAACTTGCAAAGCGTAAAAAATAAATTCCAGAGAAGGATACATATATGAGTCTTCCTAAGGTATCATCCAATCCACATATAAGGAGCGCGGCGACGACACAGCTGATCATGCTGACCGTGATCTTAGCCCTTATGCCCGCGTTCGGATACGGAATCTACAATTTCGGTATCAGAGCTTTGTTTGTCTGTATCGTCTGTGTAGGATCCGCAGTTTTATCAGAAGTAGTATTTGCACTTATCGCAAAAAAGAAAATAAGAGTCGACGACCTCTCTGCATGTGTTACCGGACTTTTGCTTGCACTGAATCTTCCGGTATCAATTCCTCTGTGGCAAGCAGCTCTCGGTTCAGCATTTGCGATAATCGTAGTTAAAGAGCTCTTCGGAGGAATCGGTAAGAACTTCATGAATCCCGCACTTGCAGGAAGATGCTTTTTGCTGATCTCTTTTCCCGTAGCAATGACTTCTTTTGATACAGATTGCTACACCGGAGCAACTCCCCTTGCGCTTCTCAAAGCAGGAGAGGCTGTTAACGTTAAGAACATGATCTTAGGTTCCATTCCCGGAACCATCGGTGAGACCAGCATGATTGCAATTCTCATCGGTGCGATCATCATGCTGCTTTGCGGAGTCATCGATCTTAAGATTCCCGCAAGCTACATTCTTTCTTTTGTAGTATTCTTGGTAATCTTCGGAGGACACGGAGCAGATCCCGCATTTATCGCAGCACACCTTGCAGGCGGCGGACTTATGCTCGGTGCATTCTTCATGGCAACCGATTATGTAACAAGACCCACATCGGCAAAGGGACAGATTGTCTTTGGAATCTTCCTCGGTATCTTAACAGGTATCTTCAGAGTCTTCGGACCTTCCGCCGAGGGTGTTTCTTATGCCATCATCTTCGGAAACTGCCTTGTACCTCTGATCGATAAATTCACGGTTCCCGTTCCTTTCGGAATAAGTCCTTCCGAGTTTAGGAAAGGAGGTAAGAACTGATGAATAATGATTATGTAGCAGCAGCCAAAGATGCGTTTGTACTTATAATAATCACTCTCGTCGCAGGCCTTTGCCTCGGCGGAATCTATGAGCTTACCAAAGAGCCCATCGCTCATCAGAAAGAACTTGCCATTACCGAAAGCTGCAAAGCAGTATTTCCCGATGAGGAAGGTTTTGCACCTGTTGCAAGTTTTGTTTTGTCGGACGCGGTTATTTCAGAAACACTTGCAGCTGAGCTAAAACAAAACGGAATCACAGTCGGCAACATCTACACCGCACTTACCGCTGACGGAAGCCTTGCAGGTTATGCAATCGAAGTTACATCAGCAGAAGGTTACGGCGGAGATATCCGTATCATGTGCGGCATATCCGCTGACGGTGTATTAAGAGGAATCTCGATCCTTGAGATCGGTGAGACCGCAGGACTCGGTATGAGAGCGGAGAGCGTTATCGTACCTCAGATCCACAACCTTAACGTAGCTGAAATTACTTATACAAAAACAGGTAAAACATCCGAGGATGAGATCGATGCCATCAGCGGAGCAACCATTACTACTAAGGCATTCGTTAACATGATCAATGCCGCTCTTGAAGTCAGTAATGAGATAAATCCTGTGAAGGGGGACACTTAAATGAAACAGATAAGTGAGCGCCTTTATAACGGAATAATCAAAGAAAATCCCACCTTTGTCCTTACACTCGGAATGTGTCCTACCCTTGCGGTAACCACATCCGCTATCAACGGACTTGGAATGGGACTTACGACTTGTGCGGTTCTTGCACTCAGTAACTTATTTATCTCTCTTCTGAGAAAAGTAATACCGGACAAGGTCAGAATACCTGCATTCATCGTTATCGTAGCTTCATTCGTTACGATGGTGCAGCTCCTTTTGGAAGCATATCTGCCTTCACTTAATCAGTCCCTTGGCATTTACATTCCTCTTATCGTTGTTAACTGTATCATCCTCGGTCGTGCCGAGAGTTACGCATATCACAATCCTCCTATTCCATCACTTTTCGACGGACTGGGAATGGGACTCGGATTTACCGCAGCTCTTACACTTCTCGGTATCTTCAGAGAGTTTATCGGAAGCGGAACATTCTTCGGGACCAGAGTTCTTCCTGAAGAGTACGGTGTAACAATCTTCGTCCTGGCACCCGGTGCATTCTTCGTCCTCGCAGCACTCGTAGCAATCCAGAACTTCATCAAAGCGAAGATGGAAGCTAAGGGTAAGGATACTTCCAAGATAGGATCCGGATGCGGAATGAACTGCATGGGATGTCCCGAAGCTAAGGGATGCTCAAAGGCTGAGAAGAAGGCTGAAGATAAGGTTGAAAAGAAAAACGAAGAGAAGACTGAAGAAAAGACTGAAGAAAAGCCTGAAGTTAAGAAGCCTGAGAAAGAAGAGCCTAAAGCTGAAGAAGTAAAAGAAGAAACTAAGGCAGAAGAGCCTGCTGAAGAAGAAAAAGCAGAAGAAGCTCCGAAGGAAGAAGTTAAAGAAGATAAAGCATCTGAAGAAGAATCAGAAGAAACCAAGACTGAAGAAGCTCCGAAGAATAATCAGTCAAATAGCAACAATAACAAGAAGAAAAATAAAGGCAAAAGGAGGAAATAAATATGGACGGATTTAAAGACATGCTCCTTTTGCTCGTAGGCTCATCACTTGTTTCTAACGTAGTCTTGAGCCAGTTCCTCGGCCTTTGTCCTTTCCTCGGTGTTTCGAGAAAGATCAAAACTGCAGCCGGAATGGGAACCGCGGTTATCTTCGTCATAACCCTTGCAAGTTTTGTAGCGGGTGCATTATACAAGCTCATTCTTGTACCGCTTAACATTACATATCTTCAGACGATCGTATTCATACTCGTCATTGCAGCACTTGTTCAGTTTGTTGAGATGTTCCTTAAGAAGATGATCCCTTCACTTTACAAAGCACTGGGTGTTTATCTTCCTCTCATCACCACCAACTGCGCAGTTCTCGGTGTTGCCGTAAGTAATGTTCAGAAAGATTATGGAATCTTAAAAGGTGTTGTTAACGGTTTCGGAACAGCACTTGGATTTACCATCGCAATTGTGATCTTAGCCGGTATCAGAGAGAAGATGGAATATACCGAAGTTCCCGGTCCCTTCAAAGGAATGCCTATAGTTCTGCTCACCGCAGGTCTTATGGCAATAGCTTTCTGGGGATTCTCAGGACTTCTTTAAAAAGGGGAAAGAAATGGCAGGAGTATTAACAGCTGCATTATGTACAGCATGCGTCGGAATATTCGTAGGATTGTTCCTTGGCGCTGCCGGTATTATTTTCAAAGTAAAAGTAGATGAAAGAGAAGAGAAGGTTTTGGCTGCTCTTCCCGGAAATAACTGCGGAGGCTGCGGATATCCCGGATGTTCCGGTCTAGCCACAGCAATCGTAAAAGGCGAAGCTCCCGTAAACGGCTGTCCCGTAGGAGGTGCTGAAGTAGGAGATAAGGTTGCTAAGATTATGGGAACCGAATCAGCGGGAAGCGTTAAGCAGGTTGCTTTCGTTGCATGTGCCGGCGATTGCGAAAAGGCTCAGGAGAACTACGAATATGTAGGACCCAAAGATTGCCGCGTAGTTGATTTCGTACCCGCAGGCGGACCCAAGGCTTGTAGAGAGGGATGCCTCGGTGGTGGTACATGCGTATCCGTATGTCCCTTCGATGCAATCCATGTAGTAAACGGAATCGCAGTAGTTGATAAGGAAGCATGTAAAGCCTGCGGAAAGTGCGTAGCAGTATGTCCCAGAAAGCTTATCAGCCTCGTCCCTTATGACGCTAAGCACATTGTTGCATGTTCATCACATGCAAAGGGACCCGAAGTTATGAAGGTGTGCTCTGCAGGATGTATCGGATGCAGCCTTTGCGTAAGAAATTGTCCCGCAGGTGCTGTTACCGTAACAGATAACCTTGCACGTATCGATCAGGAGAAGTGTACCGGATGCGGCGCATGTGCTGAGAAGTGTCCGAAGAAGATAATCATCTGAAACTATGAGCAACAAAATGAATCTTCCCGATGACAACGATAAAAGAGACATTACGCCACAGCTTACTGCAGCTATGGTGATGAGTTCTTTTGCAGTTCTTCTTATCATCGTGATAGTTCTCATAGCTAACAGAAAACCTTCCCATCATAACAATCCTCAGGTTCCTAACGATACGGTAGCTGAAAACGACAGTCCCGTTGTACGTCCCGAGGAACCTCCTTCAACAGAGGTTAAGCCCGGTGACCTTGATTTCTGGGACATGTATCCCACGGATGCACCGGATGATGAAGAGGATGAAACAGGTGATGACGAACAGGATGCTCCTGTAGGCCCATCTGAAGATAACGGAGAGCCTCCCGAAGCAACAGACGGAAAACATACTCTCGTAGTTAACCGTGACGGTTCCGAAGAGTGGGTTCTGATAACTCCCTACCTTCCGAAGAATGATTACGATTATACAAATCTTGTTTCCCAGTCCGGTCACATGGCTTACTACGTAGACAGCAGAGTCACATCGTATCTCGGAGTTACCATAGATAAGTATGATGACTACGTTGATTTCGGACTCCTCAGGGATGACGGCGTAGATTATGTCATGGTAAGAGTCGGTGCAAGAGGGTACGGCACGGGTACCATAACTCTTGACGATTACTATACAGACAATATCTCACGTGCAAATCAGGCTGGACTTGATGTAGGTCTTTATTTTACTTCCCAGGCTATTACCGTTGAGGAAGCAACTGAAGAAGCTGTAGCTCTTATTGCCGTAGCTCAGGAGAATAAAGTTACTTATCCTTTAGCTATTGATATCGGTTTTATATTAAATGACACCTCCAGAATCGAGGAACTGTCAAAGACCGAAAAGACCGCAATCATCAGAACATTTGCCGACACCATCAAAGCTGCCGGATTCAATTGCCTGATCCATGCGGATAAAGAGTTTCTTATTAAAGAAATAGACCTTAGCAAATTTTCGGATGTGGATATATGGCTGGATAACAACGGAGACCTTCCCGATTATCCTTACGCCTTTACCATGTGGGAATACACTTCAAGTGGAACAGTTAACGGAATCAGCGGACCCGCTGATATGTCCATATCATTCATAGACTATACTCAGAAATAATGTGACATATGTGACAAGGGGTCGGACCCACTGTCACTCCATCGGTGTGACAGGTTGGGTCCGACCCCCATTGTCACATTTCATATATTCGGATTAATCTTCACTGCATTATAAATCTCCGCATACACCTTACCGGAAACTTCATCAATGTAGTTCTCGGGGTAGTTCTTATCCCCTGTTTTCTTTTTCAGGATATCGGCCGCCTTGTTATAAGCTATGGCAGCTTCAAGTGCGGACTCGTAGAATCCGATCTTGGTATATCCCGAAGTGTGGATCCTTGCAATATACCCCTTTTTGTCGGGGGAGACGATCACGCCGTGGTAGGTGTTTAATATCTCAAGGTTGGACCTTCTGTAGTCGAAATTATCCCCGTTTATGAACCTGCAATCCCGGCCCTCAACCGAATAGGGCTTTAGTCCGAATCTGGCACCTATGGATACCTGGGATCCGTAGTCAGCCACGAAATAGTGCCCGCCCCTTTTGGATATCTTATGTGAGGAAAAATAGAACAGGTCCTCCAAGTCGAAGGTAAAGACGATATCAGGGGTCAGATAGTAGTTAAAGTAGTCCTTATGCAGATAAATCGGGGTTCCGAAATAAATCCCGTTGTCCCGTAGATTCATTAGAATTACGGCTTTATCATATTTAAGAGCCTTAAAATCTTGAAAATCATTCAATGAAATGCTATTGTTTTCAAGTACTTTTAAAGCGGTCAGGTATGCCTTGTGAGCTTTTTTTTCATCGGGATACGAACCCAGGGAAATATGACGGGACGCTTTGGTGACCGACGCACGGTATAACACCTTGCCGGTTTTCGTCTCGGTAACATATACACCCTTTAGAGTTGTCGATGGATTGGATCTGTCGCTCATGGAAATATTGTAACACAGGAAGGATCATAATTATGAAAGAAGTTACTTATTCAAGTACAAGAGGAGAGGGTAAGAAATATACCGCTTCCATGGCAGTATTACAGGGACTTGCTTCCGACGGAGGCCTCTTTGTTCCCGACCATATTCCTACTCTTGATAAGTCCTTAAAAGAACTCGCAGAGATGAACTATCAGGAGCTCAGCTATGAAGTTATGAAGCTGTTCCTCACCGACTACACCGAGGACGAGCTTAAGAAGTGCATCGCTGCAGCTTATGATTCCAAGTTCGATACCGAAGAGATCGCACCTCTTTCCGAGAGCTGTGGTTCCTATTACCTCGAGCTTTTCCACGGTGCAACCATCGCATTCAAGGACATGGCTCTTTCACTCCTTCCTCATCTTATGACCACTGCGGCCAAGAAGAACGGTCTTGCTAAAGAAATCGTAATCCTTACCGCAACCAGTGGAGATACCGGTAAAGCAGCACTTGCAGGATTTGCTGATGTTCCCGGAACCAGAATCGTTGTTTTCTATCCCAAGAGCGGTGTTTCTCCCATCCAGGAGAAGCAGATGGTAACCCAGAAGGGTGCTAACACCATGGTAGTCGGAATCCACGGAAACTTCGACGATGCCCAGACCGGCGTTAAGAAGATCTTCGGAGACAAGGAATTCGGCAAGGAGCTCGACGAGAAGGGATTCGTATTCTCATCCGCTAACTCCATCAACATCGGAAGACTTGTTCCTCAGGTTTGCTACTACGTATGGGCATACACCAGACTTCTTAAAGAGGAGAGAATCAAGGACGGCGATCAGATCAATGTCTGCGTACCTACCGGAAACTTCGGTAACATCCTCGCTGCATTCTATGCTAAGAACATGGGACTTCCCATTAAGAAGCTTATCTGCGCTTCAAATACCAACAAGGTTCTTTTCGACTTCTTCGAATCAGGAACCTATGACAGAAACAGAGATTTCCATGTAACCTCATCACCTTCCATGGACATCCTCATCTCCAGCAATCTTGAGAGACTTATCTATATGATCGCAGGAAATGATTCAGGCAGATGTGCCGAACTCATGGGTCAGCTTTCAAACGGCGGTAAGTACACCATTACCGATTCCGAGAAGAAAGGCCTTGCCGATTTCTACGGTGGATATGCTGATGAGAAGGAAACATCCGAGCAGATAAACAAGATCTACAAGACCAGCGGATACGTCATTGATACTCACACCGCAGTTGCTTCATTCGTATGTGACAAGTATAAGGCTGAGACCGGAGATAACACTCCTGTAGTCATCGCTTCAACCGCAAGCCCTTATAAGTTCACCAGAAGCGTTATGAATTCCATCGATCCCGAGTATGATAAGAAGACTGATTTCGAACTCATCGATGACCTTTGCAAGATTTCAAATGTAGAGATTCCTCAGGCTATCGAAGACATCAGAACCGCTCCCGTTCTTCACAAGACCGAGTGTGATATTGATGAAATGAAAAATGTTATTGCAGGATTCCTTAAATGAAAAGATTAACTTCAGCAGAATATGTTAAAAGAATTGATGCGTTAAGAAGTGAAATGATCGCTGCCGGGACGGATGTATATTACGTCCCCGGCGGCGATTTTCATATGTCCGAATACATCTCGGATTTCTTTAAATGCAGAGAATACCTCTCCGGATTCGACGGCTCAAACGGAGAGATGGTAATAACTAAAGATGGCGCATACCTCTGGACCGACGGAAGATACTTCCTCCAGGCAGAGGAACAGCTCGAAGGCACCGGCATTACCCTTATGAAAATGGGACAGCCCGAATGCCCGAGACTTTCCGATTTTATCAGGGATGCTCTTAAAGATGGCGACAGCTTAGGCTTTGACGGACGCCTCGTGCCCGCTTTCTTTTTCGATACTATTAAAAAGAAAACAGAAGGCAAGGACATCGCATTCATCACAGATATAGATCTTGTAGGAAATATCTGGACCGACAGACCGGCGCTTCCTTCGGGTAAGGCATGGATCTTGGATGATTCTTATACCGGACTTAGCTTTGAAGAAAAGCTCACTAAGGTTCGTGAAAAGCTCGCAGAAGATGAGTGCGACATGCTGGTTCTTTCATCACTTGATGATATTGCATGGCTCTTCGGATTCCGCGGAAATGATATAGACTTCAATCCGGTATCACTTTCTTATGCCCTTGTCACTGCTGATAAATGTGTGCTTTACATGGATGAAGAGAAGTGTGCGGATATTAAAGCTACTCTTGAAGCAAAGGGTGCCGAAATCAAGGGTTACGAAGAAATCTTCTGTGACCTTAAGGCAATGGATCCTGCGCTGAAAGTAAGCCTCGACAGATCATGCACTAACCTTAAGCTTACTTCATCACTTCCCGGCAATGTAAAGACCGTTGATAAGCCTTCACCCACGGTGCTTCTCAAGGCTTGCAAGACCGATGTGGAAGTTGAAAACGAGAGAAAAGCTCATGTCTCAGACGGAGCGGCTCTCACAAAGATCCTGTATTATCTTAAGAAGATCCAGGGAACTCCCGAACTTCTGGAAGGAAAGATCACAGAGCTTGATGTAGCAGAGAAGCTCCTTTCATACAGAGCAGAGGCTGATGATTTCAAGGGAGAGAGCTTTGCTCCCATCGTAGCAACCGGAGTACACGGCGCCATAATCCATTACGAGCCCACTCCCGAGACCAATGTGCCTCTTGAGAACAACACACTTGTACTTCTCGATACCGGCGGACATTACATGCGCGGAACCACGGATGTTACCAGAACCGTTTCCATCGGAACACCTTCCGAGAAGATGAAGAAACTCTACACCGCGGTACTTAAGGGAAATCTTGCCCTCGGAGCCTGCGTTTTCCGTAAGGGAACAGTGGGAAGAGTTCTGGATATTCTCGCAAGAAAGCCCCTCTGGGAGCTCGGATATGATTATAATCACGGAACCGGACACGGCGTAGGATATCTGTTGAACGTTCATGAAGGACCGCAGAATATCTCGACGGGAACGCGTACAAACGGAGATACTCCTTTTGCACTCGGTATGATCACATCAAACGAGCCCGGAGTGTACCTGGCAGGAGAGTTCGGTATCAGGACCGAGAACATGATGGTCTGCGTGCCCCGTGAAGAGAACGATTTCGGTACTTTCTATGCCTTTGAGACACTTACCATGGTTCCTTTTGACAGGGATCTGATCGTGCTTGAAGACATGACCGAGACGGAGATCAAAGCGGTGGATGAGTACCACGCGAAGGTCTGTGAGACTCTTAAAGATCTCCTGGACGAAGAGACCGCAAAATGGCTTGCCGAAGTCACCCGCCCTTTGGGCAAAAAATAACAGTTTCACTGCATCAAATTACCCACCTGTTTAATTGACTTTTACAAGGTGATTTGAGATAATAAATCCAAATTCGGTTACATACTAAACCGTAAAAAATCAAACTAAGAAAAGAGGAAAAAGTATGGCAAACATCGATCTTTCCCAGTATGGGATCACCGGCGTAACTGAGATCGTTTACAATCCTGATTACGATACTCTGTACAACGAAGAGCTTAAGCCTGAGCTTACCGGCTATGATAAGGGACAGGTTACCGAGCTCGGAGCAGTTAACGTTATGACAGGTGTTTACACCGGCCGTTCTCCCAAAGATAAGTTCATCGTTATGGATGACAAGTCCAAGGATACCGTTTGGTGGAACACTCCCGAATATCCCAATGATAACCATCCTGCAACTCAGGAAGCATGGAACGCTTGTAAGGAACTCGCAATCAAAGAGCTTTCAGGCAAGAGACTTTTCGTAGTTGATGCTTTCTGCGGAGCTAACAAGGATACCAGAATGGCTGTCCGCTTCATCATGGAAGTAGCTTGGCAGGCACACTTTGTTACAAACATGTTCATCAAGCCTTCAGCAGAAGAGCAGGCAAACTTCAAGCCTGATTTCATTGTTTACACTGCTTCCAAGGCAAAGGTAGACAACTATAAGGAACTTGGACTCAACTCTGAGACCGCAGTTCTCTTCAACGTTACCAGCCGTGAGCAGGTTATCCTCAACACCTGGTACGGCGGAGAGATGAAGAAGGGTATGTTCTCCATGCAGAACTACTTCCTTCCTCTTCAGGGCATGGCTTCCATGCACTGCTCTGCAAACACCGATATGGAAGGTAAGCACACCGCTATCTTCTTCGGACTTTCCGGAACAGGTAAGACCACCCTTTCAACCGATCCTAAGAGACTCCTCATCGGTGATGACGAGCACGGCTGGGATGACAACGGAGTATTCAACCTTGAGGGCGGATGCTACGCTAAGGTTATCGGCCTCTCCAAGGAGAATGAGCCTGACATCTATGGCGCTATCAAGAAGGATGCACTCCTTGAGAACGTTACCGTAGACGCTAACGGCAAGATCGATTTCGATGATAAGAGCGTTACCGAGAACACTCGTGTATCTTATCCCATCGAGCACATCAAGAATATCGCTAAGAATGTAAACGGCGTATCTGCAGGCCCTGCAGCTGAGAACGTAATCTTCCTTTCAGCTGACGCTTTCGGAGTACTTCCTCCCGTTTCGATTCTTACTCCTGAGCAGACTCAGTACTACTTCCTCAGCGGATTCACTGCTAAGCTTGCAGGAACCGAGCGTGGAATCACCGAGCCTACTCCTACCTTCTCAGCTTGCTTCGGACAGGCATTCCTTGAGCTTCATCCCACCAAGTACGGCGAGGAGCTCGTTAAGAAGATGCAGAAGAGCGGCGCTAAGGCATATCTTGTAAATACCGGATGGAACGGAACCGGAAAGAGAATTTCCATTCCCGACACCAGAGGAATCATCGATGCTATCCTTAACGGAGACATCAAGAACGCTCCTACCAAGAAGATCCCTTACTTCGATTTCGAAGTTCCTACCGAGCTTCCCGGAGTAAGCACCGAGATTCTTGATCCTCGCGACACCTATGCTAACGTTTCCGAGTGGGAAGAGAAGGCTAAGGATCTTGCAGGACGTTTCATCAAGAACTTCAAGAAGTATGAGACCAACGATGCAGGTAAGGCACTTGTAGCAGCAGGCCCTCAGCTTTAATCCTTAAGTTTTAAATAATCACGGGGACAGCTTTAATTGCTGTCCCCGATTTTTTAGGAGACCGGATATTGAATTCCAAAAAACGCTTTGACAACAAAATAGTTAACGGAATTCCCATGATCGTCCTTGTCCTTTTCACTCTGGTAATGGCGTCAAGTCACTTTTTCAGGCTTCCTTACAATGTTTTCTGGGTCGATACCGCATTCAGCGTTGACCTGATCAGGCTTCCGCTTAAAGAGATGCTTGCGGCAACTGCCGTTAACGAGCATCCTCCCTTTTATTACATCTTCGGAAAAATCGTGGTGACTCTCCTCGGAGATCACCCCTATGCATTCAGGGCAACCGCATTTATCCCTTATGTCCTGATACTTGTACTTGCACTTACCTATGTGCGCAAAAACTTCGGATATGCACCGGCTTTTATAATAGTCGGTTTTTCGTCCTTTACCCCCACCTCCATTGTTTATGTCATGGAAACCAGAATGTACGAGCTTGGATGTTTCCTCACCCTTGCGTCCTTCATCGCCATGCATATTCTTTTCACGCGGAAGAAGGGTAACAGGACCATATATTGGATCTGCTTTTATCTTCTTAGCATCATGACTGCATACACCCATTACTACCTGACCATCGCGGTCTGCGTAATGTACCTGTGCGTCATCATATATTGCATCAAAGAAAAGAGCGAACTTAAGATCTGCTTTATCGTCTCTGCCCTTGCGATTGTTTCATACCTCCCCTGGCTGGGCGTCATGTTGAACAACTTCGGGGTAAGAGCAGGTGACTGGTGGGCAGGCGGATATTCCCACTTTGACGAGACCATGCGAGAGATATTTGCGGTTAAGCGCTATTACATCCCCGCACTTATCCTCATGGCTTTCTCCCTTATCAAGGCTTTCCTTTCCTTGAAAAAAGAAAACGATAAATCCCGTAAGTCCGAATACTTCGGTAAGTTTTGGTTCCTCATTTCGGGAATCCTGATGATCTTCGTAACTTTCGGAGTAGGAGCTGTGGTTTCTGAGCTTGTCAGGCCTCTTTTCCTCTCCAGATACATATATCCCCTGGCTTCCATTGGCTGGCTCCTTTTCGGAATCGGAATAGAAGACCTGCTTGATACAATAAAGCCCGGTGCATATATGAAACCCTCGGTTTCCGCAGCGGTTTCTTTTGCGATAGCGCTGTCGTTAAGGGTTATGTGTAATACGATCCTTCTGGAGAATATTGACTATCAGAGCGAAGCTTCAAAGCTTACCAATGAGTTCCTGGAGACGGTTTCCATCCCCGAGGGCAGCACGGTCTACTCGGACATGGAGCAGGAGGAGTTTACCATTGCGGGCTGTTATTTCCCCGGAACCGAAGTTTACATGGAAAATGCCATGTTTTTCTATCTGGAGCCTGCTCAGGACGAGTTTTACCTGGTTTGGAAGGATTCAGAGGTGGATACGGCCGCTCAGAACCTGAATAATTACGGCTATGAGGTGACTTCCATGGCAGAGGGCGGAACCCTCGGAATGCAGGGCGGCGTATGCGTTCTCTTTTGCAGAAAATATTGAAACGAAGGGGCCTGTCAGATATAATAAACTTAGCCCGAGGTTGATCCCTTTCGTATTTTTTGAACCTACATTTACCTTTAAACGGGATTCCTACATCTCATGTCGGCTGTCATGCCCCCGCCCCAGGCGCCAGGGGAAGGCAAAAGTCATGATGCGGTTACCCACCTGGCTTAGGCTAGGCGTCAAAAGGCGAGGGGTCTGCTAAGGGTCTTATTGCGTTTTTATGACTGATCTATGATAGTTGAACTGTTTGCAAAAGCAAGAAGATTTGCCATAACGATGCGGCAGCTCGATATTAATGCCTACTCGGCCAGCGCGGCTTTTTTTCTTTTTATCTCGCTGGTTCCTATTTTGGTGCTTATTTGCAGCATGTTCCCGTACACGGGGCTTACGGAGATTGAGCTGATAAAGCTGATTGAAGCCTCGACACCGATCATATTTAATGACTTCCTGGAGTCGCTGGTTTATCAGATCTATGATTCGACGGCCGGAGTCGTCACGATATCGATCATTGCGACGATATGGACGGCAGGCAAAGGTATACAGGCTCTTATTCAGGGGCTTGATACGGTCAATGAGGTCAAAGAGGAGCGAAACTGGTTGCACCTTCGAATAGTGAGTGCCTTTTATATGTTCGTCATGCTCCTTGCCCTGCTAATGAGTATTTCGATAATAGTAGTCGGAACGGACCTCTTTAAACGAGTTCTTATTTACTTGAAAATTGACGCTTCGGTTTTGAAGAGCTATTTGATGAAACCGAGACTTTTATATACATTCATAATCCTGTCACTGGTTTTTGCAGTGTTTTATACATGGATGCCCTACCGCGGTCCGCAAAATAAGACGACCCAGATCAAGATGTTTTCCGATAAAAAACTCGTTAGGATCTGGAACGAAACGGATCCTTCGATAGATGAGACGGGTCAAAGTCTTCAGACAAGCGGGCTAAAGCTTAAATACTTTAGTCAGCTCCCGGGAGCCATGTTTGCATCAGCGGGTTGGATGGGCATATCGGTGCTCTTTACGATGATTGTAAATATGGGCTATGCGATCACAGTTTACGGAACGATGTCACTCCTTGTGGTCGCCATGCTGTGGGTATATGCATGTATGTACCTGTTTCTTCTGGGGGCGTATTTTAACCACGTCAGACCTCATGTTTTCCATGAGCTGAAAGCTATTAAAAACAGATAATAATCTTAGGCCCAAGGGCCGGGAAGGAATTATATGAAAGAGAAACTTGAAGAGATAAGGCAGAAAGCACTTGCCAAGATTGCGGAAAGCGATACTCCCGATAAGCTTAACGAAGTACGTGTCGCTATCCTCGGTAAAAAAGGAGAACTTACCGAAGTTCTTAAGTCCATGAAGGACGTATCCCCCGAGGATCGTCCCAAGGTAGGACAGCTTGTTAATGACACCAGAGCAGAGATTGAGAAGGTTCTTGAAGAGACCAGGGCTAAGCTTGAAAATGCTGCTCTTGACCTCAGGCTTAAGACTGAGACCATAGACGTAACACTTCCCGGTGATGTACCTACTCCCGGTCATCGTCATCCCATTCAGATCGCTCTCGATGAGATTGAGAGAGTATTCATCGGTATGGGGTATGAAGTTGTTGAAGGCCCTGAAATCGAGAAGGACTATTACAACTTCGAAGCACTCAATATCCCTGCAGATCATCCCGCCAAGGACGAGCAGGATACTTTCTATATCAATGGCGAGATGCTTCTCAGAACCCAGACTTCAGGATGTCAGATCCATGAGATGGAAAAGGGCAGACTTCCCATCAGAATGATCGCACCCGGAAGAGTATTCCGTTCAGATGAAGTTGATGCTACCCATTCACCCTGCTTCCACCAGGTTGAAGGTCTTGTTATTGATAAAAATATTACATTTGCCGATCTTAAGGGAACCCTTCAGGAATTCGCACGTCAGATGTTCGGTGAGAATACCAAGGTTAAGTTCAGACCTCATCACTTCCCTTTCACTGAGCCCTCTGCAGAGATGGATGTATCCTGCTTTAAGTGCGGCGGTAAGGGATGCAGATTCTGTAAGAACGAAGGATGGATTGAGATCCTCGGCTGCGGAATGGTTCACCCTCACGTACTTGAGATGTGTAACATCGATCCTAACGAGTACAACGGTTTTGCTTTCGGAGTAGGACTTGAGAGAATCGCTCTTCTTAAATACGAGATCGATGACCTCAGACTCCTCTATGAAAACGACTTCAGATTCCTTAAGCAGTTCTGATGATACATTCAACCTATGACGAAAGGATTTTATAGATATGAACACTCCATTGTCTTGGATTAAAGATTATGTGCCTGATCTTGATGTAACCGATCAGGAGTACAGGGACGGAATGACCCTGTCCGGCACCAAAGTAGAAAACTATACCAGAAGAGATAAGAACCTCGATAAGATCATCGTTGGTGAAGTTCTCGATGTCCAGCAGCATCCCGATGCTGACAAGCTCGTTGTATGTCAGGTTAATACCGGAACCGAGACCATTCAGATCGTTACCGGAGCTCCCAATGTTAAGAAGGGAAATAAGGTACCCGTAGTTCTCGTAGGCGGTAACGTTGCGGGAAGTGCTCACGATGACGGCCCTGCACCTGAAAACGGATATAAGATTAAAGCAGGTAAGCTTCGCGGAATCGAGTCATTCGGTATGATGTGCTCCATCGATGAGCTCGGAAGTGATTGTAATTTCTATCCCGAAGCTGATCCCGAGGGAATTTATATTTTCCCCGATGACGTAGAAGTAGGCGCTGATGCCGTAGAACTTCTCGGTCTTCATGACACCGTTGTTGAGTACGAAGTTACTTCCAACAGAGTTGACTGCTACAGCATCTTAGGTATCGCAAGAGAAGCGGCAGCTACATTCGGTAAAGAGTTCAAGCCCCCTGTTGTAAAAGAAACCGGAAATAACGAGAACGTTAACGACTTCGTAAAGGTTGAGGTACAGGCTCCGGATCTTTGCCCTCGTTATACCGCAAGACTTGTAAGAAATATCAAGGTTGAGCCTTCACCCAAGTGGATGCAGTACAGACTTGGTGCTGCAGGCATCAGACCTATCAACAATATCGTAGATATCACCAACTTCGTAATGCTTGAGTATGGACAGCCCATGCATGCATTCGATTTTGATAAAGTAGCAGGCGGTAAGATCATCGTAAGACGTGCTAAGGACGGAGATAAGTTCGTTACCCTCGATGGTCAGGAGCGTAATCTCGACAAGGACGTTCTTATGATCTGTGACGGTGAGAAAGAGATCGGTATTGCCGGAATCATGGGCGGTGAAAACACCATGATCACTGATGATGCTAAGACCCTTCTTTTCGAAGCAGCTACATTCAACGGAACCAATATCAGAAAGTCATCTAAGAGAATCGGACTCAGAACCGATGCATCAGGTATCTTCGAAAAAGGACTCGATCCCAGAAATGCTGAAGATGCAATGAACAGAGCTTGCCAGCTCATTGAAGAGCTCGGCGCAGGTGAAGTAGTAGGCGGAATCGTAGATGTTAAGGAGCCTATTGCTGAACTTAAGAGAATCAAGTTTGAGCCCGACCGTATCAATGCACTTCTCGGAACTTCATATACCGCTGATGAGATGATCGCTGTATTCGAGAAAGAAGAGCTTGTATATGATAAGGCAGCCGGAGAAATAGTAATTCCTTCTTTCAGACAGGATCTTATCGGCAACTGTGACCTTGCTGAGGAAGTTGCAAGATTCAAAGGCTATGACAAGATCCCTACAACCCTTCCCGGCGGAAACGCAATGGGTGGTCTGGGACTTAAGAACCGCGTAGAAGAG
This sequence comes from uncultured Lachnospiraceae bacterium, assembly GCA_902794095.1. Taxonomy (GTDB): domain Bacteria; phylum Bacillota; class Clostridia; order Lachnospirales; family Lachnospiraceae; genus AC2028. The sequence goes on along the minus strand of CADBFZ010000006.1, from coordinate 43,607 downwards.
AAGGCTAGAGAGACTGCAGAGATGTGCGGATTCTCACAGGCTTACTTCTATTCATTCGAAAGCCCCAAGGTATTTGATAAGCTTAATCTTCCTGCAGATGCAGCTGAGAGACAGGCTATCAAGATCAGCAATCCTCTCGGAGAAGATTTCTCTGTTATGAGAACAATATCCGTAAACGGAATGCTTAACTGCCTTGCAAATAACTACAACCACAGAAATCCTGAAGTTAAGCTCTATGAGCTCGGCAATATCTATGTTGCCGATTCACTTCCTCTTTCCGATTATCCCGATGAGAGAATGCAGTTCACCCTCGGATTCTACGGCAAGGGTGATTTCTTCACCATGAAGGGTGCTGTTGAAGAGTTCTTTGGTTCCGTAGGAATGAAGAAAAAGAGAGAGTACGATCCTAACGCAGGCAAGAGCTTCCTTCATCCCGGAAGACAGGCTCTTATCAAGTATGACGGACAGACCATCGGATATCTCGGTGAAGTTCATCCTGCTGTTTGCAACGCTTATGACATCAAGACCAGAGTTTACATCGCAGTTGTAGATATGCCCGCAATGATCGGTTACGTATCATTTGATCATAAGTACGAAGGCATCGCTAAGTTCCCTGCAGTTACCAGAGACCTTTCAATGCTCGTTCCCAGCGATGTACTTGCAGGCCAGATCGAGACCATCTTCTCACAGCGCGGCGGAAAGATCCTCGAGGACATTAAGCTCTTCGATATCTACGAAGGCGAGCAGGTTGCAAAGGGATTCAAGTCCGTTGCATATTCACTCACATTCCGTGCTAAGGACAGAACTCTTGAAGACAACGACGTCAACGGAGCAATGAAGAAGATCCTTAACGGATTACAGTCTCTCGGTATCGAGTTAAGAAGTTAAATTATTTATATCAGCCGCTGCAGGACCCTCCGGCGTGGCTATAAAGGAGTTATTAATATGGAATACGATAAGGTATGGAAAAAGTATTCTCAGGCTGAACTCAAAAAGCTTGAGAAGGTAAATGCTGAGTACATCGACTTCCTTTCAAACGGAAAAACCGAAAGAGAATGCGTCGACGAGATCGTTAACATGGCAGAAGAAGCAGGCTATGTAGAGCTCGAGAAACTCATCGCATCTAAAAAGAAACTTAAGACCGGAGATAAGGTTTACTCCGTATGGATGAACAAGTCCGTTGTTATGTTCAAGATCGGTAAGAAGCCTTTCTCAGAAGGTATCAACATCCTCGGTGCTCACATCGACAGCCCCAGAATGGATGTTAAGCAGAATCCTCTTTACGAGAAGGATGATTTTGCAATCCTTGATACTCACTACTACGGTGGAATCAAGAAGTACCAGTACGTTGCGCTTCCTCTTGCAATCCACGGCGTAGTTGTTAAGACCGACGGAACCACCATCGAGATCAACGTAGGTGAAGATCCCGACGATCCTGTATTCTTCGTATCGGATCTTCTCATCCACCTTGCTCAGGAGCAGATGGAAAAGAAAGCGTCCAAGGTTGTTGAAGGTGAAGACCTTGATGTCATCATCGGAAATAAGCCCATCGTTTTCGGTAACGATGTAAAGGCTAAGGATAAGAAGGACGAGAAGGAGCCCGTTAAGAAGGCTATCCTTCAGATTCTCAAGGACCAGTATGGATTTGAAGAGAAGGATTTCCTTTCAGCTGAGCTTGAAGTTGTTCCTGCAGGAAGAGCAAGAGAAGCAGGCTTTGACAGAAGCATGATTCTTTCTTACGGACAGGATGACAGAGTATGTGCTTATACTTCACTCAGAGCAATGCTCGATCTTCCTACTTGCGACAGAACCGTTTGCACCATCCTCGTAGATAAAGAGGAAATTGGTTCGGTTGGCGCAACCGGAATGAGAAGTAAGTTCTTCGAGAACGCAGTTGCAGAGGTTATGAATCTTTGCGGCGAATATAAATCAGAGATCGACCTTAAGAGAGCACTTGCAAGAAGCTGCATGCTTTCAAGCGATGTATCTGCGGGTGTTGATCCCAATTACGAATCAGCATTTGAGAAGAAGAATGCAGCATACCTCGGTGGCGGTGTAGTATTCAACAAGTTCACCGGATCTCGCGGAAAGAGCGGATCTAATGATGCTAATGCTGAGTACATCGCAGCTATCCGTAAGGTATATGAAGATGCAAACATCACTTATCAGTTTGCAGAACTCGGAAGAGTAGATCTCGGCGGAGGCGGAACCATCGCTTACATCCTTGCTCTTTACGGAATGAACGTAATCGACTGCGGTGTTGCCGTTCTCAACATGCACTCACCTTGGGAAGCTACTTCCAAGGCTGATGTATATGAGACCTATAAGGGCTATATCGCATTTTGCAAAGGCATGGCTTTATAATGAGCGAACTTCGCAGATCGGATTATTATTATGATCTTCCCAAGGAACTTATCGCACAGGATCCTCTTGAAGACAGATCTTCATCAAGACTTCTTGTTGTGGATAGAGAGACCGGGGTAAGAACTCATAAGATATTCAAAGATATAATCGAATACATTAATCCGGGTGACTGCCTTGTTCTCAATAACACCAAGGTTATTCCCGCAAGACTTCTCGGTCAGCGTGAGAAGACGGGCGGTGCTGTTGAACTCCTGCTCCTTAAGAGAATATCAGGCACCGATTGGGAGACACTTGTAAGACCGGGTAAGAGTTGCAAACCGGGTCAGCGTCTTGTTTTCGGTGACGGAATTTTAAAGGCAGAGATACTTGATGTCATTGAAGGTGGTAACCGAATCGTAAGATTTGAATTTGATGGAATATTCGAAGAGGTACTCGACAAATTAGGAGAGATGCCTCTTCCTCCGTACATCACACATAAGCTTGCAGATCCTACCAGATACAACACGGTTTATGCCAAGTTTGACGGATCTGCGGCAGCACCTACCGCAGGACTTCATTTTACTCCCGAGCTCTTGAAGAAGCTTGAAGAGAAAGGGGTAAAACTTGCTTATGTAACTCTTCATGTAGGTCTCGGAACATTCAGACCGGTTAAAGAGGATGTGATCACAGATCACAAGATGCATACGGAAAGCTATGAAGTTACTCCTGAGACAGCCAAGGTTATTAACGATACCAAGGCTGCCGGCGGAAGAGTAATCTGCGTAGGAACTACAAGCTGCAGAACTGTTGAAAGCAGCGCTGTTAAGAATCCGGACGGGGACGGTTATATAGTAAAACCGGGTTCAGGGGATACGGATATTTTCATTTATCCCGGATATGAATTTAAGATAATGGAAGGGCTGATCACTAATTTCCATCTGCCCGAATCCACACTTGTAATGCTCGTATCTGCGTTCGCAGGCAGAGAGAAAGTACTCGAAGCTTATGAAGAAGCAGTACGGGAAAGATACAGATTTTTCAGTTTCGGCGATGCATGTTTATTTATCTAGGAGGTACACATGGAGGAAAAGAGACATTCCCAGAGATCTGAACTTACTTCAAAGCTCATGATCAAGAGACTTGATTCACAGGATGCCGGTGAGGAAGTTACCATCGATATCACTGATGTATCAAAGGGTGGTGTAGGATTTACCTGCAACAAAGCTCTTGAGATCGGTGCTGTTTACGAAAGCTTTCTTGAGATCTGGACTAAGGAAGTTCTTCATGCTTTCCTTGAGATCGTCAGAATAGAGAAGAAGGGTGATGAGTATTTCTACGGTTCTTCATTCGTAGGTCTTCCTGAGATGGAAGCTCAGAGAATCGCTACATATCAGACAGTCACCAACATGAATCAGCAGTGAGTTTATTTTTCAAAGTATTTAAAACTTCTCCGCGTAAGAAGAAGGCGACGTGCGTTTTCTTTTGCGGCGCAGCCGTGATATTCTATGCGCTCGTCATTAACAGGTTTTCTGCGCAGGATGCAGATGCATCGGGAAGTTTGAGTTTTGATATTGCTGAGGGTATAGCGAAATTTTTTTATTCGTTCGGGGACCACAGTGCGGCAGATGTTTTGGCACTTGCGGGATATTTTGAGCATCCGCTGAGGAAGCTTGCGCATCTGCTGGAATATGGCGTGCTCGGAAGTCTCTTTGCGTTTTCTTACTTGCCTCTTATAAAAGAGTACAGGGCGGAGGGCGGTAAAGGCAGAACACTTTATGTGCTGTGTAATACCCTGGTGTTTATCCTTGCCGGGTTTGATGAACTTCATCAGTATTTTGTGCCCGGAAGATATGCTTCCGTATGGGATGTTTTGCTTGATACATTCGGAAGCACTTTATTTTGTTTTGTTTTATATATTACTAAAGACCGGAAGAAGAACAGATGAGTAAATACGGATTTATAGGACTCGGACTTATAGGAGGATCGCTTGCAAGAGCGCTTAAAAACTGCGATTCTGCTTGCGAGATCGTTGCATATAACAGAAGCCCCAAGGCGCTTGAAGATGCTGTGGCGGACGGGGTTGTTGACGTAGCGGTTCATGAGATTGGCGAAGGATTTAAGGATTGCGATGTAGTTTTCCTTTGCCTTCCCGTTATCAAAAATGCCGAGGCTTTAAAGACACTTGCTCCTTTTGTTTCCGAGAAGACTATTGTAACTGATGTAAGTTCCGTTAAGGGTTCCATTATGAAAGCCGCAGAGGATGCAGGCCTGAAGGATAACTTCGTTGGCGGACATCCCATGGCAGGTTCTGAGAGAACCGGTTACATCGCTTCTTCCAAGGATCTTTACAGGAATGCATATTACATTATCACTCCCTATGAAGAGGGTGATAAGAAGGCAGAAGTTATCAGAGATCTTGCTGCAAGCGTTGGTGCTATTCCCATCGTAATGGATGCGGAGAAGCACGACAGGATAGTTGCAGGTGTAAGCCACATTCCTCATCTTGCAGCCGCAGCACTTGTAGAGCTTGTTAAGAATAACGACTACAGCGACGGACTAATGAAGACCGTAGCTGCAGGTGGATTTAAGGACATCACTAGAGTTGCTTCTTCATCACCTGCGATGTGGAGGGAAATCTGCTTATCAAATGAAGTTAATATTTCCGGATTCCTCGGTGATCTTATCGACAGACTCAGTGAGATAAGAGAGAAGGTTGATGCTGCGGACGGAGACTATATCTCGAATCTTTTTGATGATGCGGGAACATATAGAAATTCCTTCAACACTTTGAGTGCAGGTCCCATTAAGGACTCACACAAATTTTCAATCGATATTTCCGATGAACCCGGTGCGATCGCATCAGTTGCCACGATCCTTGCGGTTAACGGAATCAACATTAAGAACATCGGTATCCAGCATAACCGCGAGTACATCGGCGGTGACATGACTGTTGGATTCTGGGACGAAGCGTCCAAGACAAAGGCAGCTGAGATACTTACCGGTAAAGGGTATATACTGCATGGAATCTAAAAGTTCAAAAAATAAGAATATAGTTTATTATTGTTTATTCGTTCTGCTTAGCTTTTTTATTACATGTTCTTCTACTTCTTTATTGTTAAAAGAAGATTATCTTAATCCGGATTCATATGTCTATCGATATATGGGTATGCTGATTGCAAAAGGAGGACTTCCGTATAGAGACGGATTCGATAATAAAGGTCCTTTTTTGTATATTCTCAATTTTCTTGGATATTGTATAAATAAGCGCTATGGTGTTTGGATCATTGAGTTTATTTTTGTTCTTGCTTTTCTGATTGCTTCTTATAAACTTGCTCTTAAGTTTCTTGATTCTTTTGCCTCATTTATTTGCGTTGTTTTTTCTATTAATTCTTTTGGTGTTGTCTTCGAAGGAAATATGAATGAGGAGTATGCTTTATTCTTTCTCATCGTATCCATTTATATTTTTGTTGATTACTTTATTTTTGATCGTGTAAATATCTTTAAAATATTTATTTGTGGTTTATGTTTTAGTGCGGTTTTTTTACTTAAACCCAATATGGTTATACTGTGGCCGATTTTTTGCATTTATGTAGTTGTTGATTATTTGGTCAGACAGAAAAAATTTCCTGTTAAATTTACCATAGCTTTTTTTGCTGGTGCGGTTTCTTTAGCTGCTCCATTCGTTATATGGATGGGTGTAACCGGAATTTTGAATGAGTATTGGAAAGATTGCTTTCTCACAAATTTCATGATGACTGAAGGGATGTTCATCCCATATGAGCTTTTTCTCACTATGAAAAGATTCTTTTTTGAATCTATGATGGAAGTTCATTTAGTTTTTCTTTTGTTCTTGATTTATAAAAGAAAAAATGTTGTTTTTAATTTTGTCTATATTCTTTTCATGTTTCTTAATCTTTATATGACATCAATGTCATGCTTTAATGCGATGCATTATGGAATGATTTTGATACCTTGTTCTTTATATCCTTCTTGTGCGTTTGTAAGGTATTGCTTTGATACAAAATTAAAAGAAAAAAATAAGCTCATTTACTTACTTTTGGCAGTTGCCTCTGCTGGCTTATTTGTATTCCTTGCACGTAATATTTCTAAATTTTGTGTTAGCATGTCTGAAGGAAATAGTATAGATCCGTTTAAAGGAGACATTATTTCTTTGATAGAAGAAAATACTGATCCTGATGATGAAATCCTTGTTATTGGATATGCATGTTCCTATTATGTTCTTTCTGATAGGATTGCACCAACCAAATTCTTTTATCAACTAATTCATGTTCATTATCCTGATGGTGACGACATTATGAAAGAAGACATTAATTCAACCCGTCCTAAGATGATAATATTTGAAAATGATCTGGCATTTGGTGATTTGTATGAACATTTAGATTGTTATGAATTAATAGATTTTGAACATGGTGTATGGCTTTTGAAAGATGAATATACACCGTAATAATTCATAAATTATTATTGCGACTTTTATGGGTTTCCTGTAAAATATGTATGTGCGATTCTATGAATTTTCAGAATATTTGTAAAATTTGCACAAATACCATTTTCAGGAGGTCCTCATGAAAGTTTATACCACAGACAAGATCCGCAACGTTGTTCTACTCGGTCACGGAGGAAGCGGTAAGACGACTCTTGCAGAGAGTTTCGGCTACATTACAGGTCTTACATCCCGTATGGGGACCGTGGCAGACGGAAATACTCTCAGTGATTACGGCAAAGAAGAACAGAAGAGAGGTTTCTCGATTTCCGCATCCGTAATTCCCGTAGAGTGGGAGGATCATAAGATAAATATCATCGACACACCGGGTTATTTTGATTTTGTCGGTGAAGTTGAAGAAGCCGTTTCCGCAGCCGGTGCAGCAATCATCGTTGTAAACGGAAGAAGCGGCGTTGAAGTAGGAACCAAGAAAGCATGGGATCTGTGCGAGAAGTACAAGCTTCCCAGAATCATATATGTATCTAATATGGATGTGGACACCGCATCCTATCGTCAGGTAGTAGAAGATCTTATCGCTCTTTACGGTAAGAAGATTGCCCCTTTCCACCTTCCCATCAGAAAAGATGAAGAGCTTGTCGGTTATGTAAGCATCGTTTCCGAGCAGGGCCAGTTATGGCAGGGTAAGGATGTTGTTCCTTGCGATGTACCCGATTACAACAAGCCTTATCTTGAGCAGTACAGAGAGTCCCTCATGGAAGCTGTTGCAGAGACTTCAGAGGAAATGATGGACAGATACTTCTCCGGTGAGAAGTTCTCCGATGCCGAGATCAGAGCAGCTCTCAGGGCAAATATCTGTGACGGAAGCATTGTTCCCGTAACTATGGGTTCATCCATTACCTGTAAGGGTGCTTATGCACTCCTTGATGATGTTATCAAGTATTTCCCCGGCCCCGATGTAAGAACCGTAGCAGGTATCGCTACCAAGACCGGTGAGATCTATAACTGTGATTATGACTTCTCAAAGGCTAAATCAGCTTATGTATGGAAGACCATCGTCGATCCTTTCATCGGAAAGTACAGCCTTATCAAGGTTAACTCCGGCGTTCTTAAGACCGATGACCTTATTTATAACATCGATAAGGATGTTGAAGAGAAGATCGGAAGACTCTATGTTCTTCAGGGAAACAAGCCCATTGAAGTTCCCGAACTTCATGCCGGTGACCTCGGAGCACTTGCAAAGCTTTCCCAGGCTCGTACCGGAAACAGCCTTTCAACCAAGGCTATGCCTATCAAGTTCGGAATGTTCGATATCTCCAAGCCTTACACCTTTATGAGATATAAGCCCAAGGATAAGGCAGACATTGATAAGATCTCCCAGGCTCTTCAGAAGATCGGACATGAAGACCTTACCATGAAGAATGTTAACGATGCAGAGAATCATCAGACACTTCTCTACGGTATGGGTGATATGCATCTCGAGATAATCAAGTCCAGACTTGAGAATGAGTACAAAGTTGTTATCGATCTTTCAACTCCTAAGGTAGCTTACAGAGAGACTATCAGAGGAACAGCCGATGTAGAGGCTAAGTATAAGAAGCAGACCGGCGGACACGGACAGTACGGACACGTTAAGATGAAGTTCTCACCTTGCGACGATCCCGAGCAGCAGTATGTATTTGATCAGGAAGTTGTCGGTGGTGCGGTTCCCAAGAACTTCTTCCCTGCAGTTGAAAAGGGTATCGCGGAATCTGTTTCCAGAGGACCTCTTGCAGCATATCCCGTTATCGGCGTTAAGGCTGTTCTCTACGACGGATCCTACCATCCCGTAGACTCCTCCGAAATGGCATTCAAGACAGCAGCATCCATGGCATTCAGAGACGGCTTCATGAAAGCTAAGCCCGTTCTTCTCGAGCCCATCATGACTCTCAAGGTTACCGCTCCCGATGAGAACACCGGAGATGTTATGGGTGATCTTAACAAGAGACGCGGAAGAGTACTCGGAATGAATCCTGCAGGAAACGGCAAGACTCTTATCGAGGCTGAAATCCCCGAGAGCTCACTCTTCGGTTATGGCACCGTAATCAGATCCATGACAGCCGGAATGGGCGATTACTCCTTCGAATTCGCAAGATATGAGCAGGCTCCTTCGGATGTTCAGGAAGCTGAAGTTGCAGCAAGAGCTCAGAAGGTTGCTGAAGGCAACATTACTGAATAACAGATCTTTGAAATCCCCCACCTTAGGTGGGGGATTTTTTTATGTCCACAAGATGTTGTGGTTCACCTGCTATTAATTCTTGCGTTTGCATTTATTATGTAATAAAATTAAATAAATTATGGGTATTTATGCCCATTTTACGGAAATCACTCAAAGAGGAGATATAGAAAAAATGGCAGCCGTATACGATCATCACAGTGTGGAGCCCAAGTGGCAGAAGGTTTGGGACGATGAGAAAGCCTTCGCCGCAACAAATGATTATTCCAAGCCCAAGTATTATGCGCTTGTAGAATTCCCTTATCCTTCGGGACAAGGCCTACATGTAGGACATCCCCGTCCTTATACCGCTCTGGACATTGTTTCCAGAAAGCGTCGTATGCAGGGATATAATGTCCTTTTCCCCATGGGTTGGGATGCATTCGGTCTTCCTACCGAGAACTATGCCATCAAGAATAAGATTCATCCCAAGATTGTTACCAAGAACAATGTTGCACGCTTCAAAGAGCAGCTTCATTCAATCGGTTACTCTTTCGATTGGGACAGAGAAGTAAACACCACCGATCCCGGATACTATCATTGGACTCAGTGGATCTTCCTTAAGCTCTTTAATGCAGGACTTGCATATAAGACTCAGATGCCCATCAACTGGTGTACCTCATGTAAGGTTGGTCTTGCTAATGAGGAAGTTGTTAACGGCGTTTGCGAAAGATGCGGAGCTCCCGTTGTTCGTAAGATGCAGTCTCAGTGGATGCTTAAGATTACCGAGTATGCCGATAAGCTCCTCGAAGGTCTCGACAGCGTTGATTATATTGAGAGAGTTAAGACTCAGCAGAGAAACTGGATCGGACGTTCCACCGGTGCTGAGGTAGATTTTAAGCTTACCGGAACTGAGGATAAGCTTACTGTTTATACCACCAGACCCGATACCCTTTTCGGTGCTACCTACATGGTAATGAGCCCTGAGCATCCTTACATCGAGAAGTATAAGGATCGTATCTCCAATTACGATGAAGTTGTTAAGTACCGTGAGGAGGCTTCCAGAAAGTCTGATTTCGAGAGAACCGAGCTTGCCAAGGATAAGACCGGTGTTTGCCTTAACGGTCTCACCGCTATCGATCCTGTTAATGATAAAGAGATTCCTATTTGGATTTCCGACTATGTACTCATGAGCTACGGAACCGGTGCCATCATGGCAGTTCCCGCACATGATGAAAGAGACTGGGAGTTTGCTAAGAAGTTTAACCTTCCCATCATAGAGGTTGTTGCAGGCTCCGATAAGCCCGTGACTGAGCAGGTTTATACCGATGTTGCAGAAGGTAAGCTTGTTAACTCAGGATTCCTTGATGGTCTTTCAGTAGCAGAAGCTAAGAAGAAGATCACCGAGTTCCTTGAGGAAAAAGGAATCGGACACGCTAAGACCAATTACAAGCTTCGTGACTGGGTATTCTCACGTCAGAGATATTGGGGTGAGCCTATTCCCATCATTCACTGCGATAAGTGCGGATATGTGCCTCTCAAGGAAGAGGATCTTCCTCTTGAACTTCCCGAGGTTGAGTCATATATGCCCGGAGACAACGGTGAGTCACCTCTTGCCGCTATGGATTCTTGGGTAAATGTTACTTGTCCCTGCTGCTGCGGCCCCGCTAAGCGTGAGACAGATACCATGCCTCAGTGGGCAGGATCATCATGGTATTTCCTCAGATATATCGATCCTAAGAACGATAAGGAACTTGCTTCACAGGAAGCTCTTAAGTACTGGCTTCCCGTTGACTGGTATAACGGAGGAATGGAGCATACAACCCTCCACCTTCTCTACTCAAGATTCTGGCATAGATTCCTCTTTGATCAGGGTATTGTGCCTACCAAAGAGCCCTATGCTAAACGTACTTCACACGGCATGATCCTCGGATCAAACGGTGAGAAGATGTCCAAGTCACGTGGTAACGTCGTAAATCCTGACGATATCATTGAGGAATACGGTGCAGACACTCTCAGAACCTATGAGATGTTCATTGGAGCATTCGACCAGGCTGCTAACTGGAGCATGGAAGGAGTTCAGGGATGCAGAAGATTCCTTGACAGAGTATGGAAGCTTCAGGATATCGTTACCGACGGAGATGAGTATAGCAAGGATCTTGAAGTTAAGATTCACCAGACCATCAGAAAGGTTTCCGGTGACTTCGAGACTCTTAAGTACAATACAGGTATCGCTGCTCTTATGAGCCTTATAAATGACTTCTATAAGGCAGGCAGCATCACCAAGGCTGACCTTAAGACATTTCTCCTTCTCCTTAACCCCGTTGCTCCTCATATCACCGAGGAAATCTGGGCTATTGAAGGATTCGAAGGCAGAGTATACCAGGCTAAGTGGCCCGAGTATGACGAGAATAAGTGCGTTGAGGATCGTATCACCATCGCTGTTCAGGTTCTCGGAAAGCTTCGCGGTACCTTCGAAGAGGACAGAAATGCTTCCAAGGAGACGATGATTGCAAGAGCTAAGGAAACCGTAGCAGCTAAGATCGAAGGAAAAGAGATCGTTAAAGAAATCTATGTTCCCGGCAAGCTTGTAAACTTCGTAGTTAAATAATCTTAATGGGTAAGATTGTAATAATAGAAGGCAGAAAGTTCGAAGGCGACAAAGAGATTGCTGCTGCCAATGCTGATAAGGCGGCAATCGACAAGATCAAGGCTTCAATGGATCACATGTCGCTTTCCGAACTGAAGCTTTTATCGAAAAAACTGCATAGCGGCAGGATAAATTTCGGAACCGTTCTCGGCAAGGACTTCATGGAAGAGGTCGACAGTACTATTGCATCCATGGAGAGAAAACAGAAAACCACCGACGAGAAGGTTGAAGTTCGTGTCAGCAGCCGGAAAAAGGTTCAACAGACCGGGACAATACCGGATGCAGATCTTGATGCACAGGCTCGTAAAATACTCGAACAGCAGGAGAAGATGAGAAAGATTGCGTTATTTGCCTCTCTTTTCGTTGCTGCAGCCAGCATTCTATACATAGCTATCTACAATATCACTAAGCAAAGATCCGATTCTACAGCCGATCTTCTCGGAAATATCCGTGATCAGGCTGCACAGGAAGCTCTACTCGGAAATGGCGATAATACGCAGGATTCCGCTGAACCGATCATTCATTATGTGGATGAAGAGGAGACCCCGGATATCCTTCCCGAATACATAGATATATATAATAAAAATAAAAGACTAATCGGATGGCTCGAAATAGCCGATATAAATGGAGAGCCCTTTATAAGCTATCCTGTAATGCAGACCACGGACAATGAATATTATCTGAAGCATGGTTTTAATCAGGAAGAGGATGTAAACGGCTGTATTTTCATGGATTGCGATTGCGATGCCATCAAACCTTCCGATAATCTCATTCTTTATGGTCATCATATGAGAAGCGGAAGAATGTTCGGAAATCTGGTTAAGTATGAGGATTATAACTTTTATCAGACCCACCGGATAATAAGGTTCGACACTATCTATGAGCATGGTGAGTACGAGGTGATGTTTGCCTTCAGAACCTCACTTAAGTACGAGGATGATATTTCGTTCAAGTATTATGAGTTCATAGATGCTAACGGCCCCGAGGAGTTTAATTCATACATGAATGAAATGGCTGAAATGGCTCTGTATGATACCGGAGTCACAGCAGTGTGGGGAGATCATTTGCTTACCCTTTCCACTTGCGATTATCAGGAAGATAACGGCCGATTCGCTGTTGTGGCCAGACGAATAAACTGATTCTTGTTATGCATACTTTCGTATGCGGGAGGATTAAAAATGACTAAGAAAACCGGAATGAAAAGGAGAATGAAGAAGCAGGTCAGAAAGACCCTTGGCGCTCTCTTCATGGCTGCAGCAGTAGGTGTTGCGCTGATTCCTACCAGATCCATAACCGGAGGTGAAGTACAGGCTGCCAATACCTGTAACGGAACCGGATTGAATGCATATTTCCTTTATCAGCAGGCCTCTGATGTTCCTTCGGGTGCTGATACTACAAATATGACTCCCGTTACGAAAATTCCCTTTGTAAAGTCTTCGTATAACGGAGTTGATACTCAGATATACAGTACCGGTGACGGAAGCTTCCAGTTTGCATACGTAAACGATCAGGGTGAAGATGTTCCCGGCGGAACCAACAAGTTCGCTGTAATCCTCGGATTCAATTCCGGCTACATTGCAGGCGGAACTCTTGAGATTCCCAATACCTTCGATGTCTATAGAAGACTTAACGATAATAAGGGTAACGGCGATAACTGCCTTGTAGGTAAGAGCGGAAACTTCCTTTACTACATCTATCCTGAAGAGACTCATCCTACCGTAACAGTTAATTACCAGGCAGGTGTACCCGCAGCAGATCTCGAGCCTTTTGCAAACGAGAAATCCAAGAGTTATCTGAATAACTACTTTGTTTATGAGAAGCTTGATACCAACGAGCTTTATCAGCTTCTTAATGCCTACGACGGCGATTATAACTATCTGACCAAAACTCCTGATGTAATCAGAGTAAGACTTGACTCGACACAAGAGAATAAGAATGCTGATGATCCTACCATTATCGAGTCATATACCTATACATACACTATCGAGCACTTCTTCTATAAGCCTTGTCTTTATTCAGAGAAGTCTAACTGGGAGAACCTTACCGCAGAAGAATTCTATTGGTATGATACTTCTACCACGATAACCGATGATGCACTCAGATGGAAACTGACCTCCGATGCTAAATATCAGAAGGTTGAGAACATCGAAGTTCGTTACATCGGCAACCAGTACGTATATTTCGATTCAACTGTTCAGGACTATAAGCTTTCTACGGGAAGAGTTAACGACTCTGATCCTGAAAGCGGAGTTTTTGCGGGTAGTAAAGGATCCAATATTACCACTCTGATTACTCATGAGAATCTTGCGGGTGTAGGAGATTACGCTTTCTATAACTGTGTATCCCTATCCAGTATTGAATTTAAGAATGGTCTTATAGCTATCGGAAATCATGCATTCGATGGATGTCGTGGTCTTTCGACTGTTGAAATGCCTACCGATCCTAAGCTTCAGAACATCGGTGCGTATGCGTTTAAGAATTGTAAGAATCTTACCGGTCTTTATATACCTCACAGCGTAAATCTTCTCTGCGACGGTGTTTTCTATGGATGTGAAGCACTCAGATATTGTGACCTAACCGGTGATATGTCTGATGTTTATGGAGTAAAGCAGCCTGCTACGGTTGCCAATGTAGGTTCAGGATCTGCTCTTGCCAATATCGGATATCACGTTTTCTACGGATGTTCCAGTCTTGAGGAGGTCATTTTCCCCAAGCAGCTTGGTGAGATGACCGGAGTTTCCGTAAGCAATCCCCGTAAAATTAATATCAATCTTTTCGAAGATTGTCCCAATCTTGCTAAAATTACAGTTCTGAGCCCTACAATGGTATTTGCAGATGATACCAATAACAGAAACGGCAGCGGACATTGTGATTTTACTCTTGGTAAAGCCACTGATGCAGCTACGCTTGTTTCGTTTACCACTCAGCTCACGAATCCTGAGTTCTATTTTGAGGGAGTCGATCCGGCAGGTGCTGTTCGTCCCAGCACTAACATCGGCGCACTTCATCAGCTCTGCCAGAGCAGAGATAAAGGATGCGAATTTACATACAAATATTTTGGTGAGGAATTATATGAGAAAACCGTTACCGAAGATGGTGGCGGAAAAGCGATTTATGCGGTAGATAATACAAATACTCTTTCAGAGTTCCATACCCAGGGAATTGTAAAATCCCTCACATTCCCTGAGCATCTTGGACCTTATCATATTGAGAAGATACCCGATGAGAAGTGTAGGGATATCTGTACCCTTGAGAAAGTAGAACTTCCTTCTACTATCAATGAAATCGGAAGAGCTGCTTTTAAGGGATGTCATAACCTTGGAATGGTTATCTTTGGTAACGATCAGGTTGTTATCGGAGATGAGGCATTTAAGACTCAGGACACCACACTTCACAGTTCAAATTGTCCTCAGCATTACACTAATTCGACTTGTCCGGCAACACAGGGTGGAGATCCGGCTGTCACACTTTACTTTGTAACAACCGTTTCTTCAGATTCTACTCCTTTTGCATATGCGATGAGCGACAGAGGAAAGTATAATCACCCCATGCAGAATGAGTCATGGCCTGTAGTGCTTTCCGGATTTCCTAACCTTCTTGAGGTTAGCTATAACCCTGTTAAGGATTGTCCTGAACTTGTTAAATTCCCTACACAGGGTTCACTTTCTACCTATACTTCAGCAACGTATTTGAGTGCTGATGAGAGGACAGCGATTTCTGAATTTCTTGCGAAGATTGCCGGAGGTTCAACTCTTGATCAGCTTGAAGTAAGCGGAACCACCTATGATAAACAGCTTGTTGCCGTATGCAAGGAACTCTTTATTCCCAGCGGCGTAGAGGCTATAAAGGATGGACTGTTTGAGAGTATTACAACAGGAAATCCTATGGCGGTTAATACTACCGGACTTAAAGAGATTGATGTTGCATTTCTCACGGATACAAGCGGAAATTATATCCTGGATGCATACGGAAATAAGCAGGTCGATCCTGCTAACAGTGATTTTGCCGGATGTGATACTCTTACTGCATTAACACTTTCGGGAACAGAAACAATTACCATTCCTGATTATGGATTTAATGATTGTCCGAATATGACCTATGTATATTCGACTCAGCCTATTGAGAAGATAGGTGAACTTGCATTTGCTGAGTGCCGTAATCTCGGTAATGTAGAGATGTATGGTGTCAAAGCGATTGGAGACCACGCATTCTTTAATGATGATTCACTTACCGGAGTTAAGTTTGACTCTGCTGTAAGCAGTCTTGGTGTTGCTCCTTTCAGAGTTGATCTCTATGACAGAACTACGAATGCGAAGACCTCGCATACTTCATCCCTTACCAATGTCGATTTTCAGGATAATACTTACTTTAAGACTGATAACGGTATTATTTTCTCCCTGGATACTTCAGGAAATAAGCAGGCATTGATCGAGTACCTTCCCGGTAGAAGTGCCGGAACAGTTCAGCCCGGTGAGACTAAGGGCGTGAACGCTGTATCTCAGGAAGCATTTGCTGATACCGGAGTAAATGTAGTTAATCTTGAAAATGCAACATTCTCCAAACTTCCTAAGAAGGCATTTGAAGATACCATCGATCTTGTATCCGTAACATTACCTCAGACCTGCGATACTATTGAGGATTATGCATTTAAGGGTTCCAACTTAAAGAATCTCACCGTTATGTGTGATGAACTCGATTGGACATCAAACGGTCTTGATCTTATCAGAACAACTATGGATGATCCTACTAATGATGCTTCGGATCATGGTGTATCAGAAGGAGCAAACGATAATCTTACCGTATATGCCCCTGCTGAGACCGACGCTAACGGTAATGTAACTTCAACAAGCAAAGCCTATGAAAGATTTGCAAAACATCACTATTTGTTGCAGGCATATACACCCATCAAGCATTTCTACGTAACCTATTATGATTACGTTGATTCAAGCGCAACCAAAGCTACTCTGATGTACACAGATGAGTATGTAGAGGGAGATCAGGTAATTCTCAGAGATCCTAACATGGATGCTGATAATAAGCATGCAACTGCAGGATTTGCGTTTGAGTGCTATTACAACCTTTATGATACCGAGGAGACATACGATTACAGACACAGCTTCAATATCACTTCCGATCTTACTATTGTAGCGAAGTATAAAGGATTAAATAATTCCTATACCGCTGTATTCTATGACACCGATCCCGAATCCGGTGCAACGGGTGCCATCCTTATGGATAATGTTCCCGTACTTACCGTAGATGATAACGGTGTAACCAAGTATTACATTAACGCTAACCAGATCGCATACCTTGCTCCTCCCGCCAAGACCGGATATACCTTCCAGACCTGGCAGAGAATCGATCCCAGAGACGGTGTTTACTTCACACTTGATCAGGTAGAAGAGAAGGACGGTATCATCAAGTTTTACGCCAAGTATGCTTCCGATAACGGCGGTGGCGGCGGAAATGGTGGCGGAGTAGTAGGCCCCGGACAGTATAAGGTAACTTACTATCTTCCCGACGGAAGCTTGTATCAGACCTGGGGTGTTGATCCCGGTGGAAAGGCTTATGATATTGTTGTTCCCGGTTATTCCAGAACCGAGTGGCAGTGGTCACCCAGTGTAAGCGAGACAGTCATCAATTCCGATACCAAATTTGTACTTGTGCCCATTGACGGAACCGATCCTACTTCATCGGATAAATACACGGCTACTTATTATTACACCGATGGTGTTACCGTATATCAGACTCTGACCATAGAAAAGGGTGGTACTCCTCCCGATTTGATGATGCCTGCAGGATATAAGCAGTGTAAGTGGTCACCCGATCCTTCATCCATAACCATGGATAAGAATATGAGATTCACCATGGTTAATAACCCCGACTATGAGGGAAATGATGACGGGTATACCGGACCTTACTACACCCTTACCGTTGTAAACGGATCAGGATCAGGAAGCTATAAGCCCGGCGCTCAGGTTGTTATCGTAGCTAATGAAGCTAAGACCGGAACCATATTCAGCAGTTGGAGCATTTCACCTTCAACAGCACCCATTGCTTCCAAGGCAATGTCAGCAACCGTTGTAACCATGCCTTCCGAAAATGTTACCGTAACAGCTAACTTTGTGGCTTCAACAGCAGGTAACAATAACAATGGAGCAGGCGGAACCGGTTCGGGCGGAAACGGTAATAACAACTACTGGCCTTCAACCGGAAATGTCGTAAGAAGCAGTGGAACAACTGTTGTCGTCGATAAGAACGGACTTTCAAATACCGGTGTTGTATCCGCAACCGTTAACGGATCAAGTGATAACTTCACTATTAAGGTAACTGCAAGCCAGACAGCTGATAAAGCAGTTCTTGATGCACTGCTCAAGAAGTATGGAAGCCTTGATAACATCATTTACTTCCCTATGGATATCAGCCTTTATGATGCGGCAGGAACCACTCAGATCCACGATACTTCGGGACTTACGATAACAATCACGTTACCTCTTCCCGATTCGATGATCCAGTATGGTGCTAACAATAAGGTTGCCGTTGTTACCAATAATGAACTCGACGGACTTAATGCCAAGTTCACGACCATTAACGGCGTACCTTGTGTAACATTTACCTGTACTCACTTCTCACCTTATGTTATCTACGTAAATACGGTTGAGATGACTTCAGGTTCAAACGGATCCACAGGCGGCGGACTTGATGATACTCCTAAGACCGCAGACCTTATCCATCCTAAGTGGTTCGTCTCTATCGCACTCTTTGCGATTTCACTTGTCCTGTTCCTTATGAAGGATAAGAGGGCGGCGCTTAAGCCTGTAAAGGCAAATAACAGTACCAATAGAAACGTTAGAAAGTAATTCTGTAAAGGAATTCAGATGAAAAGAATCAGAAAGCTGTTGGGAGTGATCCTGATAATAGTCGCTTTACTCGTGCTGCAGCTTCCTCCTCTGGGGGCGGATGCTGCATCCGTCCCCGAGTTTTCTATATCGGATTCGGGAACACTCCTTTCATACAACGGAACAAGTACTGATGTAGTCATTCCTTCAACTGTTATAGAGATCGCTACGGATGCATTCAGAGATAATGATAAGATCCGTAGGGTTACGATTCCCAACAGTGTTAGGAAGATTAATGAGTATGCTTTCTGGGACTGTGACAATCTTGAGACAGTTGTACTCGGATCGGGAATTTCTAAGATTGATGATTTTGTGTTCGCTAATTGTATGGGACTCGTTACCATGACGATCCCTTCGAATGTCACTTCAATCGGTATCTATGCCTTTGAGGATGACGTTAATCTGGAATCCATCACCATAAGTGAAAAGACTCATAATATCCATGATTCAGCCTTCGACGGATGCTATAAGCTTGTAATCTTTGCACCCGAAGGCTCTTATGCGTGGGAATATGCCAAGGGATTTTATGTTAGACAGGCTCAGTTCCCTGTATATGAAGATCTGGGTAATATGGATGATCCCGTGCCTGATAATAATGATACCGATACTGATAATGATGTATCCGGTAATGATGACGGAACCGAAGAAGATTCCGATACCCGGGTACAGGACGAGCCCGGTGCTTATACAACTCAGTATGAGATAACTCAGAGACCTGACGGAACATATACTGCAGTTGCCTATAATCAGAATACTAATATATACGGTGAGACCCATGTAGTGGGTAATGCGGCCGTTGTCTTCATGGACAATTCAGCTATGCATGTTATTGACGGTACTCCCGTGCCTCAGCCCTCAGAGAATGTAACTGCTGATATTCCTGCTGAGACGGTTATCTATTCGTCATCGATTCCTAAGTACACGATCGTTGATTCTAGAATAGTTGCTGATAAAGCATATTATCTATCTGATGATCTTGAGAATATGAGCCTTCCTGCAGGCATTAGTGAGATAGGACAGTTTGCTTTTTCCAGAACCGACGTAATATCCGTAACGCTTCCCGATGGTGTGGAGACAATTGATTACGGCGCGTTCTATCACTGTTCAAGACTCGGAAGTGTAAGTCTTCCTCAGTCAATTATGAAGATTGAGCCCTATGCCTTTGCCGGAACAGCATGGGTTGAAGGCTTTATAGGATCCGTCGGAAATATCAATAATAACCTTGATGAGAATCTTAATGCATCAAACGGAGATTTCCTCGTAAGTGGCGGTGCTCTTATCGCTTATAGAGGACATAGTTCAAATGTAAGTATACCTGCAGGAGTAAGAATTATTGCAGCAGGATGCTTTAAAGATGTCACTTCCATGAAGAGCCTTTCACTTCCTGCATCTCTTATCAGCATCGGAGAAGAAGCATTCATGGGATGCACGAATCTCGAAGAGGTTTCTTTTGGTGGAAATGAAACTCAGATTTTGGACCGAGCATTTGCCGGAACTCAGATCAGTATCGCTGATAAGCCTGAGAGAATAATCAATGTAGGTGTCGGTGCATTTGATGATATGGAAGATACCGAGGGACTTAATGTTACCTATGAAGAGACCACACAGAGACTTTCCAATGCCGGTTACAGAACTTCAGTAGAAGATAAGGATAATGCGGGAGTTACGGTTACCGGACTTCCCACAGCAGTAGCTTATCTCGACGGAGCTGACAGACCTTTTACTCTTCATATAAGTGAACTTGAGAATTCATCTGCATTTGATCTTGCGCTTAACAGGGCCAATGATTTCCTCAACGGTAAATACAACGGTGACAAGGTTCTCTACGAACTTACTTTGACTGATTCATCAGGAATTCCCATAACAAAACTCGGAAACCAGGGACTTGAAGTCGCAATTCCTTTACCAGAATCGCTTATCGGTCAGAAACTTATCGTACTTACCGTAGACAGAAACGGACAGCTTGAAGATATTCCTGTCACGATAGTTAATACTGACGGTCTTGCATTTGCAAGATTTACCACATACCATCTCAGCACATTTGCTCTGTGCACAACGGGAGATGAGCTGAGTGATTCGGAGATCATTACCTCGGATGTTACGCTCAGAGCTAATTCAGGCGGACCTTCTGTTCGGGCTACCGATACTTCTTTCAAGGGAAGAATTATGTCTGTAAGTACTGCAAGATGGGTTATCTGCGGAATGCTCATTTTCTCCGGTTTGTTTATGATCCTTATCAGGAAAAGAGTTCGATGAATAAAAAGTCTTTACCAATAATTCCTGTAGCTTTTATCACGGCCGCATTACTTGCTGCCGTGATATTTGTCGTTTCGGGGATTTATCCCGGAAGTGAGAGAACTCTTTTGATATTTGATATGCAGGAGCAATTTGTTTCTTTCTATGCGTATCTTGGAAGTTTACTGCATGGCGGTTCATTAACTTACACTTTTGAAGGTTCTTTGGGCACCCCTTTGGCAGGGCTTATTGCTTATTATCTGGCTTCACCGTTATCTGTAATATATCTGTTTGTGGATGTTACGCATCTTCCTGACGCAATACTTCTTGTTGATATTCTTAAAGCAGGTTTTATAGCTTCTTCGTTTGCATTCTTAGTGATCAGTAAGGGAATCATAGAGCCGGTTAAAGTTGTTACCCTGTCTGTGTGCTATGCTTTATCATCCGCAGCGGTTACTTTCTTTATACTCCCGATGTATCTTGATACGCTTTTCTGGCTTCCGATAATCGCTGTGTATCTGGAGAGAGTGATTGTTTCAAAGAGTTATAAAAAGAGCCTGAAAGCTTCGTACTTGTATCTGATTTTTCTGTTTTTATGTATTCTTACCCATTATTACTCGGCATACATGGTGTGCCTGTTTTTGGTACTGTATTCTGTATATCTGATCACTTTGCATAAGCTTGAGAAGAAAGAAGCAGTTTGGTCATTTATCAGATTTGCCTGTGTATCACTTGTATCTGCAGGATTGGCTGCAGTGGTTTTCTTACCTGTTATCAGAGAACTCATTAACGGTAAGGTATATGATCACGGCGTTTATTCTAACGGCGGATTATTTGTAATCGGCCCTTTTACATTCCTTAAACAGCTTATCTGCGGAAGTTTTGGCGGATTGTACAGTGAGGGAGGGCCTTCCGTTTACTGCACTCTTATTATGTTGGGACTTGCAGTTTATGCGATTGTTCGAAAGAAGAGCAATAAAGCTAATTTCTATGCCTCTATAGGCATATTCCTATTTTTTATTTTGAGTTTTATGATCAGACCCTTATACCGTGTTTGGCATATGTTCAGGGATCCTGTTGCATATCCTCACAGGTTTTCATTCTTGTTCGTGTTCTTCATTATGGTGCTTGCTACAGAAGGTATTAACGAGATTAAACTCTCGAAAGAATATATGGCAGGTGCTGTTTGCCTTATATGTGCACTTATAGTCTTTAATGGATTCAGACAGCTGGATATGGATTATAAGACTCTTCCTTCTGCAACCAGATCGGATTTCAGATTCTTTATTGATACTACTGCAGATCTTGTAGATTATGCTCATGCTGACGCTATTTCGAACAATGTGGAAGGTATGTCTCTTTGCCGAATTTCCAAGGATTATGAGTTCACTTCATCCGATACCATGCTCCTTGGTTACAACGGACTTGATTATTTCTCATCATCCTATAATCCCGAGATGCTAAGGCTTTATAAGAATCTGGGACTTCTTCAGTACCATTACAAGGCCTGTGATGAGGGAACCACCGTCCTGACGGATATGTTATTTGGCATTGATTATATGATCCATAAGGGACATGCAGATACCGGTTATGAGATGATTACTTCTAACGGTTTTGCTACATTAAGCAGGAATCCTTATTCCCTTGGAATCGGGTACCTTGTTAATTCATCTGCTGCTGATTGCAATGCAGAATCTTTGTTTGGGTCGAATCCTTTTGAGAATCAGCAGATTTTTATGAAAGGAATAATGGGAGAGCCTTGGGAACTGTTTGAAGAACTCAAGTATGAAGAGATTGTAGAAGATACTGTAGGTGTGGGTGATGAAACCGATGAAGAAGGTAATCCCGTCATTGTGGACAGGATCAAAAGAACACTTACATTCACTGCACCTGCCGGGAAGAATGTATATCTGAATTTTGAATTGCTGAATGAATCCGAGCTGGATTACAAGTCTAAATCAGATACTGACCTGATTGTTATTTCAATCGACGAGAGAGTTATTGCCGTATTTGCAGGATATCAAAAGGCATATAATATTAAGCTTGGAAACTTCACTGAAGATACTGAGATTACCGTTACTATAGAGGGAACTGATAGGTACAGAAATGCATTTATCTATGCAATGGATTTTGATGAATTCACTTCTGTTTACGATACTCTCAGTGATTCACAGATGTTTATCGAAAACATGTCCGGAGATAGGATAGAAGGCCGTATTTCGGCTCAGGAAGACGGAAAAGCATTACTCCTGACAATTCCTTACTCTGATGAAGTTAAAGTACTTATTGACGGGAATAGAGCAGATACCTGCAGATATGCCGGGGCACTATTGATGGTTCTGGGAATTAGTTCCGGAGAGCACAGCATAGTAATAGAATTGTAATGTGACAAGTTGGGTTCGACCAAGTATCTCAAAATAATAAGATGACAGGTTACCCTGTCATCTTATTTATATGTAACGTATATTTCTTTTTCAGTTCCAAGCTCAAATGCTCCGAGTCTGCTTGATCTTGAATTAAGAGCCATTCCGCAGTCAACATCTACGACATCGATTCCGCCACGTCTTTCAATTCTCAAAATCTTTCCACGACCTTTGTCATCCATGCATCCGAGTCTTTGGGTGAAGACATGGCCTACGATATAAGTATCATCGGGATATGCAAACCAGTCATGCTCCAGCATATCGATGGGCGGTCTGTCGTCAACAAGCGAATCCCAAACAACCGATTCTGCATCAACAAGCGCATCTTTGTAGAAGAGTTCTTTGCCGAATTTATATCCCACGGAATAGGAGTGGGATATGTGGTAATGCTTATCGCCTACTGTCACCCTCTTTATCAACCTGAGACTCTTAAGGTAATCCATGATCTTATCCTGGGTTTCTCTGTCGAGTCTGCAAAAAGCGTTGTATGTAGGCTTTCCTCCGTTAGCCGGATGGAACCAGAGGTCCACGGGAGTGAATGCTTCACCTAAGTCTTCCTTGGAAGTCTTACCTTCCGATTCATTCTTGCGGATATAATCTATTGCCTCAATCATCATGTATTCATGATTTCCAAGGATCATCTCCATATTAGGGCGTGACATGACATCAAGGATGATCTTAAGACCATCCCTTCCTCTGTCAATTACGTCACCAACAACATATAAAAAGTCATCGTCTGAGAACTTGAGTTTATTGAGAAGCTTTATATATGTGCTGTAATGTCCATGTATGTCGCTTATAGCATAAATGCCCATTACTTATGAGATCCTCTTGATGGAATCGCTGCTTACACAGATAACAGGTCTGATTCCGCAACGTTTGTTAAGCATCCAGTTTTCGGGGCCGTTACGACCGATGAGCTGACCAAAGCAATCTTCGCTGGCAAGGAAGGACATATCCTTGGAGAACAGTCCTCTTGATCTTAAACCGAAGCAGGGAACGAAATCCGGATCCCTGGGAATAGCAGCGGTATACTGTGAAATGGGTGCTGTGCAGTAAACGTTGTCTTTATTTTTCTTGGATCTGTCAATTCGATCCTTAGAAGTATCAAATCCGTAATAAAGCTCATCAAGTGACGGGATATAAACCTTATCGTTGGTATATCTGTCATCAAGAGCTGAAGTGGGAGTGGAGATCTTGGTAAAGTGAAGCTTGATCTTCTCCTGAGCTGAGAAGGCCATGTTAATAAATGCTGAATTCAGCCATGCTCTCAGCTTGGAATCACCCCAATAGATTCCGGTCTTTACTTTGACAATGTCTCTGTCTGAATACTTCAGATAGGTAGTGCCATTGAAAGGCAGATAATCGAGAATGTATTCACTAATCAGAGTGGTTCTTCCCTTGGATTCATTAACGACTCTCCAGGGAATTGCATTGTACTTAAAGTATTTGTATCCGTCTTTAACTCGGCCGTGCTTAAGATTGAATACGCTTGATAAGATATTCGAAGATTCTTTGCTCTTTGCATTCTTATATACGGGGAGACGATAGTACTTTTCCTCGTTTACTATAGCCGTATTATTCTCATCATATTCAGCACATTCGATGTCACTGGTAATGTTCTCGGGAGTGATCTCGTTCATGGGATATGAACCGAACCATACACGTCCGTCGTGATCCATTACAATGACTCTGCGCTCCGCGACTGCTTCCTGAGCATGGGACTGCTTGGAGGTGCGGCGGATAGAATAGAGGTCATAGTAAAGTTCATCGATCGACTGCTGTCTGTCCTCGGGTTTCATGGAAAGTCCCTTCATGATGGACTCGCCGATACCGGGATCGAGATCAATGTTATAGCTGTTTATTGGAGTGATCAGATCGTTTTCTTCACGCTCGATTGCGGACTGGGGGATATCTCCGGTGCACAGATAGTAGAGAGTAGAGCAAATACCATAGATATCTGTCCAGGGACCTTGCTCGGCTACGCGAGAGAACATCTGCTCAGGAGGAGCAAATCCCCACTTTCCGAGGAACTCCTGCTTGGACTTGGCTCCGTTTTTACGAGAACCGCCGAAATCAATCAGTTTGATTGATCCGTCTTTATCAAGCATTATGTTATCGGGAGAGACATCCCTGTGAATAAGACCTGACTGATGAAGATCCCCGAGAATGTCGATGATGGGCTCTATAAGAGTAAGAGCTTTGTCGGAAGGAAGCCAACCGCCATGATTGTCGACATACTTAAAGAGGTTCCCGTTCTCAAGATATTCCATCACAATATAACCTGTATTATTTTCATAAAACAGGTCTTTGATGGAGACTATACCGGGATTTTTGGAATATTCGGCAAGGATTCTTGCCTCACGTAAATATGCCTGGGTTTCTTCTTCGTAAGAGTCTGAATTGACTTCGTCTTGAACTACGAGAGTGTGGCCGTCTTCAGCTCTGGTAACGAGCTCTTCCGGAAAGAATTCCTTAATTGCGACCCTGTATTCAAGGAGCAGATCGAAACCGATGTAGGTGATTCCGTATCCGCCCTTGCCCAGGATATTACCGATAAGTATTTTATTGTTTAAAATCGTGCCGGGAGTCAGTGCATTTTGCCATGTCTTTTCGCCGATCTTGTTATGGCCGCAGAAAGGACAAATGTCATTATCGTCACTGATCCTCATGCAACGTAAGCAAAGTCTGCTTATATCGTATTTATTCATGACCTACGTGGATGCTCCCGGAGTATTAAAGATCAAGTAACTTGTTCTTGAAATCTCCAAATTCGGAATCGTTGATTATGCCGGCATCGTGAATCTTGGTAAGAAGCTCGATCTTCTTCTTGAACAGATCCATATCTCCGTTGACGGGAGAGGTGATATCGGCAACAATCTGATTCTTCGCAGCATCGTACTCGGCGTCGGTCTCGAGACCGCCTTCGACAGCGACTTTGTGGAGAGACATTCTGGTAACTTCGTCCTGATTAGCGGAGATAGTAGAGATGATCTCAGCCTTCTTGACATCGAGTTCGCTTGCTGAAAGCCACTCGCACTCTTTGAGAAGCATGAGCTTCTTGATCTTGGACTTAAGAGTATCGGTATTGGTGGAATCGATACCGTCAAGATCGGCGATGAGTCTGGTGCGCTTAGCCTCGAAATCGTCAGCGGTAATAACACCTGCTTCAACCATAGCGGGCCATCTGCCGAGCTTAGCCTTAAGGGCGTCGCGATCGTCAGTTGATTTAGGATTAAGAGCAAGCTTAAGTCTGTTGATCTCGTTAGAGTAATCACTCTCTGAAAGAATCTCAGCATCCTTAAGGATAGCCTGCTTCTTAAGGTTCATGATGAACTTCTCGTTATTGTCCTCGTCATCATAAGCGGTTCCGTCTACAAGAGAATCGGAGAGCTTAGTGAACTCGGAGTCGCTGATGAGTCCGCTGATCTTGATTACAGGGATCATTGCAACATTTCCCTTGAAATCATCAAGATCGGAGACATTGGGATCAAAGCAGGGATCAACGATAGCGCGAACCTGCTTGTTATAATCATCGTCTGTGATAAGACCTGTGCTCTTAGAAATAAGAACCTTCTGGATCTTCTCGTAGAACTTATCAAGTCCCTTTTCCTTACAGATGAGCTCGAGCTTCTTGCTCTTGTAGTCATCATCACTCATGACGCCCATCTCGTGCATAACTTCGATCTTCTTAAGCTTGTCTTCGAAGGATGCGGTGTCTACAGGATCCTTAGCAGGTGCTGCAGGCTTAGGAGTTGCTATTGCAGATGCAGGCGCAGGTGCGGGTGCAGGTGCGGGAGCTGCTCCGGGAGTATAAAGAGCGTTTCCGAGATTGCCGGGCTGAACAGGAGCAGGGGTAGGAGCGGTTCTTACAAGAGAACCGGGAGCCTGAGCCTGCTGAGCAGCTTCTTCGGGTGATCCGTGAAGAGGCTTCTGAACAGGAAGAGGTCCGTTTGCGGCAGTAGTATCTCCCCTGAGAGCTTCGCCCATGGCAACTGAAGGTGAAGGGGTAATGGCCTTTGCAGAAACAGGGCCTGTATATACATTTTCATTCGAAGGTGCAACCGGAACGGGAGCGGGTGCGGGGGTAGGAACCGGAGTGGGAACGGGTTCGGGAGCAGGACGGACGCCGTTTGAAGTAGCCCTTGCAGCTGAAGGGGGAACGGGACGAGAACCGTTAGAAATAGGTCTTGCACCTGTAGAAACAGGTCTTCCGCCTGATGCAGCTCTTGCGATATCGTTCTTCTGCTTGAAAGAGAGAAGAAGATCGTAGGCTTCGTTGGCATTCTTAAGATTGGGAAGAATTACCTTGGTTGACTTCTTGCCGTACATGGTCTCTACGGTAGCGTCAATTACAATAGCTTCGGAACCTTGGTACTCTTCACGTCTGACATCCTTTATATCGGTAGATGCAAACTCGAATGTTTCACAGCTCTCTGTGCTTGACCCTGCGGATTTGATAAATGCCTTACCATTTAACAGGGTCTTCTCATAATCGCTGTCGTCTACCTCAAGCTTCAAATCCTTGACTTTCTGAGCTCCCACAAGTCTTCTCATTGAAGTTCCGTAAGTTGAGTTGAAAACTTTCTTTGCCATTTGTTAATGACCTCCGGTGAAAATTTGTGAAACAAAAATAAAAACCAAAGCGGAGAATTAATAGAATATTTATTCTCCCCCTCTCGTATTTGTTATAATATCACATAATTCTGAGAATTGCACTTGATTTATTGGATATTTTTACTTAAAGTGTATGATTTTAATTTAATCGGTGATATAATCCCTTGTTGTACCATCTTAATTTCGAAAGGATAAGGTTTTTATGGCAAGAAATTTTAAAAGAGTAAGACTGGGGGAGGCTCTTGTTGAAGATGGTTTTATAACGGAGGAAGCCCTCGAACAAGCTTTGCAGGAATCCAAAAAGAAGGGGCAGAAGCTTGGTGAATATTTTGTAGAATCAGGCATTGTATCAGAAGAAGAGATTGCCAAGGTTCTCTCAAGACAGATGGATCTGCCTTATGTCAGGATCAAGGACGTAGACATTCCCGAGAATATTCTTAAACTCGTTAATTACGAAATTCTCAACAAAAAGAAAGTCATTCCCTTCGGATATGACGAAAACAATCCCAATATACTTAACCTCGCAGTATCTGATCCTCTTGATTTCGATACTCAGGAAGATATATCGATGCTCACTAACCTTGAGATCCAGCCCTATGTGGCTACGATGTCAGGTATTGTTGAATCACTCGATAAATATTTCGGACAGAAGTCCAATACCGAAGACCTTGAGAAGTTTGCTAAAGAGAAAGGTCTTGTACAGGATGAAGACACTTCACAGCATGATGAGGACGTTGCTAATTCGCCCATCGTTAAGATCGTCAAGGAGATGATCGAGAAGGCTGTTCGTCAGAGAACTTCCGATATTCATATTGAGGCACTCGAGCGTCAGGTTCGTGTCCGCTTCAGAATCGACGGTGTGCTCTATGAAAGAGCCAGATACGAGCTCGTATTCCTCAGCGCTCTTGTTGCACGTATCAAGGTTATCGGTGGCATGGATATCGCCGAGAAAAGAAAACCTCAGGACGGACGTATCACTCAGATAGTTGACCATGTCGAGTACGATATCCGTGTATCTGTTCTGCCTACCGTATTCGGTGAGAAGGTCGTTATGAGACTTAACTCCAAATCCGGTATGAAGAGAGAGAAGAGTAAGCTCGGTCTTAAGGATTACGAGGAGAAACAGTTTGATACACTTCTTGCACATCCTAACGGAATTATCCTTGTTACGGGACCTACCGGATCCGGTAAATCTACAACGCTTTATACCGCACTTTCGGAACTCAACTCCGACGCGGTTAACATCATAACGGTTGAGGACCCTGTCGAGACTAATGTTGACGGTATCAACCAGGTACAGACCAATAACAAAGCAGATCTGACATTCGCATCGGCTCTGAGATCCATTCTCCGACAAGACCCCGATATTATCATGATCGGAGAGATTCGAGACGAGGAAACCGCGAGAATAGCAGTTCAGGCATCTATCACCGGTCACCTTGTCGTTTCAACCCTGCATACCAACTCCTCAGCTGCAACCATTACCAGACTTGAGGACATGGGACTTGAGCCTTATCTTATTGCAGACTCCGTTATCGGTGTTATTGCTCAGCGTCTTGTTAGAAGACTTTGCCCTCTTTGTAAGAAACCTCGTCTTGCAACCATTACCGAGAAGGAAGTTATGAATATTCCTCCCGAGCACATGAATGATGATATCACCATTTATGAGCCCAACGGATGCCAGCAGTGTGACAACCTCGGATATAAAGGTCGAATCGGTGTATACGAGATCATGGTCATCACCGAGCATATGAGAGAAACTATCTCAAGAAGAGCTACCGTTGGTCAGATCAAGGAAGAAGCACTTCGTGAAGGAATGCATACCCTTCATATGTCAGGTACCGAATACGTTCTTGACGGAACTACCAGTTACTCAGAGATGTGCAGAATTTCCTTCGATTCGTAAGACGTATTTACATGAATATTTAATTTTATATGCGGCGTCTTCGGATGCCGCATTTTAAGTAATAAGAACTATTATGAAGACAAAAACTGATAAAACAAAAGGCTGCAAATATATCGAAGTAATATCATTTCTTCTTTCTTCTTTACTTGGCGTTTTGATATTTGCTTCTCAAGGTATTTTTCCCGGTGGAAGATCGATGATCATTACATATGATCTGAAGGCAGAACTACTTGCATTATATGGATATCTGTCAAATCCCGGCCCCGGATATGATACTATGTTTCATTCTATGTCCGGTGGGCTCGGTGGCGGATTCTTCGGAACAGCCGCATTGTATTTATCACCTTTTGATCTGATTTATTCATTTATTCCTGTTAAATATCTTCCCAATGCGATATGGTTTATGATCGTTTTTAAGATCGGTTTGTGCGGTCTTTTTTGCAGTGCGTTTCTTAAGAGAAATGTTAAGACATCTTTATCCGGCGTAATGTGTGTGCTTCTGTCATGTTGTTATGCACTAATGTCTTACAATATTGTCTATTCAGTATCTCCTATGTGGTATGACGCTGTAATGCTGCTTCCACTGCTTGCACTTCTTTCTGAGAAAATAATTTTGGGAAAGAAGAGCCCTGCATTTGTTTTAATAATGGCATTTTGCATCATAAGCGATTACTACATGGCTTATATGGTTGCGATAGCTCTGATTTTATATGTTTTGTTCAGACTTATTGAAGATGGTAATTCAATTAAGGATAGTGCAAAACGTTTTTGCATTCTGACTTATCACGGGTTACTTTCTGCAGGACTTTCAATGTTTGTTATCATTCCCGTTTTATATGATTTCAAACGTGGCAAGCTGGCAGAAGGGGATATCGGTCTAACCGGAGATTTTATTAAGAATTCTCTTGTTGATGTACTTTTAAGCTTTAAGAGTCAGAATTATCCGGGCTTTGATTTTAATGCATCACCTAATATATTCTGCGGAAGTGTAGTTCTGGTCTTAGCTGTTGTTTGGCTGATTTTGGGTAAGAAGAATGCAAAGGGAAGATTATCAGCTTTGGCAGTAATAGTTTTTTATTTCCTGTCATTCATATTCGGACCTTTGGATAGAGCGTGGCATGGGCTCAGGGAACCGGTATGCTTCTCTGTTCGCTATGCATTTACCTTTGTATTCTTTATGATCTGCTTCGCGGCAAGAGGTATAAATGCGCTTAAGAATCTGAACAATGAAAGTATTAAGAAGTATTCCGGATTATTATGTGGAATTGCGGTTCTATACACGTTTATAGAACTATATATGAATGGTTCGTTTGTTGTAGCAATGATCAATACCGAAATGAAGTACACGTATTCGGATGAATATTACAGATTATGTGACGTAGTTGAAAAACTCGTTCCTTACGAAGAGTTGGACAATGCAAATTCTTATGGAAGAGTGGTAGCAGCGTTTAAAGTTTCGGACTATGACGGGGCTTTATTTGGATATGACGGACTTTCTCAATTTACATCAAGTTATAACTATGAAGTTCATAACTTTTTTAGATCACTGGGTTTAGGCTCTTATTATCAAAATATGTCTTCGTTTGGAATTACTCCACCTGTTATGGGACTTATAAGCGCAAAATACTATTTAAATTTTTATACTGATGCATCTTCTGTATACGATACTGTTGCAGAATACAGAGGATATACTCTTTATCAAAACAATGCTGATCTTCCTTTGGCTTTTGAGATAAATCCGGAACCGGATGAAGTAACTGAATTTACAAGTGATCCATTTGAAAATATTAATATTGTTTATGATGAACTGTTTGATTCAAATGATGAATGCTTAAATTTTTTTACTAAGGTTGATCATGTTCCATACCCTCAAAGGGTTGACTCTCCTTATGATTTCACCTATTTTTCAAGTAATTCGTTCACCGCTGATAAAACCGGAAATTATTATTTTGCAATAGATTATACAGGAGTAAAAACAGAAGAATTATCAGGCAATGGAATAATAGTAAGAGATTATTATTTGGATGGGGAGTATGTCGGTTCATTCGGAAATGACATGTATAATCTTTGTATTTATCTGGGTCATCTTAATGCAGGCGAAACTCATGTGCTGACATTAGAGTCATCATCTTCAGAAATTGGCGAAATCTATATGTACAGATATGAAACTGATGATTATCGAAACTTTGTTTCGCGTGTAAATGGATTTATGATTGATGAAATAGGGAAAAACGGAATCAAAGTATCGGGGACCGTGGAAGAAGATTCTGAAATTTTGATGACACTTCCATATGAAGATGGTTACAAAATATATGTTGATGGAGAAATAACGGATTATTCTTCGTATAGGAAAACTATGATTAAGCTTCCTGTATCTGCAGGAAATCATGAAATATACGTAAAATATACCATTCCGGGTTTGCTCGCCGGGATAATTGTTTCTGTTATTTCATTGCTTATTTATGTGTTCATTTTCATATATAAAAAGACTAATTGAAACACATTTATTAAATCAATATAATTTATAGCTGAAAATCAATGTTATGAGGGGCTTATGAAAAAAGTAATGCTGGTATTTGGTACACGTCCTGAAGCTATCAAGATGTGTCCTTTGGTTTTGGAATTAAAAAAGCGTCCTTCTATTAAAACTATAGTTGTGGTAACTGCACAGCACAGACAGATGCTTGATCAGGTTCTTACTGAGTTCGGAGTAGAACCGAATTATGATCTGAATATCATGAAGGACAGACAGACTCTGTTTGATATCACTACCGGTGTGATGAACGGGATGAAATCCATTCTGGAAGAAACTTCTCCGAATGTGGTTCTTGTGCATGGCGATACGACTACTACTTTTGCAACAGCTCTTGCAGCATTCTATTGCAGGATTCCTGTAGGTCATGTTGAAGCAGGACTGCGTACTTATGATATTTACTCCCCTTATCCCGAAGAATTTAATAGAGAAGCAGTAGGCATTGTATCTGCATATAATTTTGCGCCTACTGCAATTAGTAAAGATAATCTAATCAAAGAAGGTAAGAATCCTGAAAGCATATGGATAACCGGCAATACTGCAATAGATGCTCTTAAGACAACTGTTCGTGATTCTTATACACATCCTGTTCTTGATGAACTTGGTGATAACAGGCTCATTCTTATAACCGCTCATAGAAGAGAGAATCTCGGTGAGCCGATGAAGCGCATGTTTAAGGCAATAAAAAGGGTTTTGGATGAGCATGATGACGTTAAAGCTGTTTATCCCATTCATTTCAATCCTGTAGTAAGAGAAGCTGCCGCAGAAATATTCGGCAATGACGACAGGATAAAAATAATAGAACCTCTTGATGTTGTGGATTTTCATAATTTCATGAAAGCTTCTTACCTTATACTTACTGATTCGGGTGGGATTCAGGAAGAAGCACCTGCACTCGGCAAACCTGTTTTGGTTATGCGTGATACCACTGAGAGACCGGAAGGGATTAAGGCAGGTACACTCAAACTTGTTGGTACCGATGAGGATGTTATCTATAATGAATTTACAAAGTTGCTTGATGACAGAAATGAATATGAGAAGATGTCCTGTGCGTCAAACCCTTATGGCGATGGATTAGCAAGCACAAGGATAGCTGATATCCTTGAAAACGGAACTTGTGAAGAATTTATACCGTGATTTTGATTTTTGATAAAAGGTAAAGATTATGAATAAATTATATGTACTTATCCCTTGTTACAACGAAGCTGAAAATATCGGAGATCTGATTGAAGGGTGGATTGAACAACGCATTGAACTCGAGAAGAGAGGATATGTGTTAAAGGTTCATGCTATAGATGATTGCAGTAAAGACAATACAAAGGGAATCATACTTTCGAAAGCGGAGAAGTATCCTGAATCTGTATCTCTTATAGCACATGAGGTTAACAAGAATCTTTGCGGTGGGCTCAATACAGCAGTTTCGTTCTTTAATGAGAAGGGGGATTCGGGAGATCTTATGTGTATTATGGATGGAGACAATACTCAAAGTCCTAAATATATCACACAGATGGTAGATAAACTTATTGATGAGAATAAAGATTGCGTAATTGCATCGAGATACAGAAAAGGCGCTGAAGTTGTTGGCCTAGCGGGTTACAGGAAATTTATGAGTGATATGGCTCGCGTGTATTACACCATGGTGCTTCATATACCCGGGGTCAGGGATTATACATGCGGATATCGTGTTTATAAATATGATGTTATTAAAGGGGTTGTAGACAAATTTGGAAATGATCCTATTAAAGAAAAGACATTTGCGTGTATGATGGAACTTCTATATAAATCGTACATGACAGGAGCGAAGTTCGGAGAAGTCGGATTTGAGCTTCGTTATGATCAGAAGATAGGACAGAGTAAAATGAATGTCCGCAAGACGATGATGAAGAGCTTATCCGTAGCGTGGAAACTTAAAATACATAAAGGCAGAATTTGACCATGAAGAAGATTATCAATAAAAAATCTATTCTTTTAATTGTGACGATACTATTATTGAGTGCCAGAATGCTCTATTTATATAGTATCAGATGTTCGCATTTTATTGATGAGTTTTACAGCATGGGTTTTGCCAACAGTAAAGGCATACCTCTTTTTTTGTATCCTGTAACAGATGATGATGGAACTCAGCATTTAAAACATTTTAATGAGTGGTCTGATGGACAGGATATTTTATCTTATTTGACTGTTGATGAAGGTGAAGAATTTGATTTTGCTAATGTAATTGATAATAAATATCAGGATACCGCACCGGCTAATTTTGAAATAATGATTCATTTCGTGAGTTCATTTTTCCCTGGTACTTTTTCTTGGGCATATCCTTTTTCGGTAAATTTTGTTTTTTTCATAGGTTCTTTGATATTGGTGTTTGCTATATCGTATAGAACTCTTCGTGATAACAAGGTAGCTTATATAAATGCCTATATTTGCATGGTCTTTTTTGCATTTACAATTGCAGGTTCAGGAGCTTTTACTTTCCTGCGCATGTATGGAGTGCTTAGTTTTTATGGCCTTCTTATGCTATTTTCGATTCAGAGGCTTCTGCTGGATGATTCTAAAAAACGCCGAATTTCATATTATATAGTTTTGTTTATCAGCGTTTTCATGGGATTGTTTACTCATCCTTTGTTTGTGGTTTACGCATTTTGGCTTACTTTGTTTGTGTGTCTCTATCTTTTATTTTCAAAAAAACTTGTCAATTCAATAAAACTCGGGTCTGTTGTTTTAACATCCCTTATAACTTTTATACTTCTTTATCCTTTCAAATATGAGAGGGTGAATTCCTGGTTTGCTGACGATAATGTGACCGGATATTCTTATTTTACGCGACTAATATATTCCAATATGCATATGTTTGGAGAGTCTATAGGATTTTATATTCCTTTTACTTATGCCAATATTCTCGTATGGCTAGGCATAGCTTTTATGATTTGCTTTTGTATTATGAGTATCTGTTTTTTGAGCAGAAATGAAAAGTGGTATAAGGCTTTTAAAAAATCTGTAATTTCAAATATTGGTAGAGTCTTGCAATTTTTAAAAGATATCAAGAATAATTATATGCCCATAAATATAATTATGTTTTTAACCGTTGTTGCTTATATGTTGACTGTTACAGCAGTAACTCCGGTTAATACCCAGCATTATGTTGCCAGATATTTTATGATTGGAATGTTTCCGATGATTATATGTTTTGTCAGCCTTATTAATTCTGCTTGGTGGTTAGTAAAAGGTAAATTTAGAAAATTATCTTTTGTTGCTTCTATATCTTTTCTTGTTGGTTTGCTGTTGGTTCAGGCTTTTGTTTTTGTAAATCCTTTTTATTTTAATAAACCTTACGACGATGAAGAGAAATTTCATGAGCTAACTTCCGGCTCGGATATTATGATATTTGGTGATTCTTTAACTGCACTTTATTGTCTTATGGTTCCTTTGAGAGATGTTGATTCGTTTTATTTTGGCGTTTACACAGATACGGTTGAGGATATAACTGACTATCCTGACAACGATTTTTACATCATGGTAAGAAAGGATTGTTTTGCTGAAGAGGAAAGCAGGGCCGGATTGGTTGATGGATTGGCTATTGAAGGCAGCACAGAGAGCTTTGTATATAGGGTGTTGTCGAATGTTTCATATGATGTTTCTGTTGAAAAAGTAGAAGATTTTTATTCTTATGCGGGAGATTATGCAATATACAGAGTTTTAAAAAACTAATAAAATTTGACTGCCCGATATTTATAAAATATAAACGGATATGGATAATGCTTGCAAATATTGAATAAATGTTTACTTGTTTCGTATAAGAAAAAATATAAAGGAAGAATTTTGCTATGAAGAAGATTGCAAATAAAAAAATTGTTCTTTTAATTGTGACGATTCTGTTACTAAGTGCCAGAATGCTTTATTTATATAGTATCAGGTGTTCGCATTTTATTGATGAGTTTTACAGTATAGGATTTGCTAATAGCAAAGATTTGCCTTTTTTTATATATCCTGAAATAGGTGTAGATGGTCGCGAATATGATAAACATGTACGCGAGTGGAGCTCCGGGAAAGAAATATTTGATTTTATTACTGTATCAGAAGATGAAAGATTTGATTTTAAAAATGTTATAAATAATAAATTACAGGACACAGCCCCTGCTAATTTTGAAATAATGGTTCATTTTGTTTGTTCTTTATTTCCGAATACATTTTCCTGGGCATATCCATTTTCTGTTAATTTTGTGTTTTTCCTAGGCTCGTTGATCCTTGTTTTTTGTATATCATATAAAACCCTTAAAGATTGTTCGTTTAGTTTTATTAATGCATTTGTATGCATGCTGTTTTTTTCTTTATCTATAGCCGGTACTGGTGCATTCACATTCTTAAGAATGTATGGTGTTTTAAGTTTTTATGGCTTATTGATGATTTTTTGCATGCAAAATTTGCTTCAGGATTTAAGCATTAAATCCAAAATACTATATGGATTTTTTTTGTATATATCTGTTTTTTTGGGTCTGTTTACTCAACCATTGTTTGTTGTGTTTGCATTTTTTCTTACTTTATATGTGTGCCTTTATGTACTTGGAACAAAAAAAATAATAAAATCGATAAAAATAGGTGGAATTGTTTTGCTTTCTCTTATCTCATTCGTTTTAGTATATCCATTTGATTATCGCCGAATTGGATTGTGGATGGGCAGAGAAAATCATAACGGGTATTCTTTTTGGACAAGATTGATATATGGAAATATGCATATGTTTGGCGAGAGTTTGGGATTTTATATTCCTTTTACATATGCGAATATATTGACTTGGTGTGGTTACATTTTTTTGGTAGTCTTTATAATTCTTTGTTTTGGTTTTCTTTTTAGGAATGAAAAGTGGTTTATAAAAATTAGAACTAAATTATCTAAAATATTCAGAGATATTTTCTGCGTTATTAAAAAAACTATCTCTAATATTTCACCAATAAATTATGTAATGCTTTTGACATCTATTTCTTATATGCTTGTTGTAACAGCTATTACACCGGTTGCAACTCAGCATTATGTTGCAAGATATTTTATGTTAGGGATGTTTCCTTTGATAATAAGCTTTGTTTCATGTTTTAACTCATTATGGAATATGGTGCCTGCTGGAAAGAGGCTATTTGCCCGTACATCAGTTTTTGTATTCCTAGCTATTTTGTTGTATGTTCAAAACTTTGTGTTTGGAAATCCATTTTATTTTAATAAGCCTTATGATGATGAAGAAATTCTGCATCGATTAACACAAAATGAAGATGTCATGATCTTCGGCTCGGAAGAAATATGCTTGTATTCTTTGATGGTTCCTCTTAGAGATGTAAACTCTTTTTATTTTGGTTTATATACTGATGATTTGACTGAGATATCAGAATATCCTGATAATGACTTTTATATTGCTGTTAGAAGTGATTGCTTCGAGGATGAATCCAGCAGGGCGACACTTATAGATGGATTACTTATACCCGGTAATACTGAAGAATTTGCAGGTGAAGTGTTATTAAATATGAAGAAGAATTATTCTTTAACCAGAGTAGAAGACTTTTATTCGTCTTATGGTGATTATGCGATTTATTATGTTTCACTTGTAAATTAATACTTTTGAATTATTGGAATTAATCAGACTGTAGAATGGCGATGAAATTATATAATCATAAAGTAACATCTATATTATTTTATTTTTTTTCTTTGCTTGCTCCTGCTATTGCGATGGCTTTAGCGTTTTATTGTAATGGGATTTATCCTGGATCTGATGTTACTCTCTTGATTTATGATATGGATGCCCAGTATGTAAGCTTTTTTGGTTATTTACATAATATTGGTAATGGCTATAACACTTTAATGTTTCAAACCTTATCGGGTATGGGGGGCAGCTTTTTCGGTACATGGGCATATTACCTTGCTAGTCCTCTTTCACTTATCGTATTGTTTTTTGACAAAGCAAATCTTCCTGATGCGATATATTTTATTACTTTGATTAAGATTTCCTTATGCGGTTTATCATTTTATATATATGTTTTAAAAGGAAGGATTAAATGTAAAAATAAGTTATTAGCGCTTATTGGCTCCTGGACCTATGCACTGATAGGCTATAATATGATATATGCCATGAATCTTATGTGGATTGATGGCGTTATTATGCTCCCTTTTGTTGTGCTTGGCGCTGACTTGCTGTTTGAAAAAAAGAAACCTTTGCCTTTTATTCTCTCATTATCACTTTCGATCATATTCAACTATTATACGGCCTATATGATTATTCTATATGTGGTCGTGCATTATGTTTTTGTATGTGTTTCTTATAAAATTTCTATTAAGAATTCTGCTCGTATAGGATTTCACTTTTTGATTTCGGGAATATTGTCGTTGATTATATCTTGTTTTGTTTTGATTCCGGTTTTATTGGATCTGAGCAATGGTAAATTCTCTGAAAACAGCAAAGAACTACACGGTATTATTAGAACTCCTTTTTCTATACTTCGTCAGCTGTTACCTCGTTCTTACGGAGGCTTGATAGCAAATGATGCACCTCCAATCTATTGCGGATTAGTAATTCTTTTTTTCTTTGTTGTTTATTTTTTCTTAAAAGAAATCCATATACGTAAAAAGGTAATCGCATTAAGCGTTTGCACTTTATTTGTTATCGCTTTGTGCTGGGACAGGATAGATGTAATTTTTCATGGATTTAGAATTCCTGATTGTTATCCCGCCAGATATTCATTTATTATTTGCTTTTTCTTGATTTCTGTAGCACTTGAAAGCATTCCTGCTTTTATATCCAAATACATTGAAGATACAAGAAAAACAATTGCTTACATTATTATCTGTGCAATTGTGCTTTTTGATATGACATATAATGCTGCGTTCACTTTTTCATCTCTTAATTCTGATAACGAAACAGGTGGTTATGTTGAACGTTTCTATTACGACTATTATTATCTTCAGAGTGAGTTTTTGAAAGAAAATACAACCATATTTTCTGCAAATACATCTGTGGATGTGGATTTTAACTTTAATGATGGTTTGCTGTATGGAATTCCGTCTATTGATTATTTTTCTTCTTCCTATAACTTGGGGATTGCTGAATTTCTTAGGGGTATGGGATTGAATGTCGTATATAACGTGATCAGAGATCAAGGCCTTTGCCCTTTGTCGGCTTCTTTACTAAACGTTGAATACTATTATTTGCATTTTAATGACTCCGAAATTCCATATTATGTAGATTATTTTAATCATGAATCTGAATCCGGAATTTTCGTTAATCCGTATTCGTTAGGACTTGGCGGGGTTATATATGATTCGAGTTCAGATTGTATCCCTTTGTCATATAATGCATTTGAAAATCTTAATTCTTTTTGCTTTTCGCTTACAGGAAGAGACGATGTATTTGTTGATTGCAATGATTATTCTAAACTCGAGACATTTATTGATGAGAGCGGTTATATTATTAAATCTTATACGATTCACCCCATAGAGGGCAGACATCTGTATCTATATGTTTCACCAGCGGATTATTATGCTTCTTCTGAACTCCTCTGCGATGATGAGATTTATCTTGGCGATCGCCTTATCGCTACGTACAAAAATGTTGGTGACAGATATCTGATAGATCTTGGTTTAAGCGATGGAAATAATCTTACTTTTACGCTTAAAACCTCTTCTGATATATCTGAAGCTTATTTTTATTACTTTGATGATGATTCATATTATGCATCGATGGAAGAATTGAATGGAAGAAAACTTTCTTCTGTAAACTATTCTTCAAGAGGAATTAGTGCTGAGTATGATTGTGAAAGTGCGGGAGAAGTATTACTTCTGTTGCCTTATCAAGATGGTTACTATATTTCAGTTGATGGAGTTGAAACAGAATATGAGTCATATATGGATTCTCTTATACGTGTTTCTGTGCCTTCGGGGCATCATGAGTTGATCATTCGGTTTAGAACTCCCGGATTAGTATTGGGTATAATTGCAAGTTCAATAGGCGTTTTTCTTGCTTTTATATATTTATCAATATTAAAAAGAAAGAGAAAACTAAATGAAGCCGAAAGTTCTTTTATTGTGTTTTCAGAATCGAAAACATTTGAAAGCAACATGATAACTGAAAGGAATAATATTTCAAATAAAACTTTGGTATATTTTCTTTCTTTTATTATTCCTGTCATTGTTGCTTTTATAGCTTTTTATAACCAGGGTATTTATATTGGCGGAACAAACACAGTATTAATATATGATCTTAGGGGCCAAATTCTTCCTCTGTACGGATATTTATCGAATTTTGGAGAAGGCTACAATACATTACTTCATACTATGTCCGGGGGATTAGGCGGGAATTTTTGGGGTGATCTCACATATTATTATTCTCCAATGGATTTTATTTATTGTTTTGCTGATGTTGAAAGTTTACCGGACCTGATATATATCGTTTTATTAATTCGAATTGGATTATGCGGGTTATTTGCTTCCATTTACGCGTACTCGAGGATTAAATCCGAATATAAAAATATATTTACTGTTTTGTTGTCATGCTGTTATGCTTTGATGTCTTTTAATTTTGCATATTCCATGCTTCCTATGTGGTTTGATTGCGTTATGCTACTGCCACTTTTAGCTATGTTTTTAGAAAACATTATTTCCGGTAAAAGAAGCTATCTTTTTGTTTTAGTGTTTTCAATATGCATTATAAGCAATTTTTACATTGCTTATATGAATGCGATTGCTTTGTTTTTGTTCTTTGTATTTAGAAGTGTAGAAGAGGGGCTTTCGCTTAAAACCACTTTCAGGAGAATTGTTTCCCTATTTTTACATGGGGTTATAAGCGCGGGCATTTGTTCGGTTTTTCTTGTTCCGTCTTTAATTGATTTTTCTCGCGGCAGACTTGTAAGCGGCAGCATTGAGACGGCTGATTTATTCATAAAAAATAATCTGTTTGACGTTTTTAGAAGTATGTTTCCAATGGGATATTATGGGTTGGATTCGAATCAATCTCCCTATATTTTTTGTGGAAGTATTATAGCGTTATTGTCTTTTGCATGGTTGTTTGATAAAAATACATCCTTAAAAACCCGAATCACAGGAGCATTACTTATTGCATTTTATTTTATTTCTTTTATTCTTGGACCTTTTGATCGGTTTTGGCATGGCTTTAGTGATCCGGTAGGCTTTTCGTGCAGATATTCCTTTACGTTTGTGTTTGTTCTGATTGTTTTTTCTATTCGAAGCATTAACTTTCTTTCGAATATATCTATTAAATGTTCTGATTTTTTAAAACGCCTATTGGTAATAGGTGCATTTACATATACGCTTGTTGAATTAACATTAAATGCATCATTTATGATTTCTTCTTTGTTTTATGATTATAATTATTCCAATAGGGATGAATATCGTAGGTACTCTAAAGTGATACTGAACGGTTTGTCTT
Organism: uncultured Lachnospiraceae bacterium; assembly: GCA_902794095.1. Taxonomy (GTDB): domain Bacteria; phylum Bacillota; class Clostridia; order Lachnospirales; family Lachnospiraceae; genus AC2028. The sequence goes on along the minus strand of CADBFZ010000006.1, from coordinate 1,932 downwards.
ATTTGAGCAGTAACGAAGATGGACATGAAAGACTTGCAAAAAACTTCAGCTATTCAGTATTTGATGGAGCTTTGTATGGCTATGAAGGACTGCAACTTTTCAGCTCAAGCTATAACAGTTCTGTTATAGAATTTTTACAAAAGCTTGGTTTGGATTCATATAACAGTACTCTTCAGGAGACCGGATTAACTCCTCCTGTTGCAGATTTTCTAAATATTGGTTCGTTTTATTCATATTGGTTTGATAAATCAAATTGTTATGAAGAAATATATACTCAAGGTGCTTATCATCTTTATGATAATCCCAATGTTTTGCCCCTGGGGATTGCACTTGATAATGGGACTGAATTATGTGAATCTTGGAGCGCAAATCCGCTTGAAAATATCAACAGCATATTTGATGATATAAGTTCTTTTGAAGACACTTCGGTCTTTAAAACTCAAGACTATACTGTTGTTGGAAAATCGATTGATGTGAATGCCTTGAGTGATACAGGAGAGGTTTTAAATATCAATTTTATACCTGAACATAGCGGATATTATTTCCTTTATAGAACGTTTGGTACGACTGACGGATCTGCTGGTATGGACGATAATATGCCTGCCTATATACCTTACTTATATTTTTATGCAGATGGTGAAGCAATCGGTACTTATGGATATAATCATCATAGGTATATAGGAGAAATCGGATATCTGAATGAAGGACAATCATATGAGATATCTTTAGATGATCAGTACTATGCTGCAGGACAACTTTATATCTATTATTATGACCACGAGCTTTGCACAGAAATATGTAACTCTGTGGATGGAACTGAAGTAGAAGAACTAAATGATAAAGGTATTACTTTGTCTGGTAGATTTGACCATGATACAGATCTCTTGGTTTCGCTTCCTTGTGAAGCCGGATATGTAGTTAAAGTCAACGGAGTAAAGGTGACGCCTGAAAAATATAGAGATGCTTTGATGTTGCTTCATCTTGATTCGGGTGAGAATATTATTCATATTGATTACAGACCACAAGGATTAACTTTTGGAGCGTTAATCAGTTGCTTATTTATGGTTATTTTTGCTTCTATAATTGTTTGCTTTAGATGTAAAACTTCAATTGATCAGTGTAAGACTTAATGTATCACATGAATAGTGCACAAAAATCATGCTGATTATTGGCACTATTAGCAAAAAGTTAAGAAAATCTTAAGGTTTTAAAGAAATTAAATTGAAATTTATAAAATATTAATATATTATAAACTTGCATTAAGAAAGAGGAGGAATTTTCCGTGTCAACATTTGCTTATGAGGCTTTAAATTCCGAGGGAAAACTTATTAAAGGATCTCTGGAAGCGGACAACGTAGACAGAGCCAGAGACAGCGTTAAAGCTCAGGGACTTACGGTTGTAAGTTTAGGCGCTCAGAATGCTCTCAGCAAAGATCTCAGTTTTGATCTGAGCAAAGGACCTTCAATCAGAGATTTATCGGTTTTCTGTAGACAGTTTGTGTCAATGATCAGAGCAGGTGTTACCATCCTTGACTCACTTCAGATGCTTGGGGAATCCACTGAAAATAAAAAGCTTCAGGAAGCAATTTTCAGCGTTAAGACAAGCACTGAGACCGGTATGACACTTTCCGGTGCAATGGCTGAGTTTCCTACTATTTTTCCTTCACTTCTTATTAGCATGGTTACAGCCGGTGAGGCTTCGGGTTCACTTGATATAGCATTCGACAGAATGGCTAGACAGTTTGAGAGAACCAGCCGTACTCAGGCGCTCATAAAGAAGGCAATGATTTATCCTATCATAGTTGTCATCGTTGCTATTGCTGTTGTTATCGTAATGCTTGAAGTTGTTATCCCTACTTATACATCGATGTTTGCCGAGATGGATACCGAACTTCCTGCAATTACCAAAGCGGTTGTAGCAATGAGTGACGG
>CADBFZ010000005.1:160818-232480 GCA_902794095.1 uncultured Lachnospiraceae bacterium | reverse complement strand
TGTGAGGTATTCTTGATCTCTTCTTCGGTAAGCCCGACCTTTGAAAGGTCTATCTTGCCGTCCTTGACCACACTTGTGAGAGTATCCTCTACAGCCTTGGGCTGCTCGTGGATCTCTTTTATCATGAAATGCTCGAATCCGCCCTTCTCGGCAGCCTCTGCATCCCACTTGATCTCGGTAAGTTCCTTCTCAATCTGATCTCCGTCCAGGTTGTAGAATGTTGCCTTTCCGTCAGACAGCTTAGCCATCTCCATGTTTCCGATGTAGTAAACCTGTCTGGTATACTTAAGGATAGCAGGTACATCGGATGCGATATAGCAGTCACCGTCGGCAATACCGATGATCATGGGGCTTTCTTTTCTGGCAACCCAGATCTCGTCAGGATAATCCTTAAACATTACCTCAAGGGCATAGGAGCCTCTTACTCTGACCATGGTCTTGGCAAGGGCATCAACGGGACCGATCTTATACTTCTTATAGTAGTAATCGATGAGCTTGATAACTACCTCGGTATCTGTCTCGGAATAGAACTGATATCCGTGCTTTAAGAGCTTTTCTCTGAGCTCCTGATAATTTTCAATAATTCCGTTGTGAACGCCTACGACATCACTTTCAACGGTACCGGATCCGGATCTGGAGCAGTTTCCGCTGACGTGGGGGTGTGCGTTGATCTGGCTGGGTGCTCCGTGGGTAGCCCATCTGGTATGTCCGATACCGCAATTTCCCTTGAGCGCTCTTCCACCGTCGACTTTATCGGAAAGCTCCTTGAGTTTTCCTTTTTCCTTAACCACCTCAGCAAGGGCATCGCCGTCTCTTACGGCAAGTCCTGCAGAGTCGTATCCTCTGTATTCAAGCTTTGCAAGTCCGTCCAGAAGGATAGGCGCAGCCTGTTTTTTACCTACATATCCTACAATTCCGCACATATAGATTAATCTCTCTTTATATTATGAATATTTCCCGGCTCCATCGGCCGATATGTCATTATACCCTTTTTATGAAAATAAAGCGAACCTGCTTTAATCCCTTATATAACTGCCGGTATCGAGAGCAATGGTTTCGGAATACGACCTTACGGTGTCGCTTACCTGATAATGCTCGTCCCCGAAGAGGAATCTGTGAAGCTCGATAACATTGGCTTCGAGGTTCATGGGGATCACGCAGTCTCCCTTGGCGGGGAGATTGGCACCGGCCATCATCTCCATTGAAGGGAAGCCTCCCTCACGTACTATTTTGTAATCGGAGATATTTAATATCATGTTCAGAAAGGTCTTCTCGTCGATGCTGGTGTAAGTGTAATTCATTACATCGGAGAAAACATTGGTGAGGGTCGCGGCATCCTGTCCCTTAGCAGCTTCAAGAATGGCTCCCAAAACTTCCTGCTGTCTCTTCGTTCTGGCAAAATCATTGCCTGCGGTATATCTGATACGGCAGTAAGCGGATGCCTGGAGTCCGTTGAGGAGCTGGTAGCCGGTTTCTTTTACGGGAACTATCTGATCCTCAGGGATGCCGAGAACCTGGGCTACGGCTATCTGGTAGTTATTGAGGTGGTCGATTTCATCGGTCTCGACATCGATCATGATGCCGCCGAGGTCATCGACTACGGTGGAGAGAGCCTTGTAGCTGACGGTTACCCAATAGGTGATGTTCAGGTCCAGATTGGAATTGAGCATGGTAACGGCCTGGGTAGCTCCGCCCTTGGCATAAGCCGCGTTACATTTATTATATGTATCTTTGTCTTTATCAGCGAGATTGAGGTAGGTGTCACGATAGACGGATACCAGGCTGACTTCGCCGGTTGCATTGTTTATACTGGCGATCATGATAGTATCGCTTCTGTAACCCTTGAGAAGGTCCGAGCCGTTGGTGCTCAGGGCGTCGACGCCGAAAAGAGCGATATTGGTATATCCCTCCATGGAGCCGCCTTCTTCAGACGCCTTAACAACAGAATCCGCGATTCCGATGCTGGCAGGATCGATGTTCTGGGCATCGGCGTAGATGGGGCCTTTGTCATACTCGTTCTCGGTATGTTTCATAACATAGTACAAAACACCTATCATAGCGATGATGATCATTATCTCTATGACAAAGACGGCCATTTTTCTCCGGGTACGAACCGAAGAGGAAATGCTGTTAGGCTTATTTGTTTTTTTGGAATCTCTAGTCATGCAATGTCGATTTTACCGCGAATAGACGGTGAGGACAATCGAATAATCTTAATTTTTACTTAATTAAAGGGAATGTGTCAGAGGGTCCGACCCCTTGTCACATTCATTAAGTATCTTTAAGAACATAGAAGATGTTCCTGAGAAGTATGAGTTCGATTTTGAAAAGTCTGGGGATAATGCGGGTGAAACCTTTGTAGCGGTTGCCACGTCCCTTGCCGAAGCACTTGGCAAAGCCCTGACCGAGGCCTTTAATGTAATCCCTGCCCAGGCCCTTCTTAATAAAAAAAGCAGTCTTAACGATAAAGCCCGCAATAAGGAGCGGAAGGTTAAATAACAGCTGTAACAGAGACATGTTCTTGTAGAGCACATATATGTTATTTGAGGCCGAATAAATTACCTTACGGCTGTTATATTTGGATCCGGTGGATGCACTTCCGAAGTGCCTGACCACTGCAGTAGGATCATAGGTGTTATGGAATCCTGCAAGCATGGCTCTCCAGCATATATCCAGATCCTCGAGATACATGAAATGTACAGGGTCAAAATAACCTATGATATCAAATATCTCTTTCCTATAGATTGCAGCACCGGCGCAGGTTGAGAAGACTTTGCAGCTCTTTGAAAAGCCGGCTGCGGACTTTCCTCTTCCCCTTGCTCTTGACCATCCCAGGGCACAATAAATGTCTCCTGCGGAGTCCATTATATTCTCATCGTCCCAGGTTCTCATGGATGCCGAAACAGAGAAACACTTGTTATCCTTCTTGATGGCATTATACAGATTCTGGACGAATCCGGGCTTAGCTATGGTGTCATTATTAAGTAGAATTACATAGGGAGTTTCGCTTGCTTTGATACCGGCATTAACGGAAGCACTGAATCCACCGTTTTCTGTCTGCTCAATCAGCTTAACCTCGGGATATCCCTTAACAATCTCCCTGCTGCTGTCGGTTGATGCATCGTCAACGACTATGATATCATATGTTATCGCTGCATTCTGAACGGAAGGGAGTATGGAATCAAGGCACCCCTTCAGATATTTCTCTCCGTTATAATTTGGAATAACAACAGTAACTTTATTCATGCGATCTTACCTGCCAGCAGGGATAGTAGAGCATTCCGTATCCCAGCGCCCTGATCCTGCGTGAAAGCTCGAGACTGAGCTTTTCGATGTCAGCATCCTCGGGAAGGGTCTGTGCGTCAAATATCTTCTCGCCGTCCTGAGGAGGTCTTCCGTTTTCATGAGGCCTCATGGAAACCATTCCGGGAGTCCTGTGTTCGGAATATTTGACACCTGTTATTTTATAAAACTCATCCCAAAGAGCGGGATTTAATCTTATGCATCTGATATCCAGGGCCTGAGCAGACTGCTGACAAACAGCTCTATGGAAGTATCCGGTATATCCTACGGGAAGCCCCTCATAGAGAACCTTACCGTCGGCGTCCATGATTCCACCTGTTATCTTACCTCTGTGAGGCTCGGATACGATACGTCCTCCCACTGCTCCAAGATCTTTTCTGGTATCGAAGATATCGCCCTTATAGCGGAACTCATAATATCCCACATTTCTGAGATTAAATACGTCTGCCTGAAGACCGAGCTCCTTGGCATGATCTGTCAGGGCCATGACTCCTGCCTCATATGCATAGGTCTTTGCCTCGGTATTGGAAGCTGCAGATCCTGGACTTGTTCTCCAATGATAAAGGATCTGGGGAACATGGCTGAAGGTTGCCCCTTCTCTTACTGCTCTGAGGAGCAGATCGAAATCCTGTGCTCCGTCATACTCTGCCCTGAAGCGAAGCTTCTTCATAAGGTTCGCCTTCATGACAGTTAAATGACATATGTAATTATTGTTCAACAGGAGGTTGGGATCAAAGTCGGGCTTGGAATTTCTCTCGGTAAATGTCTTACCGTCCCATCCTGTTTTATCTTCATCAGAATAAATAACATCTGGTTCTTTCTTGCATCTTTTCTTAAAACTGATGATGTTTTCAATGATCCTAAGGAATGCATCCGGGGTCAGCAAGTCGTCGTGGTCAAGGAGAGCTATATAGTCTCCCGTAGCCAGATCAAGGGCTGCGTTAGTATTATCCGAGATGCCTTTATTCTCTGATAACGATAGATATTTAATTCTATCGTCTTCTTTATTCTCACAGATTCTCTTCAGAATCTCTTTATCATCCGATGCATCGGCTATGATCAGTTCCACATTGTCATACGCCTGATCAAGAACCGAATCCATCATTCCCTCAAATCCCCAAGGGTCCGTATTATATGCCGGAACAACTACGGAGATAAGAGGATGAATGGTCAGATTCCCTGCAAGCTTCTTGAAAACCTCCAGATCGTGCTCCGAAGGCAGTACATAATCAGACCCCCTGAGCTTTCTGATTGAAAAACTCTCGGAGATCTCATTAATACCCGCACGTATTCCGTTTCTCTTCATGAAGCCAAGGCTTCTCTTAACTACCGACGAAATATCCATACTAATTTTTTTGTCCAATGTGAGCCTCGGGGGAATCTTTTCCGGCTCACTTTATTATATAAAAACTGCGGGTGACGCGAATATATAATTCGTTGAGCGCCCGGTATCTGCGAAAAAATGCGGCCGCCCGGCCCGAGTGAAACGAGTGGCCACGCGTCATGAGTAAAATCGTGCTCAGTGAAGCATTTTACGCCTGATGCCGATAAGCGAAACAAATTATATATAGCGGCAGGACCCGCTTATAAATCTGGAAAAGTGAGCCCGGTTAGAAAACTCCCCGGGCTCACGTCAAAATTATGCGAAAGCCTTAACAGCCTCAGTAAGTGCCTTGCTCTTAGCCTCAGCATCCTCAAGACTCGTTCCCTTAACACCCATGTAGAACTTGATCTTGGGCTCGGTACCGGAAGGTCTTACGCAGCACCAGTTGTTGTCGGGAAGCTCGAAATAAAGAACGTTGGATGAAGGAAGACCGGTGGTGGTCTTCTCTCCACTCTTCATATCGAGAATAACATCCTTCTTATAGTCTCTGAACTTGAGAACCTCAAATTCACCGAATGCCTTCGGAGGATTGTTTCTGAGCTTATCCATAAGAGCTGCGATCTGCTCTGCTCCCTCTGCCCCCTTCATGGTGATGGTAAACTGGGTCTCCTTGAAATATCCGTACTTCTCGTAAACTTCGATCATAAAGTCCCAAAGAGTCTTACCCTGCTTCTTAAGCCAGGAAGCAACCTCGCAGAGCATCTCCACAGCTACGATGGCATCCTTGTCACGTGCATGGGTTCCGACGAGGCATCCGTAGGACTCCTCAAGTCCGAATACATAGTTATTGTCCTTATTGCCGTTCTGCTCGAAGATCTTGATCTGCTCTCCGATGTACTTAAATCCGGTAAGAACCTCGATGAGCTTAACACCGTATGCCTTGGTCATGGGGAAGGTCATGTTGGTGGTAACGATGGTGGTTACCAGGGTAGGATTTGAAGGCATGGTTCCGAGAGCGGTTCTTTCTCTGAGAACGTACTCTGCGATAAGCATTCCGCTCATGTTACCGGTAAATGCTACGTACTCACCGGTCTTAGAATCCTTGGCATATACACCGAGGCGGTCTGCATCGGGGTCGGTAGCAAGGACGATATCAGCATCCTTTTCCTTGGCAAGCTTAAGGGCATACTCGAAAGCCTTGGGGTCTTCGGGATTGGGATATGCAAGAGTGGTGAATTCGGGATCGGGTCCAACCTGCTCGGGAACTACATATACATTCTTATATCCGAGCTCTTCAAGGATTCTTCTTACGGGCTTGTTACCGGTTCCACAGAAAGGCGTGTAGACGATCTTGATGTCGCCTGCAACTTCCTTAATGATCTCGGGGTGGAGGCTCTGCTTCTTGAGCTCTACCATGTACTTGTCATCGATTTCTTTTCCGATGGAGATATAAAGGCCTGCTGCGATAGCGGCATCCTTATCCATGGTCTTGCAAGCGGAGTACTCCTTGATGGCAAACACTTCGCCGATGATTCCTGTATCGTGAGGAGGGGTTACCTGTGCGCCGTCCTCCCAGTAAACCTTGTATCCGTTGTACTCGGGGGGATTGTGGCTTGCGGTGATATTGATACCTGCGGTGCAGCCAAGTTCTCTGAGTGCAAATGAAAGCTCGGGAGTAGGTCTGAGCTCGTCGAATACATAAGCCTTGATTCCGTTAGCTGCAAGGCAAAGAGCCGCAACATCAGCAAATTCGGGGCTCATACGACGGCAGTCAAAAGAAATCGCTACGCCTTTAGCCTGGGTTCCCGCCTTGATGATGTAGTTGGCAAGTCCCTGAGTTGCCTTTCTTACGGTGTATACGTTCATACGGTTGCTTCCTGCGCCGATTACGCCGCGAAGTCCTCCCGTACCGAATTCGAGTTCTCTGTAGAAACGATCCTCGACTTCCTTCTCATCATTTTCAATGGCACGAAGTTCCGCTTTGGTGGCCTCGTCAAAATAATCATCACTAAGCCACTTTTCAAATTCTTCCCTGTAACCCATGCTATCCTCCTATCTATTCAGCGCTTTCTGCGCCAATGCTCGAAACTGTTTTTATATTACAACTTTTAGGGGCTATTTTCTACTTACGGAGATCTTATAGTCGCTGTCGAAAAATCCCACGGTATCGGAATCCGAGATGACATTGATGCTTAAGATATCATAGAGTCTGTGGTAAACGGTGAACTCCCCGTTTTCAAATCCGGTACACCCCAGGGATACGAGGTACTCTCCGCCCTGAAGCATCATCTTCTGCTTAAACTCTATCTCAAATACATCTCCCTTTTTAACACTGTCGCTGAAAGTTTTGCTGACAAGGGTATTGGTTCCGGTAATTTCAACTCCGCGCACGTTCTTAAGTGAACATGCAAAGATGGGAGAATCGATGTCTTCGTTAACGGTAACCTTCATGCGGACCGTGTACTCGGTTCCCTTTTCAACGGCGTTGGTTACATTTCCGTTCTTATCGATAACGACCTGCTCGCTTATGGTTGCTTTGCCGTTACCGTACTCGAGAACGTCATTGTCCTTTGTTTCGACAATATGTACATCTTTACCGCCTGCAAGGATCTGTTTGTATTTATCAATCATCTCCTTGGGTGAACCGTTACCGATCATCTCACCCTGATTAAGGAGATAAACTCTGTCGCAATACCTGGAGATTGAGCTTAAGTCGTGGCTTACGAAGAGGATGGTCTTGCCCTTTTTCTTAAACTCCTCAAACTTCCTGTAGCACTTTGCCTGGAAGAAAACGTCTCCAACAGAGAGTGCTTCATCTACGATAAGGATCTCGGGATCAATGTTGATTGAAACTGCGAAGGCAAGTCTTACGAACATACCGCTGGAGTAAGTCTTGCAGGGCTGATATACGTAATCACCGATATCCGCAAAGGCAAGTATCTCATCGAGCTTCTTATCTATCTCTTCTTTGGAAAATCCCATCATGGTTCCGTTGAGGTAGATGTTCTCGATTCCGTTGTAGTCCATGTTAAAGCCGGCACCAAGCTCGAGCAGTGCGGAGATTCTTCCGTTAACGGATACATCTCCTGCCGTGGGTGTAAGGACACCGGTAAGAATCTTAAGAAGTGTGGATTTACCGGATCCATTTGTTCCGATGATACCGACGGTCTCGCCCTTTTTTACTTCAAAATCAACTCCCTTAAGAGCATAGTGATATTTGAAGCGGTCCTTCTTACCGGCAAGTCCGAATGCATCAAGGACGCGGTCACGGTTTCGCTCGTAGAGCTTGTACTTTTTTTCTATTTTAGAAGCCCTTATGGCAAATTCTTCAGCCATTGATTCTCCTACAATACATCCGCAAAGTGCGGCTTAAGTCTCTTGTAAACGATAGCGCCGATTCCAAAGAGGATTGCGCAGATAACCCAAAAATAAACTGTGGAGAAGAATCTTTCGAAGAACCAGATCCTTCCGTAAATGGCATCCCTGTATCCGGTTACGATGTAGATGCAGGGGTTTAATTTCATTAATGAAACAAGTTTCGGATGGCCTGCAAGCTGATCGATATTCCACATGATGGGAGTTGCCCATACAAGGATCTGAAGCATTACACCAATAAGCTGACCCAGATCTCTGATAAATACGATGACAGAGCATGTGGTGTAGCAGATTGCAAGCGCAAGGACAAATGCACAGAATGTGTAATAGATCATCTGTATCCAGTAGATGTTGGGATAATATCCGCTAAGCACTGCGATGATCATAAGAAGCACTACGAAGAATGCATGTGTCATCAGTGCTGCAACAACTTTGATAATGGGAAGAACGCTGATCTTAAATACAACCTTCTTAACAAGGTATGAATACTCAAGCAGTGCACTTGTTCCGGTAGAAAGTGCTTCGCTGAAAAAGAACCAGGGGATCATTCCGCAGGTAAGGAAGAGTACAAAGGGGACATCCGATCCGCTTGTTCTGGTTCCCTTCATAATGGTTCCGAATACGAAATAGTAAAGTCCGATGGTAACCAGTGGCTGAATGAATGCCCAGATAACACCCATGTATGAACCTGCATAGCGTCTCTTAAAATCATTGCCTGCAAGCTTTAAGATAAGTCTTCTGTTTTGCCAGATCTCAACGGGCAAAGTGACGATCTTGTCATATTTGAGTGCTAAGAAAATTCCGGCACATACTATGACCGTAACAGAAATGGTCTTCTTGATAAGTTCATAATGTGCATCGGCTGCGGGATTAACATGTAGAATAACGCCGGTGGCAAGCGCCGCAAGAAGCAGCTCTACCACGGCGATTATAATCTTTTTCTTTTTTAATACGACTTCAAGCATATTATTTATTTAAGAAAGTCTCTTTGAAGGGAGGCCATACTTTATCGCGTTCGGAGAAGATAAGTTCCATATCGTCGGGGATGGGCCACTCAACTGCGATGTCGGGATCGTTGTACATGATTCCGCCCTCATCTCCGGGAGTATAGAAATCACTTACCTTATAGCAGAACTCCGCATAATCGGAGAGAACGACGAAGCCGTGGGCAAACCCCTTGGGAACAAAGAACTGCTTTTTATTTTCCTCGGAAAGGAGAACGCCGAACCACTTACCGAAAGTCTTGGATCCTTTTCTGAGGTCTACGGCAACATCGAAAACTTCTCCCTTGATTACTCTTACGAGCTTGTCCTGAGGGTGATTAATCTGATAGTGAAGTCCTCTGAGCACGCCCTTGGTCGATGCGGACTGATTGTCCTGTACGAAAGTAACATCAACACCTGCTTCGGTGAAATCCTTCTGCTGATATGTCTCCATGAAATATCCGCGGTTATCACCGTGAACTTCGGGAGTAAGAACTATAAGTCCTTCGATATCACATTTCTCAACGGTAAGCTTTCCCATTTTCTAAAACTCCTTTATATCAATAGTAAAGAATATCGAAATCTACATTTCCTTCGATGCCGTCTACGCGGCCTCTTGAAGTGTACTGCCACATCGAATAGTATCCGCCGTAAAGCGGAGTGCTTCTGTACTCCGCAAGCCAGATGTTGAATCTGTCTAAGCGAGATGCATCGATGTTATTATTCAGCCAGTACCTGCATGCATAAACACCGCCCTGTACTCCCGCATTTTCAAGAGTCTTGCAGAAAGCTTCGCATACCAGAGTTCTGGTCTCAACGTCTATCTGATCTCCTCTTCCACCGTTCGACCCTTCAACATCAAGATAGATCGGAAGAGTGAGGTTATAGCCTTCACACATCTCCATAACTGCGGATGCTTCTTCGACAGCTTCCGCTTCGTTCACCGCCTGTGTTACGAAATATACTCCGACGGAAAGTCCCGCATTAAGTGCTCCGGTAACATTCGCGTCAAAATTCTTATCCTTAACTATGGCACCGGTTACGGAGCCTCTGTATCCGGCTCTTACGATTACAAATTCTATTCCCGATTCTCTGACCTTGTCCCAATCGATATCGCCCTGCCAGCTTGATACATCAATTCCTGCTTTATGATCGTTTCCTCCGGGCTGAAGGGTTATGATCTCACTGTTATCGGAATCTGCGATAGCATCTTCTCTGTTAGCGGTATCTTCCTGAGCTGCGTTTATCTCTTCTTCTGTTTTGATCAGAACCGAGATATCCTGAATCGGAATGTATTCGACTTTGTCTTTAACGGTTACTCTCGTCGAATGAAGAGGAACCCTGTATCCTTCCACCGGATCAAGAGTTACATCATAATCACCTGCGGCAAGCGTTCCGGCATAGATAATCCCGTCCTGATCCAGGTCTTTATATCTGGTGGTTACATCGTTGGAATCCGTAAGCTTAATGTTAAACGGAACTCCCGTTACAAGTTCTCCCGCATCATTAAGGATGAGAACTCTCAGATCCTTTTCGACGCTGGTTACCATGAGGGAAAGATTTCCCGACATATCCATTGCCGCCTCAAGTATTGCATTGGGAACAGGATCAAAAAAGGTCGGATCATTTAAAAACGCCCTTGGATTTCCTCCGATCAAATGTCCTTCAAGGGGTGACTTTGCATCGCTTGAAGCTACTGCCTGCTGCTGAGTTACATCAGGTACAGGCTGCTGAGCGGGAGGTTTATTCCCGTCATAAGTGCACAAAAGAACTATCAGTACTATTAATAGTACTGCGCCCATACTTCCCAGGATTGTAAGTGTCCGGGACCTAGAGTCCATTTGCCACCTCTACCAAGTACTGACCGTAAGCTGTTTTAATAAGAGGCTCGGAGAGCTTAAGGAGCTGCTCTTTATCGATGAATCCTCTCTTATATGCGATCTCCTCAATGCAGGAGATGTAAAGTCCCTGACGCTTCTGGAATGCGCTTACGAAATCCGCAGCATCAAGAAGGCTGTCGTGGTTACCGGTATCAAGCCATGCAAATCCTCTTCCGAGAGTCTCAACATGGAGATTTCCTCTGCTGAGATATTCGTTATTAACGGAAGTGATCTCGATCTCTCCTCTTGCCGAGGGCTTTACATTAGCTGCGATGTTTACGACATCATTGTCATAAAAATATAATCCGGGTACTGCGTAATTACTCTTGGGATTTGCAGGCTTTTCTTCGATGGAGATTGCCTTGCCCTGAGCGTCGAATTCAACAACGCCGTACTCTCTGGGATCTCTTACGTAATAACCGAAGATGGTTGCGCCGGGCTCTGCCTCGGTTCTTTCGGCAGCTGCCTTAAGCACCTTGGAGAAGCTCTGTCCGTAGAAGATGTTATCTCCGAGTACGAGTGCAACGGCATCATTTCCGATAAACTCTTTTCCTACGATGAATGCATCAGCAAGTCCTCTGGGAGTTTCCTGAACTGCATAGGAGAAGTTCATTCCGAGCTGTTCACCGGTTCCGAAGAGTTCTTCGAATACAGGAAGGTCTCTGGGAGTTGAAATGATAAGTACCTCTCTGATACCCGCAAGCATGAGGGTTGAAAGAGGATAGTAGATCATGGGCTTGTCATATACGGGCATGATCTGTTTTGAAATCGCTTTAGTAAGCGGATAAAGTCTGGTGCCGCTTCCGCCGGCCAGGATAATTCCCTTCATATCAGATCTCCTTCCTTGAACCGTACATGTTCTCGTAATACTTCTGATAGTCTCCGCTGGTTACGTTCTCCATCCAGTCCTGATTCTCGAAATACCACTTGATGGTCTTTCTGATGCCCTCTTTAAACATGGTCTCAGGCTCCCAGCCTACCTCTGCCTTGATCTTATCGGGAGCGATGGCATATCTTCTGTCATGTCCCTTTCTGTCCTCGACATAGGTGATGAGGTCTTCATTGATATGTGCTTTTCTTTCGTCGGTATCGGGAAGCTCTTCTCTGAGTACATCGAGGATGGTGTGGATGATCTCGATGTTCTGCTTCTCATTGTGTCCGCCGATATTGTAGGTTTCGAAAAGTCTGCCCTTTTCCTGAACCATGTCGATTGCCTTAGCGTGGTCTTCAACATAAAGCCAGTCACGAACATTCTTACCGTCGCCGTAAACGGGAAGCTTCTTTCCCTTAAGAGCGTTGTTGATCATAAGAGGAATGAGCTTTTCGGGGAACTGGTAAGGGCCGTAGTTATTGGAGCAGTTGGTGATGTTTGCAGGGAAATGATATGTATCCATATATGCCCTTACAAGCATATCTGAGCTTGCCTTACTTGCAGAGTAGGGGCTGTGAGGGCTGTAAGGAGTTGTCTCATAGAAGAACGCGTTCTCATCCTCGGGAAGTGATCCGTAAACCTCGTCGGTCGATACGTGAAGGAACTTCTTTCCCTCGGGATAGGTTCCGTCTTCTAACTCCCAAGCGTCTCTTGCGCATGCAAGCATGATGCCGGTTCCGAGCACGTTGGTTCTGATAAAGGTCTCGGGATCCTTGATACTTCTGTCTACATGGCTCTCTGCTGCGAAGTGCACAACGCGGTCGATGTCGTTCTCATCAAAGATCTTCTTAATGGCATCCTTATCGGTGATGTCAGCTCTGATGAAAGTGTAGTTGCTCTTTCCCTCGAGGTCCTTGAGATTCTCAAGGTTTCCCGCATAGGTAAGAACATCTACGTTGATGATACGGATGTCATCGCCGTATTTTTTGAACATATAATGGATGTAGTTGGAACCGATAAATCCGGCTCCACCGGTTACAAGATAAGTTTTCATTTTTCTCTCCTTTTATGAATACCACAAGTTCAGGTCGACACATCCGTTGATTCCGGGAAGTGTTCCTTTGTCGGTATACTGCCAAACGTTGTATCTGCCGGTGTATCCGCAGACTGATGAATAATGTGCAACCCAGATGACGTAATTTCCGAATGCGGAAGTATCCATCTTAGTACCGAGCCAGGTCTTGTTAGCATAGATGCCTGCCGTATAACCCGCACTTCTTATTGTCTCACAAAAAGCGGTGATGACTGCGGTTCTTGTTGCTTTATCTATCGTATCTCCTCTTCCGCCGCTTGCCTCAACATCGAGGAAAACGGGATAGTCGAGGGAATAACCTTTAATTCTGTCGAGTACCATTGAAGCTTCGTAAACTGCTTCGACATCGTTGACTGCCTGAGTTACGAAATATACTCCGACTTTAAGTCCTGCTGCTTTAGCTCCCTGAATGTTTGTTGCAAACATTGAATCATCGATGAGAGCTCCTGCCGAGGATCCTCTGTAACCTACTCTTATGATTACAAACTCTACGCCTGCTGCCTTGACTGCATTCCAGTCAATTGCGCCCTGCCACTTCGATACATCGATTCCCAGAACTCCGGATGCCGATGACATCTTACCGTCGGAACCGAACTGATAAGTTACTCCGTTGATTACCTGGGTACCCGTAACAGGCTTTCCGTCCTTATCGTAATAATATGTCGCACCGTCGAATGTCTGCCATCCGGTGTACTTCACACCGCTTACGATATAGAACTTGTCGAACTTAGCGTAGTCTGCGTTGGTTGCTTTCCTGTACGTATCATTTTCGTATACGTATACTTCGTTGCCCGACTTATCCTTCAGCTGAGCGTTCATGTCCACCGTAGGAGAAGGTGAAGGTTCGGGTGAAGGCGAAGGTGATTCGTTACCCGATACATCTTCGGTGGGTGAAGGTGAGGGCTCAGGCGTGGGCGCAGGATTGGGATCTGCGATGGTGTCCTTACCGATCTCTGTGTAAAGAGTGGTGGTTGAAGAATCGATGGTCTCAACCGTATTGGACATATCCTGTCCCGAAGTGTTACCGCGGCTTGCTGTATCTTCAGCATTCTCGTTAACCTGGGCTGCGTCCTTGACCTCACCCTGTACATCAACCCTCGAGTACTCGATGGTGTTCTTAACCGTTACCGTCTTATCTGCGGGCCATGAAAACCCCTGATATGAATCCCCCTCGATCTGCTCGACATGGACGGTATATTTTCCCTCGGAGATCGAAGTCTTATAAATGATTCCGTCCAGATCGTCGTCGGTCCAGGTAAGTGCCTTTCCGGTCGGATCCGTTACGGTAACCTTAAATGCCACATTTGCTATGAGCTTACCGGTTTCATTGTTGATGAATCTGATCTTAAGATCGGATTTAACCGTGATAAGTTCGATTGATACACTGGTTCTTGTAATGATATCGGTCTCGCCGTAGTCGTGATCATCGGAGATAGCAGGCTCTGCGGTGAGTGAGTTCTTTCTTGCATCAAGTGCTGAGTAAAGTCCCGACTGGCCGATCATGTTAATGCCGGAGATTTCATTTCCCGCACCAAGCATTTGCTCGGAATAGGGAATTCCCGCATCGGATACCTGCATGCCTCCCGTATTTCCGGAGTGGTTTAAAATCCTGTCTTTAAGGGTCCATACTCCGAATATCGCAATTAGGAGAACCGCTGCGGCTGCCGCGATGATAATTGCCAGCTTGCCCTTGCGGTGCTTAATGGGCTCATAGTCGGGATCGTAGTTATCGTCAAGGTCGATGTATTCGTCCTCTTCAACCGTGCGGGGTTTGCGAGGCTTTACTACCTCCTCGAAACCTACGATCTCTCCGATATCCCTTGCATCGAAGGATTCTGTTTTATACCCGATCTCACCGGTGTAATCAAGTGAGGCTGTGTCATATCCAATCTCGGATGTGTAGTCGAGAGAAGCGGTGTCGTAACCCACCTCATCATCAAAATACTCCTGCTCCTCAACGGTCTGTCTGACTCTCTCATAATCTATGGACGCGGTGTCGTAATCCACTTGACTGAGCATCTCCAGGGACGCCGTATCAAAAGAAGCCGTGTTGTACTCCTCGTCATACTCATCCTCTGCATACTCTTCAGATGCGTATTCGTCTTCCTCTACGTAGTCGCCGTCATCCCCGTACTCGGAATATTCTTCCTCGTAGTACTCTTCATCCTCTGAAAAGCCCTCCTCGGAAAAGCGTTCTTCAGAATATTCTTCTTCGGAATAGCCCTCTTCGGAAAAGTCTTCGGCGTACTCATCCTCCGGATAATCCTCCTCGGGAAACTCGTCGTAGTTAACGTATCCGTCGTCTCTGAACGCGTCAAAATCGGAGTCTGCAGACTCCGCCCTGTGTCTTTTCTTTCTGTTACCTATCTTAAAACCCATAATCTGCTAAATTATACCATTTTTCTGCAAGTTTCACAACAAATCGGCAGATTTTAAGGCAATTCTGCCAAAACCCGCTCTACATTACACATCAGTGTCAAGGAGCGTGTTTTTATAGATCGTAAATCCGTCTATAACCAAATATTCTTCGTAATACAAGGGAGGCTCGTCAAATTCCTCACCCGGTCTTACGACTATATAGTGAACCCCTCTCCAAACTGCCTGAAGTCCGACTTCATGAGGATCCCTGTTCTCTGCAATCATCGAATCTCTCAGATCGTCGGGCTGAGCATAGATACCCATCAGATACTCACGTCCGTACGCCAGGCAGATACAAGGATCGTACTGCCTCACAAACTGCGTAAGCTCCTCGGGCATGACAACTCTGACTTCCCTTCCGTCCACATGGAGCGCATCGCAGATATCCACGACAACGTCAGGCATATGATCAAGGTTCTCAGCCCTCACCATGTTCACATCCCTGTACATCAGTCTCCCTGAGAAAAGAATACAGACAGCAAGACCTGCCACTACAAGATTACGCCAAGCCCCCTTAGCGTTTGAAACCATCAATGTGCAGGCATATGCGATCACGGGAGTTACAGGGATAAGCCAGATAAGCCTGTAATAAGTAACCGCCTCGGACATCTTACCGTAGAATACGTAAGTTGCGGGGCAGAGGAAAATAACGATCACGACAAGTGGCATGTATACGAACACGCATCTCTTAACCCTGTCCTTCTCGAAAAAGGCAAGGTAAGCCAGGCACAGCAGAAATACCACTGTGATGATGCCGGTTCCCATATAGCTTTTTATTACTGAGAAAATAGTACCGAACACCTTTTGCCTCTTACGTATACACAAAATACAACAGCGGGAAAAAAAGACAGGGCATTGAAAATACTGCCATCAAAAACGGGTATTTAATCTTCCTGTATGTCAAAAGCATGCAAAGGGATCCCGTAAGGACAATGCTTACGCAAAGCACTCCTCCAAGGGTGGAGCAAAGCGCTCCCGCAAATCCAACGAGCATCAGCATGATAAGTCTTACCGGGTTTACTTTCTTCTTTGCTTCATACTCTTTAATAATTCCAAATATCAAAGCCACCACAGCGGGAAGGATGAAGGAAGCAAGTGCAGCCTTTCCCTGTCTTGATCTTGCCAGGAGGAAGTTCTCCGGTGTGTGGATGGAATAATCCCCGAAGGCAATCAAGATCGTAATGAAGAACATGAAGACCCCGCGCTTTTTCTTATCGTCTCCGAAAAGATACCTTGAGAAGATATATGTAACACTTACCGCAAGTAGGATCATGCTCCAGGGAAGGAATGAATGAGCCATGGCAGATACCCTGATTCCCGTAAGCTTAGATAACATAGCAAGCCACATGGGGAAGGGTGCGAAGAGATATCTGTAGGGAGATGTGATCGCATATCCCGTGTAGGGCTCCTTCTTATACATGGAATCCGAGTTGATACCTTCAGCAGCCGCAGCTACGTAATATGCATCATCTCCGTCGTAATATGCCATAACCACGGACATGACCATCATGATTCCCACAACGGCCAAAGCTGCGATCATCCAAAAGTCAGGCTTTTCAATCTTGCTCTTAAGTACGGTTCCGATCAGCTTCTTGTATTTAAGGATGCAGATAACTACAAGTGCTGCAAGAACTATTCCCATGAGGATCATGAAAAGCGCAAGGGCTTTTGAGAATTTGAAATCCTTAAGTATGGAGAAGACAAATACCGGCTGGAATATGGCAAAAAGAATTATCTGTCCATAGACATAGGACATCGCCAGAAGATCGGACTTTGATCTTCCGTCATTTAACGAGAACGCAACTGCAGCCCCGGTGATAACGGGAAGCAGTATCTCAAGACAGATTGTTATCAGTATTCCTAAAAGCATATACAGTCAAAATTGCAATCCACATACAAGTGGTAAACACTACTTTCCTGTGATCGTAAACATTGCATCCCAGGAATGCATATCTTATCGAAGTTAATACAATGATGAGAAGCAGGGGGATGAAGTTTGTAAGCGAACCTCGCTTAACAGCTATCTTCTCAATCAGGATTCCTACAAGGCACATGACTATCATCGCCATGTATCCTACGCTGAATCCTCTTAAATAAAACTTGGTAAGCTTCGGGCACTGTTGCTTCATCACATCATAGTTACCTGCCGCAAATCCCGGGAACTCACTTCCCCTGAGAATGTATTCGGTCTTGGCAGGTGCAAAGACATATCCCGCAATATCAGAGACTGTCTCTTTAACTATCTGTTTCTTATTTCCAGCAAAAGAAATCTTCGCCCACTCATAAAACTTCGCAGTGGTCTCTTCACTTCCAAGCTTTCCTGTTGCAAACTCGGTAAACTCACCCCTGATAAGTCCCGCATCGTTCATGAAGTGTGTCATGGTTCCTTCATCAACAAAGCTTGTAAGAAACTCAGGCCAGTGATATCTGTCACGGAAGTTCTCACTCCAGGCAACTCTGTAGTAGAGATCTCTTTTAACGGAATCTGCAAGTGACAATCTCTCACCGCTTCTGAAAAGCGAATCCGTCATACAGATGATTCCCGTAAATGCTAGGATCAGGATGACAGGCGAGATGATCGAAACAAGCTTCTTTCCTTCGCTCTTAATCATTCTTTTAATGATGGTGATGAGAAGTGCGATGACCGGAATACATCCGATCACGATGAATTCTTTTCTCGTTAGAGCTGCTGCAAGCCAAAAGAGCGAAGTTACACTGATGTCCCTGAGAGCTTTCTCAAGTCCGGGCTTTCTATCTTCATCCTTCCACTCGCGCACGAACCTGATCTGAAAAGAAACCAGAAGGCAGACAAAAGAAGAAACAAAAGAATATTCCAAAACCGCAAGATGCACCTGCATGGCAAAAGGGCCTGTCACAACCGCAAGTGCGAAGAATGCATCTTTATATTTCGAATCAAATCTTAAAACGTTTCTCGCAAAAACAAACCAGGACGCGAGTGCGAGTATTATCTGGATAAGATACATCACCCAGTAGAACTTGATCGGACCATTTACGGTAAGGGTCCTGATCACGATTAAAAGTGCAGGATAAAGTATTCCCGTTTCACCGGTAAGTTTCAATGTGCCGGATAACTTAACCAACTCTACCGTATCGGGAAATACCTGAAGTGAGGAGCAGTTAAGAAAGCCCCATGCACATCCCACAAGGATCTGCGCGGACAGGAAGATCAAAACCGCAAGTTTAAATACGCGGCTTATTTTTCCGGACGCGTTTTTAAGCATAAAACTCCGTAATCTTATCGCAAATCAAATCTACCTGATCGGGCTTAAGACCATAGAACATGGGAAGTCTAAGAAGTCTCTCGCTTTCTTTGGTAGTGTACTCATCTGTGCCGTGGAATCTTCCAAGGGACTTTCCTGCAGGTGCAGAGTGAAGAGGAATGTAATGGAAAACAGCCATGATGTCATTAGCTGCAAGGTGCTTGATAAGAGCCTGTCTCTCATCGATATCCTTACACTTAATGTAGAACATGTGAGCGTTATGCCGGCACTCTTCGGGTACATAAGGAAGAGAAATCTTCTCCTCGTCAGCAAGCTTGGTAAGTCTCTCGTAATAGTGATTCCAGCTTGCAAGTCTGTCCTCGTTGATCTGATCCGCAACCTCAAGCTGTGAGTAGAGGTATGCTGCGTTCATATCGCTGGGAAGGTATGAAGATCCCATATCAACCCATGTGTACTTATCGATCTGACCGCGGAAGAACTTTGCTCTGTTTGTTCCCTTCTCACGGATTATCTCGGCACGCTCTGCATCCTCGGGATTCTTGATAAGGATTGCTCCGCCTTCACCCGATGAGTAATTCTTGGTCTCGTGAAAAGAGTACGCACCGAAGTCTCCGATTGCACCGAGAGATTTTCCCTTGTAAGTTGCCATAACGCCCTGAGCGGCATCTTCTACGACTTTAAGGTTATGACGCTTTGCGATATCCATGATGGTATCCATCTCGCAGCCTACACCCGCATAGTGAACGGGAGCGATGACCTTGGTCTTATCGGTGATTGCATCTTCGATCTTCTTCTCATCGATATTCATGGTATCGGGTCTGATATCTACAAATACCGGAACCGCACCTCTGAGTACGAATGCGTTAGCGGTTGATACGAAGGTGTATGAAGGCATGATAACTTCATCACCGGGTTTGATATCACAAAGGATGGCAGCAAGCTCGGTAGCATGTGTGCAGCTTGTTGCAAGAAGGCATTTGGCGGTGCCTGTTTTCTTTTCAATCCATTCGTTACATTTCTTGGTATAAGCTCCGTCGCCGCAGATCTTCTGGTTGCGCACGCATTCTGCGATATAATCCATTGCGCTGTCGATATAGGGAGGAACGTTAAAATTGATCTTCATTTATTTCCACTGTCCTTTCAAATTTCCGAAAAGGTCGCCCGTTGTATCCCTGATGATGAATCTGGGTCTTCCTTTGACCTCTTCGTAGATCCTTGCTATATAATGACCGGCTATTCCGATGCTGAGCATCATAAATCCGCCGACTATTAACTGAAGTAAAATTACTGTCGTAAATCCGTTATCCGCAGTTCCGCTGAAGAACTTGAACAAGGTCTGTATTCCGAGTATCACTGCGAAAAGAATGAATATCCATCCCATCCATGTGACGAGTTTAAGAGGAAGTGTTGAGAAGGATGTTGCATTTCTGATGGCGTATCTGATAAGTCCGCCAAGGGACCACTTGCTCTTTCCGGTTCTTCTTTCCTCAACATCGTAGTAGATCTTCTCTGACCTAAATCCGATCCAGAAAGAAAGCGCTCTGAAGAATGTGTTGCTCTCGGGAAGTTCAAGAAGTGCATCCACTGCCTTTCTGTCGAGAAGCTTAAAGTCGGATGAGCTGGACATATCGATCTTGATAAGGGCACTCATTACTCCGTAGAAGATGCCGGCTGCAAGCTTGTGGAAGATTCCTTCTCGTCCTCTGCTCTTCTTAATGCCCTCTACTACTTCGGCTCCTTCTTTCCACTTGGCGATCATTTCCGGGATCGCGCTTACGGGATGCTGAAGGTCGCAGTCCATTACGATGACCGCATCGCCGGAGCTGATGGAAAGGCCTGCAAAGATTGCAGCTTCCTTACCGAAGTTTCTGGAAAACTCCGCACCCTTTACATGAGGATTTGCAGCAGACTGCTCTTTAATAATGTCATATGTTCCGTCGGAAGATCCGTCGCTTATAAAAAGGAGTTCGTAATCTTCGCCGCATCCTTCGATCACTTTGGAGATCTCGGTTACTGCGGGAACTATGTTTTCTTTTTCATTGTATGCGGGAAGTACTACGGATATCATGGCATTCCTTTCTTCGCATAATTAATTAGTCTCTTAAGGCATCTTCGGTCTTAACGCAGATGATGCCGTCGATCATTTGAACGCTTGTATCTCCGGGGAAGCTTTCCATTGCGATATACTCGTCGGAATAATAAATCTCGGTTTCTTTCTCAGCAGGAACAAGATTTAAAGTTGCTCCCAGATAATATCTTACGAACTGATCGTAATTGTCTGCAGAGTAGATAAGCCAATTCCCGGTAAGTCCTATCATCTCACTTGTGGCAGGCTCGGTAACTTCCGTGGGAGGATATTCATCATCTCCTATTACGCCCATGATTGCTACAGGGACGCCTTGATAATATCCGGGAGTCTGTTCTATGCGGTCAAGAAGTCTTAAGGTATAGCCGTAAGTTTTCTCGTACATCCTCTGAAGATTTGTATATCCGATGTTGTCGGTCACAGCATATGCGATTACGATGATGGTCGCAGCCAGGGCACTGAGCCATGAGATGGAGGCCTTATATTTTGCTTTGTCGAATTTTCCGACAGCCTTGTCACAAAGTACTACGCTTACGATCAGGAAAAGCACCCACTGATATCTCATGATGAGATGGTATTTAACATCGGGAGTGATCATAAGCACGATGTTTGCAGAAAGCGGAACAAGTACGGCAGAGATAAGGAGTACAAAATAAAACCATGCCTTCTTATAAATCCCGCCTTTGATCACAAGATATATTGCAGATACCGCTGCACAGACAGCAAGAACAAATCCTGCAGCCGCGCACACATCTCCCGCAAGGAATCCTTTCGAGAATGTGAAGCTTACAAAATCTTTATAGAGATGAGGAAGTGCGGAGATTCTGTTTGAAAGTCCCGCATTTTCCAAATTGTCGATTCCCTGATATGTATCGAGAACCTTACCCTCGATTGCCAGGAGAATTTTAAGGAGAACCAGATAAAGCACTGCACCGATCATTCCCATGTAGACATACTCAAGGCATTTCTTAATCCCATTCTTTTCCCCGGATGCCATCTTCATCCATACAAGGCAGATGGAAAGAAGCATTGCAAAGGGAAGATATGCCTGATAAGTACCGAGGCTGAATGCAAGTGCTATGCCGCCGAGAATGTAGTGGTTGTTCTTGGCAAGGTAAACCGCAAGTACCGCAAGCATGAGTCCCGCCATATATCCGTCAAGTGTAAAGACATATGCGAAGGTGGATGCAAGTGAAGGGAATGCCACGAGAAGTGCGGAGATTAAAAAGACCGATACTCCGTTTTCAATCTCGAAGATTCTCTTAAGTAAAACTGCGGTGATTGCAAGTTCAAGCAGTCCTATCAATCCGATGATCCAGGGAACTGTGTAGAAGGATGATGCTGCGCATACCGCCGCAAGAAACCATCTTCCGGACGTGATCATGTTCTGTGAGAAATGCATGCTGGCAAGTCCGTCATGATTGGGAACATCCATCAGCATTGCGGGCATATGAACAAGGAGCCCGGTCACAAAAGCAGATACGAATGCTACTTTGTCCGATGCCGAAAATTTCTTATACAGTTTTGTAATGGATTCGTTAACAGTCATAATCAATTTCCATTTAAATACTCAGCTATGGTCTGAGCTATAAGTACTCTTCCGTAATAATTCGGATGTGTTCCGTCAACGGTATAGTCAATTCCCGAAATGGGTTCGCCGTGTTCATCAACTCCCGGTGTATCGTATAAGTCATAGAGATATATGTATTCGGCTCCCAGGTCTTCTGCAACTTCTCTCTGAGCCCTTACATATTCATCAAGGACTCCTCCGCCGTAATCATAATCGCTTGCGTTAACTCCGTCAGGCATCCACTTCTCCGTGGGTGATACGATTATGATCCTGATATTCGGATTGATATCGCGGATCTTTTCAACAACGGTTCTGAGCGCTCCGGTGTATGTATAGATCGAATCGGAAGTTTTATCCCCTATTGAAACTGCGCAGTGATAATCATTTAAGCAATGTTCGATTATCACGATGTCTGTATTCTTAAGGTCCAGTGCTTCCAACTGCTTTTCCCTGTCTTCGAAATACTCCGTGGCAGGTGCCTTGGTTTCGTGATTTCTTAAAAGCGCAAAATCATCAGCTGCATATGCCAGGGCAATGGATGCCATGCTGAGGAAATTTCTGTCGGATGCAAGAGTCGAATCCTCTACGGTATAAGCCATGGTGGTTCCGCCAAAAGAAAGATCCGTAACATCACTCTCCATATATCTTCCAAGGAGTGATGCAACGCTTAATTCATCCTGGGAATATGCGATGATGCTGTCTCCGAATATTGCAACGGTGCTTCCTGTTTTCTCGGGTACGTTTCTCTTAGCAGTCATGGTCCATATTCCGAAGACTGCGCATACCAATACCGCACCGCAGATCGCATATATCAAATTGGAGATGAACTTATCTTTACTCATCTTTCTCTTACTATGCGTCCGTCACCTACTCTGAATACCATGTCGCACTTTTCAATGGTCTGAAGTCTGTGTGCGATGATCACAAGAGTCTTACGTCCCATAAATCTGTTGATGGATTCCATGATCAGATTCTCGGTTTCGTTATCAAGTGCGGATGTTGCCTCATCGAGAACAAGTACTTCGGGATCTGCATAAAGTGCTCTTGCGATTCCGATTCTCTGACGCTGTCCGCCGGAGATTCTTATTCCGCGCTCTCCTATTCCCGTATCAAGTCCTTCGGGAAGTCCTCTTACGAAGTCATCGAGAGCGGCTTCTTTTAACGCTTCCCAGATACGCTCTTCACTCTGCTCAGATGCGGGAATACCAAACGCAACATTGTTTCTGATGGTATCATCCAGCATGAAGATCATCTGAGGGATATATCCGACATTCTTAAGAAAGCTTCTGTAGTTATCCTTAATATCCGCGCCGTCAGCTTTGATAACGCCTGCCTGAGGTTTTAAGAGTCCGAGAAGAATATCAACAAGAGTACTCTTACCCGCTCCGGTAGTTCCTACGATACCAATGCTGGATCCGATGGGAATTTCAAAATCAGCTTTATCAAGTATCTTCACATCCGAGTTCGGATATGAATAAGTAATGCCTTCGAAGGTTATCGACTTATGAAGCTCGAGCTTATCGACATCCGCCGCAAAAGCCATGTCGGTGTTTTCATCGTCTATGTCATCCTGAAGATTGTCGCTTACGTTCATCAGGAAAGGTTCAAAGTATGCCATGGCATTGATCTGGTTATTGATACGGTTGACCGCAGGAAGAAGAACCAGTGCAGCCGCTGCAAGTGTTGCAAAGTCTGTCATGAGGGACTCGGGATCTCTTCCGATTGCGATCATGACTATCATGTAGATCATCATGACGGCAACACACACAGCTTCGATGAGGAGCTTGGGAATGCTGTTGTAAAGTGAATACTTCTGAACAGCATTTACATATCCGTCACCGCATTCGTTGTAGCTGTCGACGAAATATTTCTCGCGTCCGAAGATCTTAACTTCCTTGATTCCAAGGACGCTTTGTGAAATCCACTTGAAAAGTCCGCTGTAGTAATCCTGATTGTCCTTACCGGCTTTATACATGACGGGCTTTAATTTCTTCTTGATGATCCAGAGAAGAATTATAAGAACGGCTGCCAGGATTATGGTCATCAGTCCGCTCTGAATAAGGCAGAATATGCATACGCAAAATGATACAAATCCGTCAGAGATAAGCTGAAGGATCGAAAGGATCAGTGCGTACATATTGTTAACGTCAGAGGTGATTGATCTCTGGACAACCGCAGTGTCCGCATTGAGATAGTATTCATAATCCTTGCGGACGAAATTCCTCATCATTCGCTCGGACGTTGAAAACTGATTTCTGTAGACGAAAGCATACATTGCTTTCTGCTGAACGTAGAGATACAGGTTCTTAACTATGAAGACGAAGATCATAAATGACATCACGAAATACTGGAAGATGTGATATCCGTCTTCTGGGGATTTACCGATCACGTTGTAGAAGATCTGAGCAGCCTGAGAGCTTGCACTCTTTACGGGATCGATCACTATATTGACCACCGATACCAGCATTCCGACACCTGCAGTCTGAATAAGAGCACCGATGACCATCATGACGGTTAAAAACGCCATGTGTTTTTTCTGTTTTTCAGAAAGAATCTTATTTAATTTGCTTAAGGTCCTTCGCATATTACATCCACCATTCGGTCTGCGCCTCGTCCGTCAACGAGTCTTTGAAGTCTTCTCGAGTTTTCATTTCTGACAGCGGGGTCATCGAGATCTTCAAGCAGTTTTGCTACGCGTGCCGGAACATTGCCGCCGCGTGCATCTCCCGCATAAGGCATTACACCATCTAAGTCAAATGCCCTGACATTCGGGATCTGATTGTCCACAAAAGAATACGTGATCGTAGGAACTCCCATGGACGATAATTCGTAAAGCGTACTTCCGCCTGCAGATACTACCACATCGGCTTCTTCGTAATAGCGCCATATTTTCTCCACGCGAGGTAATATGTGCACCGAAGGGTAGGATGCAAACTTGGTTTTGATAATGTCCAGGTTCGCATTGTAATTGCCGCAGATGGCGTTTACGGTTTCGTACTTATTCAGTGGCAGTGCTTCAAGTATGGCGGGAAGCATGCCGTAAGGATCCGAACCGCCGGATAAGATCAACACGTTTTTAACGGATTGATTTATTTTCTTGGGATGAGGATTTTTAAATGCTTCACGAAGGGGAGCATATCCGCATCCGAGATAGAATCTTGTTCCGGGGTATCTTACCGGATATGTTGATTCCGATGCGTGGTTCGAATAATTGATCACCGCATACACGGGATATGGAAAAGCATTGACGTCATCGAGATAGAAAACTTTGGTAAGTGCGTTTACATATCTCAGATATGAGTCCGTAACCTGATAAGTATCGATGAGGATCCTATCTATCTTCCTCTCGGTGATAAGCTTCTCAAGTTCGGGAAGTTCGCCGTCCATGTTCTGCCAATCGGTTCCGAGAACGATGAGCTCGTGGCCTCTTTCTCGGACCAGCGATGCGGGCTGGTCGTCCGCTGCGATGAAGACGGTCTTAATACCGCGCTCCTTGGCAGAGTCAGCAACCGAAAGGCATCTCATCACATGCCCGACTGAGATCTGCGGGTTCATATCCGCTCTTATGTACAATACCTTTTCGGACATAAAGTGCCTTCCCGGTTAATAATCTACCTCCACAAGAGCAAGTCCTCTTGCAGGTGCCGTAAAACCTGCCTTGCTTCTGTCCAATGTATCGAAAAGCTCGGCCACGGATTCGGGAGTTCTCTTACCCTGTCCCACTTCAAGGAGGGTTCCCGTCATGATCCTTACCATGTACTGGAGGAAGCCGTTTCCGTGATAGGTTAAAGTCAGATAACTGTCTTTGTATTCAATGTCGATCTTGTCGACGGTTCTTACGCATGACTTCTTCATACGTGTGTTTCCGCAAAAAGAAGTAAAGTCGTGCTCGCCGATAATAATTGATGCGGCCTTTTTCATCGCCTCGATATCAGGCACCTTTCCCAGCTCGTAGCAATATCTTCTGTCGAAAACAGGCTTGAGTTCTCCGGCATAGCAGGTATATCTGTAGGTCTTGCCCTTTGCGTTATACCTTGCATGAAACCTGTCCCCCGCTACGCTTACGTCTGTGACACAGATGTCATCGGGGAGGTTCCTGTTAAGACCGTCCCTTATCTCGGTGCAGGTCAGCTTCGTATCAAGCTTTACATTGGCACACATGGCAAGTGCATGTACGCCGCCATCGGTCCTGCCCGCAGAGATGATATCGGGAATGTCGCCTTCGAAGGAGCCGAGACTGTCGCCAGGCTGCCCTTCGTTTTCTTTTACCCCGGAGGGGTTAAGCATCCTGATTACCGCGGTCTCGAGTTTTCCCTGAATGGTCTTCTCCTCGCCGGGCTGATGTTCCCACCCGCGGTATCCGGTGCCGTCGTATCTTATTATCAGCTTGTAATTGGTCATTAATCCTTCATTACATCAGTGATAGCGTTAAGGAGCTCGTCGTACTCTTCGAAAGCGGGGTACTGAGGATAGTCCTTCTTAAGCTGGTCAGTAGTTCTGAAAAGAAAACCTGCCTTGCTGGCCTGGATCATTCCGAGATCGTTGAAGGAATCGCCGCTTGCGATGGTCTCATATCCGATGGACTGAAGAGCCTTAACGGTGGTGAGCTTGGACTTGTCGCATCTCATTCTATAGCCGGTGATCTCGCCGCTTTCTGCTACCTCAAGGGTGTTGCAGAGGATGGTGGGCATGCCGAGCTTCTTCATAAGAGGTGCTGCAAACTGCTCGAAAGTATCGCTGAGGATCAGAACCTGGGTCCTGCTTCTGAGCTCGTCAAGGAACTCCTTTGCGCCGGGGAGGGGATCTAACGTTGCGATAGTCTCCTGGATCTCCTTAAGTCCGAGGCCGTGCTCTTTGAGAATTCCGAGTCTGAAGTTCATGAGCTTATCATAATCAGGCTCATCCCTTGTGGTCCTTCTGAGTTCCGGAATACCGGTCTTTTCAGAGAATGCGATCCAGATTTCGGGAACAAGAACTCCCTCAAGGTCAAGACAAGTAATATACATTTTTATAAATCCCTTTCACTTAAAAATCTTCATTAAAATCCAACCATAAGAATAACAGAAAATGCCGTAAAAATAAAGGTTTTTGGGCTTTTCGAGGCCTTTTGGGGAGCCGGATCGGACACTTTTACACATCCGAATTTTGTATAGATTTAAAATTCCTCTGATTTGCGCCTTTTCCGGTGATTTTCCGTCGGGTTTTGGGTGTAAGTTGTCAGAATATTTTAGCAATTACTTAAACGTTATCGAAATATATTTGCTATTTCTAAAATATTTTTTGAAAAAGGTGTTGACAAGGCGAAATATTTAGATTATTATAGGCACATAAAACAAAAGCAGATGAAAAACAAAACGAAATCTCATCAAGGCTTTTAGAAAAGGAGGACGGTCCGATGGGACATTAAGTAGAAGCTGATAACCGTCGCATGGAGGGTGGACCAATGTACTAGCTGATATATAAACCGTTAATATCCCGGAGCAACCGGACGGATCTTAAGAAAGAGTGAAAACACGACACAAGCTTATATGCATATCGTCTCAGAACGCAGACTGCACCGTTTATATATGTGTCCGGACGAACAGGTCGTATGAAGAATGAAGCGATTTCAAGAGAGAGGAAGCCGGAAGCGAATGGGTTAAAATATAATACAGGAGGTATCCGCCAATGGATATTGAGGAACCCATCTACTAGGGGCGCCATTCGATGAAAGTTTTATCGGGTGGCGCCTAAAAATTTGCCTTTTTTATTCCATGAGATACCCGTGGTCATCGAGCCACTTCTTATGCTTCTTGTAATCCGGCATTCTGCTCTCAACCTCAGCCCAAAATACCTTCGAATGATCCATATGAATTCTATGGCACAGCTCATGTATCAAAACATACTCAATTGACTCCGGCGGACACATCATCAGTCTCCAGCTCAAAGTGATCATCCCCGTCTCCGAGCACGATCCCCACTTTGACTTTGCCCCGGATATTCTCACATCCCTGTAGGAAATCCCCATCTCATACGCTCTGTACCTAAGCCTTAGCGGAAGGTATTCTTTTGCGCGAGCTTTAAGCCACCTTTCGTATGTCTCCTGCGTGGACCCTTCCGGGAAAAGAAAACCCTCACCGGACTTAACTATTCTTCCCCTTCCGGAGATCTTAATCCCATACTCCTCACCCAGATACAGCACCTTGCCGCCGTCCTTAAACTCGTGCTCCTCCAGGTTCCGCGCCATGTCCACAGCCTTCACATAGTTAAGCCTTATCCACCTCGTATGTTCCCGCAAAAAAGTACGCACCTCCCCCTCAGATACGAAGGAAGGTGCGTTCACTATAAGAGTTCCTGTCTTGTCAAACTTCATGGACAGGCTTTTCCTGCGCGAATATATGATCTTTACCGGAATCCCGTCCATTATACTGTCCATATATTATTTCTTCTTAGATCCTTTTACGTTCTTGTAGTAGATGATCCTGAGTCCGTCGATGAGAAGGTCATCGTCGAAAACAATATCGTGAGTGCAATAAGGTGTGATCCTGGATGAAAGTCCGCCGGTTGCAATGAGGGACTTAACACCTCCCATCTCCTTCTCACATCTGTCGATGAGTCCGTCCAGCATTGCAGCATTTCCGTAGATAAGTCCGGACTGCATACAGTCCCTGGTGTTGGTTCCGATAACCTTCTCGGGAACATCATAAGAGATGCTGGAAAGGAGTGCGGTTCTTCCGACAAGCGCATCGTAAGAAACCTTAACACCGGGATAGATAATAACGCCCAGGAATTCTTTGTTTTTGCCGATGGCAGTTATGGTGGTTGCGGTGCCCAGGTCCATGATGAGCATGGGAGCTTCGTACTTGGCAATTGCTGCAACCGCGCCAACAACAAGATCCGCACCGACTTCGGAAGGATCGCCAACTGCGATGTTGAGGCCTGTCTTAAGTCCGGGGCCTACGATAAGTGCATTGTGTCCGGTGAGGAGTCTGATAACCGCACCGAGTATGTCATTCATGGGAGGAACAACGGACGAAATGATACCGCCCTTGATCTCATCCAGCTTTACGCCCTTGATCTCAAGAATATTCTTAACAAGCACGGCATACTCTGCCTCGGTCTTGGCGTGATCGGTAGCAAATCTCGTGAGGAAGTAAGTCTTCTCCTCATCAAGAACGCCCATGACGATATTTGTATTTCCGACGTCAAATGCAAGTATCATATGTATCCCTCCTGCAAATCAAAAGGGCACGGCTATAAAGCCATGCCCGTAAAGTCATGCTACATTGGATTTCTTGGCAATGCCTATGATCTGTACGATCGCGGTGCTGAGCGCAAGATTGATGATGAGCTCTACGAAGAAGTTAGCACCTACCATTCCGAAGATCAGGAAATTTCCTGCGCTGGGGAATCCCCCTGCAATTGCCCACTCATTGATGGTATCCATGAAAAAGAGTACGCATCCGAGAAGGAAAAGTCCGGTGTTTACAACAGGTGCAGCTATTCCGGCTAAAAGTACCGCAACAAATCTGTTCTTGGATGAAACCAGCTTGTAGACGATACCTGCAACGATTCCGGCACACGCACCCTTTAAAATACAGGTGATGATGGTTCCGGGTACGTTTACTGCAAGGAATGCACCCGCATCAGTAAACAGAACAACTACACCAAATACAAATCCGAGCCAAGCTCCTGCCCACCAGCCGTAAAGCGCTGCGCCTACGATAATAGGTGCAAGTACGAGCGTGATGGTGAAGACTCCGAAACGTACCGTAAGTGCCAGTGCCTGAAGTACGATGACGATTGCCGTTAAGAGGCCGAGTCCAACGATAATGTTAGTCTTTTTCTGTGTATTCATATTTTCTCCTTTGCTGCCGCTCTCTTCAAGCGAGATGTGGCGCAACCCGATGCACTATTGCATCCGAGGACATTGTAACACAGAAAACCTCTATGTAATGCATTTTTTCTAATACACATAAAAAGGACGGCTCCCTTGTGTTAAGAGAACCGTCCTTGAGTTTGTAAGTATTAGAGAAGCTTGATTCCTGCTGCCTCGCACTCTTTTACCATATCATCGGGCCAGATTGAAGACTGAACCTCGCCGATATGAGCTTTTCTGAGGAAGAACATGCAGATTCTTGACTGTCCGATTCCTCCGCCAATGGTGTAAGGAAGCTTTCCGTCGATGATTGCTTTCTGGAAAGGAAGCTGAGCTCTCTCAGGGCATCCTGCCTTGTCGAGCTGAGTCTTGATGGACTCTTCATCAACTCTGATACCCATGCTTGAAAGCTCAAGTGCGATATCAAGAACGGGATAATATACGAAAATGTCGCAGTTAAGTGCCCAGTCATCGTAGTCGGGAGCTCTGAAATCGTGAACCTCGCCTGACTTTAACTTATCGCCGATCTGCATGATACATACGGCACCTTTTTCTTTTGCAATGAGATACTCTCTCTCCTTCGCAGTCTTACCGGGGAACATATCCTCAAGCTCCTGTGAAGTGATGAAGAAAATATCGTGAGGAAGGATCTCTTCGATGTAATCGTACTGGATGGCCATGTACTTCTCGGTCTTTCTCAGAGCCGCATATACATCGAGAACGGTATCCTTAAGAGTGGTGAAGTTTCTGTCAGCCTTGAGGATGATCTTCTCCCAATCCCACTGGTCTACGAATACAGAGTGGATGTTGTCGGGCTCTTCATCGGCTCTGATAGCATTCATGTCGGTGTAGAGACCTTCGTCCACTTCGAAGCCGTACTTAGCAAGTGCATATCTCTTCCACTTTGCAAGGGACTGAACGACCTCCGCCTTTCTTCCACCTTCGTGGCTGATTGTGAATTCAACGGGATGCTCGACACCGTTAAGGTTATCGTTTAATCCCGACTCGGGTGTTACAAATAAAGGAGCAGAAACTCTCTGAAGATTAAGTCTCTCGGAAAGTCTTGCCTGAAAATAGTCTTTGACGGTCTTTATGGCAACCTGTGTGTCATGAAGATTAAGATGAGACACATAACCCTCGGGGATGCTGATTTTGCTCATATTACCTCTCCTTAAGCTTTAGCGAAAAAATACATACGTATTTTATCACTATTTAGGAAAAAATAAAGAAAAACTTATTCGCCGGCCCTTGCTGTAATGATCCAGGGTGAAGGCTGGGTCTCGAAGAGATTCTTGGAATTAAGCTTGGATACGCTTATCTGAATGATGCTGACATCGTTCATTCCGAATCTTCCGAGAATATCGCGCATGGTTGCAGCTACTCTGAAATCCAGAGTGTAGATGACAAATTCCATGTTGGGATTAAGGCTTGTAAGATAGGTGATCTCCTGCTCCATGCTTGCGGATGCAACCAGCATGGTGGTATCGGGAACGGGAAGGTCCTTGAAGGTCTTGGCATCAACATGGTCTACGATGGTGATGTTCTTAAGACCGAACTTTCCTACGTTCTCCTCAAGGGTCTCTCTGTCGCTTTCTTTGTACTCAACGGCAATAACGGAACCCTCTCCGCAGATCATAGCTGTCTCGACAGCAATGGACTCACCGGAGATTACGCAGAAGTTCTTATTCTCTGCAATCTGCATCTTGGACAGGATGACGGAACGGATCTCGCTTCCTACATATCTTACGGAACCGGATGCGAAGTTCTTGTTGTCCATTCCGAATTTGATGGTGCTTCTTGCATTGGGATTAAGCACGATCATGCCGGCGCTGGCATTGATGCCGCGGTCGATCATGTCGGCGAGCTGTTTTCTTTTTATCTCACCTGTAGGTTCGGATCCTTCATTATAGATGACTTCGCACTCACCAAGACCTACGCTCCACATGCGGTAGAAGATGTCCTGATCTCCTGCTTCGGTGAAAACAAGAGTACAGCGGTGTGCTTCTACTGTGGGGATGAGGTTTTTATTTTTCCTGGTGATATCGAGGATCTTAACATGCTCGAGATCGATATCGGTATTCTCCGAGAAATACTTGAGCCATGAAATAATATGATCGTTACTGAATAATTGTTTCGACATATCGATCCTCCTTATTTACACTTAGCGAGAAGATCTTCCCACTTCTTGTCTACATACTTCTGAGCTGCTTCGATGGTCCACTCATTGCCCTTCTTGAAGCAGTGTGCGAATCTTCCCTGAAGCTTCATGAACTCCTCAACGGGAAGTTTCTTCTTGGGCTCATATGTAAGTCTGTACTCTCCGTCAACAACTTCATATACGGGCCATACGCATGTATCGATGGCAGCCTTGCAGATTGCAAGGAGATCTTCGGTGGGATAGTTCCAGCCTCTGGGGCAGGGAGTAAGGACATTTACGAAGGTGGGGCCTTCGGTGTAGATAGCCCTGTGTGCCTTCTCGTGGAAGTCCTTCATGTTGCCGAAAAGAGTGGTCTGTGCGGCATAGTGAACACCGTGTGCTACTACGATCTGGGTAAGATCCTTCTGATCCTGCTTCTTACCTACGGAATCTACACCTGCGGGAGTTGTGGTTGCAGCTGCAAATCTGGGAGTTGCGGAAGACCTCTGGGTTCCGGTATTCATATACGCATTATTGTCGTAGCAGAAATATGTAAGATCGTGTCCTCTTTCGAGTGCACCGGAAAGTGACTGGAATCCGATATCATAGGTTCCGCCGTCTCCGCCGATTACAAGAACCTTGTAATTGGTATCCGGATTGATCTTGCCCTTTCTCTTCATTACTTCTACAGCTGCGCATACACCCGATGCTGTTGAAGATGCATTTTCAAATGCAGTGTGGATGTAAGAATCATCCCATGCAGTGTAAGGGTACTGGAAGGATGAAACCTCAAGACATCCGGTCGCATTACAAATGACAGCCTTGTCATTTTCGTCTACAGCTCTCATCATGGCTCTGCAAACGATACCCGCTCCACAGCCGGCACAGAGTCTGTGTCCGGGATTGAAGCGTTCTTTTTTATTCATTTCCTCTTTAAGATTATATGCCATTTTGATTACCTCTCACGCTGTCCCATGTGTGTATAGATGTCTCCGGTTTCGCCTGTCTCTGCGATCTTGGCCAGTCTGTCATACACACTCTTGGCGGATTCCACGGTAAAATCTCTTCCGCCGAGACCGAATACTATATCAACCATAAGAGGTCTTGTTTTTAAGTTGTAGCATGCACCGGAAGTTTCCGCATAAAGAGGACCACCGCATCCGGAGAAGCCTTCTGACTTATCCATGATTGCAACTGCCTTGCAGTTCTTAAGTGCATTTGCTATCTCTTCGCCGGGGAAAGGTCTGAATACTCTGATCTTGATAAGACCTGCCTTTACTCCCTGAGCTCTTAATTCATCGACAGCAGCCTTGGCGGTTCCTGCAGATGATCCCATGATAACCATCGCAAGCTCTGCATCTTCCATCTTGTACTCTTCGATGAGTCCGTACTTTCTTCCGAAAGTCTTCTCGAAATCTGCAGCTACGTCTAAGATTACCTGCTTTGCATTCATCATTGCGTGAGCCTGTGCGACACGTGCTTCCATATAATAAGCACTGATACCGTAAGGGCCTACTGCAAGAGGATTCTCTTCCTTGAGAAGATAATTCTCGGGGTGATACTCTCCTACGAATGCCTTAACCTTATCGTCCTCTTCAAGCTCGATGTTTTCGATCGCATGTGATGTGATGAATCCGTCCTCACAGATCATGAGGGGAAGCCTTACATCGGGATGCTCCGCAATACGGTGTGCCTGAAGATAGTTATCATATACTTCCTGGTTGTTCTCAGCGTAGATCTGGATAAATCCGGAATCACGCTCAGCCATGGAATCGGAATAGTCATGATTGATGTTGATGGGGCCGGTAAGAGCACGGCATGCAACTGCGAGAACTACGGGAAGTCTCGAAGAAGCCGCAACATACAATACTTCGTTCATGAATGAAAGTCCTGCGGAGGAAGTTGCGGTAACTGCTCTGCAGCCTGCAGCCTCTGCGCCGAGACATGCGGAAAGTGATGAATGCTCACTCTCTACACAGATGAACTCTGTATCAACCTTACCGTCAGCAACATACTGTGCAAAATACTGAGGGATCTCGGTTGAAGGAGTTATGGGGAACATTGCGAATACATCGGGATTGATCTGTCTCATTGCGGTTGCAATGGCTTCGTTACCCGATAATCTCTCTCTGATGCTCATCAGTTCTCCTCCTTCCAGCGGATAGCCTGGAAAGGACAAGCCTTTATGCAGATTCCGCATCCCTTGCAGTGATCGTAATCAAATTCTCCTCTTTTGCCCTCACATACGGGGATAGAGGCATCGGGACAAAAAGGTGCGCACAGAAGGCACTGCTTGCACTTCTCTTCAATCCACTCCGGAGTCTTGCTTCTCCACTCTCCGGTCTTGGTAAGGCGGCTGGTGCCGGCCTCATATATCTCACATCCGACAGTCACATCCTGCCATGCTATATGTTCATTTATCTCTTCTGCTTTAAGTCCCATCTTATCCCCTCACTTCCTTCATGGCAGCTCTGAGGCACTGAAGGTTACCTTCGACGAGCTGGGGTTTCTTAGCAAATTTATGTCTGTAGGAGCCCTCCATATCCTTAAGGAACTGCTCCTTGTCCACGCATTTGCTTACTTCAACGACTGCAGCAAGCATGGGGGTGTTGGGGAAATATTTTCCGAGATATGCAAGGGAAATAGCTCTTGCATCGATGGTGCAGACTCTTCCTGCATAGCCCTTGAGAAGAGGCTTTAATTCCTCGGGGCTCTTTGCGGAATTGATGATAATCGCTCCGCTTTCGGATAATCCTGCGGTTACGTCTACGCTCTCGAGAAGTGTTTCATCAACGACAGCTACGTAATCGGGGTCATAGATATTGGAATGAATGGGGCATCTCTCTTCAGAGATTCTGTTGTAGGCCGTAATAGGCGCACCGGACCTTTCGGGACCGTACTCCGGGAAGGACTGTACATACTTTCCGGACATGAAAGCCGCATCAGCAAGAAGCTGGCTTGCGGTCTTGGCACCCTGGCCACCACGGCCGTGCCATCTGATTTCGATCATATCGTTCATCTTCTTTACTCCGTTTCAACCCTTACACTGATGCGCCGG
Organism: uncultured Lachnospiraceae bacterium; assembly: GCA_902794095.1. Classification (GTDB taxonomy): domain Bacteria; phylum Bacillota; class Clostridia; order Lachnospirales; family Lachnospiraceae; genus AC2028. Next base: position 197,282 of record CADBFZ010000005.1, on the reverse strand, counting down.
GCGCATCCTGTCTATTTTATCACAAATTCCGCAATGTCGAAATTTGCCATATTCTTACTTCTCCGCACATCCCTGAGCATATTCGGAATAGCTCTTGCCCGTGAATTTCTTAAAGCATCTGCCAAAATAATTCGGGTCGGGAATGCCGACCTTGGCGGATATATTGAACATCTTAACATCGGGACCCGCAAGTTTCATCGCATTTTCCATCCTGACCTGTGTCAGATATTGCGCAAATCCCTTTCCGGTCTCGGATTTGAACTTTCTGCTTAAGTAGCTGGATGAGAATCCGAAAGCCTGTGCCACGGAAGTGAGGTTAAGTGTGGAATCCGTATAATTCTCCTGAATATACTTCATAACGGCTTCCGTTGCGGAAAGCTGCTCTTCGGGAGTATCGGATGACTCCCACTGAACAGGTCCTCTCTCATCAAGGCGGGCCTTGGCTCTCTTAAGGACCTCGGTAACCTCAGATCTGACCATGGGCTTTAACATATATTCGAATATGGGCATGCTTACGCATTTTCTCGCATATTCGAATTTGTCGAATGCCGTCATTATGATAATGATAAGATCCGGATATCTCTGGGTAGCAATCTCGGAAAACTGAATTCCGTCCATGAAAGGCATGGATATATCGACAAATGCTATATCGGGCTTGATATCATCTATGGTATTGATGGCCTCAATTCCGCTTTCAGCCTCTCCTACGACATGCATATCAAGGCTTTCCCAGTCGATGGAATCCATCATCAGCTTCCTTGCGGAGGCTTCATCGTCTATCAGCATTACATTGTACATTTCTTACTTTTCCTCCGCCCTCGGTACGTAGGTTACCGGAACGATAAACTCGATCCTGGTAAATTCACCTTCTTCACTATCAATCTTTACAACATTATCACGATTGAAATAATATCTCAATCTCTCTATGGTCCCCCAAAGGCCGAAGCTCTCTTCATCCGGAGACACGTTCTTCTTACCGGACATGAGTTTTTCTGCGGTCTCTTTGTCCATTCCGACACCCGTGTCATAGACCACCAGATGGAGGAGATTGTCGTCTTCTATGGTAGCGGAGATCCTGATGATTCCTTCTTCACCCTTAAGTCTGATTCCATGGTAGATACTGTTTTCTACAAGGGGCTGAAGGATAAGCTTGGGAACGATGCACTTAAGGCACTCATCCTTAACATCATACTCATCGCGGATTATCTCACCGTATCTGAGCTTCTGAAGAGAGAGATAGTCTTTGACGATAAGTACTTCTCTCTCGAGAGGTATTTCACGGTCTCCTTTGCTGAGGAAGTTTCTGTAGAATCTTCCCAGGGTTTCAAGAGCCGAGCTTACTTCTCCCGCTCCGTTTCTCAGTGCCAGGGAGCTTATCATACCGATGGAGTTATATAGGAAATGAGGTTTTATCTGCTCTTGAAGCACTCTCATCTCCGCTCTCTGAATGGTCTGCTCTTTGGTTATCAGTTCTTGGATCAGATTACTGATCCTGATGACCATGGAATTATACGAATCCTTGAGAAGACCGATCTCATTGTCGGGCATCTTGTCGCTTATGGGAACAAGTTCCTTAGCGCTCTCGCCGATATTCATTGCCTTTGAAAGACGGTTAATGGGCTTTGTGATGTTTACGGATACGAATCTTCCGAGAACAAAGATACCTACTGTCATAGCACCCATAAGGAAGATCAAAACTCCAAGTGTTCTTCCGGGAAGGGGTTTTCCTTCAAGAGGTATACAGCTGATTACGATAATGGGGGTGTCGGCAACCCTTACTCCCGAGATCATAACCCTCTGTCCGCGTACGAAATAGGGTTTGTGAGTTACGGCACTTCCGGCAAGGGATCTGTCATATACCCTGACAAGACTTCTGTCGCCGGACAGATAGGTTCCGTCCAATCCCACAACGCAGATATCACTGCCCTGATGCGTAGCAAGTGCCTGATCGATAACTTTACCGGATACAAGGAGCATCAGATATCCCGTACGCTCCTGGGTATTCATATCATAAAAAGCACGCTCTATGGAGATAAACGGATAATTGTCTATCTTCCTGAGCGCGCCGTTACCGTTCGCATATTCAATTGCCCTGCCCCTCAGTTCAAGAACTGCTGCGGGCCAAAGCTCTTCCTCATAAGATTCTTTATCAAGTACAAATACGCCTCTTTTGGTACAGGCATACATTCCGTCGGTTCTGAATGCGTAAACAGCGTCAACGCCGCTGGTTACATTGATGATTCTCTGCATGCTGTATTTAGCATCGATTATATGATTAAAAGCCTCTGCGCTGTCTTCCTCTTTGAGGAAGGCAGCGAGAGGCTCCTCCATAATCATAAGTTTTGATAATTCCTTGTATCCCTCAATAGATGAAGAGATACTTCCGGATAATCCGATAAGCTTGCTCTCTGCTTCTCTGACCGCAGCTTCCTGCTCCTCTCTCCTGACAATGAGAAGAGTGGATACCAGAAAAGCTATAGTCAATAACGCTACGACTACGAAGAATACCCAACGAAGTCTGCGTGACAGCGAGCCGATTCGCATTGGTAATTACCGCCTTAATTAAGGATCATCCCTTAACGGCACCAACAACGAAGCTTTCCTGAATCTTTCCGCTCATGAAAAGGTAAACAATCAGCATAGGGAATGTTGCAATAACAAGTGCCGCACCTATGGGACCCCACTCTGTAGTGTACTGTCCGGACAGAGCCTGGATACCTACAGGGAGAGTTTTGAATGCACTATCACTTATGAATACATTTGCGAACATCAGCTCGTTCCAGCACTGAAGGAAGGTATAGATGCTGATGGTAGCAAGTGCGGGCTTCATAAGAGGTACGATAACTACGCCGAATGTTCTGAAAGGTCCGCAACCATCGATATATGCAGCCTCGTCAAGATCCTTAGGAATCTCTACCATGAATCCGGTACAAATAAGGATACCCATGGAGAGTGAGAATGCTGCATAAGGGAAGATCAGTGAGAAATGGCTGTTGAGCAAGTGCATATTTCTCAGAGTGATGAATACGGGTACGATTGATGCGTGGATGGGGATGGTAAGTCCGAGCATGAAGAACGCATTTACGTGACCGCTGAGCTTCCACTTAAGACGAGTAAGTGCATAAGTTGCCATCATTGAAGCAATGATAACGAGTAAGATTGCCGATACAGATACAATGACGGAGTTAATGAAGTATCTGGGCATGTTTCCGGTGTGCCATGCTGACGCATAGTTGGACCATTTCCAATCCCAAGGAAGTCCGATGAGGTTCTTACCGAAGATTTCCTCGTTGGTCTTGAGCGAGAAAGTGAACATCCAGTATACGGGGAACAGGTTAACCACAGCCCATATAACTAATATAACATAAAGGAAAAAGGTTTTAATACTAAATCTTGAGGATGAAGCATCCTTATCAAACTTACTGTAATTTGCCATATCAATCTTCCTCCTTAAACGCTTTGCTTATAAGAAGCGCGAAGGCGAAGCAGAGGATGATCATCATTACCGCAATCGCCGAACCCATACCGTAACGGTTACGCTGGAACAGCATCTCGATCATACGGGTTGAAGGAACTTCCGTTGCATGGAGAGGTCCGCCGTTGGTAAGGACATAGATAAGGTCGAAGGATTTAAGTGATCCGGTTACCGCGAAGATAACGCTGACCTTAATGATAGGCTTGATAACAGGGATGACGATGTATCTGTTAACCTGTCCTTCGGTTGCACCATCGATTCTTGCTGCCTCACGGATGTCGGGGGATACGCCCTTAACTCCGGCATACATAAGGAGCATATGATAACCTACGTACTGCCACAGGGTAGGTACGAATACAGAAAGAAGTGCGGTTTTCTTATCACCGAGCCAGATATGGCAAAGGTTCTCAAGTCCGAGCTTGGTAAGACCGGAATTAAGAAGACCGTAATCGGGGTTGTAGATCTTCAGCCAGAGCTGACCGATAACTACGGTAGAGATAAGAACGGGCATGAAATAAATTGAAAGGAAAGGTTTCTCGCCCTTGATTCCTCTTCCGAGTGCAAGTGCAAGTCCAAGGGATACGGGAAGCTGTATGAAAACCGACAAAGCTGCAAGGATGCAGGCATTACCGAGAGCAGACTGTAGTACGCCGATTTAATGATAGGCGCGATCAGTATTCCTATAAACAGCGCGAGCGCAGGTAATAAGAACAGGAATACCGCTAAATAATTGACGATATCTTTTTTCTTCATTGGCTAAGCCTTCCAAAATAATTCGGACCCTTTCGGATCCGTCAATAATTAAATAGTATATCCGTGCGACCTCCGCTGGCGCGAGGGGGTTGTTGCAAGGCAGAAGGCCGCACGTCTATACAAGTAACAACAGGGATTAAATTATCTTATGTCGGTGGAAAGTCCTTCGATGAATCCCTGACCATCGACTTCACATCCGTAAACGAGGTCTACGTATGAAAGGTAGGTGTTAGCATCGTCTGCGTTCATAGCGGTGTCTCCGAAGAGAACGTATCCGGTAGCGTTTCCGCAGATAACTGCTACATCCTGAGTAAGAGCGTTAACAGCTGAGGTATCGCCGTAAGGAGTCCAAGCGGGAAGTCCGCAGCCATCAAGGTAGCCATAGTGGCAGATAAGCTTTCCAAGCTCGAAGCAGTACTTAGCAGCGATGTCTGCGTTTGCAGAAGAAGCTGCAACTGCAAGAGTATCGGAAGGTCCGCCGATGAGCTGTCCAAGAGTAGCCTTGTCAGCGTTGATTACGGGGAACTCTGCAACCTTAACCTTGGGGAAGAACTCTGCGTTGTTAGCGAAGTCAGCGCAGTTCCAGGTTCCGTTCATGTAGAAAGCATACTTGCCATCCATGAAGTTAGCCTTTACTTCGTCGTTTCCAAGAGCGATTCCGTTGGGATCGAAGTATCCGTTGTTTACAAGGCTCTGGAAGGTATCAACTGCTGCAGCAACGTCAGCGTTGTCCCAAGTTGCTCTTCCAAGGAAGATGTCGTTAAGAGTCTCATAACCTACAGACTTCTCGATAACGGACTCAAGATACTCGGTAACACACCAAGTCTCTTTTCCTGCACATCCGAAGGGGATGATGCCTGCTGCCTTAAGAGCGTCGCAGCACTCGATGAACTCTTCATAAGTTCCGGGAATCTCATCATAGCCAACTGACTTAAGGAGATCCATGTTTGCGAAAAGACCAACGATGTTCATGGTAAGAGGAACACCATAGTGCTTTCCGTCATAGGTGGAGTTTCCGAGCATAGACTCAGGAAGCTCATCCTTGAACTCTTCGTAAGCAGCGTCAAGGCAGTAAACCTTTCCTGCATCTACGAAGTCCTGAAGGAATGCGCATGACCAGGTGAAGAAGATATCAGGCATCTCGTTAGCTGAAACAGCAGCCTTGATCTTAGTCTTGTAAGACTCGTTCTCGAATGCTTCCCAGTTAAGAGTGATGTTGGGATACTTCTCAGCCATGTCAGCGATAGCTGCTTCATAAGAGTGACGGTTAGAGTCGCTCTCAGTAGCGATACACCACATGTTAAGGGTGATCTCCTCATCGGTGGGGATTTCGGTTGCGGTAGGCTCAACTCCGGTATTTCCTGCACCGGTGTTTCCGGTGTCGCCAGTGTTACCTGTGGTGGTGTTTCCACAAGCAGCGAGTGAAAGTACCATTGCGCCTGCCATTACAAGTGACAACAGTTTTCTTTTCATAATTTCCTCCTTTAATGATTATGAAAAAAGTATTTATATCTCATAGGCTATAGCCTAAGAAATATCAGATTGGGGTGACCGTTTATTTCTCGGTCGGTACCACGGGCCAGGGATACTCAACTGTAAGTGTATTGCCATCGAGGTGGTAATAAATGAAGGTGTCGGGATACATATCATTGTAGATAAGCTGTATCATTCCCTTCTCTTCGTCGACCACGTAATATCCCGGTGAGTAGTAATCCTCTCTGAAGGTTCCCTTGTCGGTAAATTCAAAAGAAAGATTTCCGTCTACTTCCTGCCAGAATCCTATGAGTCCGTTTGCCTGTCCTTCACCGGTGTACTGATAAACGGCGGTCTCATAAAGGAGCATCCTGTCGTCGTCGGGAACGAATCTCATCCCGAGTTCATTTCCATTCTTATCGGTAAGTGTCAGGTAATCATTCTCGAGGGTGTAGGTGTACTTGACTCCTTTGTACTCTGCTTTTCCGTTATCGGAAAGTGAAAGGATCGTTACGCCCGGCTCGTGTATGTATGCCCACTCCTGCTTGGATGCGCTTGAGCATCCGGCGATCATCACGATCGTAAGCATGGAGATAAGTACAAGTTTAAGAGTTTTAAGGCTTCTCATATAAACAGACCTCTAACGCCATTTCCCTTTTTATGAACAAATTGTAAATAAACCTTTAATTTCTGTAAATGGAAAAACTTTACCTCAACAAGCAATTTTTTTACATCTGCACATAAAAAATAAACCGTTGTAAAAATTTTTTGTGCTTTTTGACTAATGTGGGGTATAGTTATGTCGTCCATGTAAGCACTTTCATACATTTTTAGTTGTATTTTAATGTGCATTTTGACAAAGACGGCATATGAAAAGGGGACGGTCCTATTGTCATCTTTTTCTCAGTTCAAGTCGCTTGGAGCAAGCCTGAGCCGAAGATGACAGGAGAACCGTCCCCTTGTCACAAATATTTTTATAACTAATACTATTATACTTTTGCCAAATATGAAACTGCACTGAGTGCGGCTGTGAGTCCTTCGCCTGCTGCCTTAATGAGCTGATAGGGAGCCCCGGTGATATCGCCGGCAGCAAATAATCCTGGAATCGATGTGGACATGTCGCGTGAGCACTTAACGGCAGAGCCTTCGGTCTCAAGTCCGGGAACCATTGATGAGGGAGCTATCTGGTCGCGAAGTACGAATATTCCGTCGGTTGCGATCTCACCGTTATCGGTAACGAGAGTATTGGCTTTCATGGCACCTTTGATCTCTACGGGATTTGCTTTAACAATCTCGGCACCCTCAACTTCTTCGGATTTGATGTCATATACCGGAATGTAGATAACTTCGGAAGCATACTTTTTAAGGAATGTAGCTTCCTCTTCGAAAGCGGGTGAGTAGGATACGACTACCGCTTTCTTATCCTTATACATTGCGGCATCGCATGTTGCACAATAGCTTACACCTCTTCCGAGATAATCGCTCTCGCCGGGAATGGTCTTGGCAGGAGCAACACCCGCACAGAGAATTACGGATGTAGCTTCAAGGATCTCTTCTCCGCACTGGATTGCAAAATACTCTCCGTAGGGATAGATCATGCTTACTCTTCCCTCGGTGATCTCAACACCCATGGACTGAGCATGCTCAAGCATCTTGGCGGCAAGATCGTCTCCGCTTACCGCAGGAATTCCCAGGTAGTTATCAATTCTCTCTGCACTTCTTACTTTGTTACTTGAATCTTTCTTACCGATGACGATAATGTTCTTTTTTCTGATCTTAAGTGTAATTGCGGCTTCGAGTCCCGCAGGACCTGTTCCTATAATGGCTACATCATATCTCATATTTATCCCCTTTTCATAATTTATATATTCACATTTTTTTACTTAATTTCATAACCTATAGTTATTATATGTATATATTTTGTTAAATAACAACTTAAAGATTCGTGAAAATGTCTTTAAAAAATATAAAGTAGCCCATACAGACTCCTGAACATCGCAGGTAGTACACGTCGCCCGGCTTCCTGGGCTAACAAATTCATTGATTTCCGAGGAGTTTTTAGCTTTTTGATGCCAGATCACTCAGTTTTCTCCCATTCCCGGCTAACAAATTCATTGATTTCTGAGGAGTTTTTAGCTTTTTGATGCCAGATCACTCAGCTTTCCCCCATTCCCGGCTAACAAATTCATTGATTTCTGAAGAGTTTTTAGCTTTTGATGCCAGATCACTCAGCTTTCCCCCATTCCTGGCTAACAAACCACCGATTTCTGAAGAAATTTTAGCTCCGTGGATCCGATCGAAAAAAATATCCGCACCCTGCGTAGGGTGCGGATATCTATAACTGACCTATTATGCGTCTTTGAAAGCCCGGCCGTGAATTACTTCTCAGCAAGTGCCTTCTTGATGGACTCGGTGAGCTCGGGAACGATCTTGTTGAGGTCACCTACGATACCGTAGTCTGCTACGTCGAAGATGGGAGCATCCTCATCCTTGTTGATAGCGATGATGATGTCTGACTCTTCCATACCTGCAACGTGCTGGATAGCACCTGAAATACCGATTGCGAAGTATACGTGAGGTCTAACGGTCTTACCGGTCTGACCAACCTGGAGATCCTTAGGCTTCCAGCCGCTGTCTACAACAGCTCTTGAGCAGGAAACTTCTCCACCGAGTACTGCTGCGAGATCCTCAAGGATCTTGAAGTTCTCGGGTGATCCGACTCCACGTCCGCCGGATACAAGGATCTTAGCGTTCATGATGTCAACGGTATCGGAAACTGCCTTAACAACTTCCTTAACGGTGACATAACGATTGTCGGGAGTGAATCCGGGATTGTAATCTACAACCTCTGCCTTAGCACCCTTGATGGGCTCGATCTTCTGCATAACGCCGGGACGAACGGTAGCCATCTGAGGTCTGTTGTTAGGGCAAGCGATGGTAGCGATGGTGTTTCCACCGAATGCGGGACGGGTCATGAGAAGCTGATTGTGCTTCTGCTCTGACTCCTTGCCGGGGATTGCTACGAGAGGGAAATCACCGATGTCAAGCTGTGTGCAGTCAGCGGTAAGTCCGGTAGCAACTCTTGCGGAAACGGTAGGTCCGAGGTCACGTCCGATAGCGGTAGCGCCTACGAGCATGATCTCAGGCTTGAACTCATTGATAACGGAAGCAAGTCCGTGTGCATAGGGCTCGGTTCTGTAAACTTCGAGCTCTTTGTCATCAACAACGATGACCTTGTCTGCGCCGTACTCTGCAAGAGAATCAGCGAGACCCTTAACATTGTATCCGAGAAGGACTGCAACAACCTTCTGTCCGAGGGCGGCTGCGAGATCCTTAGCTTTGCCGAGCAGCTCGTAGGAGATTCCGCTGATCTCACCGTCAACCTGCTGAGCAAAGACATATACGTCTTTATATTCTTCTAAGCTCATTTGTCTTCCTCCTACTATTAGATAACGTGCTTCTCAGAAAGCTTCTCTACGATGTACTTAACTCCGTCTGAAGGTGAATCGGGAACGATCTTCTCACCTGCTCCCTTACGTACCTTATCGGAAGCCTTAGCGATCTTGGTGGGTGATCCGTTAAGTCCGAGGTTGCAATCCTCAACATCCTTGAGGTCTGCTCTTCCCCAAGTGGTGATCTCTGCTTTGCAAGCATCGAAGATTCCGCCGGGAGTCATGTATCTGGGAGGATTGAGCTCTGAAAGAGCGGTTACGAGGCAGGGCATCTTAGCTTCAACAACATGATATCTGTCATCATACTGTCTCTGAACGATAACCTTATCACCCTCAACCTTGAGATCCTGTGCATAGGAGATAACAGGAAGCTGGAGGTGCTCAGCAATCTGAGGTCCAACCTGTGCGGTGTCTCCGTCGATTGCCTGACGTCCGGTGATGATGAGATCATAATCAAGATTTCTGATAGCACCTGCGATGGTGGTGGAGGTTGCCCAGGTATCAGCACCGCCGAGAACTCTGTCGGTTACAAGGACTGCTTTGTCAGCGCCCATTGCAAGAGCTTCTCTTAATGCATCTGCTGCCTTGGGAAGTCCCATGGTAAGAACTGTTACCTCAGCACCGTACTGGTCCTTAAGACGAAGAGCTGCCTCGAGGCCGGCCTTGTCATCGGGATTCATGATAGCGAGCATTGCTGCTCTGTCCAGAGTACCGTCGGGATTGAACTTAACGCCGCCCTTTGTATCCGGAACCTGCTTTATACAAACTATAATTTTCACGGTTTATTTTCCTTTCCTGTAATTTTTTGGCGGGTTATTTAAGAATGTTAGCGGAGATGACCATGCGCTGAACTTCTGAAGTTCCTTCGTAAATCTCGGTGATCTTAGCGTCTCTCATCATACGCTCAACTTCGTACTCTCTGATGTATCCGTATCCGCCGTGAAGCTGTACAGCCTTGGTGGTAACTTCCATTGCAACTTCTGCTGCATAGAGCTTAGCCATAGCTGCTTCTACAGAGTAAGAAACCTTAGGATTGGTTACATATTCCTGCTTCTTCAGAGCTGCCTTGTAAACAAGCATCTTAGCTGCTTCTACCTTGGTAGCCATGTCAGCAAGCTGGAACTGAGTGTTCTGGAATGCGGAAATTGACTTTCCGAACTGCTTACGCTCTTTGGTGTAAGCGATGGTTCTCTCGAGAGCACCCTCTGCAATTCCGAGTGCCTGAGCAGCGATTCCGATACGTCCGCCGTCAAGGGTGTGCATTGCGATGTTGAATCCCTTGCCCTGCTGTCCGAGGAGATTCTCCTTGGGGATACGGCAGTCGGTGAAGATAAGCTCATAGGTGGATGATCCGCGGATACCCATCTTGTTCTCTTTGGTACCGAAAGTAAATCCGGGAGTTCCCTTCTCTACGATGAAAGCAGAGATCTCTTTCATTACACGGCCCTTCTTCTCGATCTTACCGGTAACTGCGAAAATGACATAAACGTCAGCTTCCTTACCGTTGGTGATGAAGCACTTGGATCCGTTGAGAACCCACTCATCTCCATCGAGAACAGCCTTGGTCTGCTGTCCCTGTGCATCGGTTCCTGCGCCGGGCTCGGTAAGACCGAATGCTCCAAGCTTCTCGCCCTTTGCAAGGGGTACAAGATACTTAGCTTTCTGCTCGGGAGTTCCGAATGTCATAATAGGATCTACACACAGTGAGGTGTGTGCGGAAACGATAACTCCGCTGGTGCCGCAAACCTTAGAAAGTTCCTCAACGCACATAACGTAGGTGAGGATATCGCAGCCCTGTCCGCCGAACTCCTTGGGAACGGGTATTCCGAGGAAACCGTACTTAGCCATCTTGTCTACGGTCTCTCTGGGGAACATTTCTTTCTCGTCTACTTCCTGAGCAAGGGGCTTAGCTTCATTCTCAGCGAACTCCTTGAAGAGGGTACGAGCCATTTCATGTTCTTTGTTCAAAGTAAAATCCATGACTTATTAATCCTTTCGTTTTTTATATTTACACAACGCATTAAGCGTTAATTATCAAAGCTTATCAACAGCAGTCTTGGTTCTGTCTGCATTGTAAACATAGAATCCCTTACCGGTCTTGCATCCGAGGTTTCCACCACGAACCATCTTACGGATAAGAGGGCATGCTCTGTACTTGCTGTCGCCGGTCTCCTTGTAGAGAACGTCCATAATAGCAAGGCAGATATCAAGTCCTACATAGTCGCCGAGTTCAAGGGGGCCCATGGGATGGTTAGCACCGAGCTTCATTGCGGAGTCGATACCCTCGATGTCTGATACACCTTCCATCTTGATGAAAGCTGCTTCGTTGATCATGGGGATAAGGATACGGTTTACTACGAAACCTGCTGCCTCGTTAACCTGAACGGGAGTCTTGCCGATCTCTTCGGAGATCTTCTTGATCTTCTCAACGGTCTCAGCGGGAGTGTTAACACCTGCGATAACCTCAATGAGCTTCATTCTGTCAGCGGGATTGAAGAAGTGCATTCCTACTACGGGACGGTTTACACCCTTTCCGATCTCGGTGATGGAAAGTGAAGAGGTATTTGATGCGAAGATGCAGTCAGCCTTGCAGATTGCATCGAGCTCTTTGAAAGTAGTCTGCTTAACAGTCATATCTTCGAATGCTGCTTCAACGATGAGGTCGCAGTCAGCACAGATATCCTCTTTAAGTCCGGGGGTGATAGATCCGGTGATCTTATCAACTTCTTCCTGAGTGAGCTTGCCTTTCTCTACGAGCTTAGCATAGCCCTTAACGATCTTGTCCTTTCCGCCCTCTGCCCATTCCTGCTTGATGTCGCAGAGTGCAACAGTGTAGCCGTCAATCTGGGCAAATGCCTTTGCGATGCCCTGGCCCATTGTTCCTGCGCCGATAACACCTACCTTCATATGTGCCTCCTTTATAATTAAAATTTTTATTCTTTAAAACGTCGTAAAGTCAGGGCCCTGTAAAAAGGCCCTGACCATAAATCAGGCGTTCTTAAATTCTACGTGCTTAACCTTTGCGGGGTCGTCTTTCTTACGAAGGAAATTAGCCATGCCTTCCTTCTGATCGTAACTTTCGAAGCAGTCACCGAAGAGCTTCTCTTCAATAACAAGTGCAGCATCGATGTCTACCTGAAGACCGTCGTTAATTGCCTTCTTGCAATTTCTAACGGCGATGGGAGCGTTGCCTGCGATGGTGCTTGCCATCTTAAGGGCTTCGTCCATAAGCTCCGCCTGAGGATATACTGCATTTACAAGACCGATACGAAGTGCTTCGTCTGCCTTGATATTTCTTGCGGTATAGATAAGCTGCTTAGCCATTCCTACGCCTACGGTTCTTGCAAGTCTCTGGGTTCCGCCGAATCCGGGGGTAATTCCGAGACCTACTTCGGGCTGTCCGAACATAGCATTGTCGGAGCAGATACGAATGTCACAGCTCATTGAAAGCTCACATCCGCCGCCGAGTGCGAATCCGTTAACAGCTGCGATTACGGGAACGGGAAGAGTCTCAAGCTTTCTGAAAACATCATTTCCCTTCTTACCAAATGCTTCACCCTCAGCCTTGGTAAGGGTGCTCATCTCTCCGATATCAGCTCCTGCAACGAAGCTCTTCTCGCCTGCGCCGGTAAGAACAACTGCTCTTACGACACCGGTGTCAATTCCGTCGATAACTGCATTAAGCTCATCGAGAACCGCAGAGTTAAGAGCGTTGAGTGCTTCGGGTCTGTTGATAGTGATGGTAGCTACACTACCATTAACTTCATAAAGTACAAAGCTCATTTATTGTCTCCTTATCAATCTCTCTCAACGATAGTAGCGCATCCCATTCCGCCGCCGATGCAGAGGGTTGCAAGTCCCTTCTTTGCATCCTTAGCTTCCATCTCATGGAGAAGGGTTACAAGGATACGAGCGCCTGATGCTCCAACAGGATGTCCGAGAGCGATTGCGCCGCCGTTAGGATTGAGCTGCTTATCAACATCGATTCCGAGATCCTTACCTACTGCTACGGACTGTGCAGCGAATGCCTCGTTAGCCTCGATGATGTCGAAGTCTTCGATCTTGTATCCTGCCTTAGCCATAACCTTCTTGGTTGCAGCTACAGGTCCGATACCCATTACTTCGGGACGAACACCTGCAAGAGCGCCTGCTACGAAAGTAGCCATGGGCTTAACGCCGAGCTCCTTAGCCTTCTCTTCAGACATAAGGATCATTGCAGCAGCACCGTCGTTGATTCCGGATGCATTACCTGCGGTTACGAATCCGTCGGGATTGAGGGGCTTAAGCTTAGCAAGTCCTTCGATGGTTGATCCTTGTCTGGGGCCTTCGTCGGTATCGAAGATAACGGTCTCTTTCTTCTTCTTGATCTCAACGGGAACGATCTCCTTCTTGAAAGCGCCTGACTCGATAGCAGCGCAAGCCTTCTGCTGAGACTTAAGTGCGAACTCGTCGAGTTCTTCTCTGGTGAGGTTCCACTCTCTTGCAACATTGTCAGCGGTTGTGATCATGTGATAGTCATTGAATGCATCCCAAAGAGCATCGTTTACCATGGTGTCTACAAGACCGCCCTTGCTCTGGCTGGGCCACATCATTCTGTATCCGTATCTTCCGTTGGGAAGTGCGAAAGGAGCCATGGACATGTTCTCCATACCACCTGCAACTACAACATCGGCATCACCTGCCATGATCATCTGTGCAGCCTGGTTTACGCAGTTAAGACCTGATCCGCAAACTACGTTCATGGTAACAGCGGGAACCTCGATGGGAAGTCCTGCCTTAAGAGTTGCCTGACGAGCAACGTTCTGTCCCTGTCCTGCCTGGATAACGCATCCCATGTAAACCTGGTCAACGTCTGAAGGCTTGATTCCTGCACGATTTACAGCCTCCTTGATTACGATAGCTCCGAGCTCAGCTGCGGGGATTCCTGAAAGAGATCCTCCCATAGTGCCGATTGCGGTACGACATGCACCTGCGATTACAACCTTCTTTGACATTTGTTTACCTCCGATTTTTATCTCATTAAATTAGTTTCTAAACACTGTTTTTGAGATTGTTATTTTTTTGTCAGACCAATTTGAATTGTACCATAGCCTTAACTTAAATACAATTGTAAAATATTGCGAATAGTAGTCTGAATCTATAACGAACACTATATTTTGTTTTTTTACAAAAATGCTTTCGATAAATTTTTTTTTCACAATAAAAAGCAGCCTTCCGATGTGGAAGACTGCTTTAAATTTCTATTCGGTTTTAAGCGTTATACCTCGGGCTCGATAAGTCCGTATGTATCGCCCTTTCTCTTATAAACGACATTGACCTGATCGGTCTCTGCGTTGATGAAGACGAAGAAGTTATGTCCGAGGAGATCCATCTGCATGCACGCATCTTCGGGATACATGGGCTTGATCTCAAACTTCTTACTTCTTACGATCTTGATGCCATCCTCATCGGCACTCTCTTCGGGAGCATAGTTTGCGAGGTCGCCTGCTGCCTGATGTCTGTCGATGATCTTGTTGCGATATTTCTTGAGCTGTCTTTCGATGATCTCTTCTACCAGATCGATGGAGACATACATATCGCTGCTGGCCTGCTCGGAACGAATGATGGTTCCTTTAACGGGGATCGTAACTTCTACTTTCTGCTCTTCTCTTACGACTGAGAGAGTTACATGAGCGGTCGTGTCCTCGTCAAAATATTTTGACAGCTTGCCGATCTTATCCTCGACGGCAGCTTTGAGTCCGGGGGTTACAGTGGTGTTCTTACCGATGATGACAAATTTCATATACATCCCTCACCTTCTATTTGGTTTTCGCTCAGGCTTTCAGGTGCACGCTTTACGGTCTTTGTCTTTTTCCGGCCATCAGTGCGGGAAGGTTTTATTCCTGCCTTTTTGCTCTTTGCGTTGAAATTATTCTACCATATCGGAAAACGTTTTACAATCGAAAGAGCGCAATTTTGCGACATTCTTTAATCTTCGAAATATCCCTTGAATACTTCTCTGATGCCCTTCTCGAAATCCTCATATCCTTCGGGAAAAGAACCCGCTCCCTGAGCCCAGATAATGTTTCCCTCTTCATCTTCCGCTTCAAAAGAAAACCCCGAAACAGAGGACTCGTCAAACTCATCGAATCCGTCCCAGTCCCTGACGCCACAATCGGAAATGAGCTTCATTGCATCGTTCCACTCGGACGCTGATATTCCGACCTCGATGATGGGATCTCCCATTGCATCGTACCAAACCATCTCGTATCCTTCATCGCTCTGAGCAAGAAATACGGAATAGGTATCATCCTCGGTCTCTCCCATGCATTCGAATCTTACTGAATTAAATCCGGTATCGGACATATATTACCTCCTGCGCCTTGGCATTTTTCGTTCTCTTTTCACAGAAAGTATATAACACGTTAAAAGGGTTGTTAATTATTTATTTATTATAGACAACGTTATCAAGTTGTCAGATAATTATGGAATCAGTTATAAAAGCAAAGAGAGGGTAAAGTATGAACATAATCAAAAATGCTTCAATGAAAGTAAAACTATTTGCTCTGTCACTGCCACTTATTATTGCCGTAATCCTGTCCGTCATAATGGCCAGTTACAAGATTGACAATACTGCCAAGGAAGTAACCGGGCTTTATTATGACAAGCTTTATACCATTAACACAAATCTGATCAACGCCGACAGAGATTTCTATCAGGCGATGTCTGCTGCCGCAAAATATCATGAGGCCTCTGCCGGTTTCGTATATATCCCCGAAGAAATAGTTGCGGCCGCACTTGACGATTTCGATAAAAATGTCGATCAGGTAGCCGAAAGAACACAGACTGCCATTGAAATAGCAAAATCCGTTGAGGATCTCTACACCGGCACCACCAACGAAGGTGGAAGCACCTTCAAGGAAGCAGCCGAAGGATTCGAGAGAGCCTTCAATGAATGGCAGAAGACTTACAGTCTCAGAACCGGTGAAGGTTCCTGGGAAGATTTCATGAACTCCTTTGAACCTGCAAGAGAATACCTCGACACAATGCAGGAAGTAACCGAAGTTTGGGCTGAGAATACCAACGCCGCTCTTACCGCTAAAAACAGGGCATCCAATATTGCATTCATCGTAGTATATCTGATAGTCATTGTCTGCCTTGTGATATTCGTACTGCTCATCCTTCGTCAGATCACTAATTCCATCGGCGAAGTTACCGTAGCACTCGACAATCTTGCATCCGGAAATCTCGGACACACCTTCCCCGATGTCAAAGACATGGGAAATGATGAACTGGGTAAGATCCATCTCGCATCCAAGAACCTTTCGGACAAACTCAGTGATATCATCGGAAGCACCAAGGATATGTCGATACAGCTCTCCGCTTCCGGAAGCGAATTGTCCAATTCCGCAGACCAGGCTTCACAGGCTTCAAGCCAGGTATCCGAAGCTGTAGGCGAGATTTCACAGGGTGCGGTTACCCAGGCTGAAAGCGTAGAGACCGCAGCGCGTAACACTTCCGATATCGGTGACAACATCGATAAGATCAACACCGTAATCGCTTCACTTTCTTCCAAGACAGAAGATATGAAAGCTAAGTGTAACGAGACCATGGAAACCATGCGCGGACTCCTTGCACAGAATGCTGAAGTTGTTGCCAGCATGAAGGAAATCCACTCACAGATCTCCGCAACCAACGAAGCGGTTAAGAACATTGCCGAAGCTTCACAGATCATCACAGACATTTCATCACAGACCAATCTCCTGTCCCTTAACGCTTCCATAGAGGCAGCAAGAGCAGGTGAGTCAGGAAGAGGATTCGCAGTTGTTGCTACCGAGATCGGTAACCTGGCAGACCAGTCCGGTAACGCAGCTGTCAAGATTTCCCAGATCGTTAAGAACCTCGTTGAAGAATCCGAGAAGTCCGTTGCAACGATTGAGGAAATGAGTGTCGGCTTCGAAAAACAGAACACTCAGATCAACTCAACAGGCGACGATGTCAAGGCTATGGTATCCGAAGTTAACGCTATCGCAAATGAGACCGAAGTCATCTCCGATCAGATCAGCGATCTTAACGCAGCAAAAGAATCCCTCGTCAACATCATCTCCGAACTCTCCGCGGTATCAGAAGAAAACGCAGCATCCACCCAGGAGACAAATGCTTCCATGGAAGAGCTCAATGCAACCTTCAATATCATCAGCGAATCCGCAGGTCAGCTTCGCAATCTTGCTTCGGAGCTTCAGGACAAGATCAGCTTCTTTACAACCTAAGATTTTTGAACATATTCTTAATCCGGTCGTCCGAAAAGGCGGCCGGTTTTTTATTGGTCATACATTCTTCATATTTGTTAAATTTTTATGATTTTGTAGACAATCGGCTATTCCACAAAGATAATGAAATCAAGGATTTACGCGTAGGAAAACGGTACACGTTTATTTAGGAAAGGGAAAGATTATGAAGGTACTCAAAAATGTAAAGATGGGATGGAAGCTTTTTGCACTTGCACTCCCTCTTGTCATTGCGATTGTTGTGTCGGTTGTATTAACCGGTTACAAGATCAAAGATACGGAAGCAGAAGTTTCTTCCGTTTATTACGATATGCTCTATCAGGTAAACAATAATCTGGTCAGTGCGGACAGAGACCTGTACAGGGCTCTCAACGGAGCAACCTATTACTACAATTACCATAATACCGCCGGAATGTTCGAAAGCATGGTATCCACCAATCTCGAAGAATACCACGACGGTAAGGAAGGCCTGGTAGAGAAGGTTGATGCCGCCGCTGAGCTTGCAGCTACAAGCGAAACTCTCTACAGAGGAATCACCTGCGAAGAGGGCGAGACCTTTGAAGAAGCTTATCAGGCATTCCTTGAGTCTTTCGAAAGATGGGACGGACAATACGATATCGAAGCGGATACCGGATCATGGTTCCACTATCAAACAACCTTCATCACCGCTAGAAGACATATGGCCAACATGATGGAGATCACAGAGATATGGGCACAGCAGGAGCGCGAGGCTCTTACCGCAAGAAATGCGGCTGCCATCATGTCATATTCGGTATTTTATGCGATCGTTATCGTAATCCTCATACTGTTTGTATTCTTAATCTTAAGACAGACCACTTCAAGTATCAAAGAAGTTACCAAGTCGCTCGATGAACTCTCAAACGGAAATCTCAGATACGAGTTCCCCGATGAGAAGGATATGGGTAAGGACGAGATCGGGCAGATTCATAAAGCCGCAAAGAATCTTTCAGAGAAGCTCGATGTGATCATCAAGCGCACTAAGGAAATGTCCGATCACATCAATGAATCCGGAACAGATCTTGCAGAATCCGCAACCCAGGCAACTCAGGCTTCCGAACAGGTTCTTCAGGCAGTCGATGAAGTATCACAGGGTGCCATAGGTCAGGCTGAAAGCGTTGAGACAGCATCCAATAATACCAAAGAGATCGAAAGTAACATCTCACATATCACTTCCATAATCTCCGCTCTTGCAGAAAAGACAGAGACCATGAAGGACAGATGTAATGAGACAATGGATACCATGCGCGAGCTTCTTGTTCAGAACCAGGAAGTCGTAGGCAACATGCAGGCAATCCACTCACAGATCTCAGCTACAAACGATGCGGTCAAGAACATCGCAAGCGCATCAAAGATCATTACCGACATTTCATCACAGACCAATCTTCTCTCACTCAACGCTTCAATCGAAGCCGCAAGAGCGGGTGAAGCAGGAAGAGGATTTGCAGTCGTTGCAGAAGAAATCGGTAATCTCGCAGACCAGTCCGGAAATGCCGCAGTTGAGATCTCCAAGATCGTTAAAGAGCTCGTTGACGAATCAGCCAAGTCGGTTGCAACCATCGAAGAGATGGGCGTAGGATTTGAGAAGCAAAATGCGAAGATAAACGACACCGGCAAGGACGTTCAGTCAATGGTCGATGAAGTTACCGAAATTGCAGGCCAGACTCAGGAGATCACTTCGCAGATCCAGAATCTCCTTGATTCCAAGGAATCACTTGTCGGAATCATCAACGAACTCTCAGCCGTATCGGAAGAAAACGCAGCATCAACCGAAGAGACCAATGCGGCTATGCAGGAACTCAATGCAACATTCAGCCTTATAAGTGAATCCGCAGAACAGCTCCAGCAGCTTTCAGAAGAGCTTAAAGAAAACATCAGCTTCTTCAACGACTAAGCTGTCAGATGATCATAATAGAAAACACGGAGTCATATCACATGACCCCGTGTTTTCTTTTGCACTAAATGAACTGTTGTCACTTGGTTTATTTCTTGCTCTTGCTTCTCTTATTCAGAACTACGCTCTGAAGGAGGATAAAGAAGCAAAGCATTCCGCCCGTTGTGATGCTCTGCCACCAGGGATCGTTAAGTCCGCTGGATACAACGATCTTCTTAATAGTGGTAAGAGTCATGGTACCGAAGAATGTTCCGAGCACGTTTCCGACACCGCCTGTAAGAAGCGTTCCGCCGATGATGGATGATGCAATTGCATTCATTTCCATTCCGGCTGCATTCGTAGCATTTCCCGCACCGGTATGCATCATGAATACATAGCCTGAGATTCCGCTTAAAAGTCCGCTGATAACGTAGCTGATAAAGCGGGTTCTCTTAACGTTTATTCCGAGCATAAGCGCGCTCTGCTGGTTTCCGCCGATCGCATATATGTTACGGCCGAGACGAACGTACTTAAGAAGGATGAAGATAACTACTACGCAAAGGAGTGCAACAACAACTCCAAGTTCCATTCTTGCGGGGACGAAATTTCCGTTCTTAGCCGTATATCCCAGTGCGTTGATCTCTATCTTAACATCACGGAGTGCTGCGAATCCTTCATGTTCAACCTTCTGAGGATTAACGGAAAGAATGGTCGTCATACCTCTTGCAAAGAACATTCCGGCAAGGGTTACGATGAAGGGCTGAATCTCCAGATAGCTGATGAGGAATCCGTGTACAACTCCGAAGGCAAGTCCGATTCCAAGTGCGAGGAGAATGGAACCGAAGATATTTCCTCCGCCGTTTAAATACAGTACACAGCTCATTACTACGAGGGATGTTACAGCACCGACACTAATGTCAATTCCTGCACCGATCATTACGATCGTAAGTCCGCAGGATACTATGATAAGTGATGCATTATCATTGAGCATGTCGAATATCTGCTGGGGATGTAAGAAACCACCCTGTAAAAATGCCATCGCAGCAAGATACATCAGTATGAAGATCACGATCGTAATGCTCATCAAAAGCTGAGCATCGGTAAGCGGCTCACGTTTTAAACCTGTTTTCTTATTCATGGTCACTGAGCTCCTTTCAAAGACGCTTTGGATCTGTTATCCAGAAGTTTCGATACGAATTTTCCGAACTTCTCTTTAACAACCGGCGATCCGATAACAACCAGAAGGATGATGACTATCGCCTTATAAGCTTTAACGTCTGTTGATGAAACCTTCATGGCATAGAGCGTGATCGTGAGCATCTGTATTACGTAAGCACCGATGATACTTCCGCTTATTTTAAACTTACCGCCTCCGAGGTTATTACCTCCGATTGCAACCGCAAGGATCGTATCCATCTCTATATCAAGAAGGAGTGTCTCATGGTTGATAAGTCCCAGACGGCTTACTCCGATGCTTCCTGAAACTGCTACGCAAACACCGAGAATAATGAATGATAAAAGCTTGATGAATGTGGAGTTGATTCCGTTTAATCTTGCCGCACTTCCGTTGATACCTACAGACTGGGTAAGAAGTTCAAGTGATGTAAACTTGAAAACAAGTTTAAATACTATGGCCATGGCTACAACGATAAGAACCGGTGTAGGAATGGGAATGCCCGGAATGAAACTTCCGATTGCGGAGATGATGGGGCTTGAGATGGTAGGGGTTGCACCGCCGTTGATCCAGTAAGCTATGGATCTTCCGCAGGTGTATAGGATCAGCGTGGCGATCATGGGCTGTATCTTAAATACCGCTACCAGCGTTCCGTTAAATGTTCCGAAAAGCATTGCTACAATGCAGGCACAGATAAATGCAAGAAGTACTTTTCCTCCGCTGATATCGGGAGATGTTTTAAGTACCTTTACGAATACGCTTCCTGCGATCGCTGCAGCAGCACCAACGCTTATGTCCTGTCCGCCGCAGGCTGCGGTAACAAGTGTCATACCCATGGCAAGTACTGCGAGTTCGCTGGCACCGTTAATGATACTGATAAGGTTACCTGCAAGAACTATGTTTCCGTCATTGTTATGAGAGAGTCCTACGCTGAAGAAAGAAGGATCTCTTATAAGATTGAAGATTACCAGAAGAGCGATTGCGATAACCGGTATGGTGAGCTGACCGAGGCCGCCGCTAAATTTTTTCTTTATGTTTCCAGCCATTTTAAGCTTCACCTCCCGCAATGGTCTTCATTACCTGAGTCTGGTTAAGGTCAGCGCCTTTGAGTTCGCCCACGATATGTCTGTCACGCATTACGATAAGTCTGCTGCATGTTCTGAGCATCTCTTCTACTTCCGATGAAATGAATGTTACGCTCACTCCGTCTTCCGCAAGTTTTAAAACAAGTTTCTGAATCTCAAGTTTGGTACCTACATCGATTCCTCTTGTAGGCTCATCAAGGATCAGGTAATCGGGATGAGTAAGAAGCCATCTTGCAAGTATAACCTTCTGCTGGTTACCTCCGCTGAGTGAACCTACGGGAGTTTCGCGGCTTGCGGTCTTAATGTTAAGAGCCTTGATATATTCATCCGCAAATGCTTCCGCTTCACTTCTGCTGATGGGTTTAAACAATCCCTTCATAACCTGAAGAGCAAGGATTATATTTTCTCTTACGCTAAGTTCTGCGATGATACCGTCGCGCTTTCTGTCTTCAGCAAGATATCCGATACCGTTCTTCATTGCATCGATGGGACGTGTGATCTTGACGGACTTTCCGTTAATCTTAACTGCGCCGCCGGTTACCTTATCCGCACCAAAGATTGCTCTTACGCTCTCGCTTCGTCCGGATCCCAGAAGTCCGGTAAATCCGTTAACTTCACCCTTCCTGATCTGGAAATCAAATGGAAGTGCATCGCTGCTTGAAAGTCCGGTTGCTTCGTAGAAGACTTCCTTGTCGGATGTTTTCTTTTCCTCGGCGCTGCCGAGGTCATTAAGTTCATCAAGGTCCTTACCGATCATCTTCGCAACAAGCTCAACCTGAGGAAGTTCTTCGGTAAGATATTCGCCAACAAGCTCGCCGTTTCTGAGAACGGTGATACGATCGCTTACTTCGTAAACCTGTTCAAGGAAGTGAGTTACGAATATGATTCCTACGCCCTGAGCCTTGAGATCTCTCATCAGCTTAAAGAGCATGTTTACTTCTTTGTCATCAAGGGATGAAGTGGGCTCATCGAGAATAAGAACCTTACACTTCATATCAACCGCACGTGCAATGGCAACCATCTGCTGAACAGCCAGGGAACAATCGCCCAACTGCTGGGTTGCTCTTGCGGGAATACTTAATCTCTCTAGTATCTCGCCTGCTTTCTTTTCGTAGTCTTTATGATTAATCCATGCCCCGTCTTCTCTTCCGATGTACATGTTCTCGGCAACGGTAAGATTCGGGCACAGAGTGATTTCCTGATAAACTGTGCTGATTCCGTTATTCTGTGCATCCTGAGGTGAATGAATGGATATACTGTTACCCTCAACAGTTATAGTTCCGCCATCCATTCTGTATACGCCCGTAAGAACCTTAATAAGAGTAGATTTACCTGCTCCGTTCTCTCCCATAAGTGCATGGATCTCGCCTCTTCTCAAAGTGAAATCCACCCCGTTAAGTGCAAGTACTCCGGGGAATCTTTTATCTATATGACTCATTTGCAGCAAAACTTCGTCCTGCATGGTTATTCCTCCTAAAAAACGGCGCAGCCATTACTGTTTTGTACAGCACAGCTGCGCCATTTGTCAGATCATGTAATTATTCGCCAAGTCCGTAGGTGTCGATATCAGCCTGAGTAAGGGTTGCTGCATCAAATCCCTTCTCTTCGTTGATGATAATCTTGCTGTCTACAGTGGTCTTGCCCTGGATGATGTCGCTGATGATCTGTGCCTGGAAAGGTGAGCACTGACCGTCATAGTTCCAGTTACCTGCAAGGAGCTCTCTGAGTGCCCAACGGTTGCAGTCAAATCCCATAACGATAACTTTGCCGTTTACACCGTGAGTGATACCTGCTTCGTCAAGAGCTGCAACTGCGCCCTTAGCCATTCCGTCGTTCTCTGCATAGATTACGTTGAAGTCTGCGCCGCTGTTGATAACGGATTCAACGATCTTCTTTGCTTCTGCCTCGTCCCAAGTAGCGGTCTGCTGAACTACGCAGTTCATAGCGCCTGAATTAAACTGAGCGTCAAGAGCACCGGTACGTCCGATCTGAGCGTCAGAACCCATAGCACCCTGGATGTGGATTACGTTGTACTCGGAAAGGTTCTGTGAAAGGAGCCACTGAACTGCGGTCTCGCCTTCCTTAGCCATGTCAGAAACAACTGCTGCCTCATAGAGGCTCTCATCTACATCGATCATACGGTCGAAAAGGAAAACTTTGATTCCGGCTTCCTTAGCCTTCTTAAGAACTTCGTCCCAGCCGGTGGTCTCAGCTGCGGAAATAAGGAGATAGTCAACGCCTTCGGTGATGAAGCCCTGAGCTGCCTGGAGCTGCTCATCGTTCTTGATGCTGTAGAAGGTCTTCAGCTCATAGCCGTTAGCCTCTGAGAATACAGCTTCCATATCCTTAACGTTAGCTTCACGATATCCGGACTCTGAAGGAGGGTTATTGATAACACCAACCTTGATAAGTCCGTCTCCGCCGGAATTTCCTGAATTTCCGGATCCGCCTGATCCACACGCGGTAAGTACGAGCGAAAGTGCAAGTACTCCCGACATTAACAATGCCTTAAACTTTCTCATAATGCATTTCCTCCATTTCTCCGCCCTATGCGGTTAATTAAACGATAAATCACCCTAAGGGAAGAGTAAATGGAGGTTCATTTTGACATGGTTGAAAATTATTTTGAAAAAAGGCCGATTTTTAGAAAACGGTGGATTTTTATTTTAAAGAGGTTAATTTTGATACTGCGTGCGATACTCGGAAGGTGTCATTCCGGTATTCTTTTTGAAAATATAACTGAAATAGTGAGAGTCGTTGTATCCCGATTCCCTCGCTATCTGAGAACTTTTGATATTGGTGGTGCGAAGCATTTCCTTAGCCTTATTAAGTCTGAGGAAAATAAGATACTCCGTGAAGCTCTGTCCGTTCTGCTGGGAAAAGACTGTGGAGAATCTGCTGTTACTCATATTTACCGCCTTTGCGACATCCTGAAGCATAAGGTTGGGATCGGTGAAATGCTCGGACATATAAAGCTTTGCTTCACTGATAACTCCGGGAGCATTTGCATCATCCGAAACTTCGCCCATCTCTCTCGTTCCGAGTATCATGGACTTATCCGATTCACGCTCCACAAGGATATGTCTGATGTGACGTGCGGTTTTAAAGCTGTTTAAGATTTCTTCGGGAGCATCAACGATCTCGCCGATACCAACACAAATGTCCTTACCGCCTGCACGCTCAAGTTCCATTACAAGTGAGTTCGCAAAAGCATAAGCGCGCTCCTCCGCATCCTCTGCGCTGTCTCCAAGAACAAGAAGAGTGGATCCGGTCCTTGTAGAAGAAGCATGCATGATACCCCCGCTACCTTCCGCCAAAGCATAGGCAATCTGCTGACCATCGCTTACGGGATTAAAGGCTGCGTTTACAACCGCATAGTAAGGCGCGATAATATTGCATCCCATGGACTGAAGATGATTTAAAACGCTGTGGGAATCGTCCGCAGCAGCTTCCTCAGAATATAAAGATGCGATAAGTTTCTCTCTGACAAGTCCTTCGTCATTGGCGATACGTGCTCTTAAGCTTGCGGCATGATCGATTGCTTTTCTCTCATCACGAAGCTGAGCACTTACTTTATCAAGTGCTTCACGAAGGTTCTCTGCATTTATGGGCTTTACAAGATACTCACGAACGCCCAGCTGAATGCACTGACGTGCATATTCAAATTCATCATATCCGCTGAGAACGATGATGCCGATCCAGGGCATCTGCGCGCGAAGAGTTCTGCACAGCTCTATTCCGTCCATGAAGGGCATTCTTATATCCGTTATGACTATGTCGGGGTTTGTGTCACGGATCATGGGAAGAGCCATCTCTCCGTCGGGAGCTTCACCTACAAGTGTGTAGTCCGTTTTATCCCAAGGAAAAGATTCTCTTATACCCTCTCTGACAACGACCTCATCATCAGCCAGAAATACTTTCATCTTCGAATATCTCCTCTCGTACCTTACAGGGAACACGGAATGATACTTCCGTTCCTTCGGCACTGCTTTCTATCTTAAGTCCTGCTTCCTGGTTATAGTACAAACGTATTCTTAAGTTAACGTTAACCAAGCCGAAACCTCCGCTGCCGCCTTCGCTGACGGTGGGGATTTCTTTTTTCATTCTCTCGTTTAATTCGTTCAATTGTTCCGGAGTCATTCCAAGGCCCGTATCCCTTACGCTAAATACCAGGTAACCGTCCTCGAGCTTTCCGGATACGAATATCTTACCGCCGCCTCTTTTGATCTTGATTCCGTGATAGATCGCATTTTCAACAAGGGGCTGAAGAAGAAGCTTTAATATGTAGTACTGTCCTATATCATCGGGAATGTCGATCTCATAGCGAAGGATGTCGCGGTATCTGGTCTGCTGTATCTTCAGATATCCTTCGATATGTTTCTTCTCCTGACTGATTGGTATCCAGTCTGCGCCGGATGACAAACTTATTCTGAAGAAGTCGCTGAGTGAACTTGTAAGTCCGATGACCTCATCCGTATCTTCAGCTTCCGCCTTCCATACGATCGCATCCAGAGTGTTATACAGGAAGTGGGGATTAATCTGGGCCTGAAGAGTTCTTAGTTCTGCTTTACGAAGGTTCTTTGCGTCCTGATGACTCTTTCTCATCATGGTCTTCAGATTGTCCGCCATGATATTAACCTGAGCCGTAAGGTTCCTAAGCTCAGTAACTTCGGTATCCACTATCTTCTCATCAAGAGATCCTTCCGCAAACCTGGCGGTGGCTTCCTCAAGTCTTTCGATGGGCTCTTTAATGGATTTCTCCGTGGCCATAACCGATCTGTTTCTCACAAGCATTGCAAGGACTACTATAAGAACTTCACAGACTGCGGTTATGATAACTCCGATCATAAGGCTTACGGACATGTGTGCCGTGGAAGTTATCTCCTGAGCGATGTAGTCGTTAAGCATACTGTCCACAAGGGACGCACAGCCTCTTACTTCGTTTAACACTTCTTCATTCTCGACAACGGGAACATCCGCTTCGATATTTTCGCGGATCATATCGACATAGTTTTGAAGTGTCTGCATGGTACGGCTTGCGACTATGAGAGATAGTCTGTTCTCCGAACCGGTGCGCTCCGTTATGGTCTCGATGGTTTCGTTAACGTCTTTGATCTTAAGATATATATTGCTCTCGGGGAATGTCTCCCTGCCGCTTATTATGTTCCATGCACTGCCGGGAATGTCCTCCGTCACAACAGTCTTAAGACTTGTAATGGTCTCCATTCTGACGATGGCGCTGTGGTACTTGGAAGCATAAACAAGCATCAAAACCAGGCTGATAATGATGGGAATCACCAGCATGATAACCAGCTTATGGCTCAGGTCACTGATCTGCCCGAGAATAGATTTTTCCTTCCTGATTCTCTCCATTTACCGCCTTTAATATCCCCTCGGTTCAAGATTCGACAGATCCTGTTCGTCGCTGAATATTCTCTCCTGAGGGTGGATCACTTCTTCCACCGTTTCACCTGCTTTAAGTCTGAGTGCGGTCTCCATAAGTTCGTTTCCCAGATTGGGTGTGCACTCAACCACGCAGTTGATCCTGCCTTCCTTAAGTACATCAATGGCTTCCTGTCCGCCGTCTATGGATATTATGATAATGTCGCTTCCGGGATTAAGTCCCACATTTTCAATCTCAGGGAGTGCTCCCAGAGTCATCTCATCGTTGTGGCTGAAAACGACATCTATGTCATCTCCGTATGTTTCAAGCAGATATCTCATGCACTCCGCACCGCGACTCTTTAAGAAATCCCCGTCGATGCTCTCAAGAATGCACATGCGTTCATCACCTGCTATGGTGTCCGCAAAGCCTGCCTGACGCTGCCTCATGGGAGTTGAGTTTTCCGTACCCGTGATCTCAACAATGTTTACATGATCAAGTCCGAGATCGTCAGCCTTACGGATCAGGTACTCCGCAGCCATGACTCCCTCGTTATAAAAGTCAGCTCCGATAAGGCATGTGGTAAGGCCTTCTTTGGTAGTTTCGATATCTCTGTCTACGAGGATTACGGGAATGCCCGCTTCCTTAGCTTCCATCAAAACATTATCCCAGCCGTCTTCCACGATGGGCGAAAAGGCGATTACATCCACCTTATAGGCAATAAAACGCCTGATGGCTGCAATCTGGTTTTCCTGGCTTTGATTTGCATTTTCAAGCATGAGACTTACGCCAAAATTCTGCGCGGAATTCTGTATATCCCTGGTGTTACCTATTCTCCATGCGCTTTCGGTTCCGATCTGGCTGAAACCGAGTAGGAGGGTAGGCTCTGCAGGGTCTTCTGCGCCGGATGAACATCCCGCGAACAGAAGCACAGACATAATTATCCCCAATAATCTGAGTGCTTTGGTCCTAAACATTTCAATACCCCTTGTACAATTGTGTCCCCAAAAAATAAAACCAAGAACAGTTTACACTAATTCTTGGTTTTATACTAATACTAAACTTTATCAGAAATCTTCACTTGCTTCTACGGTCACGGTCTCGATATCATTCCAGGTCATGGTCTTGCTCTCATCTACGGTATTTGCCGTAAGCTTCTCGATATCGGCATCTTCAACCACGATCACGCCCAGATCTTCAAGAGCTTTTACGTAAGCTTCCTCCTGCTCCTTGACAGCTTTTGCACCGCTCCATTTCTCAACGCAGATATATACCTGACCGTCTTTGCAGACTTCTGTGATCTCAAGTTCGGATGAACCGTCAAGTTCAGGAATCGAGCTGTAATCATATTCGGGATCTACGGCATAGAATACATCGCTGCACCATCCCGCATAGAGGTAAGCCGAAGAATAAACAGTTTCGACGGTAGCATCGGGCTTAACGATCCGGTAATCCTGGTAATGGGCTCCGGCTCCGCCTGATCCTCCGCTTAAAATATCACCGTTGTAATAAAGATCAAAATATGATCTGTATCCGAACTGGGTGTAATAATTCAGTTCGAGCTTTCCGCCGTTGTATCCGATAAATCCGATCCAGCTGTAGAATGAAGGATCCTGACACTCAACATACATAACAAGTATGTCATCGCCCTCCTGCCCGGAATCGGGAGTCATGAGAGCATACTTGACATCGTACTTAACCTCAAGGTCATCTCCCCAGCCTGCGCCAAGTTCCTCTATTACCGCATCGCGAAGTTCCTCGTATGAATATGTTCCCTGCTTGGGACCGGTATACTCTTCTTCATAGACAACTTCCACATCCATCTCCCCTGCAATGAACATGTCATATGCATCGGATCTGGGCATCGCGTTTTCTTCCTCTGCAGGCTCCTCTTCGGGTACTTCTTCAATAACCTGTTCTTCTATGTCGACTTCAGTCTCTGCAATTTCCTCTTCTTCCGCATCTTCATCCGGTTCCGCGGGAGTAAGGATCTCTCCGGAATCCTCAGGCTTGCCTGAGCAGCCCGCAAGCATTGATAAAGAAAGCGAAAGACTTAAAAACAACATAAGGATCTTCTTTTTCATCTAAATATTTCTCCTTAAACATCTAATGTATATGTATAGATATCTCTCTTTGCGTTCTCAGGAGTAATACCCGCTCTTGCAAAGAGTTCTCTGAGCGTTACAAATTCATATCCCCGGTTCTTAAGTTCGGGAATAATAATATCCAGCGCCTCAACAGTGTTATCATTACCCTCACTGTCGTGCAGAAGAACCAGTGCTCCGTCTCTTGCTCCTTCAATGGCTTTACGAGCACGAACCTCGGCACTTACTTCGGGAATCCAGTCATCACATGCGATTCCGCAGATAAATATATAGGGGATGGTTTCAAACATCAGGTCGTTGTAATTAATGTAAGGAGGTCTGAAGAACATGGGCTCCTTACCTGTTATGGCAACTATCCTGCGTGTTGTTTCCTCAATCTCGGCCTTTATGGTCTCGGCATCCAGTTCCCTCATATCGGAATGAGTGAGGGAATGATTTTCGATGTCACATCCGTATTCTAGCTCAGCCCTGATGATCTCTTCTCTTTCGGGAGTAATATTTTCACCGATAAGGAAAAAGCTCGCCTTGACACCGTACTCTTTTAACTTATTAAGTACTTTAAGACTTGTGGTATCGGAAGGACCGTCATCAAATGTAAGTGCAATGTACTTCTTATCGCTCATAGTATGCCTCGTAAAACGTATTACTGTTCCATCATCATATTCATAATTCCGATCATGGACGCTTCGGGAATGGGATCTTCGCAGGTGACAGAATATGCATACGTTCCGTCATTCCATCTTGCCATCATCATCTCGTCTTCGAAATTTCCGAAAAGTTCGGCTCTGCATCCGGCAATCCTTGCCTCGGAAGATACGCTGTATTCATTGTAATCGCCGCTTATATCCTCACCAAATTCGGATACAAGTCCCTTGCGGATTCGGTAAACTTCCTCAGATCCGTCCATGAAGATAACTTCGATCATTCTGCCATCCATTGCACGGTAGATTCTTTCGAATTCAAATCCGAAGTCATCGGGAATCTCAAGGTCAATGCCTGCTATCTCGCACGCTTCTTCAAGTGAATCGCAATCTACAAAAGGATTAGGCATTCCGTCGATCATGATGTCTTCCTCTCCGACTCCGAATGAAGCACCCGAATCTGACTGTGTAGAGTCTTCATCCTCATCGATTATCGCTACCGTTGTAGCATCCATGCTCTCTGCTCCATTTGTTTCCGCCTCATCATATACAACTTCCGAAGCTGCCGCAGGTTCCGCCGCCGCACAATCTGAAGTTGCCATTGAATTACCGGCGCTTGCACTTTCACTGACCTTTGTGGTCATGAAGGACTTTACAATGATCGCGCAAAGCAGGAAGCCTGCTACGGCGGGAAGGTAATACATCAGGAACTTCTTGGTTCCGGATGCCTTCTTCTTCGCACTCGTTGCAGCCCTGGCCGCATCAAAACTCTTAATCACCGAGGCCGCCGAAGCATCTTCTTCGAGGATCTCGCTGACATACTTTTCATCAATTTCGCCTATCGCCCTAAAGAGCGTATTCTTATCCGTCTTCATACCGTGACACCCTCTTCCTCAAGGCAACTTTTAAGTCTCTCCCTGCTGCGGGCAAGACTCATCTTCACCTTGCTTTCCCCAATTCCATAGAATTCAGCGATCTCTTTGACGTCACTTCCGAAGAAATATCTTCTGACGAAGATCTTCCTGCTCTCGGGTTTTTCATTCTCGAGAAAAGAATTCAGGATCTCCCTGAGTTCCATTCCCTCACCGGGTACTGGCAGGCGGTTGTCGGCAATACATTCTTCGAGCTCGTCAAGAATTGCGGGGATCATACCCGCACCCCTTTTATCCGCATGCATGGCATCAAGCTTATCAAGAGAAACGTTCCTGACAATCTTGGTTAAAAATGCAGACAGGATATTGGGCCTTGTGGGAGGTATGCTGTTCCATGTCTTCATATACGTATCACTTAACGCTTCTTCCGCGTCTTCCATACTGCGAAGTATACGAACAGAGACGCTCATGAGCATCTTTCCGTACTTTGTCGCAGTCTCTTTGATCGCGTTTTCCGATCTTGCAAAATAAAGATCGATTATTGCAGAATCTTCCACGTTTTTTACCTCCTCATACATGAAGACGGATTATGGGGACGAAAGGTCACTAATTTGTCTTATAAACATCGGTGATTGCATCTACGCACTCACGCTGAATAACATTTCCCGTAGCTCTGTCGATAAGGCCGAACATCTCGGCAGCAGGTGCACCGGTATTGTTGAATGCATTATTATCCCAGACGATGAGAGGTATGGTATAAAGAGCCGAGCACTCTCCCATAAACTGATAGTAGGCAACTCTGTCCTCGGTGTTGCACTTATCGGTTGCGCCGTACTCGCCGATGATAACGGGAATTCCGTTTGCCACAAATCTGTCATAAAGGTATGAGAAGATCAGCTTGTTTTCCCTTTCTTCAGCAAAGCCGAAGCTTGTTGTTCCGGAAGCTTCTCCGGCAAAAGGATACGGATTATATGAATGAACGGTAACTATGAGCCTGTCTGTAGCGGTATCCCAGGGAAGCGCAAAATCGTCTGAATAAGTAGCTGAAGGCATGTCACAGTATCCGCAGACCATCAGATATCTGTCAGCATTGTTTCCGCCGCTTGCTCTTACCGTATCCACGAATGTCTGATTGGCTTCCATTAATGAATTGTAGGCATCCTTAACGGTCTCATCAACGGATGCATACCACCACTCATAAGAAGTATCCCTGAGTCTGGGCTCATTGATACACTCGAAGATAAGCTTTTCACCGCGGTCCTTGAAATTCTCGGAGAGCTGTGTCCAGATTGCCTCGGTGTACTTAAGAGTATTATCGAGATGATCCGAATCAGGATAAAAATAATTCGTATTGATATCATGATGAGCATTGATGATGACGTACATGTCTTTTCCGAGACAGTAATCAACGATCTCGGTAACCCTCGTAAGCCACTGCTCACTTATTTGATAATCCGCATCGACATGGTTGTGCCATGAAACAGGAATACGGATCACATTAAATCCCTCGTTACAAAGAGAATCAATGTATTCATAGGTGGTAAGCGCACCGCACCAGACCGTTTCATACGCCATCTCATCGGAAAGCCCGACATAATCACATGCATCAAAAGCATTTCCGAGATTGATACCTGCTCCCATACCGGAGATATATTCAAATGCCTCGGTATCGGGAATGGGCTTAACGGTGTAGCCGTTAAGCGTTGTGGTTCCGCAATCCGTTCTGAAAGGAATGGCAGGCTCGGGTTCCGGCTCGGGCTCGGGTTCAGGCTCAGGTTCAGGCTCGGCTGCATCTGAAACCTGTTCTTCCGTCTGCTGCTCTTCATCGGATGCTTCCGGTGAGGGTGCGGGAGTATTCTGAACAGAACCGCATCCTGCCAAAGACAATATAAGAACTGTTATAAGTAGTAACTTCATAAATTTCATATATCCACCTCGCGTTATACTAAAAACACAGTTATTTTACCATTAAAATGCCTTAAATGCCCGTTCTTAAGGGAAAAATAAGAAGTTGTCCGAAAGCATTTGAATTGTCTGACAACTTAGAAAAAACAAGAAAATTTATGCAAAACATGTAATTATTACCAAAACATATTTTCGGTGGTTTCCATAAAAATATGGGGTAAATAACGTTATTTTATGGTGGATAACGTGTATAACTCCGTGCATAAACACCTTTTTAGGGCTTTTTTAGCCCTTTTTCGGTGGAAAACTAAATTTTAAAAAATCTTATCGTCCGGTGTTGACAATCACTTCATTAGTAACTTTCTACAAATCGGTCATCTCGACATAAACTTTTCAGCGTCCTCAATCGTTTTATATCCGTAAAGTACTGCGGTATTTTGCATTGTCTCATACGCAAGATTCTTGCCTTCTCCCGATAAACCCACGATAAAACGGGCATAAAGTTCCAGCATCTTATCGGAATATGTGCCCAGTTCTCCGCGCAGATATGTCTCATAAGAAGTATCGTATGCACTGTCATCCGCAGTTCTGATCCTGCGTGCACGCTCGCCCATTGCAGGGTATTGTGACGCAAACTCTTCCATCCATCCTACCTGGATGGCTACAATCTGCTCTATTATGGTTTTCTTTTCGTCCGAAAGGACGGGGAAATTGTCCTTGATCTCAGCATACCTTTCGGGTGCGGTGTGCTCCATCATGCGGCCGTATTTCTCGGTTATGAGGTTGTGGCCCAGTCTCATCTCACGCTCAAAATCGTAGAGGTACTGAAGGAGCATGGTCTTGTTCCATGTCATATACTGGCTTCTTCGCATAATGCTGAATGTTCTCCAGTCGTCCTGACAGTATGCTCTTCCGCCCTCGTTTACCACTTTGTCAAATGCGTCAAACTCGGCCTTTGCGATCTTCATGGAAAGTTCATCGATTGAGTCCGCAGACCAAAGGGACTTCTGAAGAAGCTCTTCAGTCTGGTTATCAAGATAGGGATCGATGTCGCTGATGTAATCTCTTCTGTAGAGTTCCATTGCAAGGAAAGCTCCCACGTCCTCCGCCTTTTCGGGATCTTCCACCATTGCTTGAAGAAGTGCGTCCAGTGTATCTCCGCCCTCAAGGTCTTTAAGGCCGTATCTGAGCCATTTGTCGTGAGGATAGAACTTACCGTTTGCAAGATATAAAAGCTTCATTGCTTCGCGGGCCGCATCATATATGAACATGCGGGCTGTGAGCTCGTCTCCGCGTTTGGAAACCCTGGGTGCGTTGTACTGACCCTCTCTTGAAAAGCGTGCACAGCTTTCCGCAAGATGTTTGAAAAGAATACTCTCGGGATATCCGGAGGCAAGCTTATTCCTAAACTCCGTGATGATTCCCTCATCATCTCTCCAGATTTCGCCGTTTACTGCAGCGGCAAGAAGTGGTGATGTGGTTTCTCTCCAGTCGATTACGTCATATTCGGGAGCTCCTGTAAGTCTCTTAAAGAATTCGGGGATTACCTGAACTCCTCTTCTGTCCTTACCGCGAACATAGGGCGCGCTCTTTATTCCATCCATTTCGGCAGGAAGCTCTGCATATGCATTTCGAAGTTCTTCTCCGATTTTTTCATCAGTTTCTTTGCTAATCCATAAGCATACGGAAGGCCCCCAGTCATGGTCACGGGAAAGGGCATCATCGTATCCAAAGGCATCTGAACCTTCTCCCGAAAGTCCGCATGCGATCTTGGATGCATACTCGGGGAACTTCTCATCGATCATAGGTCTGACATATCTGTCATAATATTTTCTGCAGATATCGATTCCTTTTTCGGAAGTGTTCTGTGCAGGTGATGATACGCCTGCTGCCTGAGCTGAGACTGCATTCTGAGGCTTTTCTTCCGCAGGCTTTGATGCCTTCATTGCTGCAAGGCAGGCGTTGTAGTTTTCATTTAATCTCTCGTAATATCCGTTTCGTCCCAGGATGCTTTCCATTATCTCCATGCCCTGCTTGAAGCATGAAGCTGCGGGTTCGAACTTTCCCTTTATGTAATAGTAGGAACCCATGGCGGAAAATGCAGCACACAGATGCTGATCCTTAACACCCAGACTTTCAAAGAGAGCAACTGAGCTTTCTGCCGCTTTAAGAGCCTCATCATGTTCTCCGGTCTGGATCATGGTTGCGGCGATGTTAGCAAGTGAAACCGCTTCTTCGTATTCTTTTGCGTTAGCGCGGTCAATGTCGAGGGCTTTGAGAAGCAGGGCCTTAGCCTTAGGGAACTCGCCCTCTTCCTGATAAAGAAGTGCCTCGTTGTTGTAGAGGGAAGCATAGAGCATGTCGTCGGACTTAAGAGTTACGGCGTAGATCTTCTCAACCTCGTGGTACATGGAGCGGGACATGTCGAGCTTGCCGGCAGCCCTGTACATGGAAGCTGCGTTAAGAAGAGTGGTGGCATAAGGAATGGACTCCGTGGGGAAAATACGTCCCGCAATGTAGACCGCGCGGTCCGTGATCTCAAAGGCCTTCTCCCACTCGCCGGTTTCGCGGTAGTGGCCGATAAGCTCGTTTAAGATCTGAAGAAGCAGATGATCGTCGCCTTCCTCTGCAGCCGCACCTGCGGTTGAAAGGAGTACGTTTTCAGCCTCCAGAGATTTTCCCTGCTCATAGAGATGATCTATTGTTTCTCTAATGGTTTCGATATCCATCTTATGTCCTTTCAAAAAAAGACCGCACCCTATTAAGGCGCGGTCTTAAGTAAACAAATTTTATTTCGCTTTGCCGTAGAAGAGATCTCTGAACCAGCTGAGCGCACCGGTGTATGCCTCGTATATATCGGAATCCTTACCGTTTACAAGGATCAGCTGTCTGGATACTTCCGACCAGTTTGCATCGCCGTAAGCATTCATGAACTCAAGAACGGGAGCGTATTTTCCGGTTCCATCAACAAGTGCATTGGAAATGTCCTTGCTGACCTTAACCATCTCAAGAGCTTCCTTCATGGGCTTATCGAGCATTGCATCGATTACCGAGAACAGTCCCATCAGGAACAGCTCAGAAGAACTTGCGGTAAGTCCGAATACGGGAGCGATGAGCTCTGCAAACCTTGCTCTGATAAGTGATACTCTGGTAATCTCACCGGGCTTGTCGGAGCAAAGCTCTTTGGTGACCGCGGTATTGATCCAACGCTTAAGCTCTTTCTGACCCAGCATAGCGGCTGCGTGTCCGACTGTAGAGATTCCGGAATTGACCGTCATACGGTTAACCATTGCAAGGAGTGAAATAACAAGCGCGGTATCGTGCTCGATTACTGCAGCAGCCTTATCAAGGTCAAAATCGGGATCGTTTACGATATTGAGAAGCTCGATGTAGGTAGCCTTCATCGGGCTGATATCTTCTTTGGAATTAACTACGGGAAGTCTGAAGAACTTACCTTCATAGAGGTCATATCCTCCGTCCTTGGTAAGAACATCATAGTCTTCCTGGGTGTTAACGTTAACCGCAACGAGTGATACGTTGGGGTATACCTTCTGGAAATAGATCTTAGCCTTGGTGATATCAATCTTCTTATGGTCGAGAAGAACGAAATCAACGAGACTTAAGATGGGCTTGTACTCCTCAAACTGCTTAACCTGCAGCTTTCTGATGGCAAGCTTATAGCCGGAAGCCTTAAGCTCCTTAAGCCTGTTCACATACATATCGGTGGGAGTTACATTGTGATCGAACAAAAGAACCAGTTTCTCGTGAGAATCGGTAAACTGCTCGTCGATGTTCGAAAATATGGATACATTGTTGACTTCAACGAAGACATTCTTGTCGTCTGCAACGGTCTCAAGACCCATGCTCTCGACAATATCGATTCCGAGAACTGAACCCGATCCGTCAAGCGAACCGGTACCCAGGATACTGGGATTCATGTAAGAATTGTATTTCTGTGCAAAAATGGAATACGCTTTTACCTGTGTCT